>JBKBHB010000006.1:0-133777 GCA_046297855.1 Azonexus sp.
CCGGCCAAATTGGCCCTCAACCAGGACTGAACAGGGTCGTATTGAGGCGATGACACCGAAAAACGACCGTTCAGGAATGGGTTGGGGAGGTTGAACATAGGTTTTTCAACGGCCTGTTAGGGTTGGCTATGATCAAATTCTATCCCCTCGCCCGCTTGGGCAGGGTTTTTCAACGGCCTGTTAGAGGGAACTCACGCTAAAGATTCAGGAAATCTCCGACCTCAACTGAACGACTGAGTGTGTCGGCGTAACCTAGATCAATCAGCGCGTTGGTGTAGGGTTTTTCAAACAAAAGGTAACTGGTCAGGGTGCCGTTACGGCGGTTCATGCCGCCAATGCCTCCCAGCATCCATTTCATGGCCCACGGCAAGGCGGTGGCGTGTTCAACGGCAATGCGTTCAAGGCGCTCGGACGGGGAAATGATGAGCGAGCGAATCGGGCGGAGTGGCAGGTCGCTGGCAGCAAGAATCTCGGGCGGGATGATACCCAGCGTACGATTGATGCGCTGCATGCGCTCGATGTCAACAGCCAGACTGTCCAGGAAGATGGTCGATAAGGCGTGACCGGCTATTTGGGCCAGGGAGGGATGATCGTCAACGCGCCGGCGTTCCTGGTGTTCGTTTTTCCTTCCTGCTCCCACGATCAGTACACGTTCCGCCCCCAGATGGATAGCCGGTGACAAAGGGGCCAGTTGGCGCATGGAGCCATCACCGAAATACTCGCGATGAATTTTGGTTGCGGGAAAGATGAACGGGATGGCGCTGGATGCCAGAAGGTGGTCTACGCCGATTTCAGCGCGTATACCGATGCGTTGAACGCGCTTCCAGGGTTGGGCACTGGGGTGACCCTGAAAAAAATTGATGTTGTCACCCGACTCATAGCCCGATGCCGAGACGCTGACGGCGTGCAGAGCGCCTTTGGCGATAGAGCGCTCAATGCCTTTCAAATCGAGATGTTGGCTGAGCAGTTGGCGCAGAGGGGCGTTGTCGAGTAACGAACGCGGCGGGCGGTGAAACAGCCATCCAAGACTCAGGGCAGATAGCCAATGGATCGCCGAGTAGCCAATGGCCAGTGGATCGGCCCGATAAATATGGCTTGCATGCATGTTTCGCCAGAAATTGGCGAGTACCGATATGGCTTTGCTGAAATTGTCGGCGAGACAGGCGATGCTGGTGACGTTGATGGCGCCTGCCGATGTGCCGCACAGTATCGGAAACGGATTCCGCTTCCGGTTCGTGGATAATTTGGCAATCGCCAACAGTACCCCGACCTGATAAGCCGCACGAGCCCCCCCTCCGGTCAAGACCAGCGCAGTTTTTGCGGGAAGTGCCGTTTTCGTGCTCATCGTGAGCCGAGGGGACTATCCTGAATGCCGCGAAGCGGCGTTGTGATTTAACGTTGGTTCAGTTGCCGGTATGCGTGGCGACGGGAACTTGATATGCCCTCAGTATAGAGGTTTTGGCGCGTCCAGTTCAATCACGGGAAGAGCGCAAGGCATCGGCCCAGCAATTCGGGGTTTCGTACAACCGAACTTGTTCCAGTCGCAGCTGGTTGCCGTAGATATCCCGATAGACAGCGTCCAGGCGTTCGAAGGCCAGTCGCGCCAGATTTTCTGCGGTCGGAACACGATCGAGGATGACCGTCTTGTGTCCGGGCAGGCTGGAAAGAAAGTCAACGATGGGTTGATCACCGGCATAGGCGAGGAAGGCGTGATCCCATTCATCGACCAGATGTTGCTTCGCGAGATCCTTGACCTGGGAGAAGTCCATCACCATGCCGTTGGCGGCATCGCCAGCCTTGTCAATGATGTTGCCTGACAGGGTGATTTCGATCGCGTAGCGATGTCCGTGCAGATGACGGCACTGGCTTTTGTGGTCCGGAATGCGGTGGCCGGCATCGAACTCGAGGCGGCGGGTTATCAACATGATCTATTGCTCGACAGGACGGTTGCGGATTATACAATGCGGCATGCTGACCACAGATGATCATCGCCGCGACAGTGCCGGCTTACGCTATGTTTACCCCGTCATTTCCCGGCGCGCGGGCGGGGTATCGGTGGGAATCAATCTGAATCCTAACAACGCGTGCAATTGGGCTTGTGTATATTGCCAGGTTGAAAACCTGACACGCGGTGGTCCGCCACCGATTGACCTGCTGCGACTTGAGCACGAATTGCATGGCTTTCTCGACCAACTGCTGCACGGCGATTTCATGGTTTGCCATGTGCCCGTGGAGGCACGGCAATTGGTCGATGTCGCTTTTTCGGGAAATGGTGAGCCGACTAGCGCCCCCGAATTTTCCGAGGCCGTTGCCTGCGTGGGCAGGGTCATTGAGCGTTTGGGTCTGAAAGGAAAAATACCGATACGTCTCATAACGAACGGTAGTTTGTTTCATCGCACTGCCGTCCAGCAGGGGGTGAGGCGACTCGCCGAGCTGGGGGGAGAGGTCTGGTTCAAGATTGACCGAGCGATTGAGGCCGACATGCACGAGGTGAATGGCGTGCCGGGCAATCAAGAACGTGTTTTGAAAAATCTGGAAATTTCAGCAAAAATTGCGCCGACCTGGGTGCAAACTTGCTGGTTCAGGATCGATGGTCGGGCACCGTCGGAAGCGTCACGGCAGGCTTATTGTGCGTTATTGCGCAAAGTGAATGATGGGTTGGCTGGCGTGCATCTCTATGGTCTGGCTCGTGCTTCGAAGCAAGAGGCGGCCTCCCGGTTGAGTGCCGTGACGGCAGATGAATTGATGGCGTTTGCTGGCCAGATTGAAGAGGAAACGGGCATCCGGGTGATTGTCTCACCCTGATGCCCGTTGAACGGCATGCCGGTTCGCGTTGAATCAGGCGGCCTTCTTGGCGTGGCTGCGGGCCGATTTCTTTAGCGACTTGAACAGTTCCGGTTCCTGGCTTTTCAGGTATTCGATCACTTCCCAGTCTTCACGCTTGATGTTCTTGATGTCGATCTGTTCGACATGTACCAGGCGCAGCAGTTCGCGCACCGGCTTGGGCATGTTGCGTCCGCTTTCATAGCGGGAGCCGCCGCTTTGCGTGACACCCAGGGTGGACCAGAATTGCTGCTGGTTCATGCCCAGTTTGCGACGGATCTCGCGGGCGTCGATTTTTTCGATGGTTTTGACCGTGCTCATACTCATTCTCCATAGGCTGATGTATTAGAGTTACCCATGTCGCGTATAACGCTATGACTTAGGTAATATGGCGAAGTATATATATGCCTATGACGTTATGCAACTGGAAAATTGATTAAATTTATTAAATACGGCGATAGTGTTTTTGATGTGCCGCCCGTCCGTGATGCGCCACCGCGCACCTTCATGCTTTTCCGATCGAAGGGGATGCACTAAGATCGTCCGCATCGCTAACTCATGCGCAGGGGAGTGTGCTATGCAGGTCAGAGAAATCCTTCGGGTCAAGGGCAGTGCACTGTTTACCGTGACGCCACAAAAGCCCTTGTCGGTCGCTATCGATTCGATGGCCGATCTTGATGCCGGTTCGCTGGTCGTCATGGATGAAGGCAAAATGGTCGGCATGCTGACCTTCCGTGAAGTGTTGCAGGCACTGCGGAAACATGGGGCGACTCCGGCTGAACTGACCGTCGGTGATGTCATGGTCAGGAATCCGGTCACCGCTTATCCGGATATGGATGTGAATGAACTCCGTGGCTTGATGATCGAAAGCCATTCGCGCTATCTGCCTGTACTCGATGGCGAGGTGTTGATGGGGGTTATCTCCTTCCTGGACGTGGCCAAGGCGGTCCTCGAAGAGCAGAGTTTCGAGAACCGGATGCTGAAGAGCTACATCAAGAACTGGCCGAGCGAAGCGCCGTCCGCCTGACGCTAGGCGTGGCAGGGGTGATCCCGTATTTCGCTCGCGCGCAGGAAAAATGCGCTGTGCCGTGGCGTGCTAAACTCCGCAGTCCATTTCCTACGGGCGTTTTTCCATGTCTGGCAACACTTTTGGCACCCTATTCACTGTAACCTCCTTTGGCGAGTCGCATGGTCCGGCGATCGGCTGTGTCGTTGATGGCTGTCCGCCCGGGTTGGCCCTGAGTGAAGCCGACATTCAGGCTGATTTGGACCGGCGCAAGCCTGGAACGTCGCGCCATGTCACGCAGCGGCGAGAACCGGATACTGTGGAAATTCTCTCGGGGGTTTTCGAAGGCAAAACGACGGGAACGCCGATTGCCTTGCTGATTCGTAATCAGGACCAGCGGAGCAAGGATTACGGCAATATTGCCGAAACCTTTCGTCCCGGGCATGCCGACTACACTTATACTCAAAAGTACGGTTTTCGTGATTACCGTGGCGGTGGCCGTTCGTCCGCGCGAGAAACCGCTGTGCGCGTTGCTGCCGGCGCGATAGCCCGGAAGTGGTTGCTGGAGCACCACGGGGTCAGGATTCGGGGCTGGATGAGTGCCTTGGGGCCGATCGAGATTCCCTTCGTGACGGCTGAAGATATCGATGGCAATGCCTTCTTTGCACCGAATGCCGCCATGGTGCCGCAGCTCGAAAGCTACATGGATGACCTGCGCAAGTCGCTGGATTCCGTCGGGGCGAGGATTACCGTGCGTGCGACGGGAGTGCCCCCGGGCTGGGGCGAGCCGGTGTATGACCGTCTCGATGCCGAGATTGCGTATGCGATGATGGGTATCAATGCCGTCAAAGGGGTCGAGATCGGTGCCGGGTTTGCCTCTGTGGCCCAGCGGGGGAGTGAGCATGGCGATGAAATGACGCCGCAGGGTTTTGTCAGCAACCACGCGGGTGGCATTCTGGGCGGGATTTCAACGGGGCAGGAGATCATCGTGAATATGGCGATCAAGCCTACTTCCTCCATCGCCCAGCCCAGGCGTTCAATCGATTGCCAGGGCAATCCGATCAGCGTCGCGACGCAGGGCAGGCATGATCCGTGTGTCGGCATTCGCGCAACGCCGATAGCGGAAGCCATGCTGGCGCTGGTTCTGATGGATCATGCGCTGCGTCATCGGGCCCAGTGCGGTGATGTGGTGTGTTCGACGCCGCGCATCCCCGGGAAAATTGCGTAGAATATTTCTTCGTTCTGCCATTTTGGCGGAATTTGCATCAGGGAGAGCATCATGCAGATCGAACACCACGACCTTGATCAGGAGTTTCCGGATTTCAAGGATGCCATTGACACGCTGAAGGCCGGAAACGCCCTTTTTGCGAAGCTGTATGCAAGCTATAACCGCCTTACCGGCAAGGTGGAGGATCTGGAAGAGCATGACATGCCGGTGGCTGATTTCACCATCGAGGACATGAAGAAGCAGCGCGTCAAGCTGAAGGACGAGCTGTATCATATGCTGCTGGCTTATCGGGCCGGGCAGCAGGCCGCCAGGTAAAGCCTGCCTGGTTCGGGGGCGTCCGGTAAAATGGCCGGATGCAACCTTTGCCCTATTGGCGCCTGTCGGGCTACTACTTTTTCTATTTCGCCTTCATTGGCGCCTTCTCGCCCTATTTCGGGCTCTATCTCCAGTCACTGACCTTCTCCGCCTGGGATATCGGTCTCTTGATGTCCCAGATGCAGTTGATGCGCCTGGTGGGGCCCAACCTCTGGGGCTGGCTGACCGACCGATTTGGCTGGCGGGTGGCCATCATTCGCCTGGCCGGCGGTATTGGATTGGCCGGGTTCACGGCATTCTTCTGGCTGAATCGTCTGCCGGGCATGTTGCTGGCGATGGCGGTGCTCGCCTTTTTCTGGAGCGCGGCGCTGCCCTTGGTGGAAACGCTGACCTTCGACCATTTGCGTGAAGAGCGCGGTCGCTACAGCCGAATCCGGCTTTGGGGGTCGATTGGTTTCATCCTCGCCGTAATGGCAACTGGGGCCTTGATCGACGCCACATCCCCCTACAGCGTTTTGTGGGCGTGTTGGTCGATTTTGCTGGGCATTCTGCTCAATGCCCTGATGCTGCCGGAGGCGACGCCGCAGGTGCCTGATCGTGCGGAGGAGCCCATCGGCAACATTCTGCGCCAGGGGAAGGTGAGGGCGTTGATGGCTGCCTGTTTTGCCATGTCCGCAGCGCACGGGGCCTTCTACATTTTCTATTCGATCCACCTGGATGCGCATGGCTATGCCAAGACCGAAATCGGCTTGCTGTGGTCTTTGGGGGTCGTGGCCGAAATCGTTGTCTTCATGGCGATGGCCAGCCTGGCGCGACGTTTTTCCTTGCGTTCCATCTTGCTTGTCTGTTTTGTGGCGGCCGTTGTGCGTTTTGTCTTGATGGGCTGGGGGGGCGAATCGGCAATGCTGATGATTTTCGTGCAACTGTTGCATGGCCTGACCTTCGGCGCTTACCACGCGTCGGCGATTGCGGCCGTCAATCAATGGTTCCCCGGCAAGACACAGGGCAGGGGGCAGGCGCTTTACTCCAGTCTCTCCTTTGGCGCCGGCGGGCTGTTGGGCGCGCTGATCAGCGGTCGAACCTGGGATTGGCTGGGTTCCGGCTGGACATTCACGCTCAGCGCAGCCTTTGCGCTGCTCGGCGTCGTCCTTATCTGGCTTTGGGTTCCTTCGGAGGCCCTTGGCCGGGCTTCCGAAAGGCGAAAAGTTGACGATCCTGTGCAATAATCCAGCGTTTTACGGCTCACTTTAGGTTCCATGTCGAAGACCCTTTACGACAAGCTTTGGGAGAACCATGTCGTCCACCAGGAGGCGGATGGCACGGCCCTTCTCTATATCGATCGTCATCTGGTGCATGAAGTGACCAGCCCGCAGGCCTTCGAGGGTCTGAAGCTGGCCGGACGCAAGCCGTGGCGAGCATCTTCCATCGTGGCGACACCGGATCACAATACGCCGACCGACCATTGGGAAGAGGGGATCAAGGACCCGATTTCCCGGCAGCAGGTCGAGACACTCGATGCCAATATCCGTGAAGTCGGGGCGCTGGCCTATTTCCCGTTCAAGGATCAGCGCATGGGCATCCTGCATGTCGTTGGTCCGGAAAACGGCGCCACCTTGCCGGGCATGACGGTCGTTTGCGGCGATTCGCATACCTCGACGCATGGCGCATTTGCCTGCATGGCGCATGGCATCGGCACCTCCGAGGTCGAGCATGTGCTGGCGACGCAGTGTCTGCTTCAGAAAAAGTCGAAGACCATGTTGATTGCGGTCGAGGGCAAGCTGGGCAAGGGAGTGACTGCCAAGGATGTTGCCCTGGCGATCATCGGTGCCATCGGTACGGCGGGCGGTACGGGCTATGCCATCGAATACGGCGGCAGCGCCATTCGCAGCCTGAGCATGGAGGGGCGCATGACCCTGTGCAATATGGCCATCGAAGGGGGCGCCCGCCTTGGCTTCGTGGCGGTGGACGATACGACGATCAACTACCTGAAGGGCCGTCCTTTCTCGCCGACCGGCGAAAACTGGGACAAGGCAGTGGCCTATTGGCGCACACTGCACTCCGATCCGGATGCCCGTTTTGACCGCGTTGTGACGCTCAAAGCGGAGGATATCCGGCCGCAGGTGACCTGGGGAACCTCGCCGGAAATGGTTGTGCCCATCGATGCCGCGGTGCCTGATCCGGCCCTGGAAACGGATCCGGTCAAGCGCGAAGGCATGGAGCGTGCGCTGCAGTACATGGGGCTCAGTCCGAATACGCCGATCCAGGCGATTGCCATCGACAAGGTGTTCATTGGTTCTTGCACCAATTCGCGTATCGAGGACTTGCGTGAGGCGGCCGCCGTCCTGAAGGGCCGTCGCATTGCGCCGAACGTGAAGCTGGCCCTGGCTGTTCCGGGCTCCGGGCTGGTCAAACGCCAGGCCGAGGCCGAAGGGTTGGACAAGATTTTCAGGGCGGCTGGTTTTGAGTGGCGCGAGCCGGGATGCTCGATGTGCCTGGCGATGAATGCTGACCGCCTGGAGCCCGGCGAGCGCTGCGCCTCGACGTCGAACCGCAATTTCGAAGGCCGTCAGGGACCGGGCGGGCGGACGCACCTGGTCAGTCCAGCAATGGCGGCTGCGGCGGCGGTGGCCGGGCATTTTGCGGATGTGCGCGAAGTGCTCTGAGCGGTGATGGACGTGCGCAAGACCGTGCTCCTGGTGTCGATTCTGGCGCTGGTCGCCTGCAATACGGCTCAGGGGGTCAAGAAGGATGTCGCGATCGGTGCCGAGAAGGCCGGCGAAGTGCTGCACAAGGGTGGCGAAGCCGTCGGCGAGGCGTTGAACAAGACTGGTGAAGTGGTCGGCGGTGCCATCAAGAAGGGTGGCGAAGCCGTGCAGAAGGTGGTGGATTAATGGAAAAATTCGTTCGTCTGGAAGGTTTGGTCGCCCCGCTCGATCGCAGCAACGTCGATACCGATGCGATCATCCCGAAGCAGTTCCTGAAGTCGATCAAACGCTCCGGCTTTGGTCCGAATGCCTTCGATGAATGGCGTTACCTGGATGTCGGCCAGCCCGGACAGGATTGCTCGCAGCGGCCCAAGAACCCGAATTTCGTGCTCAATCAGCCGCGTTACGAGGGGGCCGAGATTCTGCTCACCCGAGCGAATTTCGGTTGTGGCAGTTCGCGTGAGCACGCCCCCTGGGCGCTACTCGATTTCGGATTCAGGGCGATCATCGCCGAATCCTTTGCCGACATCTTTTTCAACAATTGCTTCAAGAACGGCATCCTGCCCATCGTGCTGCCGGCTGATGAGATCGAGGCCCTGTTTCAGCAGGTTGAGGCAACGCCGGGTTACAAGCTGGTGGTCGATCTGCCGTCGCAGGCTGTCATCCGGCCGGATGGCCACGGCGTTGCGTTCCAGATCGATGCCTTCCGCAAGGAATGTCTGCTCAATGGTTGGGACGATATCGGCCTGACCTTGCGCCATGCCGAGAAAATTAAAGAATTCGAGGCGCGACGCCGTATCGAGCAGCCCTGGCTGTTCGCCCAATAAGGAGACACCATGAAGATTTGCGTTTTGCCGGGTGACGGCATTGGTCCTGAAATTACTGCCGAAGCAGTGCGTGTCCTGAAGGCGCTCGATCTCAAGTTCGAGATGGAGGAGGCGCTGCTCGGCGGTTGCGCGGTTGATGCAACCGGCGAGCCGTATCCGGAGGCAACCCGCAAGCTGGCCCGTGAGGCCGACGCCGTGCTGCTGGGCGCAGTCGGTGGTCCGCAGTGGGATGCGCTGCCGCGTGAGCAGCGTCCGGAGCGTGGTCTGCTGGGTATCCGCAAGGATCTGAACCTCTTCGCCAACCTGCGTCCGGCCATTCTTTACCCCGAGTTGGCCAATGCATCGACACTGAAACCGGAGGTGGTCGCCGGTCTCGATATCCTGATCGTGCGAGAGTTGACGGGGGACATCTACTTTGGCCAGCCGCGCGGCGTACGTGAGGAAAACGGCGAGCGCGTCGGTTTCAACACCATGGTATACAGCGAGTCAGAGATCCGTCGCATCGGCCATGTTGCGTTTCAGGCGGCGCAAAAGCGCAACAAGAAGCTGTGCTCGGTGGACAAGATGAACGTGCTGGAGTGCACCCAACTCTGGCGCGACGTGATGATCGAGGTGGCGCACGATTACCCGGATGTTGAATTGAGCCACATGCTGGTCGACAACGCGGCCATGCAACTGGTCAAGGCCCCCAAGCAATTCGATGTGATGGTCACCGGCAACATGTTCGGCGACATCCTGTCCGACGAGGCCTCGATGCTGACCGGTTCGATCGGCATGTTGCCCTCCGCTTCGCTCGATGACAGGAACAAGGGGCTTTACGAGCCGTCGCATGGTTCGGCGCCGGACATTGCCGGCAAGGGCGTGGCGAATCCGCTGGCCACCATTCTTTCGGCGGCGATGATGCTGCGCTATACCTTCGGTCTCGAGGAGCAGGCACTGCGCATCGAAAATGCGGTCAAAACGGTGCTGGCTCAGGGGTATCGTACGGCGGATATTTACGAGCGTGGGACCAACAAGGTCGGTACCCGGGAAATGGGCGATGCCGTGCTGGCGGCGCTGGCATAACCCCTTCGGCGGTGTGCCGCAATAAACAAGTGTGTATTGGAGAGTGATGACATGAAGAAGGTTGGTCTGGTCGGTTGGCGTGGCATGGTCGGTTCCGTGCTGATGCAGCGCATGGTCGAGGAAGGTGATTTCGCCCATATTGATCCGGTTTATTTCTCGACTTCCGCTGCGGGCAGCAAGGCGCCGGTCTTCGGCGGGAAGGAGGCTTCCCTGCCGTTGCAGGACGCTTCCAGCATTGACGCACTGAAGGCCTGCGACATCATCATCACCTGTCAGGGCGGCGACTATACCAAGGATGTTTTCCCCAAGCTGCGCGCCGCTGGCTGGAATGGCCACTGGATCGATGCGGCCTCGGCGCTGCGCATGGCTGATGACGCGGTGATCATCCTCGATCCGGTCAACATGAACGTGATCAAGGATTCGCTGGCCAAGGGGGGCAAGAACTGGATCGGCGGCAACTGCACCGTCTCGCTGATGCTGATGGGGCTCGGCGGCCTGTTCCAGAACGATCTGGTCGAGTGGGCAACCTCGATGACCTACCAGGCTGCTTCCGGCGCCGGCGCGCAGAACATGCGTGAGCTGATCGCGCAGATGGGCGTTATCCACGATTCCGTCAAGGATTTGCTGGCGGATCCGGCGTCGGCCATCCTCGACATCGACCGCAAGGTTGCCGAGACCATCCGCTCGGACAGCTTCCCCAAAAAGAACTTCCGCAATACCCCGCTGGCTGGCTCGCTGATCCCGTGGATCGACGTGCCGGTCGAGGGGGGGCAGTCCAAGGAAGAGTGGAAGGGGGGCGCCGAGTGCAACAAGATTCTGGGGCGTCCACCCTTCAAGACCGCCGGCTCGATCCCGATCGATGGCCTGTGCGTGCGCATCGGGGCCATGCGCTGCCACTCGCAGGCGCTGACCATCAAGCTGAAGAAGGATGTGCCGCTCGACGAAATCAGCGACATGCTGGCCAAGGCCAATCAATGGGCCAAGGTCGTGCCGAACGAGCGCGAGATCTCCGAGCGCGAACTGACCCCGGCAGCTGTCACCGGTACGCTGACCGTGCCGGTCGGCCGTCTGCACAAGATGGCCATGGGGCCGGAGTATCTGGCGGCTTTCACCTGCGGTGACCAGCTGTTGTGGGGGGCTGCCGAGCCGTTGCGCCGTATGTTGCGCATTCTGCTCGACGCATGATTCATCGGTGCGTCAATCCAAAAAGCCGGGGTTCCTCCCCGGCTTTTTATTTGTTGGGAATATGCAAAAAGCCATAAATTAGAAGCGGGTTTAGCTTGCATTGCTAAGTGCATGATGTTAATTTGAAAGTCCCAAATTCCACACGCAGGGTTTCGCTGTGATCGAAACTAAACACACCAAGTTCAAGATGCGTGCGGCAGCCTTGGCTGTCGCCTCCTGCATGTCGTTTGCGCCGCTTCTGGCCGAGGCTGCCGGTCTGGGTAAGCTGACCGTGCTTTCCGCACTGGGGCAGCCGCTGCGCGCCGAACTCGACATTGGCGCGACGAAGGAGGAGCTGGCGGGGATGACAGCCCGTCTGGCGCCGCAGGATGTGTTCCGTCAGGCGGGCGTCGACTTTGCCAGCGTCCTGCTTGATTTGCGGTTTGCAGTAGAAAAGCGACCCGGCGGACAGGCGGTGGTCAAGGTCACGTCAGCCAAGCCGATCAACGAGCCTTTTCTCGATTTTCTGGTCGAATTGAACTGGCCTGCCGGGCGTCTGGTGCGTGAGTACACCTTCCTGCTCGATCCGCCCGAAATTGCCGCCAAACAAGTTGCGCAGCCGGTGGCCGAGGCGCGTGTGGTGGAAACGGTGCGGGGCGGAGGGGCGGTGGCCGACCGTGTGCCTTCGGCACGCGGTGTGGTGCGTGCTGCGAAAGCGCCTGCCGAACCGCGAGCGACGGCGGAGCGTGACCTTTCCCGTGTCGTTCAACCGGGGGATACCTTGCGCAAGATCGCCGGCGAGACGAAGTACGACGGCGTGTCGCTGGAGCAGATGCTGGTCGGCCTCTTCCGGAACAACCCGGAGGCTTTCATTGGCCAGAACATCAATCGGTTAAAGGCGGGAGCCATCCTGAACGTGCCGGAGAAATCGGCCGTGGAATCGATTTCCCAGGCCGAGGCCAGCAAGGTTTACGTCGCCCAGACCGGTGACTGGAACAACTATCGCCAGAAACTCGCGGCCTCCACCGGCAAGACGCCGGCCAAGGCCGATGAGGGGGCATCGCAGTCGAGCGCCGGCAAGATCACCGCCAAGGTGGAAGACAAGGCGGCACCGGCCGAACAGGGTAAGGATCAGGTCAAGGTGGCGCGTGCCGATGCAGCAGGGAAGGGGGCTGCTGCCGCCGATCTGGCTGATCAGGTGGCGCGCGAGAAGGCGCTCAAGGATGCCCAGGAGCGCATGGCGATACTTGAGAAGAATGTCGCCGAGCTGCAAAAGCTGCTTGAAATGAAAAACCAGAAGCTGGCTGAATTGCAGCAGCCGGCCAAGAAGGACGAGCCCAAGCCGGTTGAAACGGTCAAGCCCGTTGAGCCGCCAAAGCCGGCGGCCCCGATGGAGGAGCCGCCCAAGGTGCCTGAGGAGGCCAAGCCGGCCGAAGCGGCCAAGGTGCCGGTGGAGGAAAAGCCGGTGGAGGCGCCGAAAAGCGAGCCTGCCAAACCGGTTGAGCCGCCGAAGGCGGTTACACCGCCGCCCCCCGTGCCGCTCGAAGAGCCCGGTCTGGTTGATGGCTTGATGGAAAATCCTCTGCCGCTGCTGGGTGGGGGAGGTATCCTCGCGCTGCTGGCCGCCTACTTCATGCTCAAGCGTCGGCGTACGTCCGGTGCTTCGCTGGAAACGACGGCGGCTCCGATGCCGTCCAGCCTGGGGCCGAACTCGGTGTTCCGCATGACTGGCGGGCAAAGTGTCGATACGGGGAATACGCCCCCGCAGACGGGTGATTTCAGCCAGACCGGACCGGGAACGATTGACACCGATGAGGTCGATCCGGTGGCCGAGGCCGATGTCTATATGGCCTACGGGCGTGATACGCAAGCCGAGGAGATCCTCCTCGAGGCCTTGCAGAAGGATCCGCAGCGGACGGCGATCCACGCCAAGCTGCTGGAGATTTATGCCAATCGCCATAGCGTGAAGCAGTTTGAAACCCTGGCGAGCGAACTGTATGCCCAGACCGCTGGCATTGGGCCGGATTGGGAGAAGGCGGCTGCCATGGGGGCAGCGCTCGATCCGGATAACCCGTTGTACGGAGGTTCCACAACCCGGGGAGGTGTCCCGGCGGCGGCTGCGGTCGCGGCACCGGAGCTGCCGGTTGAGGCGCCACTCACGGCCGGGCAGGACGTGGCACTGCCTCAGGACATGCAGGAGGCGCCGGCATCATCGGAAATCAACCTGGCCGACGGTAGCGAGCGCGACACCATGGTATTGCGGCCTGAGCCCGAGGTAGCCGTTTCGCCGGTCGAGCCGGAACCGGCCGATGCCATGGGGGATGGGATGACCCTCGATTTCGATCTGGGTGAAGTGGCCGGGGGGGCGGAAGAAGTCCGGATGGAATCAGGCGAAGCAAACCCGGAAATGGTCGAAGCCGTCGTTCAGGAAGACGTTGGGGCTCTGGATTTTCATATCGCCGATGAGGCGGTGACGCCGGAACCCCTGCCGATTCCCGAGACCCCCTCGGATGAGGCAGTTGGCATCATCGACTTCGACCTGAACGTCGCGGAAGAGCCCCTGCTGACGCAGCAGAGTGCGACGACTGCGGCACCGGATTTTTCGCCCGAGGGAACCTTGGTCATGCCGTCCTCCGCCATCGCGGATGACATGGATGTGGGGCTTGGCACCTGGGTCGGCCCGGATGCCCAGGGGGCGTCGGTCGAAACGGCAAGCGCCCATCCGGAGCCGCTGCCTGATGTGTCGATGACGCAGACGATCGTCAATCCGCAGGCTGGAACCGATACCTTTGTCGGCGATGCCGATTTGCTCGATTTTGGGACTTCGCCGGAAGCGCCGGAAGCGCCGGAAGCGCCGGAAGCCTCGGAGCTGACGAGCACGGTGGTGAATACCGCGGTTGCCGATACCGATTCCCTGGAGTTCGATGTCAAGCTGACCGATTCGGTTTTCCTCGGTCAGCCAATGGCGACGCCCGAATTTGATATCGGATCGATCAACCTGGATTTGTCGGCGGAACCGGCGGAGCCAGCCGTCTCTCCGGCTCCGGAAACGCTGGCGACTTCGCCGGTCGAACCCGCACCGGCTCCGGTTGCTTCCGAAGCGCCCCGCGATGCGCAGTGGGAAGAGGTCAACACCAAACTCGACCTGGCCAAGGCCTACGAGGAAATGGGCGACCTGGAAGGGGCCCGCGAATTGTTGCACGAGGTCATCGGCGAGGGGCCGGTCGATCTCGTCGAGCAGGCCCGGACGATACTCGGTCGTATCGGCGGGTAGAATTCAGGCTTGCGATTGGCGAATGGCCCCGCGAGGGGCCTTTCGCATTTTGAGGGGCCGCTTTGCATCCTTCCTGTGCGTTGATTGTCTGGTTTGCCGCCGTGCTGGGGGCGCAATTTGTCGGCTATGCCGGGCTGGCCGTTCTGCTGGTGTTGCCCCTGCTTGGGGCTGCGGGCGTCTGGCGGCCGTGGCTGGCCTATGCCTGGCGGACGCGATGGCTGTTGCTGGCGCTGTGGTTGATCCTGGCGTACAACACGCCCGGCGAAGCCTGGCTCGATCAGTCTTGGGCGCCGACGCGGGAGGGGATTGACGAGGGCGGACGGCAGGTTGTGCGGCTGTTGGTCCTGCTGCTCTGGCTGGCGTGGTTGTTCCAGGTTCAGGGACGGCAGGGCCTGGTGTGTGGTTTGTGGGGGCTGCTTCGGCCGTTTGCATGCCTGGGGCTGGGGGTCGAGCGCCTGGTCGTGCGGTTGTCCCTGGTCCTCGACGCGCTGCAGACGCCGCCGGATCCTGGCGCGTGGCGGCGCATGTTGCATGCCGAGCCGGGGACAGCCATGCGCGTGGAACGTCTGCGTCTGACGGTCGTGCCGTGGACGGTGCGTGATTTTGGCGTGGTGCTGCTCTGTATGGCGGGTTTGCTGGGAGTCTGGATAGCATGAGAATTGCCCTGGGTGTCGAGTATTGCGGAACGGCCTTTCGCGGCTGGCAGAGCCAGGCTGGTGGCGGTACGGTGCAGGATGCGCTGGAGGCGGCATTGGCTCGGATCGCCGGCGAACGGATCAGCGTACTGTGCGCCGGTCGGACCGATGCCGGCGTGCATGCCACGCAACAGGTCGTCCATTTCGACAGCGAAGCGGAGCGGCCGCTTACGGCCTGGGTACGCGGGGTCAATTCGCATTTGCCGGAGGGGGTCGCAGTGCGCTGGGCGCAGCCGGTTGACGAGGCCTTTCATGCCCGCTTCAGTGCCCGCGGCCGACGCTACCGCTACCTTTTGCTTAACCGGCCCCAACGCCCGGCCCTGTGGCAGGGGCGGGTCGGCTGGTTTCACGGCCCGCTGGATCTGGCGGCGATGCAGGCAGCGGCGGTTCGGCTGCTGGGCGAGCATGATTTTTCGGCCTTCCGGGCGGCGGAGTGTCAGGCCAAGTCGCCGGTCAAGACCATGACCCGGGCGACGGTCCGACAATGTGGCAGCCTGTTCGTTTTTGATTTCGAGGCCAGCGCCTTCCTGCATCACATGGTGCGCAACCTGGTCGGGACGCTGGTGTATGTCGGCAAGGGCGCGCAGCCGGCAGACTGGATCGATGCCTTGCTGCAGATGAAGGACCGTACGCTGGCGGCACCGACGTTTTCGCCGGACGGACTCTATTTTCGCGGACCGGTTTATGAGCCGCACTGGGGGCTGCCGGCAGGGGAGGACGAATTTCTCGATGGAATCCTGGCATGAGAACCCGTATCAAGATTTGTGGCTTGACACGCGAGGCGGATGTCGAAGCGGCCGTCGAGGCCGGGGCCGACGCGATCGGTTTTGTGTTTTATCCGGCCAGTCCGCGGTATGTGACAGCGCAGCGGGCAGCCGAGCTGGCACGGCGGATTCCGCCGTTTATCGATATCGTCGGGCTTTTCGTCAATGAGGCGCCAGCGGGCGTCCGGGCGGCCTGTGCCGCGTTGCCGATCAACCTGCTGCAGTTCCACGGTGACGAGGATGCCGCGTACTGCCGGCAGTTCGCCAGGCCCTGGCTGCGAGCGGCGCGGGTGAGGCCGGGGCTTGATCTGGTAGAATTCGCCCGCTCATTTCACGATGCCCGGGGCTTGCTGCTGGATGCCTTCGTCGAAGGTTACGGTGGCGGCGGCCATGTCTTTGATTGGACGCTGATTCCGCCCGATTTGCCTGGTTATCTGGTGTTGTCCGGCGGGCTGCAGGTCGCGAATGTGGGCGATGCCATTCGGCGGGTACGACCGGCGGCGGTCGATGTCTCGTCGGGGGTGGAAGTGAGCAAGGGCATCAAGGATCACGACAAGATGCGCGCGTTTGTCGCTGCCGTTCGGGCAGCCGACGCGGCGGGCGGTGAAGGGTAAGGATCATGCGGAAATCGGCGGGTGGCATCACCCGGACTTGTTGGCGGCGCCATCTGGCGAATCATCCCTGATTCGGGGCTGAGTCCGTCCATCCCTTTTTCCCTTTTTTGCAAAGAGATTGCCATGTCCACTCAGCCTTACGCTTTTCCTGATGCCCAGGGCCATTTCGGCCCCTACGGCGGTGTTTTCGTTGCCGAGACGCTGTTCGGTGCGCTTGACGAATTAAAGGCGGCGTATGCCGCCGCCCAGGCTGATCCGGCTTTTCGTGCCGAGTATGAATACGAACTGAAGCACTTTGTCGGCCGACCGTCGCCGATCTATCACGCCAAGCGCTGGTCCGACCTGCTCGGCGGCGCGCAGATCTACCTGAAGCGTGAAGACCTGAATCACACCGGCGCGCACAAGGTGAACAACTGTATCGGCCAGGCCATGCTCGCCAAGCGCATGGGCAAGCCAAGGGTGATCGCGGAAACTGGCGCCGGCCAGCACGGTGTCGCAACGGCGACGGTTGCTGCCCGCTATGGCATGGAATGCGTCGTCTACATGGGCAGCGAGGATGTCAAGCGCCAGGCCGCCAACGTTTATCGCATGAAGCTGCTCGGTGCGACCGTCGTGCCCGTTGAATCCGGTTCCAAGACGCTCAAGGATGCGCTGAACGAAGCGATGCGCGACTGGGTGACCAACATCCACAATACCTTCTACATCATCGGCACGGTCGCCGGCCCACACCCCTACCCGATGTTGGTCCGCGATTTCCAGAAGATCATTGGCGAGGAATGCCTGATCCAGATGCCGGAAATCGCCGGGCGCCAGCCGGATGCGGTGATTGCTGCGGTGGGGGGTGGATCGAACGCGATGGGAATCTTCTACCCCTACATCGATGTCGAGGGGGTTCGCCTGATCGGTGTCGAGGCGGCCGGTTCGGGCATCGAGACCGGCAAGCATGCTGCTTCGCTGACTGCTGGCGTACCGGGGGTGCTGCACGGCAACCGGACTTACCTGCTGCAGGACGAGGACGGCCAGATCATCGAGACCCATTCGGTTTCGGCCGGTCTCGATTATCCGGGCGTCGGCCCGGAACACGCCTGGCTGAAGGATAGTGGTCGCGCCGAATATCAGCCGATCACCGATGCCGAGGCGCTCGACGCTTTCCACAATCTGTGCCGTCTGGAAGGCATCATTCCCGCCCTGGAGTCCAGCCACGCGCTGGCCTATGCCGCCAAGCTGGCGCCAACGTTGGGCAAGGACAAGATTCTGCTGGTCAACCTCTCCGGCCGGGGTGACAAGGATATGCATACCGTGGCCGAAAAGTCGGGGATCCAGTTCTGATGTCACGCATTCAAAAAGCTTTCGAACGCCTGAACGGCGAGGGCCGCAAGGCGGTGATTCCTTTTATCACCGCCGGCGACCCGGGCGCCGACCTGACCGTGCCCCTGATGCACGCGCTGGTCGAGGCCGGTGCCGACGTGATCGAACTGGGAGTGCCGTTCTCCGATCCGATGGCCGATGGCCCGACCATCCAGCGTGCTTCCGAGCGCGCCCTGGCGCGTGGCATGACGCTGCGCAAGGTGTTGCAGCTGGTCACTACCTTCCGCACCGTCGATGACAGGACGCCGGTCGTCCTGATGGGCTACGCCAACCCGATCGAGGCGATGGGCCTGCAGCGTTTTGCCGAAAAGGCCGCGCAGTCGGGTGTGGACGGTGTGCTGGTGGTCGATTACCCGCCGGAGGAGGCCGAGAATTTTGGCGCTGCCATGAAGGCCCGGGGCATCGATCCGATTTTCCTGATCGCCCCGACCTCCAGTGCCGAACGGATCGCCCAGGTGGCGCAGATCGCCAGCGGCTATGTTTATTACGTGTCGCTGGCCGGAGTGACCGGTTCCGGCGCCCTGAACGTCGATGCCGTGGCCGAGCGCCTGCCGGCCATTCGGCAAAAAACCGGCCTGCCGGTCGGTGTCGGCTTTGGTATCCGCGATGCGGCAACGGCCAAGCGCATCGCGGCCTTTGCCGATGCCGTCGTGGTGGGTAGCCGGATCATCGAGGAAATTGAAAAATCGACTGCGGAAACCGCCTGCGCCAATGTCAAGGCCTTGGTGGCGGACATTCGCCGCGGTGTGGATGAGGTGAAAAAATGAGCTGGCTGACCAAACTGCTGCCCCCGAAAATCAAGCGCGAGCGCGGGCAACGCCGTTCCAACCTGCCGGAAGGCTTGTGGAGCAAATGCCCTTCCTGCGAGGCGGTGCTCTATGCGACCGACCTGGAAAACAACATGCAGGTGTGTCCGAAGTGCGGTCATCACAACCGCCTGAGCGCGCGCCAGCGTCTCGACTTGTTGCTCGACGCGGAAGGGCGCTTCGAAATCGGCGCCGAAGTCGTGCCGGTCGACAGCCTGAAATTCAAGGATTCCAAGAAATACCCGGAACGCTTGATGGAGGCCAACGAGGCGACGGGCGAGAGCGATTCACTGGTGGTCATGCAAGGGGCGATCAAGACCATGCCGGTCGTCGCCGCCGCCTTTGAATTCGACTTCATGGGCGGCTCGATGGGATCCGTGCTCGGTGAGCGCTTTGTGCGCGGGGTGCAGAACGCGGTCGAGCAGAAGATGCCTTTCATCTGCATTACCGCTTCCGGCGGTGCCCGCATGCAGGAAGGCCTGTTCTCGCTGATGCAGATGGCGAAGACGACGGCCGCCCTGACCAAGTTGTCGGAAGCCGGCCAGCCTTTCATTTCGATTCTCACCGATCCGACCATGGGGGGGGTCTCCGCCTCCTTCGCTTTTGTCGGGGACGTGGTCATCGCCGAGCCGAATGCGCTGATCGGCTTTGCCGGCCCGCGCGTCATCGAGCAGACGGTGCGCGAAAAACTGCCGGAAGGCTTCCAGCGTTCCGAATTTCTGCTCGACAAGGGGGCCATCGACATGATCGTCGATCGTCGCCAACTGCGCGATCAGGTGGCACGTACCCTGGCCCTCCTGCTCAAGCTGCCGGCGGCTGCCTGAGCGCGCTGACCGCTGGGAGCTGGCTGGTCACCGGCGCGCAAGGTGCGATGGACTACTGAAGACGGACAACGGATGACCAAAGAAGACTGGCTGCGCCATCTGGAGGGCCTGCACCCCAAGGGGCAGGCCGGTATCGAACTGGGTCTGGAGCGGATTCGGCGGGTCAAGGCGACCCTCGGCCAAACGCAGCACTGCCCGGTGATCACCGTCGGTGGCACCAATGGCAAAGGCTCGACCTGTGCTTACCTCGAAAACATCCTGGTTCGGGCCGGCTACCCGGTTGGCTGCTATACCTCGCCGCACTTGCTGACCTATAACGAGCGGGTCCGTCTGAATGGGCGGCCGGTCGATGACGACGCCCTGTGCGCGGCATTTGCCCGGGTCGAGGCGGCGCGCCGGCAGGCTGGCGATGTGGCGCTGACCTATTTCGAGTTCGGCACGCTGGCCGCCTGGGAGGTCTTCGCCGCGGCCGGTGTCGAGGCCGTGGTCCTTGAAGTCGGTCTGGGCGGGCGGCTCGATGCCGTCAATGCCTATGAGCCCGATGTCGCCATCGTGACCACCGTGGCGCTCGATCATACGGATTGGCTGGGGCCGGATCGCGAATCGATCGGCTTTGAAAAGGCGGGCATTTATCGCTCCGGCCGGCCGGCCTTTTGCGCCGATCCACGCCCACCGCAAAGCCTGCTTGACCACGCTGCCGCCATCGGCGCCGATTTGCGCCTGATCGGACGCGATTTCGGTTTCGAACGGCCGGCTGCCGAGACGGGGGAAAACCGTCTGCAATGGCGCTGGTGGTGCCGTTCCGCCGGGCAGATCCTGAAACGGGCGTTGGCCTATCCCGGCCTGCGCGGGGTGACCCAACTGGCCAACGCATCCGTGGCGCTGGCCGCACTGGAAGCATTGGGCGACCGCTTGCCGGTCACCATGCAGGCGATCCGGCCGGGCCTGATCGAGACCGAACTGACCGGGCGTTTCCAGGTGGTGCCCGGCAAGCCGGCCATCGTGCTCGACGTCGGGCATAACCCGCAGGCCGTTAAGGTGCTGGCCGACAACCTGTCGGGTATGGGCTTCTTCAACCGCACCCTGGCTGTCGTGGGCATGTTGAGTGACAAAGATATCGCCGGCGCGCTGGCCCCGCTGCGTGACAAGGTCGATGTCTGGCATGTCGCGACGCTGGGCGGTTTGCGCGGCACATCCGCCGAAACCCTGGCCGGCATCATTGTCGGGAGCGGCCTCGGTGGTGAGGTGGTTTGCCATGCTTCGCCGCAGGAGGCAATGCGGGCGGCCAAAGGGCAAGCCTCTGAAAGTGATAGAATTCTCGCCTTTGGATCCTTCTACACGGTCGCCGGCGCACTCGAGGCGCTTGGGAAAAAAGCCTAGGCATGGAAGACAACGACGCTCAGTTGCACCTGAAGAAACGCGCCCGCCGCCGCCTGGTCGGAGCGGTCTTTTTCGCGTCGGTGGTGGCTGTGGTGTTGCCGATGGTGATGGATCACGAGCCGCGCCAGACGGTGCAGGACGTCGAAATCCGTATTCCCGGCCAGGATGAAAAGCCCTTTGCCCCGAAATTTGCTGCGGCACCGGTCGACAAGGCGCCTGAAAAACCGCTCGAAAGGCCGCTTGAAGTGCCGGTTGTGGTCGAGAGCAAGCCGCCGGCCGAGGCGGCGGTCAAGCCGACGGCGCGCGTGCTGGAGGTGGCGCGGGAAGGGAAGGCCGCCGACAAGGCGGTCGAAAAGCCGGCCGGCAAGCCTGACAAGGTGCCGGAAAAAACCGTGGACAAGCCGGCTGCCAAGCCAGTTGAGAAGCCGGTCGACAAACCGGTCGACAAGCCGAAAGCCGATGAGGCTAGGCGTGCCGCTGCCATTTTGGCCGGGCAGCAGCCGGCCGAGGTCAAGGCTGGCGACAGCAAGCCGGCGGCAAAAAGCGGCGAGTATCTGGTGCTGATCGGCGCCTTCGCCAACGAGGCCAACGTCAGAATCTTGAAGACCAAGCTGGCGGAGCAGGGGATCAAGACCTTCAGCGAACCGCTCGACACGCCGCAGGGCAGGAAAACCCGGGTGCGGGCCGGCCCCTTCCCGAATCGCGAAGCCGCCGAGAAGGCGCTGGAGAAGATGCGGGGTATCGGTGTTTCCGGAGTGGTCGCCGCCAAACCATGACAGGTTTCGACTACGTTGCCCTCGGCATCGTCGGCGTCTCCCTGGTGTTTGGTTTGTGGCGCGGTGTGGTGGGCGAGATCATTGCGCTGGCTGCCTGGGTGCTGGCCATTGTCGCTGCGGTCGAGTTTGGTGCGGCAGTGGGCGGTACGCTGTTTGCCGGCATGTCCGACCCGGCCCTGCGGACGCTGGCGGGTTGCGTGGTGATTTTTGTCGGGGTGCTGGTGGTCATGGCGCTGTTCAGGATGTTGGTCAGGAGCATGGTCAAGGCCCTGGGCCTGTCGGTGTCGGATCGGCTTCTCGGTATGTTGTTCGGGCTGGCGCGGGGCGTGCTCGTCTGCATGGTGCTGGTCGGCCTGGGCGGCATGACTTCGGCGCCGCAGCAGGCCTGGTGGCAGCAATCGACACTGGCGGCACCTCTGGAAACGGCCGTCCTGGCAACCAAGCCCTGGTTGCCGGACGATTTGGCAAAACGAATTCGATTCAGCTAGGCAGGAAAAACTATGTGCGGGATTCTCGGTGTAATGGCGACAACGCCGGTCAACCAGTTGCTTTACGATGGCCTGATGGTGCTGCAGCATCGTGGCCAGGACGCCGCGGGCATCGCCACGGCGGAAGGCAACACCTTCCATCTGCACAAGGGGCCGGGGCTGGTGCGCGATGTGTTTCGGACCCGCAACATGCGGGCCCTGCCCGGTAATTGGGGGATCGCCCATGTCCGCTACCCGACGGCCGGATCGGCTTACAACTTTGCCGAGGCGCAACCGTTCTACGTGAATTCGCCCTTCGGTCTGGTTCTCGGCCACAACGGCAACCTGACCAATGCGGAGCAGCTCAAGGAAGAAATGTTCCGCATGGATCGCCGGCACATCAACACCAATTCCGATTCGGAAGTCTTGCTCAACGTTCTGGCGCACGAACTGCAGTCGGCCGCGCATGGCTACGAGCTCGACGTGGAGAGCATTTTCCAGGCGGTGGCCGGCGTGCACCGCCGTTGCCGTGGGGCCTACGCGGTCGTCGTCCTGATTGCCGGGTATGGCCTGTTGGCCTTCCGCGACCCGCACGGAATCCGCCCGCTGGTGTATGGCCAGAACGCTAGCCCGGATGGCATGGAGTACCTGGTTGCTTCGGAGTCGGTGGCCCTCGATACCCTCGGTTTCCAGATGGTGCGCGATATCGAGCCGGGCGAGGCGATCTTCATCGACCTCAACCATCAACTGCACGCCCGGCAGTGCGCGCAGCAGCCGATGTATGCGCCGTGCATCTTCGAGTACGTCTATCTTGCCCGTCCCGATACCGTCATCGACGGCGTCTCGGTCTACGAGGCTCGTCTGGCCATGGGGGAGTTGCTGGCCGAGAAGGTCCGGGCGACCATCCCGGTCGACGAGATCGATGTCGTTATCCCGATTCCGGATTCCAGCCGGCCGTCCGCGATGCAACTGGCGCACGTCCTGGGCATCCCGTTCCGTGAAGGCTTCGTCAAGAACCGCTATGTCGGCCGCACCTTCATCATGCCGGGGCAGGCCATGCGCAAGAAATCGGTGCGCCAGAAGCTGAATACGGTCGCCCAGGAATTCAAGGGCAAGCGCGTGCTCCTGGTCGACGACTCCATCGTGCGGGGCACGACCAGCCGCGAGATTGTCGACATGGCGCGGGCTGCCGGCGCGACCAAGGTTTATTTTGCGTCTGCTGCGCCACCGGTGCGCTACCCCAACGTGTACGGCATCGATATGCCGACCCGCGCCGAGTTGATCGCCACCGGCCGCACCGATGCGCAGATCGCCGCCGAAATCGGCGCCGATGCCCTGATCTATCAGGACATCGAGGCGCTCAAGCAATCAATCACCAAACTGCGCCCCGACCTGACTGTGTTTGATGCGTCCTGCTTCGATGGCTGTTACATCACCGGGGACATCGATGCCCATTACCTGGACGCCGTCGAGGGCAAGCGGAGTGGCAAGCCGGCCAAGAGTAGCGATGAGGAAGGCGACGGCCGTTCATCGGAGCAGATGGTTCTCGGCCTGACGAACGGCGGACAGGAATGATGGCCGACACGCCGAATTATCGTCCGGAGACCCTGGCGGTTCGCGCCGGACAGGCGCGCAGTCAGTTCGGGGAGCATGCCGAGGCACTCTACCTGACCTCCAGCTTCGTTTTTCAAAGCGCGGCCCAGGCTGCCAAGCGCTTTTCCGGCGAGGAGGAGGGCAATGTCTATGCCCGTTTTTCCAATCCGACGGTGACCATGTTCGAGGAGCGTCTCGCCGCGCTGGAAGGTGCCGAGGATTGCATTGCCACGGCGAGTGGCATGTCGGCCATCATGGCACTGGTCTTGGCCCATCTGAAACAGGGAGATCACATCGTGGCGTCGAACAGCCTGTTTGGCGCCACGGTGCAACTGTTCAACAACATCCTGGCACGCACCGGCATCTCGACCACCTTCGTGTCGCATACCGATCCCGGCGCCTGGGAAGCGGCGATCCGTCCGGAAACGAAACTCTTTTTCCTGGAAACGCCGTCCAATCCGCTGACCGAGATTGCCGACATCCGCCAGTTGGCGGCCATCGCCCACGCCCGGGGCATCCTGGTGGCGGTGGATAACTGTTTCTGTACGCCTATTCTGCAAAAGCCGCTGGAAATGGGGGCCGATCTGGTCGTCCATTCGGCGACCAAGTACATCGACGGCCAAGGGCGCGTGCTGGGCGGTGCGGTGTGCGGGCCAAGAAAACTGACCGAGGAGGTCTTCAAGTACCTGCGCACGGCTGGCCCGACGCTGTCGGCCTTCAATGCCTGGGTGCTCCTCAAGGGGCTGGAAACCCTCAAGCTGCGCGTCGAGGCGCAGGCCGCCAATGCTGCCCGACTGGCCGCGTGGCTGGAAGGGCATCCCAAGGTGGCGCGCGTCTATTACCCCGGCCTGCCATCGCATCCACAGCACGAACTGGCCAAGACCCAGCAGAAGAACGGCGGCGGCATTGTTGCCTTCGAGGTCAAGGGGGGGCGCACGCAGGCGTGGACAGTGATCGACCAGTGTCGTTTGCTTTCCATCACGGCCAACCTGGGCGATGTCAAGACCACCATCACCCACCCGGCCTCCACCACGCACGGCCGGATTTCCCCGGAAGCCCGGGCCGCCGCCGGCATCCATGAAGGGCTGCTACGCATCGCCGTCGGCCTGGAAGCGGTAGACGACCTGCTGGCCGATCTCGAACGCGGCCTTTCCCTCATCTGATTTTCGAGCGGCGCCCGGCTTTGGCCGGGTTTTTCGCTTTGGAGTACTCCCCATGCATTTTTCCAACCTCGGCTTGAAGGCCGAAATCCAGCGCGCCGTGGCCGAGCAGGGTTACGACACGCCGACGCCGATCCAGCAGCAGGCGATTCCCGCCGTGCTGGCCGGCCATGACCTGATGGCCACAGCGCAGACCGGTACCGGCAAGACGGCTGGTTTCACGCTGCCCATCCTGCATCGCCTGGCTTCCGGACCGAACGACCGCCTGACCCGCGTTGCCCGCACGCCGCGCGTGCTGGTTCTGGCGCCGACCCGCGAACTGGCCATCCAGGTCGAGGAAAGCGTGCGTACTTACGGCAAGTACCTGCCGATCAACTCGCTGGCCGTTTTCGGCGGTGTCGGCATCAATCCGCAGATCGCCAATCTGCGGCGCGGTGTCGATATCCTGGTGGCCACCCCGGGGCGCCTGCTCGACCATGTCCAGCAGCGCACGGTGGATCTCTCGGCGATCGAAATCTTCGTGCTCGACGAAGCCGATCGCATGCTCGACATGGGCTTCATTCGCGATATCCGCAAGATCATCGCGCTGCTGCCGAAGGAGCGGCAGAGTCTGATGTTCTCGGCCACCTTCTCGCCGGAGATCCGCGAGCTGGCAGCCGGCCTGCTGCACAATCCGGTAGCGGTCGATGTCGCGCCGCGCAACACGGCGGCCGAGACGGTGACGCAGAAGGTCATCGAGACCGACCGCGAGCGCAAGAAGGAACTGCTCTGCCACCTGTTCGCGACGCGCGGCTGGCATCAGGTGCTCGTTTTCGCCCGTACCAAACACGGGGCCGATGCGCTGGCCCGGACCCTGGACAAGGCCGGCATCAAGTCGGCGGCGATCCACGGCGACAAGTCGCAAGGCGCCCGCACCCGCGTGTTGAGCGACTTCAAGGACGGCAAGCTGGTCGCGCTGGTTGCCACCGATATTGCGGCCCGCGGCATCGATATCGATGCCTTGCCGTATGTCATCAACTACGAATTGCCCAATGTGCCGGAAGACTACGTGCATCGTATCGGCCGCACCGGCCGGGCTGGCATGGCAGGCGAGGCGATTTCGCTGGTCTGCCATGACGAGCGGGGGCAATTGAAGGATATCGAAAGGCTGATCAAGCGCAGCCTGGCGCGGGTGGTGATCGAAGGCTTTGAGCAATCGGCCGTTGCCAAGCCGCGTCCCGTGCCGCCACCGCGGGGCGGGCGCAAGCCGCAGGGGCCGGGCAAGGCGCAGCCAAAAACGCAGGCATCTCAATCAGGCAAGCGCAGCGGCCGGCCTCCGCAACATCATACCGGTAGTCGCCACCGATGATGGCCCTGCTATGACGTCCTGCCGTGAAAAGTCCGCTTGTCGGGGCCAATAAAAACGTCTAATGTGGAAACTATTTCATTAACTTCATATTGTTAATGAGTTTTCTTAAGGTGTTTTGGAGGTTGGGATGCCCCCCCCGCAGAAAATCCGGCTTGGCGACCTGCTGATTCAGCAGGGCTTGCTGACTGACGAACAGCTCAAAATTGCCCTCGACGAGCAAAAGCGCACCGGCCGCAAGCTGGGGCGCGTCTTCGTCGAGAGCGGCTACGTCACCGAAGCCGGCATTTCCCAGGCACTGGCCCGCCAGCTGCGGATTCCCTTCGTCGAACTCAAAAGCTTTTCGCCCTCGCCGGAACTGATCAAGCTGCTGCCTGAGGCGCCGGCCCGCCGTTTCCGCGCCCTGATCCTCGCCCAGCTGCCGGATGGCCGCCTACAGATCGGCATGTCCGATCCGACCGACCTCCAGGCCTATGACGAAATCAGCCGCCTCGTGCGCCGCGAGATCGACCTTGCCGTGGTGACCGAAAGCGAACTGCTGGCCATGATCGACCGCGTTTACCATCGCGGCGAGCAGATTACCGGCCTGGCGAGGGAACTGACCGCCGAACTGGGCGATGTGCCGATCGAGTTCGGTGACCTGCTCGGTCTGAACCCGGGAGCGGAGGATGCACCGGTCGTCAAGCTACTGCAGACGGTGTTCGAGGAAGCCATGCGCCTGCGTGCTTCCGACATCCATTTCGAACCGCAGGAAAAGTCGCTGCGTATCCGTTTTCGCATCGATGGCGTGCTGCATGTTCAGACCGAGGCGGATGCCAAGATTTCGTCGGCAGTCGCGCTGCGCCTGAAGCTGATGTCCGGCCTCGACATTTCCGAAAAGCGCCTGCCGCAGGATGGCCGCTTCAACATCAAGGTGCGCGGCCACCCGGTCGACGTGCGGATTTCCACCTTGCCGACGCAGTTTGGCGAATCGGTGGTGATGCGTTTGCTCAACCAGAACACCGGCCTGCTTGAACTGAACCGGATCGGCATGCCGCCGCGCGTGCTCGAGCGCTTCCGCCAGGCGCTGAAGCGCCCGAACGGCATGGTGCTGGTCACCGGCCCGACCGGTTCCGGCAAGACGACGACGCTTTATGCTGCACTGAACGATTTGAACAGCCCGGAAAAGAAGGTCATCACGGTCGAAGATCCGGTTGAATACCGGCTCGGGGGCCTCAACCAGGTGCAGGTTAACGAAAAGATCGACCTCTCCTTTTCGCGGGTGCTGCGCACCGTCCTGCGTCAGGATCCGGACATTGTCCTGATCGGCGAAATGCGCGACCAGGAAACCGCCGAAATCGGTATGCGCGCGGCGATGACCGGCCACCTGGTCCTGTCCACCCTGCACACCAACGATGCGGTATCGACCCCGATCCGGCTGCTCGACATGGGCGTGCCGCGCTACATGGTGGCGCTGTCGGTGCACATGGTCGTCGCCCAGCGGCTGGTTCGCGTCATCTGCGGCAACTGCCGCGAGCCGTACGTGCCGACGCCGAGCGAACACGAGTGGTTGCGCTACGAACTGGGCAATCAGATCGACAGCCACGATTTTCAGCATGGCCGCGGCTGCACGCATTGCGGCAATACCGGCTTCCAGGGGCGGACGGGTGTTTACGAATTCCTGGAGATGAGCGATGCGGTCGTCGAGGCTATCAACCACCAGGATCCCGGCGAATTCATGCGTGTCGCCCGCCAGCAAATGGCGGGTGAAACCCTGCGCCGCGATGCAGTGCGCCTGGTGCTGGCCGGGCAGACGACGGTAGCCGAGGCCATGCGGGTCAGCAACCAGTTCGAGGACTAGCCGGGCGTGGCCTATTTTGCGTACAAGGGGCGGGATGCCGGCGGCAAGCTGATCGAAGGCGTGCTGGAGGGCGCCTCGGCCAACGGTGTGGCCGACCTGTTGCTCGGCCGTGGCGTCACGCCGGTGTCCATCGAGGAGACCCGGAGCAAGGCGGGCGGGGGCGCGGCATTCAGCCTGTTCAAGCCTCGGGTCGGGCATGTCGACATCCTGCTCTTTTCGCGGCAACTGCACACCTTGCTCAAGGCAGGCGTGCCGATCATGCGGGCGCTCACCGGACTGCAGGAATCGGCCACCAATCCGGCGATGAAGGAGGTGGTCCGGGACGTGCGTGAAAGCCTGGAGGCCGGCCGCGAGCTGTCGGTTTCGCTGGCACGCCACCCCAAGGTGTTTTCGCCGTTTTACATTTCGATGGTGCGGGTCGGCGAGGCGACCGGCCTGCTCGACGAGATCTTCCTGCGCCTGTTCGAGCACATGGAATTCGAGCGTTTCATGCGTGAGCAGGTGAAATCGGCCTTGCGTTATCCGATGTTCGTCGTGCTGGCCATGGCGGTGGCCATCGTGGTGGTGAACCTCTTTGTCATTCCGGCCTTTGCCAAGGTGTTTCAGGGCTTTGGCGCCGAGTTGCCGCTGATGACCCGACTCCTTCTCGGCTTTTCCGAATTCATGGTGAACGGGTGGCCGGCCATGCTGGTTGCCGTGATTGCCGGCGTCGTCGGTTTCCGCGCCTGGGTTGGGACGGTCGGCGGGCGTATGCAGTGGGAAGCGATCGCCTTGCGCTTTCCGATTGCCGGCAAGATCGTCCGCAAGGCGGCAATGGCCCGCTTTGCCCGCAGCTTTGCGCTCAGTACACGGAGCGGCGTGCCGGTCATGCAGGCGTTGAGCAATTCGGCGCAGACCGTGGATAACAGCTACATTGCGGCGCGCATCGAGGGCATGCGCGATACGGTCGAGCGGGGCGAGAGCGTCTTGCGGGCCGCCATCGCCTCCGGTTTCTTTACGCCGGTCGTGTTGCAGATGGTGGCGGTCGGCGAAGAGTCGGGCGCTCTCGACGACATGATGGAGGAGGTCGGCCAGATGTACCAGCGTGAGGTCGAATACGAACTGAAGACGCTCGGCCAGCAGATCGAACCGATCCTCATCGTCTGTCTTGGCGTGTTGGTGCTGATCCTGGCGCTGGGCATCTTCCTTCCGATGTGGGATCTCGGCAAAGTGGCCATCAAGCGATGAGCGGCAAAGCGTGCGACGTTACTACGAATTCGCCCTCGTTGTCGTTCTGGTCTCGATCCTGGCGCTGGTCCTGTTGCGTGCCTTGGGAGGCGCCCAGCGCGATATGGAAGAGGCCGGCGTGCAGGCCGAGGCGGCGGCCATTCGCACCCAGTTGCTGGAGTCTGTCGCTCATCGCGAAGCCTTCGGTGGGCAGTTCCCGGTCAGCGACAATCCGATGGACTGGATCGCGTCGCGTCCATACAACTACATCGGTGAGCAGCGTGCCATGCCACAGGAAAGCGGTGTGTGGTATTTCGACATAAATGCCAAAATTCTGGTTTATCGTTTTCGCGATGGGCATCTCGCACGTTTTCGTCTGAGCCGGGAAGCCAGTGCCAGTAACCTGCGCGGCGTGGTGGCCGGTATCGGGCTGTTGCGACTGGATGACAAATATGAGTAAGGCTTGAGAAAGAGGGGGGATATGACTAAAGTGAGAGACTTGCCTGCCGTTAGCCAATCCATGACCCGACCCAATCCACCGGAAAGCCCTCGCCAGCGGGGTTTTACACTGATCGAACTGATCGTTGTCGTGATCATTCTCGGCATTCTGGCCGCGGTCGCCTTGCCTCGCTTCATCAATCTGCAGCGTGATGCCCGTATTGCCAAACTGCAGGCCGCGCGCGGCAGTGTTTCCGCTGGCGCTGCCTTGGTGCATGCGACGGCGTTGTCGCGGGGGGGCGTGGCAGACGTCAATAACTGCGCCGGCGGAGGCATCGCCAACAACAGCACCGGGGCCACCGGCACGGTGTGTACCGAGAACGGCCTGATCAACATGGTGTATGCCTATCCGGCCGTTACCGGCTTTGGCAGTTTGCCGGGCATTCTGGCCATGGCCGGCCTGACGGGGATCTTCAATCCCAGCCAGGCACAACTGGAAGCCGAGGGCTATACCTACACCGTTAACGGCACCACGGCGACTTTCAGTGTCGTGGGCGCGACAGACCCGCAGACCTGTTTCTTTACCTACACTCAACCGGCGACGGCAAACACGGCTGCTTCGATCAGCGGCCTGACCGTCAACGGATGCTGATTTCAACTTGAAGGGGATACCGATGAAGACGTTGCAAAAAGGGTTTACGCTGATCGAACTGATCGTGGTAATCGTAATCTTGGGAATTTTGGCGGCGACGGCGTTGCCGAAATTCATCGATCTCAGTTCGGATGCACGCCAAGGCGTGATGGCCGGGGTGGAATCATCCATGCGCGGTGTGAACACGATGATCTATGGGAAAGCCGCCGCACAGGGCCAGTTGGGGCCATCGGGAACGATTAACGTCAATGGGGCATCGGTCAGTACCGTTTGTGGTTATCTCGCTACGTCGGCGATGACGGGCCAGTTGGATTTGAATCCCGCTTCTGATTTCACGGTGACTGCCGCCTCCGGAAAGGTTGAGCATGCCAAGGCGCCTACGCCGGCCAACTGCAGTGTCACCTATACTCAGCCTGCGCTGGTGAGTGGGGCGTGTGATGCAACGAGTCTGCCTACCTATGTGCGAGATTTCACCAAGTGCTGATGCACTGATTGCTGCACGTGGTCGGCTTGCCGGTATTCGATCCCATCCAGCCAAAGCCCGGGCCCGAGCCCGGGCTTTGCTATGAAAGGGCTCGTTTTGCACGGGGTGCATCCGGCTTCACCCTGGTTGAACTGATTGTTGTGCTCATGGTTGCCGGTATTGTGGTTGCAACCGTGTTGCCCCGCTGGTTTGGCGAGACGGGATTTGAGGAGCGGGCCTTTCGTGACCAGATCGTGGCTGCGTTGCGTTATGCACAAAAATCCGCGATTGCTACGCGGCGGACGGTGTGTGCCACTTTTTCCGCTGCGCCAGCGGGGGTCAGCTTTCGACTCTCTGCTCAGAATGGAGTAAGCGATTGCACGCAGGGGGCTGCGTTGCCGGGGCCTGACGGAGGCGCGTTGACGGTGACGGCGCGCAGCGGGGTGACTTTTGTAGCATTGCCGGCCGATGTCATATTCGATGGCGCAGGGCGTCCAGCGAGTGCTGCGATCATCCAAATTTCAAAGCTGGGACCCAATCAGGCGATTACGGTGGAGGCGGAAACCGGTTATGTCCGCTAGATTGCTGTTTCAACGCGGTATTACGCTGGTTGAGCAGATCGTGTTCATTGTCGTCGTCAGCATTGGGGTGATCGGGTTGATTTCCGCTTTGAGCCCGTTGATTAAATCTAGTGCCGATCCGATGCGCACCAAGCAGATGGTGGCGATTGCCGAAGGCTTGTTGAACGAAATCCTGCATCAGCCCTTCACTTGGTGCGATCCGGATGATCAGGCGGCGTCGACCGCCTTATCCTATGCCGGGTGTGCCGACCCGCAGAACACGGGTACGCATGGTGCCGGCGAGAGCCGCTTGACGGGAACCTTCGACCATGTTGAAGACTATGGGGGCTATACCGCTACGGATATAACCGATGCCACAGGGAACAACACCATGAGCGGATATGGCGCCAGGGTTACCATCACGCCGGTTGGTACTGCCTTGGGCCTTGTCGACAACAGGGCTGCCCTCAGTGTGACAGTCACTGTGACGCACGGCACTGAATCCTTTGCCCTGACGGGCTATCGTTTTCGCTATGCGCCGCGCTATTGACAGGAAGGGCGGCTACGCTCGTCAGCGTGCATTCACCTTGGTGGAGATGATCGTCTCCCTCGTCATTGCCGGGGTTCTTCTGGCGATGATTGCTCTGTTCGGTCGCGACCAGATCAATGCCTATCTCGATGTGGGCAATCGGGCTGATTTGGCAGATGCGGCGGATACGGCGATACGGCGTATGGCGCGCGACTTGCAGTCTGCTTTGCCTAACAGCGTGCGGCAATCGGGCAGTTTTCTGGAGTTTGTTCCGATTCGAGATGCCGGGCGCTATCGGGCCGATGTTAACGGGACCGGCGGTGGTAACCCGCTCGACTTTGACAGTAATACGGATAACAGTTTCGATGTGCTGGGGCCGCGGGTCACCATACGCACGGGGGAGCAACTGGTTATCTATAATCTCGGCCAACCCGGATCGGATGTTTATGCGGGGAACAATCGACGGGCGGCAACGGCAGGTAGCGGGTTATCCACGGTGACATTCGTCCCTGGAGGGGTGCAATTTCCATTGGCGTCACCGCAAAATCGTTTTCAGATTGTGGATACTCCCGTGACGTATGAATGTGATCTCGCACGCGGGGCCATCATCCGACATTCGGGATATGGATTTCAGTCGGCCATTGCCAGTTCCCCTTGGTCGTATGGTGGAACCTCGGCGGTACTGGTCGACAATGTCAGCGCCTGCGCGTTTAGCTATTCCCCGGCGGTATTGCAGCGAAACGGTCTCGTCGTGGTTCGTCTGACATTGACGCGCAATGGCGAGTCGGTTGAACTCCTGCATCAGATTGATGTGCTGAATACGCCATGAAGAGCGGCCGGTTGTCTCGTTCTCCTCGTTTCAGGCAAACTGGCGTTTCCCTGATCACCGCCATCTTCCTGCTTCTGCTGCTGTCGATCCTGGCTGCGGGGATGCTCAGCATTGTCTCCACTTCCCATACCAACATGGCAGCCGATATTGGTGGTTCGCGGGCTTATCAGGCTGCGCGGGCTGGAGCCGAGTGGGGCATGTTTCAACTCGATCCCAATGCGGAGAATGCGGCTCTGCCGAGTTGTGTTTCCGGAACGCCGGCCATCCCGGATCACCGGGTTGTCGTGGTCTGCCAGAGTTGGGATGCCAGTGAGGGGGGGCGGCAGATTCGTATTTTTCGTATCACATCCCGCGCAGTGCCAGAGTCCGGCAAGGCGCCCGGCATTGAGCGAGTGGTCGAGGTGACTCTCGAGAAATGCCGTGATCCCGGGATTGCTTCCCCCCCTTACGATTGCTGACTGGCGATTGCCGGGTCAGTAGCTTTCCCGGAAATAAATATAGGGAGAGCGGAAGATACCGAAAGTGGCTTTCCCGGAAGGATTGTTACCGAACCAAGGCAGGTTGGCCGCCGTTGCGGGAGATGCGGCTGCCGCCAGACAAGTGGAGCCGCTGGCCGTCACGCCGACGTTTTGTGTCAGTTGAACGCTGCCGCGGTTCGGTACATTGCTGGCGTCGAGGCCGGGTTTGGTCAATTTCAGGTTCAGCTTGCCGCCACTCAGTGTCTGCGTGCCGGTTGGTGATAATTGTGTTTCGCAGGCCGCCAGGTTGTTTGTGAAATTGGCGAACATGATGCTGGACATCGCGAAGCTGGTGCAACTATCGAGCGAGTTGGTCGCGTAATAGCTGCCTGTCCAGTATTGCGCCTCGTAGGGAATGGCAAGGTCATGCAATTCCGAGCCATAGGCGTTGCCTATTTTCAGCCTGCCATAGCGGATGCGAGTGGTGTTGGTAGCTTTCTGGCTGGCTGAGCCAATCAGCGAAGAACCATCCGGGTCATTGATTGTTGCAATCAGCTTGAAGGTGTCGAAGGGGCCGTCAGGCGCAGCCTGTTTGCTGAAGGCGTAGGTGTTGGCGATGCTGAATTGCCCCGCCGACCACAAGGCGGTATTGGGCATGGCGGGAAAGGTCGGTGAGGTCAGGCGACTGACAGGAACTGCGGCCCCCGCGTTATCCCCGGCAAGCGTGACTGCCGCGAGACGGGGATAGCCGGAGGTGTAACGACTGGTAACCGGGTCGGCGGCTGAAGGAATAGCCCCGTTACTGGCGTGCGCCTTGATGGTGAGGGTAACCCCCAAGGCATCCTGATCCATGTAGGTGAAATTGCCCGTTGGGCAGAACGGGCTCAAGGCGCCAGCAAACGAATAGTGGCTGGGATACCAGCGCCCGAATTTGTTGGAAGCGGCGCTGCCGATATTGCACCCGTATTTGCTGCCAGACAGCGTATTCGATGTACTGCCGGCAATGCAGTCGTTGGTTTGATCGATACTGGTAAAGCCACTGTCGATGACAGCGTCGGTTGTCAATTGAATATTCCCGACATCCAGATACTTGAAGCCATTTCCCGTCGCAGCAGTGCCGGTTGCCTGGTTGAAGGCACCGGAGAGTGTGCCGCTAGCAATCGCCACTGCGTTGTGATCGACCACTTTGCTGGCATCGAGGAGCGGCGTTCCATCGTAGCCGCTGCCTACACCGGCGCTGGCTGTCAAGGTGAATGGCGAGCCGGCCGTGGCCTGCGGAGTTCCCGTCAGCGTGGAATTGGTCATGTCCGATGAAATGACCAGTTGTTTGGGGCGGATTGCAAAGTTGTCGGAGGAGCAGGCAGGGGGGCTGCTGCCGACGCGCATCCGCACACGCACGTTTCTGGCGGCGTTGGGATAGTTGAAAGTGACGTTTTTGCGGCCACTGTCGCTGGTGCTGAAACTGATGTTCTGGGCTGTGGTCAGGCCGCTTCCGGTCGGGCAGGTGGTGGCAGAGGCATCCACCAGGTCTACGGCGACTGTGCCGGTATAGGCAGTGTTGACGACGGTACTTGAACTCAGGGCCAGGACATTGAGATTGAACGGCGTGTCGCTCAACTTGGTGAAGATGCGTGTTTGCGGGTTGGCGGCAGGCTCGACTGCATCGAAGGCGCAGGAGGCGGTGGTGAACGTCATGGCACAGGTTTCGCTGCTGCCATTGAAGCAACGTGTCGGATTGGCCGGTGTCGGTGAGGCATTGGCCGTGCCCAGCGTTACCGTGCTGGCGGTGTTCAAGCTCAACTGCCGCGTCGTGACGCCCCCCGAGAAGCTGAAGGTGTTGCCGCCGACCCAGCCGCTGGGTGTGAGGTTGACCGTTACCGTTCCCGGGTACAGCGTTGAGCACGTGCTATCCAGGCAGGCCTTGATGGTCACGGTTTCTGGGGTACAGATCGAGGCATTGCCGTCATGCTCGATGCGGATATGGTCGAAAGCCCCGGAACAGAGGCGCCCCATGTTCATGTCCGCCTGAACTTCGGCGGCAGTCAGTTCGTAATTGTAGAGTTTGACCTCATCGATCATGCCTCGGAAATTCCGGGCATTGATGATGGCGCATGAGCCGGTTGTCACATCGCCGCCGATATAAAAGTTGCAGTTGTTGGTTTTCAGCGTGCCTTGCCAGTTGTTGGTCTGGCTGTCCTGAACGCCGTTGATATAGATTCGTTGCCGGCGAACACCGCTCGAGGAATCGAAAGTGATCGCGACATGGGTCCAGGTATTTAAAGGGATCGTTGCATTTGAAGTCAGTGTGGAGGCATTCCACCACCAGTACAGTTTTCCGCTGGGGTTGAGGTGAAACTCGTAGTTCTGGTCGTTGGAGAGAATCGAGTACAGGTCGCGTGTGGGATAGGCGGTTGGGTAGATCCAAGCAGAGGCTGAAAGCCGGGTGGTATATTGGAGCAAGGGGTTGGAGGCGACCTCCACGTAGGCTCGGCCATCGAAGCGGGCGGCATTGCAGAAGCTCCCTTTGACCGAGCTGAATTGCGAAGCAATGGTTGGCGAGGGAACGACCGTATTCGTGGTGGTGGGGGCCGTCGCGGTGACCCGGCGCCCTTGCAGGCCGGTTCCGCCGCTGTCCAGGACTTCTCCCGGATTGTCCTGCCAGGAACCGGCCGTCTCGTCGAGACGGAAATGCGTTGCGGCGTTGGCCAGTACCAGGACAGAAGCGCTAACCGTCTGAGCCCCCGGGGAACTGGCAGAGTTCACCCAGGTCCCTTGTTGGGTCATGTTGGCCGCGAGCGTCAATTGTGCTGAGCCATTGGCCGGGAGCGAGGGAATTGTCCAGGTAACGGTTTGCGCCGATCGTGTCGCCGTGCCGAGCGTGGTTGCGTGCGTGGCGTAGGTCATTCCTGTTGGCAGGGTATCCGTTACGGTGACGTTGTTGAGCGGCACGCCAAGCGGGTTTGAGGCCGTAATCGTGAACGTGACAATGTCGCCAACCACCGCCGATGAAGCGCTGGTAGTCTTGGCCAGGTTGGGGGAGGCAACGGTGACGCTGTTGTTGACTGTGGCAGCAGTGGTCGTACCGGTACAACTGCTGTTGCTCGATGCGATGAGGTAGGTGTTGTAGGTTCCGGGACTGCTTGGAGCGGTCAGGTTGAAGGTCTCCGTGGCGCTGCTCCCGCTGCCGTAGTGGTCCGCATGATTGACGCAGTTGGTGGTGCCGGGAGCGGTTGTACTGATGCGCCAGGCGGTCGAACTCCAGCTGTTGCTCGCATCATTCGTGACCGTGATGCTGACCGGAAAGTTGCTTCCCGGCGTGGTGGCGATGCTGTTGCCTCCTGCTAGGGTGACTGAATCGATACTGAGGTCAGCCCAGGCCGGGTTGATGATCAAAAGGAAACATGCGACCGCCAGCCGGAGTTTGGCCAAGGCAGGGCAAATCATTGCAGTGGGGGCTATTGCCGAGAGGTTTGGGCGTGGCGATTGGGCGAGCATGCGGGACATATCGCTCCGACGATTTTAACGTCGGACATTATGCCGCCAACTTGCCATTCATCGGGGGGCGACGCGAGATTGTGCGCGCCTTCCAATGTCAGGCTGCATTGTTTTTGTCTTCTAGAAAAGCATTGAAAAATAATGCGTTGCCCGCTATTCTTGCTAAAAAACTTAAGGTCTTGGGTTGATGTCGCCGATTTTCGGGGTGAAACGCACGGAGGGGTGGATGGCGGTGGTCCGGCTGGGCGATCGCGTCGATCTTGCGCATGTCATGCGCCCTGCCGGGAAACGTCCGGCCATCCGGCTGTGCGAGTCATTCCGGATCGAGGGCAGCCCGTACGAAACGCTACGCCGCCTGGCTCAGGGCAAGGGGCTGAAGCGCTATCGCTGCACCTCCCTGCTCGGAGAGAGCCTGTACCGCATGGCCCAGCTCGAAGCCCCGGCCGTTCCGGTGGAGGAGCGTGTGTCGGCCTTGCGCTGGCGCCTGAAGGATCTGGTCGATTTTCCGGTCGACGGGGCGGCCATTGCCGTGGCCGATATCCCGGCCGAGGGGGCCCGGCAGGCCAACGTATTCGCGATCGTTGCGCCGCGCGAGGTGATCGCCGAGCGCATGGGATTGTTCCACGAAGCCCGCGTGCCGCTGGAGGCGATCGATATTCCCGAAATGGCCGTTCGCAATGTGGCCAGCCTGTTCGAGGAAGCGAATCGCGGCCTGGCCTTCCTCGTCCTGAATTCCGGTGAAAGCCTGCTGACCATCACTTATCGCGGCGAACTGTATCTCTCGCGGCGCATCGAGGTTTCGGCGCAGGCGCTGAGCGAAGCGGATGAAGAGCGGCGTCAGCAGATGCTGGAGCGCCTGGCGCTGGAACTGCAGCGCACGCTCGACAATTTCGACCGCCAGTACGGCTTCATTTCGGTCTCCCGCTTGCTGGTCGCCGCGGAGTGCGACGGCGCGCCCATCCTGGCTGCCCTGGCGGAGAGTCTCTACCTCCCCGTACAGGCGGCGGACATGGCGCAGGTGATTGATTTTGAAACCATCCCGGAACTGCGTTCGACCGAGCGCCAGGCACAATGCCTGCTGGCCATCGGTGCGGCCTTGCGGAGCGACCCGTGAGTCAGCAGATCAACCTGTTGCTGCCTGAACTGCGGCCGCGTTTCGACTGGCTGGGGCTGCCGGTCGTCACCGCTGCCGGCCTGGCCGGCCTGTTGCTGGTTGCCGGCCTGGCCGGCTTCGCGAGCCTGCGGATCAAGTCGTTGGCGGCAAGCGAGCAAGCACTGCGCTCCCAGGTGGCCAGTGTTCAGCAGCAGGTGGTGTTGCTCGGCCAGAAACTCGGGGCCCGTCAGGGTGACACGACGCTGGAGGGGCAGCTGGCCGCAGCGCGGACGGCGGTGGCCCAGCGCCAGGAGGTGCTCAACCGGATGGCCCAGGGAGACTTGATGGGTGGCCAGGCGTATTCCAGCCTGTTGCAGGGATTTTCCCGTCAGATCGTGCCGGGTGTCTGGCTGACCGGCTTCAGCTTTGCCGACAAGCACATCGAAATGCGCGGCCGACTGACCGATCCGGCCTTGTTGCCGGTGTACATTGGCCGCCTCAACCATGAGCCGGTTTTTGCCGGGCGGCGTTTTGCAGCCCTTGACATGCAGGGGGTCGATCCCAAGGCAGAGGCGCCGGAAGCCGGCGCAGCCGGTCGGACCGGGCGCGCCCCGCTACCCCGCTTCACCGAGTTCGCGTTGCGGACTGCTGCGGAGCGAGCGAAATGAGCCTGCGTCAGTCCTGGAACCGTCTCAACCAGCGTTATGCGGCCCTCTCCCGGCGCGAGCGCGCGCTGGTCGCGCTGGCCGTGGTGCTGACGCCGCTGCTGATCGGGTTCTCCCTGTTCGTCGATCCGCAGCGAGCCCGCTTGAAGGCCCTGGAGAACACGCTGGCGACGGACGGCGCAACGCTCATTCGCCTGCAGGCGGAGGCCAGCAATCTCCAGCAGCAACTGGCCATCGACCCCGATGCCGGCCGCAGGGCTGACCTGGCCGCGCTCCAGGCCGAGCGTGACCGGCTGGACGAACAATTGCGCCAGTTCCGTTCGGTGCTGGTACGCCCGGAAGACATGAACGGCCTGCTCGAACGCTTGCTGGCCCGCCATGCCGGCCTGCGCCTGCTCAGCCTCAAAACCCTGGTGCCGCACAGCGTGCTGCCTGCTGCCGAGGGCAAGGAGGGCAGCCAGTCGGCCGAGCGCAGCTTCGATCTCTATCGCCACGGCGTGGAGATTCGTCTGGAGGGCAACTACGGGCAGTTGCAGGCCTACCTGGTGCAACTCGAACAACTGCAGCAGAAGCTACTCTGGGGCAAGCTGGACTACCGCGTGGTTGACTATCCGCGGGCCGAACTGACCCTGGTTGTCTATACCCTGAGTCCGGACCGGACATGGCTGGCGTTATGAAACCGATCGCCCTCGCGCTGCTCTTCCTGGCGGCTCCGGCGGTTGCCGAGATGGCCGATCCGACGCGGCCGCCGGCCGACTGGCTGGCTGCGCCTGCCGACGCGGCGCCGGGAGGCGATACCCCGGCCGGCGGGCTGCGCCTGCAGTCCGTCCTGGTGCCGCAAGGCGGCCGGCCGGTGGCGGTGATCGGCGGCCAGACCGTGCCGCTGGGCGGCAAGGTGGGCGGGGCGACCCTGGTGCGCCTGAACGAACGTGAAGCGGTATTGCAGGGAGCCGACGGAATGACCCGTCTCTACCTGACGCCCGATGTGCAAAAACAGATGATTGTGACGCCCGGCGCCCGCAAGGCGGGTTCGGCCAGGCCAGTAAAGGGGCTTCCATGAGCAAGCTATTGATCGTCGCGCTGACGGCGTTGGTGCTGGCGGCGTGCAGCAACCAACATTCTCGGCGCGGCGAGGCTTTCGATCGGGCCGGTGAGGCCGTCGATGCGGCGGCCAATAGCCAGGCGGCGCGGAGCAAGCACGACGTGCTCGGCCAGGCCATGGTGCCGCCGCTGCAGATCGACCAGCCCGTTCCGGCCAAACTGGAGCCGCGCTTCAACCTGGCCGTCAATAATGCGCCGGTAGCGCAGGTGCTCAATGCCCTGGTTTCCGGGACGCCGTACAGCATGCTTTTTCCGCCCGAGCTGTCCGGCTCGGTCAGCCTGAACCTGAAGAACACCACAGTGCGCGAGGCGCTCGATACCCTGCGTGACGTCTATGGCTATGACTACCGCCTGCAAGGGACCCGCATCTTCGTCCAGCCGAACACCGTGCAGACCCGGATGTTCAAGATCAACTACCTGGCCAATCGCCGGGTGGGCCTCAGCGACATGCGGGTAACCGGCAGTTCGCCGACCACCTCGAACCCGGTGCCGAATACCTCGGGCACGGGCGGCAGCACGATGCCGCCGGTGCCGGCCGGGACGACGGGCAGTCCCGCGCAACGTGCGGTCGACAGCGCCCGGGTGCAGACGACTTCGGATTACGACTTCTGGAAGGAACTGGGAACGGCGCTGAACACCATCGTCGGCAACCAGGAAGGGCGCAACGTCATCATCAACCCGACTTCGGGCGTTGTTCTGGTCAAGGCGTCGCCGGCAGAACTCAAGGGCGTCGAGGATTATCTCAAGGCAACGCAACTGGTTGTCGAGCGCCAGGTCATGCTTGAGGCCAAGATCATCGAGGTGTCGCTCAATGACTCCTACCAGACCGGCATCAACTGGAGCCAGTTTGGCGGTATCGCCAACCGCTTCTCGCTCGGTATTTCGGCGCCCAACGCGACGCTCTCCGGTAGCGGTGCGATCGGCGCCTCGTCGACCGGCGTCACGGCCGGCACCAATGTGACGGCCAACCCCGGCGCCGGCGGCTCGCTGGTGACCGGCAATACGGGCCGTGGCTTCTTTGGCCTGACCTTCCAGTCCAACAATTTTGCAGCGCTACTTTCCTTCCTTGAGGGTCAGGGCGACGTGCAGGTACTGTCCAGCCCGCGCATCGCCACCACCAACAACCAGAAGGCCGTGCTGAAGGTCGGTACCGACGATTACTTCGTCACCGGCATCAGCACCAACACGACAACCAGCGCCGCCGGCAACGTGGTGACGCCGAACATTACGCTGCAGCCCTTCTTCTCGGGCATTTCGCTCGATGTCACGCCGCAGATCGACGACGACGGCAACATCATCCTGCATGTCCATCCGCAGGTCAGTGTGGTCGAGGAAAAGACCAAGAACGTCAATCTCGGCGACCTGGGTACCTTCACGCTGCCACTCGCCTCCAGCACGATCAACGAAACCGACAGCATCGTCCGCGTCCAGGACGGCAGCATTGTCGCCATCGGCGGCCTGATGAGCCAGGAGCAGAACACCAGCCGCTACGGCCTGCCCGGGGTCAGCGGCGTGCCTGGCCTGGGCCTGCTTTTCGGCCAGAAGAGCGTGTCGAACCGCAAGCGCGAACTGGTCATCCTGATGCGCTCCACCATCATCAAGGGCGAGGAGTCCTGGCGCATGGTCGCCGGGGAGACGCAGCAACGCCTGCAGGGGATGGATCCGCGTCAGCAGCGCCACATCGAGTGGCAGTAAGCGTGGCACGGGGCGGTGCACGGTGTATCTCGACCATTTCGGCCTGAGCGAGCTGCCCTTTGGCATCACGCCGGATACCAGCTTTACGGTTCTGACGCGCAGCCATCAGGAGGCGCTCAATACCCTGCTCGTCGCCCTGAACAGTGGCGAGGGCTTCATCAAGATCACCGGCGAGGTCGGCACCGGCAAGTCGCTGCTCTGCCGCCGCCTGCTCCAGTCCTTGCCGGAGAATGCCGTCTCGGCCTACCTGCCCAATCCCTATCTGGCGCCGCGCACCCTGTTGCTGGCGCTGGCCGAGGAACTGGGTGTTGCGGTCGACCGCGCCAGCGACGATTACCACCTGCTCAAGAGTGTGAACGAGGCCCTGCTGGCCTACGCCGGTGACGAACGCCCGGTCGTCGTCTGCATCGACGAGGCGCAGGCGATGCCGCTGGAAACGCTGGAGTCCCTGCGCCTGCTTTCCAACCTGGAAACCGAAAAGCGCAAGCTGTTGCAGATCGTGCTGTTTGGTCAGCCGGAACTCGACCGCAAGCTGGCCGAGCCGTCGGTGCGCCAGTTGCTGCAGCGCATCGCGTTCCATTACCGCCTGGGCTGTCTGGGCCGCGAGGAAGTCGGCAACTACCTGGCGCATCGCCTGCGGGTGGCCGGCTACCGGGGCGAAGAACTCTTTGCGCCGCGTGCCGTGCGCAGCCTGCATCGGGCCAGCCGCGGCACGCCGCGCCTGCTCAACATTCTGGCCCACAAGTCCCTGCTCGCGGCTTATGGCGAAGGCCGGCATCTCGTGCTGTCGCGTCACGTGCGGCAGGCGGTGGCCGATACCGAGGGGGCCGGTTCGCCCGGCTGGTGGTGAGATGAGCCTGATCAACGACGTACTGCGCAATATCGAGGCGAAGCGGCCGGACGATCTGGCGCGCCACAAGCTGCAACGCGAAATCCGCGCCCTGCCGGCCGGGCGATCCCGCTCCGGGTGGGCTGCCCGCCTGTTGGGGGGATTGGCGGCCGTCCTCGTGCTTGGCGCGGGCATCTTATATACCAGCCGCCAGGTTGCCGGGCCGGCCGCTGGCCCCCAGCCGCTCTCCGCGCCGGCCACAGAAATGCCGCCGGTTGTATCGCTGTCTGCCGCCGCTTCGCCGGCCGCGGTGGTTCCGGCCGAGCCTGTCGATACCCTGCGCCTGTCGGCGCAACTCTCAGCCCTTCCCCAACCTGCCCCCCCGGTGCTCGGCGTGCCCGATCCGCTGCCGCCGTCATCGGCACCGCCGGCAAAGGCCGAGTCAGCCTTGCCGGTCGGACCGGTGAAGATCGAGAAGAGCCTGCTCGCCCCAACCCCCCGCGACAAGGCCGATGCCGAACTGCGCCGGGCGGAAACGGCGCTGGCCTCCGGGCGCAGCGGGGAGGCGCTCGACGCCCTGCGGGCAGCGGTCAAGCTTGATCCCGGCCACGTTGCGGCCCGCCAGGCTCTGCTTCGTCAGTTGCTCGATGCCCGCAAGGTCGACGAAGCGATGCTCGTCCTGCAGGATGGCCTGGAGAACATGCCGATGCAGACCGGCTGGGCAGTTTCCCTGGCGCGCCTGCAACTGGAACAGGGCGATCTGGCCGGGGCCGACCGCACCCTGGCGCATTCGCAGGGCTATGCCGAGGCGAATGCCGATTACGCCGGCTTTCAGGGCCATGTGAAATCCCGGCTGGGTGCCCACCGGCAGGCCATTGCCCACTACCAGCGCGCGACCCGTCTGGCTCCCGGCGAAGGGCGCTGGTGGCTGGGCCTGGGGCTCGCCTTCGAGGCTGACGGGCGGGGAACGGAAGCGCGGGATGCGCTGCGCCGGGCGATCGCCAGCGGCACGCTCAATCACGATCTGGCGGCGGTGGCTGAACAGCATTTGCGGCCGTAGTACCCGCGCCGGCGATGGGGCGCGAGGCCGGAGCGTAAAATCCAGCGATTGGCCGCTCGTCCGGCCTGCGATCACAAATACTCAGGGAGAACCGCCATGCCAGTCAAGCTCGTCCAGTCGACACCCGCCGCCTACCGCTATCCGCTGCTCATCAAGCAACTGTTGCTCACGCCGCTGGCCATCGCGCCGGCGCAGGAGATCACCTACCAGGGCAAGCTGCGCTACACCTACCGTACGCTGAACGAGCGTATCGGCCGGCTGGCCAACGTGCTGACCGGCCTGGGGGTCGAAGCCGGCCAGACGGTGGCGATGATGGACTGGGACAGCCATCGGTACCTCGAATGCTTCTTCGCCGTGCCGATGATGGGCGCCATCCTGCAGACGGTGAATGTCCGCCTCAGCCCGGAGCAGATCCTGTACACGCTCAACCATGCCCGGGCCGACGTGCTGCTGGTCAATCGCGAGTTCTTCCCCATCCTGCAGCAGATCGCCGGTGAGTTGGAAACGGTCAGGACCTTCGTGCTGATCAGCGACGAAGCCGACGGGGCTGCGGCGCCGGTGGCGATGGCCGGTGAATACGAGGCCCTGCTGGACGCAGCCGTGCCTGAATTCGACTTCCCCGATTTCGACGAGAACGCCCAGGCCACGACCTTCTACACCACCGGGACGACCGGCAACCCGAAGGGGGTTTATTTCAGCCACCGTCAACTCGTGCTGCATACCCTGGGGTGCGCCGCCGCGCTGGGGGGCGCCCACCGGCAGGGGCACATCCACCGCGAAGATGTCTACATGCCGATGACGCCGATGTTCCACGTCCACGCCTGGGGCTTTCCGTATCTGGCAACGATGCTCGGCATCAAGCAGGTCTATCCCGGGCGTTACCAGCCGGATGTGATCTGTCGCCTGATCCGGGAGGAGAAGGTCAGTTTCTCGCATTGTGTGCCGACCATTCTGCACATGGTGCTCAATCACCCGCAGGCCGCGGCGACCGATTTCAGCGGCCTGAAAATTCTCATTGGCGGTGCCGCCATGCCGGAGGCAATGGCCATCGCCGCCCAGAAGCGGGGCATGGATCTGTTCACCGGCTACGGCATGTCGGAAACCTGCCCGGTCCTCAGCCTGGCCCATCTCGACAGCGCCGATCTCGAGCGCTCGGTCGAGGAGCAGGCGGTGATTCGCGCCAAGACCGGCCGGCCGCTGCCGCTGGTCGACCTGCGCATCGTCGATCCCGACATGAAGGATGTCGCGCATGACGGCAAGGCGACCGGCGAGGTTGTTGTCCGGGCCCCGTGGCTGACCCAGGGCTATGTCGGCGCGCCGGAAGCCTCCGAAAGCCTGTGGGCCGGCGGCTACCTGCACACTGCCGATATCGGCAACATCAATCCGGCTGGCTACCTGAAGGTGACCGACCGTATCAAGGATGTGATCAAGACCGGTGGCGAATGGACTTCCTCGCTGCAGCTGGAAGACATCATCGCCAAGCACGAGGCGGTGCACGAGGTGGCGGTGATCGGCGTGCCCGACGACAAGTGGGGCGAGCGGCCGCTTGCCTTGGTCTTGCTCAAGCCCGGGCACGTCGGGCAGATCACCGAGCACGCCCTGCGCAACTATGCCGCCCATGCCATCGAGGCGGCCGGCATTTCGCGCTACGGCGTGCTGCTCCAGGTGCGTTTCGTGAAGACCCTGGTCAAGACCAGTGTCGGCAAGATGAACAAGCGGTTGATGCGGGCCGATCCCGAGGCGCTCTGCATCTGACGGGCGCTGCGCCCTCAGTGCCGGGCGGCGAGGGCGGTCAGTTGCCGGTCGTGCCAGCGGGTAAGGAGAGCCATGGCGGTCGTTGAGCCGATCAGTGCCATGAACATGTCGGACTGCGTATCCCACACGTCGCCCTGGGTGCCGAGGAATTCGTCTGCGCCCTGGCCGAGGGCGACGGCGGCAGCCCATTCGATCAGCTCATAGCAGGCGCTGATCGCCATCGCCACGCAGATGCACAGAAAGGCCAGCATCCTGCGGCCCCGCACGAAATCGCCTCGCAGCAGGATCTCGCGGGCCACCATGGCCGGCACGAAACCCTGCATGAAATGGCCGATCCTGTCGTACGGGTTGCGCGCCGTGCCGAGCATATCCTGCAGCCAGAAGCCGAGCGGCACGTGGGCATAGGTATAGGCCCCGCCCAGGATCAGCACCAGGGCATGCAGAGCGATCAGGACCGCGAGCAGGTCGGTCAGCGGAAAGCGCCGGCGGGTGGCGATCAGGATGGGCAGCGCGATCAGGACCGGGGCGACTTCCATCAGCCAGGTCAGCCGCTCGGCGGGGGCTATGCCGGAGACGCACAGGGCGAGGATGACGATGGCCATCAGGCCGGCCTGCAGGGGGCGGTGCAGCATGGCGGGATTCTCAGCGGGTAAAACGGCGTTCCGCCACAGTGTAATCGACAACACCCGCGGCGCAGAGGCGGGCGCTGGCCGGTTGCCCCAGGTGCTTGTCCAGCCATTCCTCGGCATGGTTGCTGGCCGCCAGACAGGCCGCCCGGGCCTTGCCCCGGCATTGGGCCTGTAGCAGATGCCAACGGCCGCCGGCCTCCAGGTAATAATCCGGTCCGGCCTGGCGCAGGATGCCGCTGACCGGGGTGAGCGGAGCATCCTTTGTCCGGCAGTCGGCAATTGCCGCCCGGGGGCGTTGCTGGCCGTAGAGCAGGAGCAGGCCGATCAGCGTGCCGAGGCCAAGCAGGATGACGACGGTCAACATGCCCTTCAACCAGTTGGCCGATTCATCACCGGGCGAGGCCATCGGTCAATCCCGTTCAGGCGGCGCCGCGAATCAGCGCCAGCAACTCCGCGCCGTAATGCTCGATCTTGGCGCTCCCCATGCCGGTAATACCGGCCAGCAGCCCGTGGCTGACCGGGCGGGCTTCCGCCAGTTCGCGCAGCGTCTTGTCGTGCAGGATGACGTAGGCCGGGACGCCCTGTTCCCGGGCGGTGTCGGCGCGCCATTGGCGCAGCAGCTGGAACAGGGCCTCGTCGGTTGCCGAGAGCTCGCTGAGCGGAGCGCGGCTGGTCTTGCCTGGCACCGATCTGCGCCGGGCCGGCCGGCGCAGTTGCACGCTACGCAGCCCCTTGAGCACGTCGCGGGCCGCCTCGGTCAGTTGCAGGGCGCCGTGTTCGGCCATGTCGACATGAACCAGCCCGGCGGCAGCCAGCTGCCGGAAAACGCTCTTCCAGGCATGGCTGTCGAGATCGGCGCCGACGCCAAAGGTCGGCAGCTGGTCGTGGTTCCACTGTCTGACCTTGTCGGTCGCCTTGCCGCGCAGCACATCGATCAGATGTGTGACGCCAAAGCGCATGCCGGTGCGGAAGATGGCCGACAGCGCCTTCTGGGCCGCCTGCGTGCCGTCCCACAATTCGGGCGGGTTGTCGCACACATCGCAGTTGCCGCAGGGTGCGCGTTCTTCGCCGAAATAGTGGAGCAGTACCTGGCGGCGACAGCGGGGCGCTTCGCAATAGGCGAGCAGGGCGGTCAGCCGCTGCGCTTCGAGAATTTTCTGGCCTTCGGCAGCGCCGGATTCGGCAATGCGCGCGTGTTGCAGTGCCACGTCTTGCATTCCGTAGGCCATCCAAGCTTCCGATGGCTCGCCATCGCGGCCGGCGCGGCCGGTTTCCTGGTAATAGGCCTCGATGCTCTTCGGCAGGTCGAGGTGGGCAACAAAGCGGACATCCGGCTTGTCGATACCCATGCCGAAGGCGATGGTGGCGCACATGATCAAGCCCTCTTCGCGCAGGAAGCGGCGCTGGTTGGCGGCCCGCTCGGCGGCCGGCAGGCCGGCATGGTAGGGTAGGGCCGGATAGCCCTGAGCGGAAAGCCATTCGGCCGTTTCCTCGACCTTCTTGCGCGACAGGCAATAGACGATGCCGGCCTGGCCGCGGCGTCCCGCCAGGAAGCCCAGCAACTGTTGGCGGACGTTGTCCTTCTCGACGACCGTGTAGCGGATGTTCGGGCGGTCGAAACTGGACAGGAAAACGCGGGCATCGCCCAGGCCGAGGCGTTGCAGCATTTCATTGCGTGTTGCCTGGTCGGCCGTCGCAGTCAGCGCGATACGCGGCACTGACGGATAACGTTCGTGCAGCGCGGAGAGTTGCAGGTATTCCGGGCGGAAATCGTGCCCCCATTGCGACACACAATGCGCCTCGTCGATCGCGAACAAGGCCAGCTTGCCGGCTTCATACAGGGCGTCGAGCAAGGCCAGCGTGCGGTCGAGCAGCAGACGTTCGGGGGCGATATAGACCAGGTCGATGCCGCCGTTGAACATCGCCTGCTCGACGGCCTGCGCTTCACGCCAGTCGAGGGTCGAGTTCAGGCAGGCTGCCTGGACGCCGAGTTGCGTCAGCGCATCCACCTGGTCCTGCATCAGCGCGATCAGCGGCGAAACGACAATGGCGCAGCCGGGACGGAGCAGGGCGGGAATCTGGTAGCACAGGCTCTTGCCGCCACCCGTCGGCATGAGGACCAGCGCGTCGCCACCGCCGGCGACATGGCCGATGATGTCGGCCTGTTCGCCGCGGAAAGCCGGGTAGCCGAAGACATCGCGCAGAATGTCGAGGGCGCTCGATCGGGGGGGCACGATGGGGATCAGCTTTCGGGCAGGATGGCTTCGCGGCGCAGTGTCTCGCCATCCCAAGCCAGCGCTTCACCGCGATCCTCGTGCCAGTCGGCGAGTACCCAGCGCTCGACATGGATGCCGTCGACAAAATGGTCATGGGTCGCCGGATGGTGCGTATGGCCGTGAATCATCGTGGCATAGGCATGGTCGCGCAACAAGTCTTCCGTCGCGGCGGCCTGCAGGTCGTCGTACCCCGGGTGGCCTTGCTTGCGACGGGCGCTGCGCCAGCGAATGTAGCGGCCGAGCAGGGTGCGCATCCAGCGCGGCTTGGCGCGCATCTTGCGCTGCCACTCCGGATTGCGCACCTTCGCCCGGTAGGCCTGATAGGCCTGGTCGTCCAGGCACAGCGCATCGCCGTGCGAGAGGACAAAAGACCATTCCGGCAGGATCAGGTCGTAGGGGTCGGGCAACAGGCGAACCCCGGCCTTCGCGGCAAATTCCTCCCCCAGGGCGAAATCGCGGTTGCCGTGCATGACGAAGATCTGCAGGCCGGCATCGCTCGCTTCGCGCAGGGCGGCGGTAATCCGGTTGTGATACGGGTCGTCGATATCGTCACCAACCCACACCTCGAACAGGTCGCCGAGAATGTACAAGGCGTCGGCCTGGCGGGCACGGCCCGACAAAAAGCGGAGGAACAAAGCAGTCGCCCCGGGCGACCGGGGCGACAGATGCAGATCGGAAATGAAAAGGATCAAACGATCTCGGCCTTCTCGATCACGACGTCTTCCTTCGGCACATCCTGATGGAAGCCCTTGTTGCCGGTGGCGACGGCACGGATCTTGTCGACGACATCCATGCCTTCGGTGACTTCGCCGAAGACGCAATAGCCCCAGCCCTGGCCGGACGGCGCGCGGAAGTCGAGGAAATCATTATCGACGACGTTGATGAAGAACTGGGCCGTGGCCGAATGCGGGTCGTTGGTACGCGCCATGGCGATCGCCCCCCGTTTGTTCTTCAGGCCGTTGGCCGCCTCGTTCTCGATCGGCGCCTGCGTCGGCTTCTGGTCCATGCCCGGGGCGAAACCGCCCCCCTGAATCATGAAGTTCTTGATGACGCGATGGAAGATGGTGCCGTTGTAGTGGCCGGCTTCGACGTAGGCCAGAAAGTTGGCAACCGTCTTCGGGGCCTTCTCGGCATCCAGCTTGAGGGTGATGTCACCGTGGTTGGTGGTCAGCTTGACTTGCGACATGAGTGAATCCTTACTTTTCGGAAATGACCTTGACGTCCTGAATGACGACCGGGGTGGTTGGCACGTTTTCGTAGTAGCCGAAGTTGCCGGTCGGCACCTTGGCGATCTTGTCGACGACGTCCATGCCCTGAACGACCTTGCCGAACACGGCGTAGCCCCAGGTGCGGCCGTCGGCTTGCGAACGGTGGTTGAGGAAGGTGTTGTCCTTCAGATTGATGAAGAACTGGACACGGGCGGAATGGGGATCCTGGGTGCGGGCCATGGCGACGGTGCCGCGATCGTTGGACAGGCCGTTGGTGGCCTCGTTCGGCAGGGCCGGGGTGCGGGTCTTCTTCTCCTCCATCGCCGAGTTGAAACCGCCGCCCTGAATCATGAAGCCGTCAATCACGCGGTGGAAGATGGTCGCTTCGTAAAAGCCATGCTTGGCGTTGTAGAGGAACATCTCGACGGTCTTCGGCGCCTTGTCCGGGAACAGTTCAAGCGTGATCTTGCCCAGACTGGTGGTCATTTCGACGGTCGGCGCCGCCCAGGCAACTGCGGAAACGAGCAGGCCGGCGGCGAGCAGGGAAAATTTCTTGAACATCAGGCGCTTCCTTCGTAAATGATTTTCCATTGGCCATTTTCACGCTGCCAGTACTGGCGCTTCTTCATCCGGTTATCCAGATTGTTGCTGCGATAGTCCTGTTCGAAGGTGACGACCGCGACCTCATCCTTGCCCGGGTTGCGGAACACCGAGAGGTTGTCGATCTTCAGCTTGATCCACGCCTTGCTGGCATTGACCTGCTTCTTTTGGGCGGCAAAGTCGTCGAAATCCTGATTGCCGGCCTTGAAGTGTTTGGAGTAGTGACTGAGGTAGCGCCCGGTGTCGCGGCTTTCCCAGTCGGCACGCCAGCGCTCGATGGCCGTCTTGATTTCCGCGCGCTCTCGGGCCCAGTCGTCGACCGGTAGCCATTCGATCGTCGGACTGATGATGACCGGTGTCAGGCCAACCTGCAGATTCGGGGCGACCTGGTCGAGATCCTGATTGGTCAGGACGACACAGCCATCGGAGGCGCGCGGCGGCCGGGCGAACGTGTCGGAGGGCGTGCCATGCAGCCAGATACCGCTGCCCCCGCGCCCCTGGCGCTTATCCCATTCGTTCGGGTAATTGAGTGGAAACGCGCCGCTGCCGTAAAGGTCGGCCAGCTTCTGGCGGGGCAGGTTGGCGGTGACGTGATAGACGCCGATCGGCGTCTTCTTGTCACCTTCAAAAAACTTGTCGGCACCGAGCTTGCCGTGCGTGACGTAGTAATCGGCAACGAGGCGCGGGCGACCGTCCTGGCTGCGGTCGTTCTCGAAAAGGTAGAGACGAGAGCGCTGGGTGTCGACGACGATGGCATGGTGCTGTTCCGGCTGCATTTGCAGCAGGTAGCGCGGCACGAGTTCGGCGGGCGGCTTCTCGCGATAGGCTTTCAGGCGGACCAGGGCCTCGGCCCGCAGGTCGGCCACCTTGTCAGCCGGAGCCTGGCCGAGGGCACCGAAGGTCTGGATCGGCTTGGTCTTGGCGAGCAGCAGGTCGCCCTTGATCAGGTTGGCCAAGCGGTAGTTGGGGTACTGGCGGAGCAGCGCCTCGGTCAGCTGGAGTGCATTGTCGAGACGATTGGCTTCGATCTCGGCGAAGATGCGGGCCAGCGTGCCCTCGGCGCCGGCTTCGGCAACCACCGAAGCGAACGGGGCCTGGGCCGCCAGTGCGTCGGCAGCCGTTCGCGCGCTGGGAGCCGAGAGTGCCGATGCAGCGCTACCCGGTTGCGACTCATGCGGTTTGTCAGACAGTTTGGCAATGGCGCCTGCCGTGACGGTTGCGGCCAGCACCAGCAGGAGGTGGCGAATCTTCAACCTCACCGGGCGTTTTCTTCCTTGATCAGCCACCGGCTACCGGAGCGGACGAGTACCAGCGTCTTCGTGGTCGAGCTCGACAGCCCGGTCGCCTTGTAATGCTGGCGGAACTTGACGGTTGCCTTGTCGCCGTTGAGGGTGACCACCGGATTGTCGACGATGACGGCGATCTTGCCTCCCTTGCCGGCAATGCGCTGTTCGCGCTCCTGTTCCCAGGCCTTGCGGCTCATCCCCTTGGGCGTGTCGAAATCGCTGGCATAGGCGCCGAGGTAGGCTTTCATGTCCTTGCGCGACCAAGCGTCGGCCCAGGCCTTGACAGCCTTGATGACCTCCTCGCTGGCCGGATTGGGAATATCCTTGGCGGGGGGCGGAGCCAGGGCGGCAGCCGGCGCTGGCGTAGCGGCCGGCGTGGCGGCCGGTGCCGGCTTCGCCGGCTGTGCGGCGACGGCGGCAGCCCCCTGGGTGGCAGCGACGACGGTTGCCGTGGCGGGGGCGGCTGGTCTGGCGGCGACCGGCGCAGGGGCGGTCGCCGGGGGCGGTGCGACGGGAGCCGGTGCAGCAGCCTGCGGCTTGACGTTGGCCTTGCCGGAGGTGGTGATCAGGTCGCGGATCAGGGCCAGCTTGTTCTGCGTCGCGGTGTTGGAGTTGTCGAGCTGGAGGGCCTTGTCGTAAGCCTGGCTGGCCAGCTTGGCATAGACATCGCCGAGGTTCTCGTAGGCAATGGCATAGGACGGGTGGGTCCGGATGGCCATTTCCAGCGCCGTGCGCGCCTTGTCATACTGCTTTTGCTGGGCGTAGAGGACGGCCAGGTTGTTGTACGGCTCGGGCAGTTCGGGATAATCCTCGGAGAGCTTGGTGAACACGGCGATGGCTTCGGCCGGCTTGTTCATCTCGGTATAGATCAGGCCCTTCAGGAAGCGGCCCTGGGCATCCTTCGGACGACTGCTCAGATAGGCGTCCACCTTCTCCATGGCCTGCGGGTACTGCCCTTGCTTGATCAGGCGTTGCACTTCCGGCAGGTTATCCGCCAAGGCGGGGGCGGCAAAGCCGATGGCCAGTCCGATCGCCAGTGCGCGCAACGTCTTGAGTTGCCTGGAACGGGTCTGGGGCAGGGGGATCGAGGTCATCGCTGTGCTATACTTTTCGAGGTTATACGATCTTTCGATTCTATCAAAAACGCCGGTGAATCCATAGTTTTGAGCGTCCCGGCGCCGTCCAGAAAACCTCCCGGCATGCTAAAGATTTACAACTCGCTCAAGCGCGAAAAACAGGTATTTACCCCCATCGAGGCGAACAAGGTTCGTATGTACGTCTGTGGCATGACGGTCTATGACTACTGCCACCTTGGCCATGCCCGCGTGATGGTGGTTTTCGACATGGTTTACCGCTGGCTGAAGGCTTCGGGCTACGCGGTGACGTACGTCCGCAACATCACCGATATTGACGACAAGATCATCAAGCGGGCTATCGAGAACGGTGAAACGATCCAGCAGCTGACGGACCGTTTCATTGCCGCCATGCACGAGGATGCCGACGCACTGGGTGTCCTGCGTCCGGATCACGAGCCGCGCGCCACGGAATACGTGCGCGAGATGCAGGAGATCATCCGCAAGCTGGAAAGCAACGGCCTGGCCTACCAGGCGGCCGATGGCGACGTGAACTATGCGGTCCGCAAGTTTCCCGGCTACGGCAAGCTGTCCGGCAAGTCGCTCGATGATCTGCGCGCCGGTGAGCGGGTCGAGGTCGATTCCGCCAAGCAGGATCCGCTCGATTTCGTGCTTTGGAAACACGCCAAGCCGGGCGAACCGGCCTGGGCGTCGCCGTGGGGCGACGGCCGGCCGGGCTGGCATATCGAATGCTCGGCGATGAGTTCGACCCTGCTTGGGAATCATTTCGATATCCACGGTGGGGGGCAGGATCTGCAATTTCCGCACCACGAGAACGAGATCGCCCAGTCGGAGGGCGCCAACGGCTGCGCTTACGTCAATTACTGGATGCACAACGGTTTCGTGCGCGTCGACAACGAGAAAATGTCGAAGTCGCTCGGCAATTTCTTCACCATCCGTACCGTGCTCGAACAATTCGATGCCGAGGTCGTGCGCTTCTTCATACTGCGCGCCCACTACCGCAGCCCGCTGAATTATTCCGACGCCCATCTGGAAGACGCCAAGCGCAGCCTGGACAGCCTGTATTTCACGCTGCGCGACGTGCCGCCGGCGGCTGTCGCGATTGACTGGAATCAGGCGTTTGCCGCGCGTTTCGCCGCGGCGCTGAACGAGGATTTCGATTCGCATGGCGCCATTGCCGTGCTGTTCGAACTGGCCGCCGAGGCCAACCGCCAGAAGAGCGCCGAGTTGTCCGGGTTGCTCAAGGCCTTGGGGGGGATCATGGGCCTGCTCGAACGCGAGCCGATGATCTACCTGCAGGGGGGAGCAGGGGCCGGTGGCCTCGATGAGGCCGCCATTGCGCAGATGATCGACGAGCGTGCAGCGGCCAAGAAGATGCGCAATTTCGCCGAGGCCGACCGTATCCGCGACGCGTTGAAGGTGGCCGGCGTCATCCTTGACGACGGTCCGCAAGGCACCACCTGGCGGCGTGCCTGAATGTGACAAGCCCGACGATTGCGTCGGGCTTGTGCGGGTTGGCGGTCAAGGTGCTTACTTGATGACCTTGCCGCCGGCGCCTACAACCGTCAATTCGACATAGCGCGAACCGAGTCGGCTGTTCGGTCCGTAGCTGACCTTGAAGCCGCCCAAGTCGAAGTTCTGCATGCCTTCCAGGGTACTGACCAATTTTTCGCGGGTCAGGTCCTTGCCGGTTTTTTTGAGTGCCTCAGTGACCAGGCGGGCGGTGATGTACCCTTCCAGGCCGTAGTACGAGAACTTGTCCTTTTGCTTGTCGAGCAGCTTCTGGTATTCGCGGACGACGCCGATGGTGTCGTTCCAGGGGTAGGGTACGACCTGCGAAATGCCGATGCCGCGGGCGTCGTTGCCCAGTTCCTGGGCCAGGACCTCGCCGCCGACTGGCGACAGGGTGAGGAACATCGGGAACTGGCCCATCTGTTTCATGGCCTTGACGAAGGCTGCGGTTGGTTTGTACAGGGTGACCATGACCACGGCCTGCGGTGTCGATTTGCTGATCGCTTCGACGGCCTTGGTGACGTCGACCGAGTTGCGCTCCACGGTCCCGACGGCGATCGGTGCCAGATTGGCCCGTTTGAGCGCATTGGTGACGCCGTCGAGACCGGACTTGCCGAAGCCGTCGTTCTGGTAAAAGACGGCGATGTTCTTCAGGCCGAGTGCGATGATCTGGTTGACGATGGCTTCTGCTTCGTCGGCATAGCTGGCCCGGATGTTGAACATGTAGCGGTTGTTCGGGTTGGCGGAGGGTTGCTCGCGCAGGCTGCCGGCTCCCGAAATGGTGCCGATCAGCGGCACCTTGGCCGGACCGAAGACCTTGTTCATGGCCTCCGTGGTCGGCGTTGAGCCGTAATAGCCGGTCAGCGCGAAAACCTTCCTGTCCTGGATCAGGGTCTTGGTGTTGGCCAGGGTGCGGTCGGTTTCGTAGCCGTCGTCGATGGTGATCAGTTCGATCTTGCGGCCGTGGATGCCGCCGGCCTTGTTAACCTGATCGAAATAGGCTGTCATCGCCTCCCGCATCTGCATGCCATACAGTCCGTTCGGACCGGTGAAGGGGGCGGACATGCCGAGGGTGATGCTGGTGTCGGTCACACCATCGTCGGCGTGGGCCTGGCTCAGGCCCAGGGCCAGCAAGCTGGCGAACAGTGCGTTGCGAAAGGATCTCATTGTCTCCGTTGCCTTATGTGGGATGTGGATTGGGGCACGGTGAACAATGGTGTGCTTTCCTGACGACGGGCTTACAGAAAAATCCGTCGGTGCATGAAAAACGGGCGGGGCCTCTGGCGCTCGCCCGTTTGCTGTCCGGCCGAAGAAGTTATTTCATCAACTTGCCGCCCGCGCCGATCACCGTCAGCTGGACGAAATGTGAGCCGGCATGGTTGTTGGGCCCGAAACTGATGCGATAGCCGCCAAAATCCTGACTCATCCCCTCCAGCGTCGAGATGAGTTTTTCGCGGCTCAGATCCTTGCCGCCGGCCTTGCGGAGGGCTTCGACGGCCAGCTTGGCGATGATGAAGCCTTCCATGCCCATGTAGGAGTATGTCCCCTGCTTGCCGACGAAATGCTGGTATTCCTTGGCGATGGGCAGGGTGTCGTTCCACGGGTAGGGCATGACTTGCGAGATGCCGATGCCGCGGGCATCGTTGCCCAGTTCCTGGGTCAGTTGCTCGGCACCGACTGGCGACAGGGTCATGAACATCGGGTTCTGGTTGCGTTGGTGCAGGGCCTTGACCATTGCTGCCGTCGGTTTGTGCAGGGTCACCATGACGACGGCCTGCGGGGCCGCCTTGGCGATGGTTTCGACGGCCTTGGCGATATCTTCGGAATTGCGTTCGACGCTGGCGGTGGCCGAGGGCGTCAGGTTGTGTTTCTTCAGCGCCTGAGTGAGGCCGTCGAGACCGGCTTGGCCGAAACCGTCGTTCTGGTAGAAAACGGCGATGTTTTTTAGGCCAAGGGTGGCCAGTTGCGTGCCGATCGCTTCCGCTTCGTCGGCGTAGCTGGCGCGCTGGATGAACAGATAGCGGTTGTTCGGGTTGCTGGCCGGCGGCTGGCGTAGCGACATGGCGCCGGAAATGCCGCCGATCAGGGGCACCTTGGCCGGGCCGAAGACCTTGTTCATGGCATCGGTGATTGCATTGGAGCCGTAGTAGCCGATCAGCGCGAACACCTTGTTGGTGTCGATCAGTGTCCGGGTGTTGGCCACCGTTTTTTCCGGATCGTACGCATCGTCGAGCACGGTCAGTTGCAACTTGCGTCCGTTGACGCCGCCATTTTTGTTGACCTGTTCGAAATAGGCGTTGATCACATTCTTCAGCGCCTGACCATGAGCACTGGCCGGGCCGGACAAGGGCACGGACATGCCGAGGCTGATCGTGCTGTCGGTGACGCCGGTTTCGGCAAAGGCGGCGGGCAAGGCCGCGATGCCGATCAGGCAGGCAGACAGGATGTGGCGAATCGCTTTCATGAGTTTCTCGCTCTCAAGGCCGAAAGAATCCACGCATTATAGGGGCGGAAAGGCTTGCCGTTGTCACGGCAAAGCGCTGGAAAGCCGCCTGCCGTGCCGGATGGCGACGGACAAGCGCCGTCCCGGCAATAAAAAGCGCCCCGGGATTGCTCGCGGGGCGCGGGGGGCTTGCCTGGCCGACCGGGGCTGGCTCAGTCGCCGAAAAACTCCTTGACCTTGTCCATCCACGACTTGGAGCGTGGATTGTGCTTGCCGGAGTTGTCCTTGCTGCTCTCTTCCAGTTCGCGCAGCAATTCTTTCTGGCGTTCGGTCAGGTTGACCGGGGTTTCGACGACGACATGACACATCAGGTCGCCGTGCGCATGGCTGCGGACGCCCTTGATGCCCTTGCCGCGCAGTCGGAAGACCCGGCCGGACTGGGTTTCCGGCGGAATCCGGATGGCGGCGGCGCCATCCAGGGTCGGGATTTCGATCTCGCCACCCAGGGCGGCGGTGGTGAAGGAAATCGGCATCTCGCAATGCAGGTCGTTGTGATCGCGTTGGAAAACCGGATGCGGTTTCAGGTGAATCTGCACGTAAAGGTCGCCCGGCGGGCCGCCGTTGACACCATGCTCGCCTTCGCCGGCCAGCCGGATGCGATCGCCTTCATCCACGCCGGCCGGAATCTTGACGGCCAGCGTCTTGTGCTGCTTGACCCGGCCGGCACCGCCGCAGGATTTGCACGGATCGGCGATGAAGCGGCCGGTGCCGTGGCATTTGTGGCAGGTCTGCTGGATCGAGAAAAAGCCTTGTTGCAGACGCACCTGGCCGGAGCCGTTACAGGTCGGGCAGGTTTTGGGCTGGGTGCCGGCCTTGGCGCCGGAGCCGTGACAGACGTCGCATTCCTCCATGGTCGGGATGCGGATCTTGGTCTCGGTGCCGTGCGCTGCCTGCTCCAGCGTGATTTCCAGGTTATAGCGCAGATCGGCGCCGCGGTAGATGTTCGAGCGTCCGCCACCGCCGCCGCGCCCACCGAAGATTTCGTCAAAGATGCCGCCGAAGGCGTCGGCAAAACCGCCGCCGCCGAAACCGCCGGCCCCCATGCCGGCCTGCGGGTCGACGCCGGCATGGCCGTACTGGTCGTAAGCCGCACGCTTCTGGCTGTCCGACAGGATTTCGTAGGCTTCCTTGGCTTCCTTGAACTTCTCCTCGGCCGCCGGGTTGTCCGGATTGCGATCCGGATGGTATTTCATGGCCAGCTTGCGGTAGGCCTTTTTGATCTCGTCGTCGGACGCGTCGCGGTTGACGCCGAGAATCTCGTAAAAATCGCGTTTAGACATGTTCAGTCCCGTCTAAGTGACAAAGGCGCCGAGCGCCGCCGGAGGTTCCGGAAGGCTCGGCGCCACACCGTTCTGGCAAGGCTTACTTCTTGTCCTTGTTTACTTCGGTGAATTCGGCATCGACGACATCGCCTTCGACGGTCTTCTCGCCTTGCGGCTGGGCGCCGGCCCCGGCGGCTGCACCTTGGGCCTGCTGCTGGGCATACATCTTCTCGCCCAGTTTCTGGGCCGCGGCCGACAGGGCTTCGGTCTTGGCGGTGATGACATCCTTGTCGCCGTCGCGCAGCACGTCCTCGACATCCTTGATCGCCTTCTCGATGGCTTCCTTCTCGCCGGCATCGAGCTTGTCGCCGTATTCGGCCAGCGACTTCTTGACCATGTGCACCATGCCGTCAGCCTGGTTGCGGGCGTCGGCCAGCTCGTGCGCCTTCTTGTCCTCTTCGGCGTGCAGTTCGGCGTCCTTCACCATGCGCTGGATTTCTTCCTCGGAGAGGCCGGAGTTGGCCTTGATGGTGATCTTGTTTTCCTTGCCGGTGGCCTTGTCCTTGGCCGTGACGTGCATGATGCCGTTGGCGTCGATGTCGAAGGTGACTTCGATCTGCGGCGTGCCGCGCGGCGCCGGCGGGATGCCTTCCAGGTTGAACTGGCCGAGGCTCTTGTTGCCGGAGGCCATTTCACGTTCCCCTTGCAGGACGTGGATGGTGACGGCCGCCTGGTTGTCGTCGGCAGTGGAGAAGACCTGCGAGGCCTTGGTCGGGATCGTCGTGTTCTTCTGGATCAGCTTGGTCATCACGCCACCCAGCGTTTCGATGCCGAGCGACAGCGGGGTGACGTCCAGGAGCAGCACGTCTTTGACTTCGCCTTGCAGCACGCCGCCCTGGATGGCGGCGCCGACGGCGACGGCCTCATCCGGGTTGACGTCCTTGCGCGGCTCCTTGCCGAAGACTTCCTTGACCTTTTCCTGAACCTTGGGCATGCGGGTCTGGCCACCGACCAGAATGACGTCGTCGATGTCGGAGACCTTGCAGCCGGCATCCTTCAGGGCAGTCAGGCAGGGGGGCACGGTGCGCTCGATCAGTTCGTCGACCAGCGACTCGAACTTGGCGCGGGTGATCTTCAGCGCCAGGTGCTTCGGGCCGGTGGCGTCGGCGGTGATGTAGGGCAGGTTGACTTCGGTCTGCTGGCTGGACGAGAGCTCGATCTTGGCCTTTTCGGCGGCTTCCTTCAGGCGCTGCAGGGCGAGCACGTCCTTCTTCAGGTCGACGCCGGACTCCTTCTGGAATTCGCTGATGATGTAGTCGATCAGGCGCTGGTCGAAGTCTTCGCCGCCGAGGAAGGTGTCGCCGTTGGTGGCCAGCACCTCGAACTGCTTTTCGCCATCGACGTCGGCGATTTCAATGATCGAAATGTCGAAGGTGCCGCCGCCGAGGTCGAAGACAGCGATCTTCTTGTCCTTGGACGAGGACTTGTCCATGCCGAAAGCCAGCGCTGCGGCGGTCGGCTCGTTGATGATGCGCTTGACTTCCAGACCGGCGATGCGGCCGGCGTCCTTGGTCGCCTGGCGCTGGCTGTCGTTGAAGTAGGCCGGCACGGTGATGACGGCTTCGGTGACTTCCTCGCCGAGGTAGTCTTCGGCGGTCTTCTTCATCTTGCGCAGCACTTCGGCAGAAACCTGCGGCGGGGCGATCTTCTTGTCACGCACTTCCACCCAGGCGTCGCCGTTGTCGGCCTTGACGATCTTGTAGGGCATCAGGGCGATGTCCTTCTGCACTTCCTTCTCTTCGAAGCGGCGGCCGATCAGGCGCTTGACGGCGTACAGCGTGTTCTTCGGATTGGTCACGGCCTGACGCTTGGCCGGGGCGCCGCACAGGATTTCGCCGTCTTCGGTGTAGCCGATGATGGACGGGGTGGTGCGTGCACCTTCTGCGTTTTCGATGACCTTCGGCTGGCCGCCTTCCATGATGGCGACGCAGGAGTTGGTGGTGCCGAGGTCGATACCGATGATCTTGCCCATGTTGGTTTCCTTAAGATGAATGGCTGATGTTCGTGAATTGGGGTTTCACCCCGACGTTTTCAAGTGTTTATTTGCCCTTGGCGACCATGACCAGCGCCGGACGCAGCACGCGGTCGGCGATCGTGTAGCCTTTTTGCAGCACGGTGACCACGGTGTTGGCTTCCTGCTCGGAATCGACCATGCCGATGGCCTGATGCTTGTGTGGATCGAATTTTTCGCCGGCCGGATTGACTTCGTGCAGGGCGTTCTTTTCGAACGCGGCGATCAATTGCTTCAGGGTCAGCTCGACGCCGGACTTGAAGCTGTCGACGGTCTGTTCCTGGACGGCGAGCGCGGCTTCCAGACTGTCCTTGACGGCCAGCAACTCGCCGGCGAATTTCTCGACGGCGAATTTGTGGGCCTTGGCAATATCTTCCTGGGCGCGACGGCGGATGTTTTCGCTTTCGGCCTTGGCGCGCAGCCAGGCATCGTAGTGCTCGGCCGCTTTCAGTTCGAGGGTTTTGATCTGCTCCTCGAGGCTCGGCATGGTGTCGACGTGTTCAGCCGGTGCGGCCTCGGCAGCCGCCGGTTGCTCGGTGACCGGTTCGTTGCCCAGCATGGCTTCCTGGGTGTTTTCGGGGGTGGACATACGCGTTTCTCCAAAAAATCTTTCCGGTATTTGGGGGCGTGTTTGGTACTTTCAAGCCCCTGCCGGATAATTTCTTTGCGCAGGAAACTGCCGCCGCCTCGAATGGGGCGTGCTACGATGAATCCCTGCATTCTTCTCAAATATCGCCCATGGAAACGATCGGCAAATACCGCGTGATTCGGGAGCTTGGCAAGGGAGCGACCGCCACGGTCTACCTTTGCGATGATCCGGATGCCGGCCGCCAGGTCGCTGTCAAGGTGATCCAGTTCGGGAAGGATGGCGGGGCGATGTCGCGCCGCATGCGCAAGCTGTTCCAGAACGAGGGAATGGTGGCCAAGCGACTGAATCACCCGAACATCGTGCAGGTTTACGAGGCGGTGGTCGAGCAGGATTTCGCTTATCTGGCGATGGAGTACGTCCAGGGCTTCTCGCTCGAGGAACATACGCGGATCGACAGGCTGCTGCCGATGCACCGCGTCATCGGCATTATCTTCAAATGCTGCATGGCGCTCGATGCGGCGTATCGACAGGGCATCATCCATCGCGACATCAAGCCGGCCAACATCATGGTCGCCGCGAACGACGAAGCCAAGATCGCCGACTTTGGCCTGGCGCTGAACATGAACAAGGATCTGGACCGGGATTCCACCTTCATCATGGGGGTGGGTTCGCCTGCCTACATGTCACCCGAACAGATCAAGAATTACCCGCTCAACCAGAAGACCGACCTCTACTCGCTGGGCGTCGTCCTCTTTCAGCTGCTGACCGGCCGCCTGCCGTTCCGCGCCAATAACCAGGCAACGCTGATCTACCGGATCGTCAATACCGAGGCACCTTCGGTGACCTCGTTGCGTCCCGATCTGCCGGAGGGGCTGAACGCCATCCTGAAGCGGGCGCTGGAAAAGGATCTCTACAACCGCTACCGGAATGGCGCCGAAATGGCCAAGGATTTGTCGGCCGTGCGCTACCAGCTGGTCGATGAGGACTCGACGGTCGAGGATACCCGGCACTTCGAAACCTTGCGCAAACTGGAGTTTTTCACCGAGTTCGAGAACATCGAAATCTGGGAAGTCCTGCGCGTTGCAGTCTGGCGGGAGGTTTCGCCGAATGTCGCGCTGATCCGCGAGGGGGAGCGCAGCAAGTTCTTTGGCGTCATTGTGTCCGGTTCGGTCGAAGTCTCGATCGAAGGCAAGGCACTGTGCCGTCTGGGACCCAGCGAGCCGGTCGGTGAAGTCGCCTTCCTGCACCCGTCCAGCGATTTGCGCTGCGCGACGGCCGTGACGCTGGAGCCCACCCTGTTCCTTGAAATCAACGCAGCCGCGCTCGCCCTGTCGTCGGAAGAGTTGATGGAACGCATGCGCAACGCACTGCTCAGCCGCATGATCAAGCGTCTGCGCGAGGTCAACCGGATTGCCGCGGCACAAGGGATGCCGGCGGTACAGAGCCTGTCGGCCTCTCAGCTGGGCGGGTCGGGCAAGCCCGGCGGCGGCCTGGACCTCGAACTGGCGCCGATGTGAGGCGCAGTGTCCATCACGGGCTGCCGTGATGGACCTGGTTCCCTGTTAAACCTTGAACCGTCCGACCAGGCCGGCCAGGCTATCGGCCAGCCGCTTCAGGTCATGGGCGGCGCTGGCGGTCTGTTCGACTGTGCCGGAGTTCTCGCGGGCCATGCCGGCAATCGCCTCGATGCTGGATTCGACTTCACCGGAGAAGCGACGCTGCTGGTCGGTGGCGGCGGCAATGGCGTCGAGCCCGTGTCCGACTTCGCTGACGGAGCCGTTGGCTGCCTGCAAGACGCTCGAGACGGCGGCGACGGCCGTCTGGCTGGCGTCGAGATGCTCCAGTCCGGCTTCGATACTGCGCCGGACAGAAACGGATTGCGCGCTCAGGCTGGCGGTGATGGTGTCGATTTCGCTGGCCGAGCGGGAAGATTTTTCAGCCAGCTTGCGCACCTCATCGGCCACCACGGCAAAGCCGCGTCCCTGTTCGCCGGCGCGGGCGGCCTCGATAGCCGCATTGAGGGCGAGCAGGTTGGTTTGTTCGGCAATGTCCTTGACCTCGCGGGTCATCTGCGTAATGGCTTCGGTGTTGTGCACGAAGTTGTTGACCGAGTCGGCCATTTCGCGGACGGCCCGCTCGACGACGTTCATCTCGCCGAGCAGGGTTTCCAGGTTGCGGCTGCCTTCGTTTGCCCGGGCCAGGCTTTCCTGCGACTGGTGCTGGACATGTTCGGCGCTCTGGGCGATGGCGGAAATGCTCGATACCAGTTGTTCGACTGCGGCTGCCGCGTGACTAGATTTTTCGTTCTGCAGGTACGAACTCTGCGTCACCCGGTCGGCACTGTCGGAAAGCGCACTGACCCGCGTCGACACTTGGGCGGCGGCGTCGCGCACCTGGCGGACGAGCTGGGTAAAGTTATCCATCATTTCGTTGAAGACCTGGGCCGACTGGCCCACTTCATCCTTGCCCTGGATCGGCAGGCGGCGGGTCAGGTCGCCTTCGCCGCGGGCAATGTCGGAGAGCCCCTTGCGCAGCTCGTCGAGTGGCCGGGTCACGAACTGGTGGGTGATCAGGTAGATGATGACGAGCAGGGCGCCGAGCGCGATCACCGCGACGCCGGCAATTTTCAGGCGGAAGGCGGCCACCTCGGACTCGACCGAGTCGAGCGACACCTTCATGCTGACCACGCCGAGTACCGTGCCTTCCGGCACCTGGTGGCAGGCGATGCAGTCCTTGCCAAGGTAGTTCCGGGCAGCCTTGGTCGGATTGATGACGTGCAGGAAGGAGCTGCCCTCCGCCGTTTCCACTGCCATGTACGGCGTGCCGGTTGCCATGACCTGCTTTTCAAGCGCGTTCAGTTCGCGCGCATGCTTGGTGTCCGGGCCGTAGAGCTGGGTCACGGCTTCGCCACGGGCAACATGCAGATCCTTGATGATCGACAACTGCTTGATCTGGTCGAGGAAAACCTCGCGCTGACCGACCGTGCCGGTGATCATCATGCCGGTCAGGCCGGCCATGGTCATTTCGTGAATGCTTTGCGAAAAGTCCTGGGCCTGGCGAATGGCCGTTTCGCGATTGACGTGTGTCGTCCAGACAATGGCGCCGGCCCAGATGATGGCCAGCACGACCCAGATGGCGGCAGTGATGCGAACCCAAATCTTCAAATCGGCGATGCGCGGCATCGGAACTCCCCTGCACAATGCTGCCCCGGTGTGTCAGGCAGTCAGATCAATTTGCTGAATTGTGCCAGTCGTGCCGTTTTCCTGCAAAAATATCCCGGAATTGCGAATTTGACCGAGCAATTGATGGGCGTTGTTCTTGATGTCGAAGGGCGTTGCGATCCGGGTCAGCGCGATGGCGCCCACCCCGGCCTCGGCCAGCGATTGCAGACGGTCCTGCCCATCGCGGTCGCGTGTCCACAGCTGCAACTGCGCGAATGCCGCATCGTTCTCGTCGATCCAGCCGTTCCGGTCATCGTCCAGTGCCGCCAATTCCTGAAAACCGTCCTGCGTGCTCGGGCCGAACAGTTCGCGTCCGTCGTTGATCTTGCCATCCCCGTTGCGGTCGAAAACCAGGAAGCCGCTGCCCGGTGCGACGAAGTTGATCTGCTCCGTCCGGCCGTCGGCATTCAGGTCGAAGGCAAAGCGCAGATCGGTCAGCTGGGCTGCCGTGCCGGAGAAATTGAGGACCAGCGGGTCGGTTTTGCGGGCCGCATCGCCCAGACGCAGGCTGAAGCTGGATGCCTCATGGTAGGCACGCGCCATGCTCAAGCTAAGGTCGAAGGCGATTTCCCGGCCATCCGCCGTACGGACCTGGCCACTGACCGAGAAGCGGGTCTCCTCGGTTTCCGTATAGGATTCCTGGCGGTCATAAACCAAGCCCCAGCCGACCGCTCCGTTCCCTGACGCCTGAGGCGCGGCAGGGTCGCCTGCCACGGGGGCTTCCGGGGGCGAGGCCGGTAAATCGGTCGCCTCGAAAATCTCGATCCGGCGCCCGGTCAGCGTTTCGATCAGCGCGCGAATCAGGTTCAGGCGGGGATCGCCGTCGGTTGCCTTGTCGTTTGTGATGTCACCGCTCGTCTCGGCTTCTGCCGCGGCCTTGCCGGCGTCGGACAGACGCACTGTCTCCCGCTCGGCCGGCGGCGCGGTGTTTTGCTCTCCGGGCCGCTGGCCGACCCACATCGTCAGACGTTCCTGGATTTCATGCTGCTGCAGGCTGGCGTGCGACGAGGCCATGTGCAGGCTGGACGTGGCGATTTTCATGGAGGCCTCCGGGCAGGTTTGCTTCTACCTGATGGTTAACGGCCCCGGGGCAGGGAAGTTAAGGGCGCCTGAGATGCGGCGCTATCCAGCGTTTTAGCGTGTTGAGGTCGAGCGCCCCGCTCTGGCGGGCAATTTCACGCCCCCCTGAAAAAATGGCGAGCGTCGGAATGCTACGGATGTTGAAGCGGGCGGCGAGCTGTGGTTCCGCCTCGGTATTGACCTTGGCGAGCCGGGCATGGGGTTCAAGGTCCATGGCCGCCTGGTGGAAAGTGGGCGCCATCATGCGGCATGGCCCGCACCAGGGTGCCCAGAAATCGACGACGAGCGGCAGGTCGTTCCGCGTCAGGTGGCGGTCGAAAAGGGCTGCCCCCAGCGCCAGCGGCTGCCCGGCGAACAGCGGCTGCTTGCATTGGCCGCAATTCGGTGCGTCGCCCAGCTTGGTGGACGGGATGCGGTTGACCGCCGCGCAATGCGGGCAGACGACGTGCAGGCTTTCAGACATGGCTGGCTCCGATAATCAGGTTTTGCTGATATAGGGGCGCCTGCCGGATATTCAAGTCGGCGCCCCGTATTGGCTTGCCTGCCGGGCGCTGATCGCCAGATCCTGCGGGTCGGCCGCCGTACGCGTCGGCCAGCCGGCCAGGTGCTGCTCGGCCAGATCGGCCAGCGCTGCGATCCAGGCATCGTCCTCGTTCAGCGCCGGGATGTAGTGGTATTCCCGGCCGCCGGCCTTGAGGAAATCGTCGCGGCCCTCCTGGGCAATTTCTTCCAGGGTTTCCAGACAATCGGCGACGAAGCCGGGGCAGATGACATCGACCCGCCGGACCCCCTGGCTTCCCCATTCCGCCAGTGTCGGTGCAGTGTATGGCTGCAGCCATTCCGCCTTGCCGAAGCGTGACTGGAAGCAGATCCGGTATTGCTCCGGGCGCAGGTTCAGGCGCTCGGCCAATAGGCGGCCGGTCTTGTGGCATTCACAGAAGTAAGGGTCGCCCAGGTCGAGGCTGCGCTTCGGCAGACCGTGAAAGCTGATCAGCAGGCGGTCCTGCTCGTCCAACGAACCCTGCGCCTGCCAGTGGCGGCGAACCGATTTTTCCAGGGCGGAGAGATAGCCTTCCTGGTCGTGGAAGTTGCGCACGAAACGCATTTCCGGCTGGTTGCGCGTCTGCAGCAGCCAGCGGGCGGCTTCGTCCACGACGGTCGCCGTCGTGCTCGCGGCGTACTGGGGATACATTGGCAAGATCAGGATACGGCGAGTGCCGTCGGCTTGCAGTCGGGTGAGCACGTCGGCCACCGATGGCGTGCCGTAGCGCATGGCATGGACGACCCCCACCTGATGGCCGCGCTGGCCGAGCAGGCCCTTGAGCAGCTTGGCCTGACGCTCGGTATGGACGCGCAGCGGCGAACCCTCGGTCATCCAGACGGTGGCGTACTTGGCCGCCGATTTCCTGGGACGGATATTGAGAACGATGCCGTTCAGGATCAGCCACCAGAGCGCCTTGGGAATCTCGACGACACGCGGGTCGGAGAGGAACTGGCGCAAGTAGCGTTTCAGCGCGGGAGCGGTGGGCGCGTCCGGTGTGCCCAGGTTGACGAGGACGATCGCAGTGGTCGCCGGGGTGCCGTGGCGGTACGGCGGTTCCGGTAAATAGCGGGGCATCAGGAATCCGATTTGGAGGAAAGGGCGCTCGACAGCAGGCGGGCGGTGATATCGACGATCGGGATGACGCGCTCGTAAGCCATGCGGGTCGGGCCGATGACGCCGAGTGAGCCGACCACCTGGCCATCGACGGTGTAGGGCGCGGCGATCACGCTGCATTCGTCGAGCGGGGCAATGCCCGATTCGCCACCGATGAAAATCTGGACGCCTTCCGCCCGGTTCGAGACATCGAGCAGGCGCATGAGGCTCGAACGCTGTTCGAAGAGGTCGAACAACTCGCGCAGGCGTTTCATGTTGGACGACAATTCCTCGACGTCGAGCAGGTTCTTCTCGCCGGAAATGACATAGGGCGTCGCGTTTTCCGTCAGCGCGGCATCGCCGGCTTCCAGCGCCAGGTTCATCAAGGGCTTGATGTCGTCGCGCAATTGCTGGATCTCGGCCGACAGGCGCTGGCGCATCTGTTCGAAATCGAGGCCGGCGAAGTTCTGGGTCAGGTAGTTGGCTGCGCTGGTCAATTCGCTGGCCGAATAGGCGCGGTCGGTTGTCACGATGCGATTCTGCACGTCGCCATCGGCCGTGACAATGATGAGCAGTACCCGTTTTTCGGCCAGGCTGAGAAACTCGATCTGCCGGATGCGGCTGCTCGGCCGGCGGGGGGCGACCACGACGCCGGCGAAATGGGTCAGGCTGGAGAGCAGTTGCGAGGCGCTGGCAATGATCTGGCTCGACGGCCGGCCTTGCAGGGCCTCTTCCAGTTGCCCGATCTGCCGGGCTTCCATCGGCTGCACGGTGAGCAGGCTGTCGACGAACAAGCGATAGCCGCGCGCCGTCGGGATGCGGCCAGCCGAGGTGTGCGGACTGGCGACGAAACCGGCTTCCTCGAGATCGGCCATCACGTTGCGGATCGTCGCCGGTGACAGGTCGAGGCCGGAAAACTTGGAAAGGGCGCGCGAACCGACCGGCTGTCCGTCGGCAATGTAGTGTTCGACCAAGGTCTTTAACAGGGTGCGGGCGCGTTCATCGAGCATGGTCCGATTGTACAAAAAAGCGCGGCGCGCGCTGCAAGCTGTTTTTATGCAAGAATTCGGCCCCATGAACCGAGGCTTCGCATCTTACCGCTCCCCACGGACCATCGCGCTGGTCGGCAAATACCACAGCCAGGAAATTGCCGAATCCCTGCGCCGTCTGGCCGAATATCTCTACGAGCGCGGCGTGTCGGTCTTCATCGAACGCGAGACGGCCGAGAACATCGGCAAGAAGGTCGACCTGTCGCGCTGGGTGACGTGCGGCTTCAACGATATCGGCGCTCATGCCGATCTGGCCATCGTGCTCGGGGGCGATGGCACCATGCTCAACGCAGCGCGCCGTCTGGCCCGTTACTGCGTGCCCCTGGTTGGTGTCAACCAGGGCCGCCTGGGTTTCATGACCGATATTGCCCGCGACGACATGCTGACCACCATGGACGATTTGCTCGACGGCCGTTTCACGCCGGAAAACCGGATGTTGCTGGCGGCCGAAGTGATGCGCGACGGCAAGGAAATTGCCGCCAACATGGCGCTCAACGACGTGGTGATCGACAAGGGCGCCATCGGCCGGATGATCGAATTCGAGTTGTTCATCAACGGCGAATTCATCTACAACCTGCGAGCGGACGGCATGGTGGTGTCGACGCCCACCGGGTCGACCGCCTATGCCATGTCGGCCGGAGGCCCCATCCTGAATCCGACGCTGACCGGCATTGCGCTCGTGCCGCTGTGCCCGCATGCCCTGACCAACCGGCCGATCATCATCAACGACAATACCGACATCGAGTTGCGCATCGTGTCCGCCGACGATCCGCGCGTGCACTTCGACGGCCAGGTGACGCTCGACCTGTTGCCGGGCGATTCGGTTCGCTTGCGCCGTTCCGAACACAAGATCTGCTTCCTGCACCCGCCGGGCTACAGCTATTTCGCCATGCTGCGCCAGAAGCTGCAGTGGAGCGAACGGCCGAAGGGGCACTGATGCTGCGCCAACTGACCATCAAGGATTTCGTCATCGTCGACCGGCTGGAGCTCGAATTCGCCGGTGGTTTCGGCGCCCTGACCGGCGAGACCGGTGCCGGCAAATCCATCCTGATCGATGCGCTGGCCCTGGCCCTGGGTGAGCGGGCCGACGCCGGCGTCGTCCGTTCGGGATGCGCCAAGGCCGACGTGGCAGCCAGCTTCGAGATCGGCGGACTGCCCGAGGTCGTCGCCTGGCTGGGGGCCAACGATTTCGACACGGACGGCGAATTGATGCTCCGCCGTGTGGTTGACGCCGGTGGCCGGTCACGGGCCTACATCAATGGCTCGTCGGCGACCGTGCAGCAGTTGCGTGAAGTCGGTGAGTGGCTGGTCGATATCCACGGCCAGCACGCCCATCAGTCCCTGTTGCGCGCTGATGCCCAGCGCACCTTGCTCGATACCCATGCCGGCCTCTCGGCCCTGGCCAAGGCAGTGGCCGGAGCCTGGAAAGCCTGGCGCGAGGCCGAGCAGCAACTGCGCGCGGCCAGCGCAGGGGCCGACGCCTTGCAGCGCGAACGCGAGCAATTGCAATGGCAGATTGACGAACTCGATGCGTTGGCCTTTGCTGAAGACGAATGGGCGACACTTGATGTCGAACATCGCCGGCTTGGGCATGCCGCCAGCCTGATCGAAGGGGCCCAGTTCGCCCTCGCGGTGCTGGCCGAGGGCGATGCCGCCTGCGAGCGGCAGATCGACAGCGTGACCACCCGACTGGCCGGGCTCGCCGAGTACGACCCGGCACTGGCCGAGGTCGCCGAATTGCTGGGTTCCGTGCAGGCCGAGTTGTCGGAGGCCGTGTCGACCCTGCGCCGTTACGCCGACCGGGTCGACCTCGATCCGTCCCGGCTCGCCGAGGTCGAGCGCCGGATGGATGCCGTCATGGCCCATGCCCGCAAATACCGTGTGCAGCCGGCCGAGTTGCCCGGGCTGCTCGGCGCGTGGCGGCAGCGCCTCGCCGAACTCGATGAAACCGCCGATCTGGCTGCCCTGGAAGCCAAGGTTGCGGCGACGCGCACGGCTTACCTGGAACTGGCTGAAACGCTCTCGGCCGGGCGCCAGAAGGCAGCCGGGGAAATGGGCCGGGCCGTGAGCGATGTCATGCGCCAGCTCGCCCTGTCGGCCGGTCGTTTCGAGGTGGCTTTGCCGGCTGTCGAAGGCGGTTCGGCGCAGGGGCTGGAGCAGGTCGAATTCCGCATCGGCGGCTTGGCCGGCAGTGAAGCCCGGCCGCTGGCCAAAGTCGCTTCCGGCGGGGAGTTGTCGCGCATCAGCCTGGCGATCCAGGTGCTGACCTCGCGCTCGGCCAGCGTGCCGACCCTGATTTTCGATGAAGTTGACGTCGGCATCGGCGGCGGTGTCGCCGAGATCGTCGGTCGCTTGTTGCGCGAACTGGGGCGCGAGCGCCAGGTGCTGTGCGTCACCCATCTGCCGCAGGTTGCCGCGCAGGCCGACTGGCAGTGGCAGGTCAGCAAGGCGGCGCGCGATGGTGTCACCTTGAGCACCATCCAGCCGCTCGATCCGGCTGGCCGGGTACAGGAAATCGCGCGCATGCTGGGCGGCGTGGAAATTACCGAGCTCACCCGGCAGCACGCCAGCGAACTGTTGCGGCGGCCGGCCTGAGTCAGATTGCGCCAGCCAGGCGCAGTCCGGCGAGCAGGGCGAGCAGCAGGAAAAAGACGCCGCTGATGCGGTGAATCCAGTGCAGCGGCAGTCGGTTGAGCAGGCGACGCCCGGCATAGACCCCGAGCAGCGAGGTCGTTGCCAGCGCCAGCGTGCCGCCCACCCAGGTTGCCGTCGCATCGGCCGTACTGCCCAGGCCGGCGACGGCGATCTGTGTCTTGTCACCGAACTCGGCCAGGAAAATCATCAGGAAGGTGGTGGCGAAAACACCATGTCCCGGCTTTTCCTCGAACTCTTCGTCGCCCTCCTCCTCGAAGCGCAGCGCGGCGATGCCGAACCAGGCAAAGAGCAGGGCGACGGCAGCGGTCACCAGCCAATCGGGCAGCCAAGCGGCAACTGCCGCACCAAACAGCACGGCAAGCAGGTTGAGCACGGCAAACGCAGCGATCGCGCCGAGCACCACCGGCAGGCCGCGATGGCGGGCAGCCAGCGTCATGCAGACGAGCTGGCTCTTGTCGCCGAATTCGGCCAGCGCGATCAACAGATAGGTAGCGCCGGCCGAAGACAGCCAGGCCGCCGCGTCGGCGGTCAGCAGGTTGGGCATGGCGGGGTGTTCAGGCCTTTTTCTTGGCGCCGCACTCGGCGCAATTGCCGTAGATATAGAGGGCGTGGTCCTGAATGGTGAAGCCGCGCTCCTCGGCGACGGCATTCTGACGCTTCTCGATTTCCGGATCGAGGAATTCCTCGACCTTGCCGCATTCGACGCAGACCAGGTGATCGTGGTGCTTGCCACGGTTGACCTCGAACACGGCCTTGCCGGATTCGAAGAAGTGGCGTTCGAGCAGGCCGGCCTGCTCGAACTGGGTGAGGACGCGATAGACGGTGGCCAGGCCAATATCCATGTTGTCGGCCAGCAACATGCGATAGACGTCCTCGGCCGTCATGTGGCGCTGGGTGCTCTTCTCGAACAATTCGAGAATCTTCAGTCGGGGGAATGTGGCTTTCAGCCCCATATTCTTGAGGCTTTGCGGATCGCTCATGGGCAGGAGTTCCGGAAGTTGTTCTGTCAGGGCGAGGTGCCGATTTCGGGTATGATATACCGCTTCAAAGCCGATTCAAAAACCGGATTTCCGAATGCGTCGTTCCCGTCTCACGCTCCTGGCCATTTCCTGCGCGCTGCTTGCCGCCTGCTCCTGGAAACCGGGCTTCATCAACGAATACAAGATCGATATCCAGCAGGGTAATGTGCTGACCCAGGACATGGTTGCCCAGTTGAAGCCAGGGCAGACCAAGGATCAAGTCCGCTTCCTGCTGGGAACGCCGATGGTTGCCGATATCTTCCACCAGCAGCGCTGGGATTATGTTTACAGCTACCGGAATGGCCGGACCGGCCAGGTCGAGTCGCGCAAGTTCGTCGTCTTTTTCGATGCCGACAACCGTCTGGAGCGGGTCGGTGGCGATGTTGACGTCGCCTCGACGGAAGAACTGACGACGCCGGCCAATCGGAGCCGCCTGGTCGATCTTGGCTCGTTGTCTGGTGAGGCGGCCGACAAGCCTTTGCCACCGCGCGAGGAGCCGGGCTGGTTCCGGCGTTTCATGAACATCTTTGGATTCTAGAATGAGCGAAACACGTGTTGGTATCGTGGGAGCCGGCGGCCGCATGGGCCGCATGCTGATTGAGGCAACCCTGAAGGGTGAGGGCGTGGTGCTCGGCGCTGCCTTCGATGTGCCGGGCAGCCCGGCAATCGGCAAGAATGCCGGCGAACTGGTCGGACTGGCTTCCGATGTTGTCGTCACCGGCGATGTGGCGGCTGGTCTGAAAAATGTCGATGTCCTGATTGATTTCACCCGCCCGCAAGGCACGCTGGTTCATCTTGCGCTCTGCCGGCAGGCCGGTGTTGGCATGGTCATTGGCACCACCGGCTTCGAGGCGGACGGAAAGGCCGCCATTGCCGAGGCAGCGAAGGATATCCCCGTCGTTTTTGCCCCGAACATGGCGGTCGGCGTCAATGTCGTCTTCAAGCTGCTCGACATGGCGGCACGCATCATGAATCAGGGCTACGACATCGAAGTGGTCGAGGCGCATCACCGCATGAAGATCGACGCCCCGTCAGGGACTGCCCTGCGCATGGGCGAGGTTGTCGCCAACGCGCTCGGGCGTGACCTGGAAACGTGTGCGGTGTATGGGCGTGAAGGCGTCACCGGAGAGCGCGATCCTTCGACCATCGGCTTCGCCACGGTGCGGGGCGGCGACATCGTCGGCGACCATACCGTCATGTTCTGCGGCATCGGCGAACGTGTCGAAATCACCCACAAGGCGAGCAGCCGCATGCCCTATGCGCTGGGCAGCCTGCGCGCTGCGTGCTTCCTGGCCGGCCGTCGGAACGGACTGTTCGACATGCAGGACGTGCTCGGCTTGCGCTGATCCTCGATGAAATCCCGGCTGCTGGCAAAACAGCTTCAGGAAATTTTCGGCGGCGAAGGCGAGCCGCAACTCCGGCAGTTGATTGAGCAGGCGCGGGCGGCGCACCAGGGCGCGCTGGCCGATGGCCTGGAAAAGCTGCTTGCGACGGTTGATTCGGCTTATCGCGCCTACGCCGGCATGAACCTCAGCGGCTGGTATGCCCGGCTCTCCGGGGATGCCTTGACCGACTGGAACTTGGTGACCGGCAACATCGATTCCGGTCGCCAGTGGAAGCAAATGCTCGGCTATGCCGAGGACGACTTCGATAACGCCATTGTCCAGTGGCAACGTCTGGTGCATCCCGACGATTTGCGTGTCTTGCAGGCCCGGATCGATGCCCATCTGAAGAATCAAGAGGGCAATTTTCAGGCCGAATGCCGCATGAAGGCGCGTGACGGTCAATGGCGCTGGTTCCTGTTGCGCGGAGCGGTCGCGGCGCGCGATGCCGAGGGGCGGCCGAGCCGGGTGCTCATGTTGCAGCGTGACATCAGCGAGGTGAAGGCGGCCGAAGCGGCGCTGATTTCCGCCAAGGAGGCCGCCGAATCGGCCAACCGGGCGCGCGGCGCCTTCCTGGCCAATATGAGTCATGAGATTCGCACCCCGATGAACGGCATCATCGGCATGACCGAGCTGGCACTGGATACCGAGCTCGATGCCGAACAGACGTACTACCTGAAAACCGTCAAATCCTCGGCCGAGGCGCTCCTCACCATCGTGAACGACATTCTCGATTTTTCGAAAATCGAGGCCGGCAAGGTGGAGTTCGAATCATTGCCCTTCTCGGTGCATGATGTCGTTCTGGAGGCCGTGCGTGTCCTTGCTGTGGGAGCGCACAAAAAGGGTCTGGAACTGATCGCCGATGTGCGGCCCGATGTGCCGGCCCGGATTGTGGGCGATCCGACACGCTTGCGGCAGGTGGTCATCAACCTGGTTGGCAACGCGATCAAGTTCACCGAAGCCGGGGAGGTGCTGGTCAAGGTCGAAGTCGACCAGCGAACGGAGCACTCGGTCTTTCTCCGTTTCTCGATCCGCGACACCGGTATCGGCGTACCGGCCGACAAGCAGCAAGCCATCTTCGAGGCCTTCTCGCAGGCCGACGTGTCCACCACCCGGCGCTTTGGCGGGACCGGCCTTGGTCTGGCCATCAGTGCCCGTCTGGTGCAGCTGATGGATGGTCGAATCTGGCTGGAAAGCCAGCCCGGTCAGGGGGCGCTCTTTTCGTTCACCGGGCGTTTTGGCATGGAGCCCGAGCTGCAAGGGGAGACACCCCCCGTCTCCTACGATGGGCGGCGTGCCCTGGTGATCGACGACAATGCCAACAATGGTCGCTATCTGGTCGAACTGCTCGAGCGCCACGGTATACAGGCCTCGTTGTCGGCCGATGGTGCAGCGGCTGTTGCGGCAATCGAGCGCAGTCGGCTGGTCGATTTTCCATACGATTACATCGTGGCCGATGCCAGCATGGATGCGCCGGCGGGATTTGCGCTGGCCGAGAGCTGGGGGCGCTCCGGGCGAAAGGAAAGGCTGCTGGTCATGCTGACCACCGAAAACCAGCGCCATGATCTGGCCCGGTTGCGCGAGATCGGGGTTTCGGCCCATCTGGTCAAGCCGGTCGGCGCCCCTGATCTGGCCGATGCGCTGGCGCTGGCCGAAGGACAGGACACCGCGGTGCTCGATCCATTCGCCCTGTCCGAGGTCGATTTCGAGCAGCGGCTGGCCGACGAAGCGCCGGATGGGCTGAAAATTCTGCTCGTCGAGGATAATCCGGTCAATCAGGAGTTGGCCAGGCGGTTGCTCGAGAAAGATGCGCATCGGGTGACCATTGCCAATAATGGCGCAGAGGCGGTCGACCTGTTCGATGAGGCGCATTTCGATGTGATCCTGATGGACATGCAGATGCCGGTTATGGGCGGCATCGAGGCGACCGAGGCAATCCGCTCGCGCGAGATGCGGCGGAGCTGGGTTGTCTCCCAGGAGTTCAAGCCGGTTTACATCATTGCCATGACGGCCAACGTGATGGCTTCCGATCGCGAGCGCTGCATCGAGGCCGGAATGAATGACTATATTGCCAAGCCGCTTCGCCCGGACGAGCTGCATGCCGCGCTGGAGCGGGCGCGCGGAGTTGGCGGAATGCTGCTGGAAGGGGGCGCGGACGATGCGGTCGCGGGCGAGGCATCGGCGCGCCTCGATCTCGCAGCGGCCTTGCGGGATATCGGCGAGCCCGAGCTGCTGGCCACGATGGCCGGCATGCTGCTGGGCGAGTGGGAGGCCCGCCTGGGCCGTTTGCGCGGCGCGATCGATGCCACCGATGCGCACGAGGCACGCATGCATGCCCACACCTTGAAGAGCCTGTTGGCAATGTTCCATGCCGAGCATGCCCGGCGCCGGGCGTGGGAGATCGAGCAGGCGACGAGGGATGTCGAACGGGTCGATTGGCCTGCCTGCCGGTGTCTGTATGGTGCCCTGGTGGACGAAATGGCCCTGATCAAACCGGCGTTCGAGCGCTACGTTCAAACGCGTGTAATCCCTTGAATTTGCCTGAAAAGCCCTTTTTCGGCTAAAATAGAAAGGTTAAAAAGCGCAAGCGGGGAGGCGAAAGCCTTCCCGCTTGGCACATGAACAAGCAGAAAATATTTGGAGAGCCGACGTGTCGCTGCTGCCTTCATTCACCCCCGCCATTCTTGCCCTCGCCGACGGAACGGTTTTCAAGGGCCAATCCATCGGCGCCGATGGCGTTACCAGTGGCGAAGTGGTGTTCAACACCGCGATGTCCGGCTATCAGGAAATCCTAACCGATCCTTCCTATTGCCGTCAGATCGTCACCCTGACCTATCCGCATATTGGTAATACCGGCTGCAACGCGGAGGATTTCGAATCCGCTGCCAATTTTGCCGCCGGCCTGATCATTCGCGACCTGCCGCGTCGCGCATCCAATTGGCGTAGCGAGGAAGACCTCGGCGCCTATCTGAAGAAGCACGGCATCGTTGCCATCTCTGGTATTGATACCCGCAAGCTGACCCGCATCCTGCGCGAAAAGGGGGCGCAGGCCGGCTGCATCCTGGCTGGCGAGGTCGACGAAGCCAAGGCGCTGGCCATGGCCAAGGCCTTCCCGGGCCTGGCGGGCATGGATCTGGCCAAGGTCGTTTCGGCCAAGGCCGGCTACGAGTGGGATGAGGCGGAATGGACGCTGCAAGGCTACAAGCAGCGTACCGAAGCGCGTTTCCATGTCGTGGCCTACGATTTCGGTGTCAAGCGCAACATCCTGCGCATGCTGGCCGAGCGGGGTGTCCGGCTGACTGTCGTGCCGGCGCAAACGCCGGCCGCCGACGTGCTGGCCATGCAACCGGATGGTGTTTTCCTGTCCAACGGCCCGGGCGATCCGGAGCCTTGCGATTACGCCATCGCGGCCATTCGTGAATTCCTGGAGCGTGGCGTGCCGACCTTCGGCATCTGTCTCGGCCATCAGTTGCTGGCACTGGCCTCCGGTGCCAAGACGCTGAAAATGAAGTTCGGCCATCATGGGGCCAATCACCCGGTGAAAGATCTCGATTCCGGCCAAGTGCTGATCACCAGCCAGAACCACGGCTTTGCCGTCGATGGCGATTCGCTGCCGGCCAACCTGCGTGCGACCCATGTTTCGCTGTTCGATGGTTCCCTGCAGGGAATTGCCCGCACCGACGTGCCGGCCTTCTCCTTCCAGGGGCATCCGGAAGCGAGCCCCGGCCCGCACGATGTGGCCTACCTGTTCGACCGCTTCCTCGACTGCATGACGCGTGGCGTCGCAGCGCTGAACCCCGCGCAATAAGGGGAGAGATTAAGACATGCCGAAACGTACAGACATCAAGAGTGTTTTGATTATTGGCGCCGGTCCGATCATCATCGGTCAGGCCTGCGAATTCGATTACTCCGGCGCCCAGGCCTGCAAGGCCCTGCGCGAAGAGGGTTACAAGGTCATCCTGGTCAACTCCAATCCGGCAACCATCATGACCGATCCGGAAATGGCCGATGTGACCTACATCGAGCCGATTACCTGGCAGGTCGTCGCCAAGATCATCGAGAAGGAGCGCCCGGATGCGCTGCTGCCGACGATGGGTGGGCAGACCGCACTGAATTGCGCGCTCGACCTCGACCGCGAAGGCGTGCTCGAGAAGTTTGGCGTCGAATTGATCGGCGCTTCCAAGGAAGCCATCGACAAGGCCGAGGACCGCCAGAAGTTCAAGGATGCCATGACCAAGATCGGTCTCGGCTCCGCCAAGTCGGCCACGGCGCACAGCATGGAAGAGGCCTACCAGGTGCAGGCCATGATCGGTTTCCCGACCATCATCCGTCCGTCCTTCACGCTGGGCGGCACGGGCGGCGGCATTGCCTACAACATGGAAGAGTTCGAGACCATCTGCAAGCGCGGTCTCGAAGCCTCGCCGACCAACGAGTTGCTGATCGAAGAATCGCTGCTCGGCTGGAAGGAGTACGAGATGGAAGTGGTCCGTGACAAGGCGGACAACTGCATCATCATCTGCTCGATCGAAAACCTCGATCCGATGGGCGTCCATACCGGCGACTCGATCACTGTCGCGCCGGCCCAGACGCTGACCGACAAGGAATACCAGCTGCTGCGCAACGCCTCGATCGCCGTGCTGCGCGAAATCGGCGTCGATACCGGCGGTTCCAACGTGCAGTTTGCGATCAATCCGAAGGATGGCCGTTGCATCGTCATCGAAATGAACCCGCGCGTCTCGCGCTCCTCGGCGCTGGCCTCCAAGGCCACTGGCTTTCCGATCGCCAAGATCGCCGCCAAGCTGGCCGTCGGCTATACGCTGGACGAGCTGGCCAACGACATTACCGGCGGCAAGACCCCGGCGTCGTTCGAGCCGTCGATCGACTACGTCGTGACCAAGGTGCCGCGTTTTGCCTTCGAGAAGTTCCCGCAGGCCGATTCGACCCTCACTACCCAGATGAAATCGGTCGGCGAAGTGATGGCCATCGGCCGTACCTTCCAGGAGTCGCTGCAGAAGGCCCTGCGCGGGCTGGAAGTCGGTGTCGACGGCTTCAACCTGAAGTCGGTCGATCCGGAAACCATCGACGAACAGCTGGCCCGGCCGTCGCCGGACCGCCTCTGGTATGTCGCCGATGCCTTCGGTATTGGCATGTCGGTCGAAAAGGTTTTCGAGCTGACCCGGATCGACCCGTGGTTCCTGGTGCAGATCAAGGAGATCGTCGATCTCGAACTGGCTGTTGAGAAGCGTGATTTTGCGTCCCTGACTGCCGAGGAAATCCGCTTCCTGAAGCGCAAGGGCTTCGCCGATCGTCGCCTGGCCTATCTGCTGAAGACGACCGAGTCCGAATTCCGTCAGCGCCGTCAGGAATTGGGGGTACGTCCGGTCTACAAGCGTGTCGATACCTGTGCTGCCGAATTCGCCACGGGCACCGCCTACATGTACTCGACCTACGAGGACGAGTGCGAGGCCAATCCGACCGACAAGAAAAAGATCATGGTGCTGGGCGGTGGTCCGAACCGCATCGGCCAGGGGATCGAGTTCGACTACTGCTGTGTGCATGCCGCCATGGCGATGCGCGAAGACGGGTACGAGACCATCATGGTCAACTGCAACCCGGAAACCGTATCGACCGACTACGACACTTCCGACCGCCTGTATTTCGAGCCGCTGACCCTGGAAGACGTGCTGGAAATCTGCGCCATCGAGAAGCCGGTTGGCGTCATCGTCCAGTACGGCGGCCAGACGCCGTTGAAGCTCGCACTGGCCCTGGAAGCCAATGGCGTGCCGATTATCGGCACGACGCCGGAATCGATCGATATCGCCGAAGACCGGGAACGCTTCCAGAAGCTGTTGCATGACCTCGGCCTCAAGCAGCCGCCGAACCGCACGGCGCGCACCGAAGAGGAAGCCCTGCGTCTGGCGCAGGAAATCGGCTATCCGCTGGTCGTGCGTCCGTCTTATGTGCTCGGCGGCCGGGCCATGGAAATCGTTCACGAGCAGAAGGATCTCGAACGTTACATGCGCGAAGCGGTGAAGGTTTCCAACGACTCGCCGGTTCTGCTCGACCGCTTCCTGAACGACGCCGTCGAGTGCGACGTCGATGCCTTGTCCGATGGCGAAGAAGTGATCATCGGCGGTGTCATGGAACACATCGAACAGGCCGGCGTGCACTCCGGCGATTCGGCGTGCTCGTTGCCGCCGTACTCCCTGTCGCCTGCCATCCAGGACGAACTGCGCCGCCAGACCAAGTTGATGGCCAAGGCACTCAACGTCTGCGGCCTGATGAACGTTCAGTTTGCGATCAAGGACAACGACGTCTACGTGCTGGAAGTGAACCCGCGCGCCTCGCGTACCGTGCCTTACGTCTCCAAGGCCACCGGACTGCAACTAGCGAAGATCGCGGCGCGCTGCATGGCCGGCCGCAGCCTGAAGGAACAGGGCGTGACCAAGGAGGTCATCCCGCCGTATTTCTCGGTCAAAGAAGCCGTCTTCCCCTTCGTGAAGTTCCCGGGCGTCGATACCATCCTCGGCCCGGAAATGAAGTCGACCGGCGAAGTCATGGGGGTCGGCACCACCTTTGCCGAGGCTTTCGTCAAGTCGCAACTCGCGGCCGGCGTCAAGCTGCCGAAGTCGGGCAAGGCCTTCCTGTCCGTCAAGGACAGCGACAAGGCCAAGGCCATCGAAATTGCCAAGCACTTGCATCAGTCGGGATTCCAGCTGGTTGCGACGCGTGGTACGGCCCATGCCATTGAAGCCGCCGGCCTGCCGGTGCAACCCGTCAACAAGGTGACCGAAGGCCGCCCGCATATTGTCGACATGATCAAGAACGACGAAATCGCGCTGATCATCAATACTGTCGAGGAAAAACGCGGTGCGATCAACGACTCCCGTTCGATCCGGACCTCAGGTCTGCAGGCACGCGTGACGATGTACACGACGATCTGGGGGGCCGAGGCCGCGGCCGAAGGGATCCGTCACCTGGGCGAACTCGTGGTTTATCCGATCCAGACGCTGCATTCGCAGCTTCACTAAGACCAACCCGAACCGCCGGGTTGCCCCGTTTCGGGCGCCGGCGGTTTTGCTTTTGCTGGAAGAAGAGATGAGCAAGATCCCGCTGACCGTTACCGGCGCCGAAAAGCTGCGTGAAGAACTGCATCGCCTGAAAACGGTAGATCGCCCGAATGTCGTGGCGGCCATCGCCGAAGCGCGTTCGCACGGCGACCTTTCCGAAAATGCCGAATACGATGCGGCCAAGGAGCGCCAGGGTTTCATTGAAGGGCGCATTGCCGAAATCGAGGGCAAGTTGTCGAATGCCCAGATCATCGACCCCAGGTTGCTCGATGCCGACGGCCGTTGTGTCTTCGGGGCCACGGTCGAAATGGAAGATCAGGATAGCGGCGATACGGTGACTTACCAGATCGTCGGCGAGGACGAGGCGGATATCAAGCGCGGCAAGATATCCGTCAATTCCCCGGTGGCGCGCGCCCTGATCGGCAAGTACGCCGGCGACATCGCCCAGGTGCAGGCGCCGGGCGGCATTCGCGAATACGAAATCATCGACGTCCGCTACGAGTAAGCGGCCGACCGATGCGGCGATTTTCGGAAGCCCTCTATCTACTGGCCATTACCCTGTGGGTCGGGGGGATGTGGGCGATCGGTTACCTTGTGGCACCCGTGCTTTTCGCCAGCCTTGGCGACCGGCAGCTGGCCGGCATGGTCGCCGGGCGGCTGTTCGCCCTGATCGGCTGGATCGGCATCGGCTGTGCCGCCTATCTCACGGCATTTACCCTGATTCGCTCGGGGAGCCGGTTTTTCAGGAATCCGGTTTTCTGGCTGGTGCTGGTGATGGGGGCGCTGACCGTGGCCAGCCAGTTCGGCATCCAGCCGCTGATGGCCCGAATGAAGGCAGAAGCCTTGCCGCGCGAGGTGATGGAGAGCGTGTTTCGTGACCGCTTTGCCGCCTGGCACGGCATTTCCAGCATACTCTACCTGATCCAGAGTCTGCTGGGCCTCTGCTTGGTGGTGGTTGGGAACGGCCGCGGGCTGAAGTGATCAGCCCTGGAAGCTGCGTTTTGTGCGGCGAGGCTCGGCGGAGCGGCTCGGTGCATTTTTTTTCGCATCGGCTGCCGCTTTTTCCGGATTGTGGCGATAGACGACGAGCAGCTTGCCAATGTGCTGGACGGGCGCGGCATGCAGTTCCCGGCAGATTTGTTCGTAGTAGGCGATACGATCGTCGCGGCTATCGCCATAGACGCGAATTTTGATCAGTTCATGCGCCTTGAGGCAGTGATCGATTTCCTTGAGGACCGCGTCGGTCAGACCGTTCTCCGAAATCGAGACGACCGGATGCAGGGCGTGGGCCCGGGCGCGCAGTTCGCGGCGCTGGGTCGAAGTGAGTTGTTGCATAGTTATAAAACCTTTCAAAAACGGCATTTTACCGAATGAAGAGAACCAGAACCAGCAAGGCGTGGATGATGGAGCATGTCAATGATCCGTACGTTCAGCTTGCCAAGAAAGAAGGCTGGCGCTCCCGCGCGGCTTTCAAGCTGATGGAGATCGACGATAAGGACAAGCTGCTCAAACAGGGGGAAGTGGTGGTCGACCTGGGGGCAACCCCGGGGGGGTGGTCCCAAGTCGCCGTCAAGCGGGTGGGAGATGGCGGTCTGGTTTTTGCTCTAGACCTGCTGGAAATGGAACCCATTCACGGTGTGCACTTCATTCAAGGCGACTTTCGCGAAGACAAGGTGCTGGAAAAACTGGAAGCGCAGCTTGGCGGGCGGCAAGTCGGGCTTGTCATGTCCGACATGGCGCCCAATATGTCGGGTGTGCCGCTGGTCGATCAGGCGCGGGTGATGCACCTGGCCGAACTGGGGCTTGCGTTTTCGAAAGCCCACTTGAAACCGGATGGCGCGTTTCTGGTCAAAGTTTTTCAGGGAACGGATTACGATGCGTTTTTGAAATTGATGCGTGAAACCTTCAGGACTGTCGTCGTCCGGAAACCGGATGCCTCGCGCGACCGCAGCGCCGAGCTTTATTTGCTTGGGCGCACATTGCGATGAGACTTTTGATTAGAATTCCATTTTTATCGCTCGACGCTGTAGAAGGAGAGCAAGCTTGAACAACATGTTCAAAAACCTCGCAATCTGGCTGGTCATCGGTCTGGTGCTGATGACGGTCTTCAACCAGTTTAACAACCGTCAGGTTGCGACCGGTGCTGTCGAATACTCCCAATTCATCGAAGAGGTGAAGGCCGGCCGCATCGCCAAGGTCGTCATGGAGGGGCGCACGCTGAAGGCGACCACGACGGAGGGCAAGCGTATCACCTCCTATGCGCCGCCCGATCTCTGGCTGGTTTCCGACCTCCTGAAAAATGGTGTCAAGATCGAGGCGCGTCCGGAGGAAGAGCCATCTTTCCTGATGAACATTTTCGTCAGCTGGTTCCCGATGCTGTTGCTGATTGGCGTCTGGGTTTTCTTCATGCGCCAGATGCAGGGCGGTGGCAAGGGGGGCGCCTTCTCCTTCGGCAAGTCGCGGGCCCGGATGACCGACGAGGCGCAAAACAACATCACCTTTGCCGATGTCGCCGGTTGTGACGAGGCCAAGGAAGAGGTGCAGGAGCTGGTCGATTTCCTGCGCGATCCTTCGAAATTCCAGAAGCTCGGCGGTCGCATTCCGAAAGGGGTGCTGATGGTTGGTAATCCGGGTACGGGCAAAACCCTGCTCGCCAAGGCCATTGCCGGTGAGGCCAAGGTGCCGTTCTTCAGTATTTCCGGTTCGGATTTCGTTGAAATGTTTGTCGGTGTCGGTGCCGCCCGTGTCCGCGACATGTTCGAGAATGCCAAGAAGCACGCGCCATGTATCATCTTCATTGATGAAATCGACGCAGTCGGTCGCCATCGGGGTGCCGGTCTCGGCGGGGGCAACGATGAGCGCGAACAGACCTTGAACCAGCTGCTGGTCGAAATGGATGGCTTCGAGGGGCATTCCGGCATCATCGTCATTGCGGCGACCAACCGTCCGGATATTCTGGACCCGGCATTGCTCCGCCCCGGGCGTTTCGATCGCCAGGTTGTCGTTCCGCTGCCCGATATTCGTGGTCGTGAGGAAATCCTCAAGGTGCATATGCGCAAGGTGCCTATCGCCGGTGATGTCAAGGCCGACGTGATTGCCCGCGGTACCCCCGGCTTTTCCGGTGCCGACCTGGCCAATCTGGTCAATGAGGCTGCCCTCTTTGCCGCCCGTCGCAACAAGCGACTGGTCGATATGGATGATTTCGAAATGGCCAAGGACAAGATCATGATGGGCGCCGAACGTCGCAGCATGGTCATGACCGAGGAAGAGAAGATGAATACCGCCTATCACGAGTCGGGCCATGCGGTCGTCGCCAAGCTGGTGCCCAAGTCCGACCCCGTGCACAAGGTCACCATCATTCCGCGCGGCCGTGCGCTTGGCCTGACCATGCAGTTGCCGGAGCAGGATCGCTATGCCTATGACCGTGAGTACCTGATGAGCCGTATCGCCGTGCTGTTCGGTGGCCGCATCGCGGAAGAGTTGTTCATGAACCAGATGACGACCGGCGCTTCGAACGACTTCGAGCGCGCAACGGCGATGGCGCGTGACATGGTTACCCGCTATGGCATGTCTGATCTGGGAGTCATGGTCTATGGCGAGAACGATGGCGAGGTCTTTCTCGGGCGTTCCGTCACCCAGCACAAGAACGTGTCGGAAGCCACCATGCAGAAAGTGGATGCGGAAATCCGCCGCATCATCGACCAGCAATACGCCCTGGCGCGCAAGCTGCTCGAGGAAAACCGCGACAAGGTGGAAGCAATGGCCAAAGCCCTGCTCGAATGGGAAACCATCGATGCGGAGCAGATCGACGACATCATGGCCGGCAAGCCGCCGCGCCCCCCGAAGCCATCTCAGGGGTCTTCCCGTTCGTCGGCATCGAATGATTCGTCGGGTGCCGAGCCGAGCGCGACTGCTCCTGCCTGATTCTCCCTCCTTCAAACCTGGCCGGGACGTTGTCCCGGCTTTTTCTTTTTTGCCATGAACAACTTGCAGTGCGGTTCCTATTCCCTGTCCCTTGATCGCCCATTGATCATGGGTATTGTCAATTTGACGCCCGACTCGTTTTCCGGAGACGGTCTGGTTGGCGATGTGGATCGCGCCATCCGACATGCGCGCGCGCAGTTCGAAGCGGGTTCGGATATTCTGGATATTGGTGCCGAATCCTCGCGCCCGGGGGCCATTCCGACTCCGGAAGACGAGGAGTTGCGCCGTCTGATCCCCGTGTTGCGCGAAATTACCCCTTGGGGTATCCCCGTTTCGGTCGATACCTACAAACCAGTCGTCATGCGTGCCGCACTTGAGGCGGGGGCGAGCTTGATCAATGACATTGCCGGCTTGTCCCGCCCGGGGGCGCTTGAGGTGGTTGCCGGAAGCGGGTGCGGTATCTGTCTCATGCATATGCAGGGTGAGCCGGGAACCATGCAGCAAGCGCCAAGCTACGCCGATGTCGTCTCCGAAGTCCGCCGTTTTCTGGCGGACGCCGTGGCCCGTTGTCAGGCTGCCGGAATCCGGGCTGAGCAGCTTGTCCTGGATCCGGGCTTCGGTTTCGGCAAGACGCTGGAGCACAACCTGGCGCTGTTTCGAAGCCTGCCCGAGCTAGCGGTGGAAAACCTGCCGTTGCTGATCGGGGTTTCGCGGAAAACCATGCTTGGAACGATCACCGGTCGGCCGGTGGCGCAACGGCAGGCCGCCAGTGTTGCGGCTGCGCTCATGGCAGCACAAAAGGGTGCGAAAATACTACGGGTGCATGATGTTGCAGCGACTCGGGATGCCTTGGCTGTCTGGGCAGCGGTTGAAAATGGGGAAAGCAAATGAGCAGAAAGTATTTTGGTACCGACGGTGTCCGTGGTCGGGTCGGGCAGGCGCCGATTACACCGGATTTCGTCATGCGGCTGGGCTATGCGGCTGGGAAGGTATTGCTTGGGCAAAGCGAAATGCCGGCCGGAGAGCGGCCCGCTGTCCTGATCGGCAAGGATACCCGTCTCTCGGGTTATATGCTTGAATCGGCGCTGGAGGCCGGGTTCTCTGCGGCCGGTGTTGATGTCTGTCTGGTCGGGCCGTTGCCCACGCCGGCGGTGGCCTACCTGACCCGCGCGTTGCGCTTGCAGGCCGGGATCGTGATTTCGGCCTCGCATAACCCGTACTACGATAACGGGATCAAGTTCTTTTCGTCGCGGGGTACGAAACTGCCGGATGACGTCGAAAAAGCCATTGAAGCGGAGATCGACGAACCGATGGTGTGTGCCCCTCCTGCCGAATTGGGACGGGTCAGGCGGATCGACGATGCGCGCGGCCGTTATATCGAGTTCTGCAAGAGCACCTTCCCGAACGATCTGGATTTGCGCGGCCTCAAGATCGTGACCGACTGTGCGCATGGTGCGGCTTATCACATCGCGCCGAGCGTATTTCACGAACTCGGTGCGGAGGTGGTCAGCATCGGTGTTCAGCCGAACGGGTTGAATATCAATGATGCGGTTGGTGCGACGGCGCCGCGGGCCTTGTGCGAAGCGGTGCTGGCCAATCGGGCCGATCTGGGTATCGCTCTGGATGGTGACGCGGACCGCCTGCAAATGGTCGATGCCGAGGGTAATCTTTATGATGGTGACCAGCTGCTTTATGCCATTGTACGAAGCCGTCTCCGTCTTGCCCCGGTGAAGGGGGTGGTGGGTACCCTGATGAGCAATCTGGCACTCGAGCACGCCCTGGCCAAATTACAGGTGCCCTTTGCGCGTGCAGCGGTGGGGGATCGCTATGTGGTTGAAATGCTGAACGACAAGGGGTGGCTCTATGGTGGGGAAAATTCCGGCCACATTCTGGCCCTGGATCGCCACACCACGGGTGACGGCATCGTGGCGGCGCTGCAGGTTCTGGCTGCCTTGAAGGAGGCAGGCGGTGATTTGAAGGCTTTGCTGGGCGATTTGGTTCTCTATCCCCAGAAATTGATCAATGTGCCGGTTGCCCGGGGGTTCTCCTGGCGTGATCATCCTTCGATTGCTGCGGCCGTGCTGGATACCGAAGCCCGTCTGGCGGGCCGGGGGCGCGTTTTGTTGCGGGCGTCCGGTACCGAGCCGCTCCTGCGGGTGATGGTGGAGGGGGAGGATGCGGCAGAAGTTCTGGATGCCGCAGAGAAACTGGCGGCTGTCGTGCGGGAAAGCGCCCAGTAACGCGTTTCGCCGCCCGGTTGATATTGACCACAAAATCGCCCAATCGCTATAATCCAAAGGTTTTTCGCCACACGAATCCCGCTCCTATGCGCAAAAAGCTTGTCGCTGGTAACTGGAAGATGCACGGCAGCCTTGCGCAGAATGCGATGTTGCTCGATGCCATCCGGGCGGGGGTTGATGGCCTGGCATGTGAAGTTGCGGTATTCCCGCCATATCCGTATCTGGCGCAGGTTCAGTCTGCCCTGTCGGGTACTGCGGTCGCCTGGGGGGCGCAGTCGGTCAGTGAGCATGCCGTTGGTGCTTACACCGGCGAGGTCTCGGCAGCGATGCTTGCCGACTTTGGGTGCCGCTATGTGCTGGTTGGTCACTCCGAGCGCCGTGCGCTGCATGGTGAAACCGATCGGCGGGTGGCGGCCCAATTTGCCGCCGCGCAGCGGGCCGGTCTGTTTCCCGTTTTGTGTGTGGGGGAAACGCTTGCCGAGCGTGAGGCGGGAATGACCGATGCGGTCGTTTTTCGCCAGTTGGACGCGGTGATTGACGCGTGCGGCATTCTGGCATTGAGGGCGGCGGTGGTTGCTTATGAGCCGGTCTGGGCGATTGGTACGGGAGTGACTGCGTCTCCGTTGCAGGTGCAGGCGGTCCATTCGGCGATTCGCTCCCGGGTCGCCGGGATTGATGCCGGTGTGGCAGGGGTGTTGCGCATTCTTTATGGTGGCAGCGTCAAGCCGCAGAATGCGGAAGAATTGTTCGGGCAGTGCGATGTCGATGGTGGCTTGATCGGCGGTGCGGCCTTGGTTGCTGAAGATTTCCTGGCAATTTGCCGGGTGGCAAATTGATGGGTTGATACATGAACTGGTTATTTTCGGTCGTTCTGGCTGTTCATATTCTGGTGGCGATTGCCATCATCGGTCTCGTCCTGGTGCAACATGGCAAGGGGGCGGATATGGGTGCGGCCTTCGGGAGTGGTGCGTCGGGTAGTCTGTTTGGTGCGACGGGTTCGGCCAATTTCCTGAGTCGTACGACAGGTATTCTGGCGGCTGTCTTTTTTGCAACCAGCCTTGCCTTGGCTTACATTGGTTCAAATAAGCCAAAAACGACTGGCAGTGTGATGCAAGAAGCGGTACAATCCGAGTCTGTCTCGCAGCCGGCGAAAGTAGGTGGCGAGGCGCCGGTCGGTGTGGCGGATGCAGCATCGAAGGCAAAGGAAATACCGAAGTAACAAGTAACGCAAGTGGTTCTGTCTGGTCCAAGTCCTCGCCAGGCAGACAAAATATAAGCCGACGTGGTGAAATTGGTAGACACGCTATCTTGAGGGGGTAGTGGCGCAAGCTGTGCGAGTTCGAGTCTCGCCGTCGGCACCAAAAACTGGGGCAGTGCACCGTTTGGGCGGATGTGCTGTTTCGAACAAGAAACTGAATATGGCGGGCGGATCATGGAAAACTACTTTCCAATCCTGATGTTCGTTCTGGTTGGGGTTGCAATTGGTGTTTTGCCGGTTGCCATGGGTTTTATGCTAGCCCCCAGCCGTCCGGATCCGGAAAAGCTCTCTCCCTACGAGTGTGGCTTTGAGGCATTCGAGGATGCGCGCATGAAGTTTGATGTGCGCTATTATCTGATTGCCATCCTCTTCATTCTGTTCGACCTTGAAGTGGCCTTCCTCTTCCCCTGGGCGACGATCTTCAAAGACATTGTGGCGACAGAGTCGATCAAGTTGTTCGGTTTTGTCGAGATGCTGGTATTCGTTGCCATTCTGGTCGTGGGCTATGTCTATGCCTGGGCCAAGGGTGCGCTGGAATGGGAATAAGGCTCGAACATGGCTATTGAAGGCATCCTCCAGGAAGGTTTTGTCACCACGACGGCTGACAAGTTGATCAATTACATGCGCACCGGCTCGATGTGGCCGATGACTTTCGGGTTGGCGTGCTGCGCGGTCGAGATGATTCATGCGGGTGTCTCCCGATATGACTTGGATCGCTTTGGTGTGGTGTTTCGTCCCAGTCCGCGTCAGTCCGATGTGATGATTGTGGCCGGTACCCTGACCAACAAGATGGCGCCGGCGTTGCGCAAGGTTTACGACCAGATGGCTGAGCCGCGATGGGTCATCTCCATGGGTTCGTGTGCCAACGGTGGTGGCTATTATCACTATTCCTATTCCGTGGTGCGTGGTTGTGACCGAATTGTTCCGGTGGATATCTATGTCCCGGGCTGCCCGCCGACGGCCGAGGCGCTGATCTACGGAATCATTCAGTTGCAAAACAAGATTCGTCGCACCAATACCATTGCTCGTTAATTGCCAAGGCTGATTGAATATGTCTGCCAAGCTGGAAACGCTTAGTGAAAACCTGCGGAAGCATTTCGGCGACAAGATAAAGTCCCTGAAGCTGGCGCTCGGTGAAGTGACCATCGAAGTCGGTGCGCCTGACTATCTTGCTTTGATGACGGCGCTCCGCGATGAGCCCGATTTCCGTTTTGAAGAACTGATTGATCTGTGCGGTGTCGATTATTCGACTTATGGAGATGGCGCCTGGACGGGGGCGCGTTTCGCCGTTGTCGTTCACCTGCTTTCGGTTTCGCAAAATATTCGCCTGCGGGTGCGTGTGTTTGCCGAAGACGAAAACTTCCCGGCGGTGGCGTCGATTTCCGGCATTTGGTCGGCTGCCAACTGGTTCGAGCGGGAGGCCTTCGATTTGTATGGGATTGCCTTCATTGGCCATGAGGATTTGCGTCGGATTCTGACCGACTATGGCTTTATCGGGCATCCGTTCCGCAAGGATTTCCCGATATCCGGTTATGTCGAGATGCGGTATGACCCAGATCAGGCGCGTGTGATTTACCAGCCTGTCACCATCGAGCCGCGGGAAAATACCCCGCGCATTGTGCGCGAAGATACGTACGGGGGGGCGGTACATGGCTGATATCCGCAATTTCACGCTCAACTTCGGTCCGCAGCACCCTGCTGCGCACGGGGTTCTGCGGCTTGTACTCGAGCTGGATGGTGAGGTGGTTCAGCGGGCCGATCCGCATATCGGCCTTCTGCATCGTGCAACGGAAAAGCTGGCTGAAACCAGGACCTGGGTTCAGTCGGTTCCTTACATGGATCGTCTCGACTACGTTTCCATGATGTGCAACGAGCACGCCTACTGTTTGGCCACCGAAAAGTTGCTCGGCATCGAGGTGCCGGAGCGCGGGAAGTATATCCGCACAATGTTTGACGAGGTTACCCGTATCCTCAATCACCTGTTGTGGATTGGCTGTCATGCCCTTGATGTAGGGGCGATGACCATGGCGCTCTACACCTTCCGCGAACGCGAGGATTTGATGGATGCGTATGAGGCCGTGTCCGGTGCTCGTATGCATGCTGCCTATTATCGTCCCGGTGGCGTCTATCGCGACCTGCCTGATCGCATGCCGCAGTATCAGGAGTCCACGTGGACCAGTGCCCAAAAGGCCAAGGCGAGGAATGAAAACCGGCAAGGCTCCCTGCTGGATTTTCTTGAGGATTTCACCAACCGTTTTCCCACTTATCATGCCGAGTACCACACCTTGCTGACGGATAACCGTATCTGGAAGCAGCGTTTGGTCAATATCGGTGTGGTGAGTCCGGAGCGTGCTTTGCAGATGGGCTTCACCGGCGCCATGTTGCGCGGATCAGGCGTCGCCTGGGATTTGCGCAAGAAGCAGCCGTATGCTGCTTACGACAAGGTCGACTTCGATGTTCCGGTCGGCGTGAACGGCGACAGCTATGACCGCTACTTGGTTCGGATGGAGGAAATGCTGCAGTCCAACCGAATCATCAAGCAGTGCATCGATTGGCTGCGCAAGAATCCGGGGCCTGTCATCACCGACAATCACAAGGTTGCGCCGCCGCCGCGTGAAAACATGAAAACCAACATGGAAGAGCTGATCCATCATTTCAAGCTCTTCACGGAAGGCATTCACGTCCCGCCTGGAGAGGCCTATGCCGCGGTTGAGCATCCGAAGGGCGAGTTCGGTATCTACTTCATTTCCGACGGTGCCAATAAGCCATACCGCATGAAAATTCGGGCTCCCGGCTTTGTTCACCTCTCAGGCTTGGACGAAATGTCCCGTGGCCACATGATTGCCGACGTCGTTACGATCATCGGCTCCCAAGATATCGTTTTTGGCGAGATCGACCGCTGATGTTTTCCGCTGAAACCCTCCAAAAATTTGCCCGCGAGGTTGGCAAGTATCCTGCCGACCAAAAGCAATCTGCCGTGATGGCCTGTCTTGCGCATGCTCAGGAAGAGAAGGGATGGCTGTCGCCCGAGACGATCGAGGCGGTTGCCGATTATCTTGGCATGGCGCCGATGGCGGCCTACGAAGTGGCTTCCTTCTACAACATGTACGACCTGAAGCCGGTTGGGAAATACAAGATTACGGTCTGTACCAATCTGCCCTGCGCCTTGTCCGGGGGCTACCATGCCGGTGAATACCTGCAACAGAAATTGGGGATCGGATACAACGAGACTACCCCGGATGGCAAATTTACCTTGAAGGAAGGTGAATGTATGGGAGCCTGTGGCGATGCGCCGGTTTTCATCGTGAACAATCGGTCGATGTGCAGCCACATGCATCCCGAACAGATCGACAAGCTGCTTGAGGAGTGCAAATAATGGCATTGCTTGGTGCGATCAATCCGGTTTTGACCGCGGGCTTGAACGGTGACGATGGCTGGCGCCTGAAAGACTATGTGGCGCGGGGCGGTTATGAACAACTGCGGCGTATCCTGGAAACGAAAATGACCCAGGAAGACGTCATCAGCGAGGTCAAAAAGTCGGTCTTGCGTGGACGCGGTGGCGCCGGTTTCCCGACGGGTTTGAAATGGTCCTTCATGCCGCGCTCGTTCCCGGGTGATAAATACGTCGTGTGCAATACCGACGAAGGCGAACCGGGTACCTTTAAGGATCGCGACATCATGCGCTACAACCCGCATGCCGTTATAGAGGGCATGATCATCGCGGGCTATGCGATGGGCGCCAACCGGGGTTACAACTACGTTCACGGTGAAATCTGGGAAATTTACCAGCGCTTTGAAACGGCGCTCGATGAAGCGCGCAGTGCCGGATTCCTCGGGCAGGACATCCTCGGTTCCGGGTTCAGTTTCGAACTGTTTGCCCATCATGGCTACGGTGCTTATATCTGCGGGGAAGAAACCGCCTTGCTGGAGTCGATCGAAGGCAAGAAGGGGCAGCCGCGATTCAAACCCCCTTTCCCGGCGTCCTTCGGTTTGTACGGAAAACCGACTACGATCAACAACACCGAAACCTTTGCATCCATCCCCTTTATTCTGAAGATGGGTGGGGAAGCCTTCCTGAACCTGGGCAAGCCGAATAACGGCGGCACGAAGTTGTTTTCTGTTTCTGGGCATGTCAATCGACCCGGAAACTACGAGATTCCCTTGGGGACTCCGTTTTCCACGCTGCTCGAAATGTGCGGTGGCATGCGTGGCGGGCGCAAGCTGAAGGCGGTGATTCCGGGAGGATCGTCGGCGCCGGTGTTGCCGGCGGACGTGATCATGGATTGCACCATGGATTACGACTCGATCAGCAAGGCGGGTTCCATGCTGGGCTCCGGTGCGGTGATCGTCATGGATGAGACGGTCTGCATGGTGAAAGCCCTGGAGCGCCTCTCCTTCTTCTACCACGAGGAGTCCTGTGGCCAATGTACCCCTTGTCGCGAAGGGACTGCCTGGATGTACAAGGTGGTTCATCGGATCGAGAACGGACTGGGCAAGCCGGATGATCTTGACTTGCTGAACAGCGTTTTGGGCAACATCGCGGGCCGCACGATTTGCGCGCTCGGTGACGCGGCAGCCTTCCCGGTGCAGAGTTTTATCAAGCACTTTGGCAAGGAATTCGAATACCACATCGAGAACAAGACCTGTCTGGTTCCCCGGGATGTGCAATGGGCCGGAAGCGGCTTCCACAAGATTCCCGCCTGACAGGTGCGGCTTCGTAACGAAAAAACTGGCTACAAGGTAGCGACATGCTAGAAATCGAAATCGACGGCAAAAAGGCGCAAGTGCCCGACGGCAGCACGGTGATGGACGCCGCGCAGCAGGTTGGTGTGTATATCCCGCATTTCTGCTACCACAAGAAACTTTCGATCGCCGCCAACTGCCGTATGTGTCTGGTACAGGTGGAGAAGGCGCCCAAGCCTTTGCCGGCTTGTGCGACGCCGGTAACCAACGGCATGAAGGTTTTTACGCACTCCGATCTGGCGGTGAAGGCTCAGAAAGGCGTGATGGAATTCCTGCTGATCAACCATCCGCTCGATTGCCCTATCTGTGATCAAGGGGGCGAGTGCCAGTTGCAGGACATGGCCGTTGGCTACGGCCCGATGAAGAGCCGTTACACCGAAGAGAAACATGTCGTTTTCCATAAGAATGTCGGTCCGCTGATCTCCATGGAAGAGATGAGCCGGTGCATTCACTGCACCCGTTGCGTGCGGTTTGGCCAGGAAATTGCCGGCATCATGGAACTCGGCATGGCCAATCGCAACATGCATTCGGAAATCATGACCTTTGTAGGCCGTTCGATCGATTCCGAACTGTCCGGCAACATGATCGACCTTTGTCCGGTCGGCGCCTTGACGTCGAAGCCATTCCGTTACACCGCGCGCTCCTGGGAGTTACAACGCCGCAAGTCGATCAGTGCCCAGGATTCGGTGGGCGCCAATCTGGTAGTCCAGGTCAAGCACGACAACGTGATGCGTGTGCTGCCGCGTGAAAACGAGGCGGTTAACGAGTGCTGGATTTCCGACAAGGAACGTTTCTCGTATCCGTCGCTATCCTCGGATGAGCGCCTGACCAAGCCCATGGTCAAGCAGGGGGGCGAGTGGAAGGAAGTCGAGTGGAATGTTGCTCTGGACTATGTGGCCCACGGCTTGAAGGATGTTTCCCGCGAACATGGGGGCGACGCCCTGGCCGCCCTGGCTGCTCAGAATGCGACGGTTGAGGAGTTCTATCTTCTGGCCAAGGTCATGAACGGACTCGGTAGCGGAAATGTTGACTTCCGCGCGCGTCAGCTTGATTTCACGTCGGATGGGAAACGCGCCGGTGCGCCCTGGCTCGGTATGCGTCTCGCTGACATCCAGGATCTGGATGGCGCCTTGGTGGTGGGCTCCTTTTTGCGTAAGGATCATCCCCTGATTGCCCAGCGCTTGCGGCAGGCTGCGAAGAAATCGACCAAGGTCAGCCTGCTGACCGTGGCAGGCGACGACCCGCTGATCAACCTGCATGCGCGCATGACCGTGCGGCCTTCTGATCTCGTGACGAGCCTGGCTGCCGTGGTGAAGGCCGCCGCGGAAATCAAGAACGTCGTCCCCCCATCCGGACTGGAACATGTTGTGACCTGTGAAAGCGCCCGAAAGATCGCGCAAAGTCTGGTTGAGGGCGAAAAATCGGCGGTGTTCCTGGGCAATGTGGCCACGCAGTCCGCAGATGCAACCCAACTCCATCTTCTGGCCATCGAACTGGCCAGACTGACCGGTGCTAAAGTGGGGTTCTTGGGTGAAGGTGCCAACACGGTTGGTGCGCATTTGGCCATCGGCAGGAAATCCGGTGCCAACGCTCGTGAAATTTTCGAAAAGCCCCGTAAGGCGTACGTGTTGATGGGGGTCGAACCCGAGTTCGATTGCGGCAATCCGCAATTGGCGGTGGCTGCCCTCAAGCAGGCCAGTCTGGTGGTTTTCATGTCGGCCTTCAAGCATGCGCCCGCACTGGAATACGCCGATGTGATGTTGCCGGTTTCTCCCTTCACTGAAACCTCCGGGACTTTCGTGAATACGGAAGGGCGTGCCCAGAGTTTCAATGGTGTGGTGAAGCCGCGCGGTGACGCCCGGCCGGCCTGGAAGGTGCTCCGCGTATTGGGTAATGTGCTTAATCTCGACGGGTTTGATTACATGTCGAGTGAACAGGTGCGGGACGAGGCACTGGGTAAGGACGTCGAGTTCGTCTCCGGCCTTGACAATGACCTGCATGGCCTTTCCATCGCACTCCCCGCCGCTCCGGTGGACGGCCTCCAGCGCATTGCCGATGTTCCCATACACTTTGCCGATCCGATGGCGCGCCGCTCGCCGGCCTTGCAGCAAACGGCTGACTCCGCCGCACCAACGGCCCGCATGAACGAGGCAACCTTGAACATGCTGAACCTCTCCGACAAGGATACGGTCCGCATCAAGCAAGGCGCCGGTGAGGCGGTATTGCTTGCCAAGCTGGACAATGGCGTACCCGCCGGTTGTGTCCGGATTGCCGCGGCGCATGTCAGCACGTCGACGCTGGGCGATATGTTCGGAACGATTTCCGTGGAGCGTGCATAAATGGACGCACTGATGAACTTCGGACAAGGTATTTTTGGGGGCGCCTGGCCTGCGGTCTGGACGCTGGTAAAAATTGTCCTGATCGTGGCGCCGCTGATGCTCGGCGTTGCCTATCTGACGTATTTCGAGCGCAAGGTCATCGGGTACATGCAGGTACGTATCGGCCCGAACCGTGTTGGCCCGTTTGGCTTGATCCAGCCGATTGCCGACGGCTTGAAGCTGCTGCTGAAGGAAATCATCGTTCCGGCGACGGCCAGCAAGGGTATCTTCATTATCGCGCCGATGCTGGCGATTGCTCCTGCGCTGGCAGCTTGGGCGGTCGTTCCCTTTACCGATACCTTGGTGCTCGCCAATATCGACGCCAGCCTTCTGTACATCATGGCCATCACTTCGATGGGCGTTTACGGGATCATTTTGTCCGGCTGGGCTTCCAACTCCAAATACGCCTTCCTGGGAGCAATGCGTTCCGCAGCCCAGATGGTGTCGTATGAAATCTCGATGGGCTTCTCGCTGATTTGCGTCCTGATGGTCTCGAACAGCCTGAATCTGGTCGATATTGTTGCTGCGCAACATCAGGGGCGCTTTGCCGGCTTGGGCGTCAGTTTCCTGTCGTGGAACTGGCTTCCGCTCTTCCCGATGTTCTTGGTCTATCTGATCTCCGGTGTGGCGGAAACCAATCGCGCGCCGTTTGATGTCTCCGAAGGGGAGTCGGAAATCGTTGCCGGTTTCCACGTTGAATATTCGGGCATGGCCTTTGCGCTGTTCTTCCTGGCGGAGTACGCCAACATGATTCTGGTCGCCGCGTTGACCTCCATCATGTTCCTCGGCGGCTGGTTGTCCCCTGTCGGCTTCCTGCCGGATGGCATCTTCTGGCTGTTGGCCAAGATGTCCGCGATTCTCTTCCTGTTCCTGTGGTTCCGGGCTACCTTCCCGCGTTACCGTTATGACCAGTTGATGCGTCTGGGTTGGAAGGTGTTCTTGCCAATCTGCCTGATCTGGCTGGTTGTCGTTGGCGTCTGGATGATGTCGCCGCTCAATATCTGGAAGTGAGGAGAGACTCATGGGTTCGATGAAGGAAATCTTCAACAGCCTCTTCCTCCGGGAGTTGTTGAAAGGAATGTCGGTGACGGGCAGGTATTTCTTTGCCCGAAAGATCACCGTCCAGTATCCGGAGGAAAAAACTCCGCAGAGCTTCCGGTTCCGTGGTTTGCATGCCCTGCGCCGTTATGAAAACGGCGAGGAACGCTGCATCGCCTGCAAGCTGTGTGAAGCCATCTGCCCTGCCATGGCGATCACGATTGAGGCCCAGCCGCGTGAGGATGGCTCTCGTCGAACCACGCGCTATGACATCGATTTAACAAAGTGCATTTTCTGCGGCTTCTGCGAAGAGGCCTGTCCGGTTGATGCGATTGTCGAAACCCGCATTTTCGAATACCACGGGGAAAAGCGCGGCGATCTGTATTACACCAAGCAAATGTTGCTGGCCAACGGCGACCGCTACGAGGATCAAATCGCGAAGGACCGCGAGCTTGATTCGGCTTACCGATAACAGGTGCGATCGATGGATTTTCAAACCCTGGTTTTCTTCTTCCTGTCGGCGATCCTGATTTTCGCCGCCTTGCGCGTGATTACCGCACGGAATCCCGTGCATGCCGCCTTGCACCTGATTCTTGCTTTCTTCACTTGCGGTGGGATCTGGGCCCTGATGCAGGCTGAGTTTCTGGCCATTGCCATCATTCTGGTTTATGTCGGTGCCGTCATGGTGCTCTTCCTGTTTGTCGTGATGATGCTCGACATCAATATGGACCGCATTCGCCAGGGGTTCTGGAATTATCTGCCGCTCGGTGCACTGCTTGGCTTGTTGATGATCCTGGAGATGGGACTGGTGCTGGGCAGCAAGTATTTTCAGGTGCCGGCGGCAGAAGCCGTCGTACCGGCGGGTATTTCGAATACCAAGGCGATCGGCGCCCTGATGTTCAGCGAGTATGTCTATCCCTTTGAACTGGCTTCGTTGGTTCTTCTGGTCGGCATGATCGCGGCGATTGTTCTGACCTATCGCGGTTCCAAGAATTCCAAGTACACCAATCCGAATCAGCAGGTCTTCGTCAAGGCGAAGGATCGCGTACGCGTTCTGCAGATGCCGGTTGAAAAAGACTGAACCCAGGGAAGATTATGCTCACCTTGACTCTTTCGCACTTCCTTATTCTGGGCGCGATGCTCTTCGCGATCAGCGTGGTCGGGATTTTCCTGAACCGCAAGAATCTTCTTGTTTTGCTGATGGCCATCGAATTGATGTTGCTCGCGGTTAACATGAATTTCGTTGCGTTTTCGCATTACTTGCAGGATTTGTCCGGGCAGATTTTCGTCTTCTTTATTCTGACTGTCGCGGCCGCCGAATCTGCAATCGGTCTGGCCATCCTGATCGTGCTGTTCCGTAATCTCAAGAGCATCCATGTGGATGACCTGGGCAGCTTGAAGGGTTAAACATGGAAATGCAAAAACTCTATCTGCTCGTGCCGTTGGCGCCACTGTTCGGCGCGATGATCGCCGGCCTATTCTGCCGCCTCATCCCGCGCTGGGTGGCCCATACGGCAACCATTGCCGGTGTACTGGTCGCATTTGTTGCGTCCGTGATCATCTTCAAGGATGTTCAGGCCGGAAACACCTTCAACGGGCCCGTTTACACCTGGCTGACCAGCGGCGATTACAAGTTCGAGGTCGGCTTCCTGATTGATTCTTTGACTGCGACGATGATGATCGTCGTGACGTTCGTGTCGCTGATGGTGCATATCTATACCATTGGCTATATGCAGGAAGATCCCGGTTATAACCGCTTCTTCAGCTATATCTCGTTGTTCACCTTCTCCATGCTGATGCTGGTGATGAGTAACAACTTTATGCAGCTGTTCTTTGGTTGGGAGGCGGTTGGTCTGGTCTCCTATCTCCTGATCGGTTTCTGGTACACCCGTCCGACCGCGATTTTCGCCAATATGAAGGCTTTCCTGGTGAACCGTGTCGGCGACTTCGGTTTCATTCTTGGCATCGGTTTGGTCCTTGCCCACTTTGGCTCGCTGGATTACGCCACGGTGTTCCAGAAGGCGCCCGAATTGGCGAATGCCCAGATCAGTTTGTTCGCCGATCGCGACTGGGGGACGGTGTCGCTGATGACGGCAACCTGTATTTGCCTGTTCATCGGGGCGATGGGTAAGTCAGCTCAGGTGCCGCTGCATGTCTGGTTGCCGGATTCGATGGAAGGCCCGACACCCATTTCGGCCCTCATTCACGCAGCGACCATGGTCACGGCCGGCATTTTCATGGTTTCCCGCATGTCGCCGCTGTTCGAACTGTCCACAACCGCGCTGTCGTTCGTCATCGTGATTGGCGCCATTACGGCGCTGTTCATGGGTTTCCTCGGCATCATCCAGAATGACATCAAGCGGGTCGTTGCCTATTCGACCCTGTCCCAACTGGGTTACATGACGGTCGCACTGGGTGCGTCGGCTTATTCGGTTGCGATCTTCCATTTGATGACCCACGCCTTTTTCAAGGCACTGCTGTTCCTCGCGGCCGGTTCCGTGATCATTGGCATGCACCATGATCAGGACATCCGGAACATGGGCGGGCTGCGCAAATACATGCCGATTACCTGGATTACCTCCCTGATCGGCTCGCTTGCGCTGATCGGCACGCCCTTCCTGTCAGGTTTCTATTCCAAAGACTCGATTATCGAAGCGGTCGCCATGTCTCATATCCCGGGCGCCGGCTTTGCCTACTTCGCCGTGCTGGCTGGTGTCTTCGTCACCGCCTTCTATTCGTTCCGGATGTATTTCCTCGTCTTCCATGGCGAGGAGCGCTTCGGCAAGGCGGATGACGCGCACCATCATGAGCATCAGGGTGACCACGATGACGAAGAAGTCTCCCATGACCATCATCACGGGTTGGCACCCGGTCAAAAACCTCACGAAACGCCGTGGGTGGTGACCTTGCCCCTGGTTTTGCTGGCTATCCCGTCCGTCCTGATCGGCTATTTTGCGATCGAGCCGATGGTGTTCGGAGAATATTTCAAGGGCGTCATCTACATTGACACTCAGGCCCATCCGGCCATGGCCCACCTGGCTGAGCATTTCCATGGTGCTGGTGCCATGGGCGTTCATGCCTTCACCACCCTGCCGTTCTTCCTGGCGCTTGCCGGCGTTGTCGTGTCCTGGTTCTTCTACATGAAGCGACCTGACATTCCGGCAGCCATCCAGCGTCGTTTCTCTGCGATTCATACCCTGTTCGAAAACAAGTATTACTTCGACAAATTCAACGAAGTGGTATTTGCCGGCGGGGCGCGACTCCTGGGCAAAGCGTTGTGGCGTGGCGGTGACGTTGCGTTCATCGACGGCTTGATTGTCAATGGATCAGCCAAGGTTGTCGGCTGGATTTCCTCGCTGACCCGCCTGTTCCAGACCGGTTACGTTTATCACTACGCTTTCACCATGATCATCGGCGTTTTCGTGCTGATGACCCTGTGGATCAACCGCGCATAGCGTGAATAGTTCGCAGAAGAGCAAGGAATAACATGTCGACTTACCCGCTGCTATCTCTCGCAATCTGGATTCCGATTTTCGCCGGTCTGGTGGTGCTGACCACCGGTGGCGACCGGAATGCCCCGCTGGCCAGGATGCTTTCCCTGATCGGTGCGGTTGTTGCCTTCCTGGTTACCCTTCCGTTGTGGTTCAACTTCGATATCGCCAATGGCGGCATGCAGTTTGTCGAGTTGAAAACCTGGATTCCCCGCTTCAACATCAATTACCACCTTGGGGTTGATGGCATTTCGATGTTGTTCGTCATTCTGAACGCGTTCATCACCATCATCGTCGTTGCCGCAGGTTGGGATGTCATTCAGCAGAAGGTTGCTCAGTACAACGCAGCGTTCCTGATCATGTCGGGTCTGATGAACGGCATTTTCACCTCACTCGATGGCGTGCTGTTCTATGTCTTCTTCGAGGCCTCGCTGATTCCGCTCTACCTGATCATCGGTGTATGGGGCGGCCCGAACCGCGTTTACGCCGCATTCAAGTTCTTCCTCTACACGCTGTTCGGTTCGTTGTTGTTCCTGTTGGCGCTGATGTACCTGTTCATCCAGTCCGGCGGCAGTTTCTCGATTCTTGAATGGCACAAGCTGCCGATCCCGCTGGGGCCGCAGATCTGGTTGTTCCTGGCCTTCCTGATTGCGTTTGCCGTCAAGGTGCCGATGTGGCCGGTGCATACGTGGTTGCCGGACGCGCACGTCGAAGCGCCGACGGGCGGCTCCATTGTTCTGGCTGCCATTGCGCTGAAACTTGGGGCTTACGGTTTCCTGCGTTTCTCGCTGCCGATCGCGCCGGATGCCTCGCATGAAATGTCGGGCCTGATTGTGGGCCTTTCCCTGATTGCCGTCGTTTATATCGGTTTTGTCGCCTTGGTTCAGGCCGACATGAAGAAGCTGGTGGCCTATTCGTCGATCGCGCACATGGGTTTCGTGACCCTGGGCTTCTTCATGTTCAGTTCCATGGGAATCGAGGGGGCGCTTGTCCAGATGGTGTCGCACGGCTTTGTTTCGGGGGCCATGTTCTTCTGCATCGGCGTCATGTACGATCGTGTGCATAGCCGCCAAATTGCGGACTACGGTGGCGTGGTGAATACCATGCCGAAATTCGCGGCCCTGTTCATGCTGTTTACCATGGCCAACGCCGGATTGCCGGCAACGTCGGGCTTCGTCGGTGAATTCATGGTCATCCTGGGGGCCGTCAAGTACAACTTCTGGGTTGCCTTTGCGGCTGCTAGTTCGATGGTCATCGGTGCCGCCTATTCCCTGTGGATGTACAAGCGGGTCATTTTCGGCGCGGTTGCCAACCATCATGTGGCCGAGCTGAGCGACATCAACAAGCGTGAGTTCGCCATCCTCGCCGTTCTGGCGCTTGCGACCCTCTGGATGGGCGTCTATCCGCAACCCTTCACCGAAGTCATGCACGCCTCGGTCAACGACCTGCTGCATCACGTTGCCATCAGCAAGATTCAATAAACGGTAGCCGACATGTTTGACAATTTCGTTGTCCCCAATCTTCAGCCTGCTGCTCCGGAAATTTTTCTGGTGGTCATGGCACTCGCCATCCTGTTGATCGATCTTGCGGTCAAGGATAGCCGGCGGACCGTCACGTTCGTGCTGACGCAATTGACCCTGATCGGCTGCGCGGCAATTCAGTTTTCCACCAGCACCGGGGAGATTGCCTACACCTTCAGCAACATGTTCGTTGACGACTTCATGTCCGATTTGCTGAAGCTCTTCCTTTACATGACGGTGATCATCGTCCTGTTCTATTCCCGCGGCTATGTCATCGATCGGGCGGCCATGAACAAGGGGGAGTATTACGTTCTCGCCTTGTTTGCCACGCTGGGCATGATGGTGATGATCTCGGCCAATCATTTCGTGACCATCTATATCGGCTTGGAACTGCTCTCGCTCTCCCTGTATGCCATGGTGGCAATCAACCGTGATTCCGTGGTGTCCACCGAGGCGGCGATGAAGTATTTCGTACTGGGGGCGCTGGCGTCCGGGCTGTTGCTCTACGGCATGTCGATGATCTACGGTGCGACCGGTACACTGGAGATTACTGCGATTGCAGAACGTCTGTACGGCGGTGCCGTCAATCAGACCGTGATGGTTTTTGGCCTGGTTTTCCTGGTTGCTGGCCTGGCTTTCAAACTGGGTGTCGTTCCGTTCCACATGTGGATCCCGGATGTCTATCATGGCGCTCCGACCTCGGTTACGCTATTCATCGGCTCGGCACCGAAGTTGGCTGCCTTTGCGATCGTCATGCGTTTGCTGGTCAATGGCTTGATCACCCTGGCGCAGGACTGGCAGTCGATGCTCATCATCCTTTCCGTTCTGTCGATGGCGATCGGAAACCTGGCGGCCATCGCGCAAACCAATTTCAAGCGGATGCTGGCGTACTCCGCGATTTCCCACATGGGTTTCATGCTGCTCGGCATCGTGACCGGCGTGGTGGGCGGGGATGCCCGCTATGCCTTGAATGCCTACAGCTCGGCCATGTTCTACGTTATTGCTTACGTGCTGATGTCGGCCGGTACCTTCGGCATGATCCTGATGATGTCCCGGGCTGGTTTCGAGGCCGATGAGCTGGAAGATCTCAAGGGCCTGAACAAGCGCAGCCCCTGGTTTGCCGGCGTTATGCTGATGCTGATGTTCTCGATGGCCGGTGTTCCGTTCTTCATTGGCTTCTTTGCCAAGTTCTCGGTGCTGCAAGCGGTCGTCGCGGCGGGTTATATCTGGCTGGCCGTTGTTGCTGTCCTGTTCTCGTTGATTGGTGCGTTCTATTACCTGCGCGTCGTCAAGCTCATGTATTTCGATGCACCGGCGGATGAAACGCCGCTGGCTGCCGGAATGGACATGCGCATCCTGATTTCCGCCAATGGTCTTGCCGTTGCATTCCTCGGCTTGTTCCCGCAAGTGATCATGTCGCTTTGCGCCTACGCCCTGTTGCGCTCGCTCTGATCCAAGGCCGTTATTGCCCTACCACGCCCCGCTTGTCGGGGCGTTTTCATTTGGAGGTGTGAATGTCGCATGATCAACACTTGATCGAGTCCGAGCTTTCCAGCGAGACGATTTATCGCGGCGTGTTGCTGCATGTCCGGAAGGATCGTGTGCAATTGCCCAATGGCAATGAATCAGTACGGGAATACATTGTCCATCCCGGCGCGGTGGTCATTCTCGCCTTTCTTGATAACGGTAATCTGCTGTTTGAGCGGCAGTATCGTTATCCTTTGCGGCAGGTGTTTTTGGAATTGCCGGCCGGCAAGATCGATCCGGGCGAGGCGGTCATCGATACTGCGCGCCGCGAATTGCGTGAAGAGACGGGTTATGTCGCGGCTGCCTGGGAGTATCTCGGGGTCATGCATCCCTGCATTGGCTATTCGGATGAACGGATCGAGATTTTTGCAGCGCGCGGACTTCACTGGGCGGGTGAAAAGTGCTTGGACCACAACGAGTTTCTCGATGTCCTGGAGCTCTCCCCCGAGGAAGCGCGGCAGGCAGTATGGGATGGCCGAATCACCGATGGGAAGACGATTGCTGCGCTATTCTGGCTGGACAGGCCGTGATCATTCGGGTTCTGCAAAAGAAAATGCCCCGGGGTTAACCGGGGCATTTTCGTATCCGGGAAAGAGGATCCTCGCAGCGGGTCAGCCGCAGGTTCCCACTGCGCCGCAGGCGGTACAGAAGTCGCAGCCGTCCTTGCGGATCATGGTGTGGTTGCCGCATTCACTGCACAGCTTGCCCTGCGTTGGCATGACCTTGTTGCTGGTCGTGTCTTCCGGTGCTTCCAGGATGCCCATTTGTTGCAGCGGGAAGCCGGCTTCGTCGAGGATGCCGAGCATGGCGTAGCGGTGGATGATCAGTTGGGCGATGTAGGCGACCGTCGACGGATAGGTCTGTTGCTTGCGTGAGCCCGGAACGAAGGCCATGAAGTCGCCGAGCGGCTCGGAGTAGTCAAGCAGCTTGCGGAGTTTCATGCCGATCCAGGCCGGGTCAAGTACGCGCATGTCGAGCGAGAGCAACTTGCACAAACCGTCGAGGGCGCGCGGGTAGTTGCCCGACAGCCACATCGAGTACGGACGGGTGACGCCGTCCGGCAAGGTGATTTCCTTCAGGCCAAGGACGAAATCCTCGCCGGTCGACGGATTGGCGATATCGACGGTCCAGGATAGCGTGCCGTCGGTGCCGGTTTTTGGTTCCTTGGCGCTGAACAGGGCATCCTTGACCGGGGTCGGACCGTCGTTGTTGAAGGCGCCGAGCTGTTCGCAGCGCCAGGCAATGACCTGGGCCATGGCGGATACCACCGAAGGCATGCGCTTCTTCTCGCCATGCGGTGGCATTGGCATGTCGAAGGAGTCGCCCGGCGTCTTGGCCAGTGCATCGAGTTTCATTTGCAGCCAGCCGTGGTCGTTGGCGCGCATGTCCATCGACAGGGTCTTGGCGACGGCGCCAAGACCGCGCGGTTCGGCCGGGCCGTTGGCCCACACTTCGAAGGGCCAGGCGCGGCCTTCCGGTTCGACGTGGCCGACGAACAGGGCGAACTTGCCGATCGGCGAATCAACCATGTAGGTCCAGCACAGGTTGCCTTCGGGCAGGTTGGGGCGGCCGGGCCAGCGCAGCGACGAGAGCACCGGGGCGGGCAGGTTCTTGATCGACAGGCGGCGGTTGGTGTCGGGCAGGAAGTCTTGCGGTGCCTTGGCGTCTGCCGCCGCCGTGTCGGTCTTGGCCGGTTCGACGGAGAGGACGGAGCCAAGGACGCTGTTCGGGCGATAGGTGGCCAGACCCTTCAGGCCGGCTTTCCAGGCTTGCATGTAGAGATCCTGGAAATCGGCGTACGGGTAGTCGGCCGGTACATTGACTGTCTTCGAAATGGACGTGTCGATGAAGGGCGCCACGGCGGCAACCATGTCGGCATGGGCCTTGGCGGAGATTTCCAGGGCGGTGACGAAAAAGTCCGGCAGATTGGAGACGTCGCCGCCGCGATGCTTGTACAGACGCCAGGCGTAGTCTTCGACGGCATATTCCTTGATGGTGCCGTCCGGCATGCGCTTCTTGCGGTTATAGGTCCAGGAGAAGGGCGGTTCGATGCCGTTCGAGGCATTGTCGGCGAAAGCCAGCGAGATGGTGCCGGTCGGTGCGATGGACAGCAGGTGCGAGTTACGCAGGCCATGCTTGCGGATTTCGGCCTTGATATCGGCGGGCAGGCGGGAAGCGAAGTTGCCGCCGGAGAGGTAGAGCTCGGCATTGAAGAGCGGGAAGGCGCCGCGTTCCTTGGCCATTTCGACCGAGTACAGATAGGCGGTGTCGCGCATGAATTCGCTGATGCGGGCGGCCATGGCGCGGGCTTCGGGTTTGTCATAACGCAGGCGCAGCATCGCCAGCGCATCGCCGAGGCCGGTGAAGCCGAGGCCGATACGGCGTTTGTTGGCGGCTTCCTGCTGCTGGCGCTCGAGGGGCCAGTGGGTGGCGTCCAGCACGTTGTCCAGCATGCGGGTCGAGATGCGGACGACTTCGGCGAATGCGTCGAAATCGAACTCGGCCTGTTCGGTGAACGGGTTTCGGACGTACAGGGTCAGGTTGATCGAGCCCAGGCAGCAGCAGCCGTAGGGCGGCAGCGGCTGTTCGGCGCAGGGGTTCGTTGCTTCGATGACTTCGCAGTAATTGAGGTTGTTGTCCTTGTTCATCCGGTCGAGGAACAGGATGCCTGGCTCGGCGTGATCATAGGTGGATTTCATGACCTGATCCCACAGGTCGCGGGCGCGCACCTTGCGGTAGACCCACATGCCGTCTTCGCGCTGGTAGGCGCCGGCGGCACGCATGTCACTATTCGGCTCGGCCCGATGTACCAGTTCGACATCGGTGTCGGCATCGACTGCTTCCATGAAACCGTCGGTCACGCCGATCGAGATGTTGAAATTGGTCAGGTCGCCGTGGTCCTTGGCATGGATGAAGTCCTCGATATCCGGATGGTCGCAGCGCAGTACGCCCATCTGGGCGCCGCGGCGGGCGCCGGCCGATTCGACAGTTTCGCAGGAGCGGTCGAAGACCCGCATGTAGGAGACGGGGCCCGAGGCGCGGGATTGGGTGCCTTTGACGCGGGCGCCTTGCGGACGGATGGACGAGAAGTCATAGCCGACGCCACCGCCGCGACGCATGGTTTCAGCAGCCTGGGCCAGGGCGGTGTAGATGCCGGGGCGGCCATCGACGTTCTCGACGATGGAGTCGCCGACGGGTTGGACGAAGCAGTTGATCAGCGTGGCTTGCAGGTCGGTTCCGGCCGCGGAGTTGATGCGGCCAGCCGGGATGAAGCCGTTTTCCTGGGCCCACAGGAACTTGCTTTCCCAATGGGCTCGATCCGCTTCCTGCTCGATCTGGGCGAGGGCCCAGGCGACACGCTTGCGCACGTCGTGCACGTTGGTTTCCTTGCCCTTGGCGTACTTCTCGATCAGTACTTCGCCCGAGATTTCCTGCTCGGGAAGGGGGGCGAATTCTGGCGGGGCGGGAATGTCGGTCAGCGACAGCTGCTCGGCGACTTTGCTCATTAATGGCTCCTCTCGGCAGATGGGTTCTGGTCTTGGAATGGTGAGAATCTACTATATCTAGTGGGTTGGCACAATATCTTGACTAGATACAGTGGTTCTGCCTGCCGGGTGGTTTGACGTCGTCATGGGGTGAAAAAGCCCGAAAAAACAATGCCCGGGGAGCCCTGTGGCGGGGTGACGAGGGATTGAAAAAAATAACGGGACCCCAGGTGACCGGCCGGAAAAAACGGGCGGCCGCCGTGGTGAGGCGCTGGCGGTGCCGCCCTTGCGTCAATCGGCGAAGCGGGGGGGCCTTTTTTCGATTTGCGCTGCCATGCATTCCTGCAGATCGGCCGAAAGCAGGGCAGTTGCATTCCAGGTGGCGACGAAGTTGAGGCCCTCGGCGACGGAGTGGTCGCGGCTGTAGTTGAGGACTTCCTTGGTCCCCCGGATGGCGAGCGGTGATTTGGCGGCGATGGTTTGTGCGATCTGGCGGACAGCTTGTACCAGTTCATCCGGTGTGGCGAACCGGCGGTTGATCAGGCCGAGACGTTCGGCTTCGTCGCTGTCGACCTGACGGCCGGTATAGGCCAGTTCACGTGTCATGGCTTCGCCGATCAAGCGCGGCAGGCGTTGCAGGGTGCCGACATCGGCCACCATGCCGATGTCGATTTCCTTGATCGACCATGTTGCATCGGCCGAGGCATAGCGCATGTCGCAGCAGGCGACAAGATCGAGGCCTCCGCCCAGGCAGGCGCCGTGGATGGCGGCAATGATTGGCTTGCGGCAGCGCTCGAGGCTGTTCAGACAATCCTGCAGGTCGAGAATGAGGCGGCGCAGGGCCTCGCGGCTACGCGCCCCGTCGGGATGAGCAATGCGTTGCTGGATGCTGGCCAGCATGCCGAGGTCGATCCCGGCACAGAAATGCCGGCCGGCGCCGCGCAGGATGCCGACCCGGGCTTGCGGGGTAGCATCCAGCCAGTTGCACGCCTGACGGATTTCCTGCCACATGGCATCGTTGAGGGCGTTCGATTTGTCAGGCCGGTTAAGGCAGATTTCCGCGACGTGATCGGTGAGGCTGACTTCGAGCGTGCTGAAGGTGGGTGGTTGCATCGGGCTGTCTCCTGTCATGGGTTTTGCCCGGCGATGATAAGCGATGGGGCGGCGGGGGGCGTGCAGGGGCTCAGGCCATGTTGGCGAGCGCCGCCGCAAGCTCGCTATTGTCTTCTTTGGCGGGGCCGCCCTGGCTCTCGATTTCCACCACGTAGCCCGACAGGCGCAGTTGCTCGGCCCAGTATTCCGCATGCTGGCGGGACGGATGCCACGGCCCCTTTTCGATGACCGGCCGCTCCGTTCCGTTGCGATAGGTGGTGATGACGCGATACACGGTTCACCTCGCAGGCACGATCAGGTGGCGTTCTTGCCTTTCTGCCACAGCACGTCGCCGCGTCCCCCGGCGCGGTTGAGCAGGCGGCCGAGAATGAAGAGCAGGTCGGACAGGCGATTGACGTATCGGCGGGCGGCATCGGGCAGCGCCTCGGCATGGTGCAGGCGGACCATGGCACGTTCCGCGCGCCGGCAGATGGTACGACACAGGTGGGCGACGGCAGCCGGACGGGTGCCGCCGGGCAGGATGAATTCCTTCAACATGGGCAGGTCCCGGTTGAATTCCTCAGCCAGTTCTTCGAGGCGGGCAACCTGGGTATCCTGCATGATGGCCATGCCGGGCAGGCACAGCTCGCCACCGAGATCGAACAGGTCGTGCTGGATGTCGAGCAGCGCAGCGCGGACGCGGGCGGGTAACTCCTCGCAGAGCAGCAGGCCAAGACTGGAGTTCAGTTCGTCGACTTCGCCGATGGCGTCGATACGCAGGCTGTCCTTGGTTGTTCGGCTGCCATCGCCAAGGCCGGTGGTGCCGGCGTCGCCGGTACGGGTGACAATCTTGGACAGGCGGTTGCCCTTGCGTTCGGTGGTGCTGGCGGCGTTCTCTGAGTCGCTCACGATGGTTCTCCTTGAATAGCCAAGATTATACTGACAGGCTGCCTAACAGACTGTCGCGCCCATGCCAAAGTTCGCTGCCAACCTCAGTTTTCTGTTTACCGATCATGCTTTCCGCGAGCGCTTCCGACTGGCGGCGGCGGCCGGTTTCGAGGGGGTCGAGTACCTGTTTCCCTACGACTGGCCGGCCCGCGATGTGGCGGAATGGTTGCAGGCGGCCGCTGTCGAGCAGGTGCTGTTCAACCTGCCCCCCGGTGACTGGGCTGCCGGCGAGCGCGGCCTGGCCTGTTTGCCTGACCGGCACGGCGAGTTTGCCGAAGGGGTCGAGCAAGCGCTGAATTACGCGATGTTGCTTGACTGCAAACGGGTGCATTGCATGGCCGGCCTGCGTCCGTGGGGCGTTCCCGAGGAAGTGCTGGAGGCCAACTACGTCGCCAACCTGCGGTATGCGGCCGACCGCTTCGCTACCGTGGGGGCTGCCGTCATGATCGAGCCGATCAATAGCCGGATCGACATGCCCGGTTACTGGCTGGATAGCATCGACAAGGCGCTGCGCCTGATCGAGGCCATCGATCGCAGCAATGTCCAGTTGCAACTGGACCTCTATCACGCGCAAATCATTCAGGGGGATTTGGCCCGGACGATCGAGGAAAACATTGCGCGGATCGGTCATGTGCAAATTGCCGACAATCCGGGTCGCCATGAACCGGGGACCGGCGAGATCAACTATCCCTTCCTGTTCTCCGTGCTGGAGCGGGTAGGCTATGCCGGCTGGATCGGTTGCGAGTACAAACCGCTGACGACGACCGAGGCCGGTCTGGGCTGGCGGCCGAGATGAGCGCCCGGGAGAGGGGGCGCCGTGGGCCGGCGACGTACCGGGGACGGCCTGAAAAATCGTGGCCTGAACGCGGCATTCCGCTGCGTGGCCGGCTACAATTCCAGGCCGGCGGTTGCTGCGATGGCGCCGGACCGAATGGACAAACGAGGCTTTGGCATGACCCGTAGTGGCCGTACTGTTGAAGGTAGTTCCGTATTTGAAATCACGCAGTCGCTCGATGCGGAGAGCGCTTTCCGGATCAAGCGCCTGCTCGAAGGTGGCGTCCGGATTCCCGCGCAGCCGCGCGTTCTCGACGAATTGCGCAAGCTGATGCAGCGTAACGAGATGGATGTCCGACCGCTGGCCAGGGTCATCAACCAGGACCCGGGGCTGACCGCGATCCTGTTCAGGGTGGTGGCCAACTCCGCGTACCGGCAACATCCGCCGCTGACCACGGTGGAGGAGATCCTGCATGCGGTCGGGGTGCGCCAGACCTTCAATATCGTACAGGCCATCTCGCTCGCCGGACTGGGCGACATCCGGAAGAATCGCCAGGTTTATGAAGCCTTCTGGGCCCGTTCGCACACCATCGCCCAGCTCGCGATGCTGATCGCCGACGAGCGCGTCGCGGTCTGCAACATTTTCCCGGATCTGGCCTATCTTGCGGGCATTTTCCACGATTGCGGCGTGCCGTTGTTGATGCAGCGTTTTCCGACCTATTGCAGCGAAATGCGCCTTGGTACGCCGGGGGTGTGGACCGACCTGGGCGAAGAAGACCGCAAATTCAATGCCGATCACTGCGTGGTCGGCTATCTGGTTGCCCGCCACTGGTGCCTGCCGGATTTCATTTGCGATGCCATCCGCTACCACCATGTGATGGCCGAACTGGGGGAGCACGCCGCGCGCAGCATTGTCGCGATCCTGCAGCTGGCCATCGAAATCTATTGCGTTGACCAGCACACATCGAACCCGGAGTGGGAGGCGGTGCGTGGCGAGGTCCTGCCCGAACTGGGGCTGAGCGATGAAACATTACCGGAATTCATCGATGTCGTTCTCGAGCGCTTTCATGGCGCCGGCGGCTGACTGCGCCTGGCTTTCCAGTGCCGGCGAAAAGCCGTTTCGTGCTAATCTTCCGCCCCACAAGGAGGAAGGATGGCGATAGCAATCGATGCTTGCGCCGCGCAGCATCAGGGGGACCGGAAGGAACAGCAGGATCGTGTCGTGATCCTGCCGCATGCCCGCCGACGCGGCGTGGCGCTGGCCGTGGTGGCCGACGGCATGGGCGGGCATACGGGCGGGGCGCTGGCGGCCGAACAGGTCATCCATACCGCCAAGACCAACCTGGATCATTTCGTCGGGCCTGACGAATGCCCCAAGCGCATGCTCGAGAACAGCATGCGGGAAGCGCATACCATGATCAAGGCGTCGCGCTTCATGAATGAAAAGGATCCGCACAGCACGGCGGTCATGCTGCTCCTGCAGCCTGGCCGGGTGACCTGGGGGCACTGCGGCGACAGCCGGCTTTACCATTTTCGCGGCAAGCAGTTGCTGCAGCGGACGGTCGATCATTCCTACGTCGAGCATCTGGTCGCGACCGGCAAGATCAGCCCCCAGCAAGCCCTGACCCATCCCAACCGCAATGTGCTATTGGCTTCGCTTGGCGGCCAGGACGAGCCGAAGGTGTCGCTCGCTGAAGTGACTGATCTGCGTGCCGGCGATGCGTTTGTGCTCTGTTCGGACGGTCTCTGGGGCTATTTCGACGATCTCGAACTCGGCACGGTGGTGGCCGACAACACCGCGCGCCAGGCTTGCGAGATCCTCATCGACAAGGCTCGGCAGCGGGCCAATGGCGGTGGAGACAACCTGTCGCTGGCCATCATCAAGCTGATCGAGGCGCTACCGCCCAAGAAGCCGGCGCCGCCGCCCGGCTTCGTGCGGCGACCGCTTGCCTGAGCCGCCGCTCCTGCCATGAAAAAACGGCGCCCTGGCGGCGCCGTTTGCGTTGGGGAGCTTATCGTCTACTTGCGGCCGAGACCGCCAAGCAGCGCGGCAACCACCCGCTTCGGCTTGTGCGGGTCCGCCTTGGCCGGTGGCTTGGGGGAATCAGGCACCTCGCCGCGCGGAGCTTCCTCGTAAGGCTTGCTGAAATCGAAGCCATCCGCCGCGATCATCGGATTCCGGGGGGATGGCCGGCGTTCGCTGCGTTCGTGACGCGCCGGCTTGTGTGCCAGGGGGGCCTTGGGCGGCGGTGCCGGGCTACGCTTGCGTTTGTTGCCCGGCGGATATTCATATTCCGGTTCCGGCTCGAAACCTGCGATCTCGACCTGCTCGATCGGTCGCTTGATCAGCTTTTCGATCTCGACCAGATAACCGACCTCGTGGGCGCTTACCAGTGAAATGGCGTTACCCATCTTGCCGGCGCGACCGGTACGGCCGATCCGGTGCACGTAGTCTTCCGGCACATGCGGCAGCTCGTAGTTGATCACGTAGGGCAGTTCATCGACATCCAGGCCGCGGGCGGCGACGTCGGTGGCGATCAGGGCATGTGTCTGGCCGGCCTTGAAAGCGTCGAGCGCCTTGATGCGGTCGAGCTGGCTCTTGTCGCCGTGGATCGCATCGGCGTGGATGCCGGCCCGCTGGAGCTCCCGGGTCAGGCGTGAGCAGCCTTGCTTGGTACGCATGAAAACGATGCACTGGCGGATTTCGCCGGACTTCAGCAGCTTGATCAGCAAGCCGCGCTTGCCCCACTCGGAAACCGGATGCACGCGGTGGGTGATCGTTTCCGAAACCTGGTTGCGGCGGGCCACTTCGACCAGCACCGGCGACTGCAGCATGGTGTCGGCCAGTTTCTTGATGTCATCCGAGAAAGTGGCCGAAAACAGCAGGCTCTGGCGCTGCGCCGGCAGCATCTTGAGAATGCGCGTGACGTCGGGGATGAAGCCCATGTCGAGCATGCGGTCGGCTTCGTCGAGGACCAGGGCCTGCACCGAGTTGAAGCTGACGCTCCTTGATTCGACATGGTCGAGCAGGCGGCCCGGCGTGGCCACCAGCACCTCGACCCCCTTTTTGAGTTCGGCGATCTGCGGCTTGATGTCGACCCCGCCATAGGCGCACATGGCGCGGATGGGAGTGTGCTTGCTGTAGTCCTTGACCGATTCGAAGACCTGCAGCGCGAGTTCGCGCGTCGGGGCGAGGATCAGGGCACGTACCGGGTGTTTGGCCGGTGACGGGCTGCTGCTCGCGAAGGGCAGGATGCGCTGCAGGATGGGCAGCGTGAAGGCCGCCGTCTTGCCGGTGCCGGTCTGGGCACCGCCCATGATGTCCTTGCCGCTGATGACCAGCGGGATGGCTTTGGCCTGGATCGGCGTTGGCTTGCTGTAACCCATGTCGCTCAGGGCACGCAGCAGTTCCGGCGCCAGGCCGAGGTCGGCGAAGGTGATTTCAGGAGCGGCTTCGGCCGCCGAAGGGCCGGCATCGGCGCCAGCTAAGGTATTGATTTCAGACATGGGGGCGGATTATACGCCTACCGTTGCCAACTACAGTCCGTCGATTAGCGCGTCAAAAGCCTGCCGGTTGATTGGCTTCACCAGGATGTCGTCGAATCCCTCCGACAGCAGGCGTTCGCGATCTTCCGGAAAGGCGTGGGCTGTGTAGGCAATGATGCGGGGGGCGGGCGTTTGCAGGATCCGGCGCAAACCGGCGCAGGTCTCCTCGCCGGACAGGCCAGGCATGCTGATGTCGAGCAGGATCAGGCGGAACGGCTGACGGGCGGCCAGCGCCAGGGCGAGCGCTCCGTTGTCGGCCTCCTCGACCGTCCAGCCCCGGCGCTTGAGCAGGGTGGCAGCGAGCATGCGGTTGATGTGCTGGTCGTCGACGACGAGGGCCAGGCGTGTTTCGCTCATGCGGGGGGCTCCTTGGGCAGGAAAACGGTGAACGTGGAGCCTACACCCACTTCCGATTCAACCGTGACGCGGCCGCCCAGATGCTCGGCCAGTTGCCGGACGAGTGCCAGGCCAAGGCCGGTGCCGCCATGTTCCCGGGTCAGGAAGCTCTCCAGTTGCTTGAATTTCTCGAAAATCGTGCCCAGGCTGTCGGGGGGAATGCCGATGCCGGTATCGCGCACGCTGAAGGCGATGTCGTCGCCGGCCGGGCGGACGCTGAGCGCGACTTCGCCGTGCTCGGTGAATTTCACGGCGTTGTTGAGCAGGTTGTTGAGAATCTGCCGCAGGCGCATCGGATCGGTCAGCAATTCGTCGGGCAGATCGTCGGCCAGATCGACGGTGAAGCGGATGCCCTTGTTCTGTGCCGTGATCTGGTGGCCGGCGGCGCTTTCGTTGACCAGCAGGGCAAGCGGGGTCGGGGCATATTTGAAGATCATTTCGCCCGACTCGATCTTGGCCAGGTCGAGGATTTCATTGACCAGATTGAGCAGATGCTCGCCGCTTTGCTGAATGATCGAGGCGTATTCGCGATGTGCCGGGTCCGTCACTTCCAGGTGGAGGAGTTCGGCGAAACCCAGAATGCCATTGAGCGGCGTGCGCAGTTCGTGCGACATGGTGGCCAGGAAGGCCGATTTTTGGCGACTGGCTTCCTCGGCCTTTTCGCGTGCTTCGTCCAGGCGACGGAAGGATTCCTCGACCGAATCGGCCATCCGGTTGAAGGAACTGGCCAGTTCGCCCATTTCATCCCGCGAGCGGGCATCCAGGCGGCGGCCCAGGTCGCCCTTCTGGAAGGCGTGAATGCCGTCGATCATTGCCGTGATGCGCCGGGTGAGCAGACCGGCCATCCAGACAGCGATGCCGATGACGATGACGACCATGAACAGGGTCGAACCCCACAGGCCGAATGCCGTGGCGTTCAGGCTGTCGCGGATGTGATCGAGCAATTCGCCGCGTTGAGCCTTGAAGCTGACATCCTTCTGCTCGACCAGCGCGTTGATCTTGGCAGCGGTCTCGGTTGCCGCCTTGTGAAAGTCATCGACATTGGCGCCGATGGTGACGAAGCCGAAACCCTGCGGTGTCTTGCCATACTGGCCGGTGTAATAGGGAATCGCGGCGGCGGTGGTCAGTTTCCACAGGCCGGAGAAGAAAATGACAAAGGAGCCGGAGCCACCGTGTTCCGTAACCGCATTCCAGCCGTCGCACTGCGGCGAGAAATTGAGGTAGCGGCAATCGAGGCCGAGGGTGCCGGCCTTGACCAGTTCCTTGGCCGGCTTGCGTTTCAGGCTCTGGTCGCGGAATGGCGGGATGCCGGCCAGGAACTCATCGGACGGCTTGCCGCTGGCCTGCCACTCGGCGTACAACTCCTCATCCATCCAGGGGGTGGCCGGCCTGCCGGTCTGCGGGTCGTAGCCGACGATCATGTAGTCACGCGGGTGGGAAATGGACCGGCTTTTGTGGTCCCAGATGAAGGCATAGTTGCCCTTGATGGCGTCGGCGATAGGGGTGAAGCGTTCCTCGGTCGGCATCAGGCGATCGGAAAACTGGCGGATGTGATCGTGGTCGAGGGCGAGGGTGACATAGCCGGTGATGCGGCCGTTCTGGACGACGGGCGTGGCCCAGCGCACGATGCCGCGAAAGCGCTTGCCGACCGGGTTTTCCGTGCCGGCATAGGCGGATTCCTCCGGCCTGAAGGGCTTGCCGGCCTTTTCCAGCGCGGCCGGCAGGTAGGGGCCGACAATCTGGGTCGGCACGTAGGCGCCGATGACGTCGGATACGTAGATCTCGCCAGGCTTCAGTTTCTGTAGTTCGGGGAAATAGCGTTCCGCCCGAACGAAGGTGTTGCCAGGGTCGGCAATGTTGCGCCGGCGCTTGTCGGTGAGATCGCCCATGGTGACCTTGATCTGCTCGTTGCCGGCCAGATCGACAAAGGTCATTTCGACGAAGAGGGGGCGGCGCTCGGGTTCGCCCAGGTATTCCGGCGGCCGGGCGTGAAAGTCCTTGGCGTTGTCGGGCAGGATGGGGCGGGTGACCTTCGCTTCGCGGACAACCGGGTTTTCCGGCACCCAGGATCGGCCATCATCGGCCAGCTTCCAGGCTGCATGCCGGTACAGGGTGCGCTGGTGTTCGTTGAGGAAGCGGCGGAAGACGGCTTCGCTCGGTTCGAGTGCGGCCGCCTGGCGGATGTCCGTATCGCGGTCGTAGAGAAAGGCGGCAATTTCCTTGGCCGTATCGGTGGTCAGCGCCTCGATGGCTTCCCGCGAACGCAGGTCGAGGGCACGAATCGAATCGTCGGTGACGGTCTGGCCGATCGACTTGATGGTGTCGATCATCGCATCGGCCATGCCGCCCGCTTTTTGCGATACGTCACCGCCGAGCTGGCTGGCCGCATGCCAGGCAAACCAGGCGAGCAGCAGGAGCGGCACCACCTTGATCAGCACGAAAATGGCGATCAGCTTGCCGCGAATTCCACCCAGAAAGGCCGGGAGTCGCATCAGGTTCCTCCTTCGCCAGCCGCCCTGCGACGCGGCCGGTTAGTGCTTGTCCGTTTTCTTTTCGCTCTCGCCCCCGGCTCCGGCAGGCGCTTCGGTTTTGCTGTTGCCGGCCGAGCCATCCTCGACCGGCGCCGGCTTCCTGGCCTTTTTCTTGACGCCGGGCGGTTCCGGCGGCGGCAATTGGGGGGCCACCGTCTCCAGCTTGTTTTCCCGCATGTATTCATCCATCTCGCGCCAGCCGGCGAAGATGCCGGCCTTGGGTAACCAGCCGTAGATCGAATAACAGTCCTCGATGGCACGTCCCGACTGCCGGCAGGCGCTGCCCACCGCTTTCGCTTCCGGTTCCAGGCGGGCTTCCTTCTTGGCCGGATCCTCCAGTCCGAGCTTCTGGCTGATCTGGTCGCAGCCGCTCAAGGCCAGGAGGGCGGTGAAGGCGAGAAGGATGGTTTTCATGGCGCAATTCTCGCATATTTGCGAAAAGTATGGGGCGGGCGGATGGCGCGCCTCACGGCAGTCGGCCCGGGTGGATCACTATCCGGCGAGTATAATTTCAGCCTTTTCGTGCCCTGTGGAGTACCCATGCCGTATCGCATCCGCCCTTCTGTCATCGCCCTCTCCTTGCTTGTCGCCTGCTCCTCCGCGCTGGCCGCCAAACCTGCCGCCAAGGCCGCGCCGGCTCCGGTGGCGACGGCGCCGGCCGATTTCGAGCTGGCTCATAACCTGGGGCCGGCCGGCGAGGTGGCGTTGCAGGCCGTGGTCGATCGCTTCAACAAGGAAACGGGCGGCAACCTGAAGCTGACCCGCCTGGAAAAGGGGGCGAAGCCGGCCGGCCTGAATCTCGTCCGCCGTTACGACATGGGTGACTTGCTGACCAATGCCAAGGCCTTCGTGCCGCTTTACCAGATGATGGCGAAGGCCGGCCAGCCGCTTCCGGCAGCTGATTTGTCGCCCGACCTGAAGGCCGGGGTGGTCGATGCCAAGGGCCGTTTGGTCGCTTTGCCGCTGATTTATTCGACGCCGGTGCTGTTCTACAACAAGAACGCCTTGCGCAAGGCCAAGCTCGATCCCGAGCAGCCGCCGAAGACCTGGTTCGAGATGCAGGGCATGTTGGACAAGCTGCAGGATGCCGGCTACACCTGCCCCTATACCTCGTCCTGGCCGGTCTGGGTGCATATCGACAATGTCAGTGCCATTTCCGGCCTGCCGGCGGTCAGCGACAAGGGCGCCCTGACCTTCAACGGACTGCCGCAGGTCAAGCACATCGCGATGATGTCGACGTGGACCAAGGCCAACTACTTCAAGCTGTTCGGCCGCCGTAACGAAGCCAGTACCCGCTTCCAGGAAGGGGAGTGCGCGATGATCACGACCGATTCGCGCGAACACGTCGATTTCCGCGAGGCCAAGGGCGTTGAATTGGGGGTCGCCCCCCTGCCGTACCATGATGATGTCTATGGTGGCCGCCAGAATACGTTGGCCGATGGCGCCTCGCTCTGGGTGGGGGCCGGCAAGTCGGCAGCCGAGTACAAGCAGGCGGCGAAGTTCGTTGCCTTCCTGCTCTCGCCGGAAATGCAGGTCGAACTGGTGCGTGCCTACGGCGGCTTGCCGCTGACCGGTGCAGCCCGTGCCGCAGCGCGCAGCAAGATCCTGCAGGATGGCGACAAGACGCTGGAAATCGCCTACGCCTCGATGAACGGGCGTGGCGCCTCGCGCGTGCCGCATGTCGCCGACACCGATGCGGTGCGCATCATCGTCAACGAGGAACTCGAGGCCGTCTGGTCTGACCAGAAACCGGCCAAGGCAGCGCTCGATACCGCCGTGTCGCGTGGCAATGCCGTGCTCAACGCCAAGCCGGCCCTGAAGAAGGCGCAGCCCTTCTGATGCAGTCGCCGCTGCCGCGCTGGATTGCCCACCGCGGCGGCGGCTCGCTGGCGCCCGAGAATACCCTGGCCGGCATCCGCTTGGCGGCCCGCCTGGGTTTTCGGGCCGTCGAATTCGATGTGATGCTGTCGGCGGACGGCACGCCGTTCCTGATCCATGACGAAACGCTGGAGCGCACCACGAACGGCCATGGCCTGGTTTGCGCCACGCCGGATCGCGTGCTGCGAAGCCTCGATGCCGGTCAGGGGGAGTCCTTGCCGACCCTGACCCAGGCAGCGGCCTTGTGCCGCGAACTGGGCCTGCTGGCCAATGTCGAGATCAAGCCGGCCGCTGGCCATGAGACGGAAACGGCCGAAGTCGTGGCGCGTCAGTGTGCCGTTCTGTGGCAGGGGGCGGCTGCCCCGCCGCTGATTTCATCGTTTTCCCTGGAAGCGCTGGCCATTGCCCGCGATGTGGCGCCGGAGATTCCTCGGGGTCTGCTGTTCGATGCAGTGCCTGCCGACTGGCTTTCTCAATGGCGCGACTTGCGGGGCCTGGCGCTCCATTGCAATGCCGAGCATGTGGCGCCGCATGTGCTGGTTGAGGCGAATGCCAACGGCATTCCGGTGCTCTGTTACACGGTCAATTGCCCGGAGCAGGCGGCGGAACTGCTGGCGAGCGGGGTCAGCGCATTATTCACCGATCGGCTCGATCTTTTCGCCGAAACAAGTGCTTACAAAGCCTTGCAATTGGGCGGCTGATTTTTGGCGTGCTTTAACTTCTAATGGTGCCCAGGGAGTTTGCCCTGCACTTGAGGAGGAAAGTCATGAAAACCATTCAGGCACTTGCCGTCATCGCCATTGTCTTGCCCAGCCTGGCTTTTGCCCAGGCCAACACACCGGGCGTCGACCAGCGCCAGGTTAACCAGGCGCATCGCATCGACCAGGGCGTGGCCTCCGGCAGTCTGACGCAACGGGAAGCGAACCGTCTGGAGCGCGGCCAGCAACGCATCGACGCCATGGAAAGCCGTGCCAAGGCCGACGGCGTCGTCACCGGCCGCGAGCGGGCCCGCCTGCATCAGGCCCAGGATGTGCAGAGCGCCCGCATTTATCGCCAGAAGCACGACCGTCAGCACGACTTCAATCACAACGGCCGCGTTGACCGGCCCGCCCGGCGTCGCTGATCGGTTTGTCCGGGCCTTGGCAACCCGCCGGCTGGCGGGTTTTTGCGTTTGGAGGCCACTGAATATTCATGCTTTCATTTAAAATCGACGGTTTCGAATTCCACCGCCGAAAAGGCCGCCAGCTTATGAAAAGCTCCGAAATCCGCCAGCAATTCCTCGATTTTTTTGCCTCCAAGGGGCACCAGATCGTTCCCTCCAGTTCGCTGGTGCCGCATGAAGACCCGACGCTGTTGTTCACCAACGCCGGTATGAACCAGTTCAAGGACGTCTTTCTCGGTTTCGACAAGCGTCCCTACAGCCGCGCCACCACGGCCCAGAAATGCGTGCGCGCCGGCGGCAAGCACAATGACCTCGAGAATGTCGGCTACACCGCCCGCCACCACACCTTCTTCGAGATGCTCGGCAATTTCAGCTTCGGCGACTACTTCAAGCGCGACGCGATCAAGTACGCCTGGGAACTGCTGACCGAGGTCTACAAGTTGCCCAAGGAGAAGCTGACCGTCACCGTCTATGCCGAAGACGACGAAGCCTACGACATCTGGACCAAGGAGGTCGGCGTGCCGGTCGACAAGGTCATCCGCATTGGTGACAACAAGGGTGCCCGCTACGCCTCCGACAATTTCTGGATGATGGGCGACACCGGTCCCTGTGGTCCGTGCACTGAAATCTTCTACGACCACGGCGAACACATCTGGGGCGGCCCCCCGGGATCGCCGGAAGAAGACGGCGACCGGTTCATCGAGATCTGGAACAACGTCTTCATGCAGTTCAATCGCGACGAAAACGGCGTCATGCACCCGCTGCCCAAGCCGTCCGTCGATACCGGCATGGGCCTGGAGCGCATTGCTGCCGTACTGCAGGGCGTCCATGCCAACTACGAGATCGACCTTTTCCAGAGCCTGATCAAGGCGGCTGCCCGCGAAACCAGCAACGCCGACATGGCCAGCCCGTCGCTCAAGGTGCTGGCTGACCACATTCGCGCCTGTGCCTTCCTGATTGCCGATGGCGTGATCCCCGGCAACGAAGGGCGTGGTTATGTCCTGCGTCGCATCATTCGCCGCGCCATCCGCCATGGCTACAAGCTGGGCGCCCGTGCCGCCTTCTTCCACCGGATGGTGCCGGATCTCGTTGCCGAAATGGGCATGGCGTATCCGGAACTCGGTCAGAACCAGGCCAGGATTGTTGCCACGCTCCAACAGGAAGAGGATCGCTTCTTCGAAACCATCGAGCATGGCATGGCCATTCTTGAAGGCGAGCTGAAGTCGCTCGGCGAAGGCGGTGTGTTCAACGGCGAAACCGCCTTCAAACTGCACGATACCTACGGATTCCCGCTCGACCTGACGCAGGACATCTGCCGTGAGCACGGGATCACGGTCGATGCCGCCGCCTTCGACGCCGCCATGGCCCGCCAGAAGGAACAGGCGCGCGCCGCCGGCAAGTTCAGGATGGCCGCCAATCTCGACTACGATGGCCCAGCCACCACCTTCCACGGCTACGACAACCTCGAATTCAAGGGCAATGTCCTGGCCCTGTACAAGGATGGCGTCGCGGTCAATCAATTGCATGAGGGCGACATGGGCGTCGTCGTCCTCGACCACACCCCGTTCTATGCCGAATCCGGCGGCCAGGTCGGTGACCGCGGTGCGCTGCAGTCGGTGCATGGCATTTTCGCGGTCGAAGATACGCAGAAGATCCAGGCCACCGTCTTCGGTCACCATGGTGTCGTCAAGACCGGCACGTTGACGGTCGGCAACGGCGTTACCGCCAAGGTCGACGTGCTCGCCCGCCAGCGCACGATGCGCAACCACTCGGCGACCCACCTGCTGCACAAGGCCCTGCGCGAAGTGTTGGGCGATCATGTCCAGCAGAAGGGCTCGCAGGTCGATCCGGACAAGACCCGCTTTGACTTCGTGCACAACCAGCCGATGACCGATGACGAGATCCGCAAGGTGGAAGCCCTCGTCAATGCCGAGGTGCTGGCCAACACGGCCACCGAATGCCGTGTCGTGCCCATCGCCGAAGCCCAGAAGCTGGGGGCCATGATGCTGTTCGGCGAAAAGTACGGCGATGAAGTGCGCGTGCTGGACATCGGTTCTTCGCGCGAATTGTGCGGCGGTACGCATGTCGCGCGGACCGGCGATATCGGCCTGTTCAAGATTACCGTCGAAGCCGGCGTGGCGGCCGGTGTGCGGCGTGTCGAGGCCGTCACCGGCGACAACGCGCTGGCGCTCATCCAGCAGCAGCAATCCATGCTCGACGGTGCCGCTGCTGCGTTCAAGGCGCCGGTGAACGAAGTGCCGGGCAAGATCGCCCAGGTGCTGGACAACGTCCGGGCGCTGGAAAAGGAAGTGGCCCGCCTGAAATCCCGGCTGGCTGCCGTGCAGGGCGACGATCTGCTTGCCCAGGCCGTCGACATCAAGGGCGCCAAGGTGCTGGCCGCGACGCTGGAAGGCGCCGATGTCACGGCGCTCCGCGAGACCATGGACAAGCTCAAGGACAAGCTGAAGTCCGCCGCCATCGTGCTGTCGTCGGTGGCCGACGGCAAGGTGACGCTGATCGCCGGCGTCACGGCCGACCTGACCGGCAAGCTCAAGGCGGGCGAACTGGTCAACATGGTTGCCCAGCAGATCGGCGGCAAGGGGGGCGGTCGTCCGGACATGGCCCAGGCTGGCGGTACGCAGCCGGAAAACCTGCCGGCTGCGCTGGCTTCTGTGCAGGGCTGGGTCAGCGGCAAGCTCTGAGGGTCGCCCGGGTGGCGGGGCCGGGCCTCGCCGCCTGTTCCGGTCAGCGGAGCAGGTGCTCGCTGGCCGTTGTTTCGCGAACGAATTCCCCTTCGATGATCGTGCTGTTGCCCGGGGCAGCCGTCGCGGCATGGCCGGTGCGGCGGGCTTCGGTCGCTCGCATTTGTTTGCGCAGGGCGCGGGTCTTCCACCACAGCCAGCCGCCCAGTCCGATGCCGAGGACGGCCACGACCGCCACGGCGACCAGCGAGAACATGAGGGCGAGCGTCAGGAAGGCCGCGCTGAGCAGAAAGGCGATGAGCTTGGCAAGCGGTCCCGGTGCTGCCTGGCCGGGTGGCTTGCTGCCGAAAGGCGGGTCTTGCCGTGGGATGTTCATGTCGGATTGGGGAGGAAGGGGGCAGGCAAGTATAAGCGGGACATGCGTCCGGATCTGTTGTCCGGCTGTGGCAGTTTTGTAACGCTCATGATCCCGGTTGTTCCTGGCCGATTTCGTTGGCCCATTGCAGCGCCTGCGTCTGGGCCCGGTTGATGGCTTTCGGGCCCAGTCCCGGCAGTTCGGCAAGGGCGGCGCTCAATTCGGCCAGGTTGCCGCTCTCGCTGCTTTCGCTGAGGCGGAGCAGGGCGCCGAGCGGCCCCTGGCCGGTGCACAGCGCATCGCGTACATCGGCCGCCAGGCCCAGCGGGGCGACGATGTCGGCGATCGGTTGGCCGACCAGGACGGGCATCAGCGACATGATGCCGACCATGAAGGCGCGGTCGGCCAGCGCGCCGTCACCCGGGCGCAGTTCGCCGGCCAGCAACTCCATCAGGCGGCCGCGGGTGGCGGCCATCTGCAGTAACGGATTTTCGGTCGGGTTCTGGCCGCTGGAGGCGAAAACCAGCAGTTGCAGCCAGCGTTGAAGCTGGCGGCGGCCGAGAACGGTGATGGCATGGCCGAGCGAGGTGATGCGCTCGGTGCAGCCGGCCCCGACCGAATTGGTCATGCGCAGCAGGTTGATGGTCAGGCCCGGTTCCGGTTTCAGGGCGGCTTCCAGTTCGCTGGTGTCGGCGTCACCGAGCAGCAGGCCCATCAGCTTCATCAGCGACAGTTGCGAATGATCGAGTTTTCTGCCGGCGATGATGGTCGGTTTGGCGAAGTAATAACCCTGAAACAGGCTGAAGCCGAGTTTCAGGCATTGCTCCATCTGCTCCCGGGAGTCCACTTTCTCGGCCAGCAATTGCTTGCCCATCGGTTTGAGCTTCATGGCCAACTGCATCAACTGCACGCGCGACAGCGGCTGGATGTCGACCTTGACGATCTCGACCAGGGCGAGCAGTTCGGCAAACTGCGGTTCGAGCTGGATGACGTCGTCGAGGGCCAGTGTGAAGCCGGCGGCCTTCAACGCCTGGCAGCGCTCGATGACGGCCGGCGTGGGGGGGACCGTTTCGAGGATTTCCAGCACCACGGCATGGCGGGGCAGCAGTTCGATCAGGTCGCTGAAGAGGAATTGCTCGTCAACGTTGATGAAGCCGCGGTGGTTACCCAGCGCCGCGGCGACGCCGAGTTCGGTGAAAGCGTTGGCGATGACCGTGGCTGTGGCCTGGACGCCGTCCGTCACCCGGGCGACGTTGGCGCTGCCGCTACGGAACAGCAGTTCGTAGGCATGCAGGCGCTGTTCGCGATCGAGGATCGGCTGGCGTCCGAGAAAGAGCTGGTCGGGAGTGGCTTCGCTCACGAAAATCCCTCAGAACGGCAGCTGGATGCCCGGCCAGACGGCGTTCAGGGCTTGCCGGAAAGCGGCCTGGATGCGTTCGAGGGCCGCCGCGTTATCGGCCTCGAAGCGCAGCACGACGACTGGCGTCGTGTTCGACGGGCGGGCCAGGCCGAAGCCGTCGGCGTATTCGACGCGCACGCCGTCGAGGGTGATGATCTGCTCGGCCCCCGGGAAGCGGCCTGCCGCCTTCAGCTTGTCGATCAGCGCGAAGGGTTCCCCTTCCGCCATCTTGATGTTCAGTTCGGGCGTGGAGGGGGCGTTCGGCAGGTTCTTCAGGACCGGGTTGGCATCCGCTGAACGGGCGAGGATTTCGAGCAGGCGGGCGCCGGTGTAGAGCCCGTCGTCGAAGCCGTACCAACGTTCCTTGAAGAAGGTGTGGCCGGACATCTCGCCGGCCAGCGGGGCGCCGGTTTCCTTCAGCTTGGCCTTGACCAGCGCGTGACCGGTGTTCCACATCAGCGGCTCGCCGCCATGCTGACGGATCCAGCCGGCCAGGAGCCGCGTGCATTTGACGTCGTAGATGATCTGGCCACCCGGAACGCGCGACAGTACGTCAGCGGCGAACAGCATCAGCTGACGATCGGGGAAGATGATCTCGCCGTCCTTGGTGACGACGCCGAGGCGGTCGCCGTCACCGTCGAAGGCGATCCCGATCTCGGCATCGGTTTCCTGGAGCGCCCTGATCACGTCGGCCAGGTTTTCCGGCTTCGACGGGTCCGGGTGGTGGTTCGGGAAGCGGCCGTCGACGTCGCAATAGAGCGGCACGATCTCGCAGCCGAGGCGCTTGAACAGCTCCGGCGCGACGGCGCCGGCCACGCCGTTGCCGCAATCCATGACGATCTTCATTGGCCGGGCGAGCTTCACGTCGGAAACGATACGCGCGACGTAGGCTGCCTTGACGTCGGCGCTGCGGCGGCTGCCCTGGCCGTGCTTCAGGTTGCCGGCTTCGATGCGCTGCTTGAGATCCTGGATGGCGTCGAGGGCCAATGTCGTACCGCCGATCACCATCTTCAGGCCGTTGTAATCCGGCGGGTTATGGCTGCCGGTGACCGAGACACAGGAGTGGCACCCCAGTTCGTAGGCGGCGAAGTAGGTGACGGGAGTCGGTACGCAGCCGACATCGATCGCGTCGCACCCGGCGGCGCAGATGCCGTCGATCAGGGCTCCGGCCAGCTCCGGCCCGGACAGGCGGCCGTCGCGGCCGACGGCGATGGCCTGCTGCCCCTGCTCGACAGCCAGCGAACCGAGGGCCTGGCCGATCTGGCGGACAACCTCGGCAGTCAACGATTGATGGACGATGCCCCGGATGTCGTAGGCCTTGAAGATTTCGGCAGGGAGTTGATTCATGGCAAAGGGAAAGCGGTTTCGTGAATGAAGAAGTGTAAGAGCCTTTGCGGCAGCCAGTCCAGATTGCCCGGGAAGGCACCGCTGACGAAGCCGACGTGGCCGCCGGCGGCCGGTTGCTCGAGGCGGACGCAGGGACTGATTTCGGCCGCCTCGGGTAGCGCAGCGGCCGGCAGGAAGGGATCGTTGCGGGGATTGAGGACCAGCGCGGGAACGGCAATGTCTTTCAGCCAGGGTTTGGCCGAGGCGCGTGCCCAGTAGTCGTCTGCCCCGGCAAAGCCGTGCACCGGCCCGGTCACGGCATCGTCGAAATCCCACAGCGTCCGTGCGCGGCGCATGCGGGTTTCGTCGAAAAGTCCCGGAAAGCGTTGCAGGCGGGCGGCCGAGCGGGCTTTCAGGGTGCCCAGGAAATGGCGGGTGTACAGCCGGTTGAAACCGTGCGCCAGGTGGTGGCCGCACGCGGCGAGGTCAAGTGGGGCACAAATGCCGGCCACGCCGCTGACTACGCTGCGGGCACCCGGGCCTTGTTCGCCGGCCCACTTGAGCAGGGCGTTGCCGCCGAGTGAAATGCCGCCGGCAGCCAGGGGGCGGCCCGCATTGGCCTGGTGCAGGCGGCGCAGAATCCAGTCAATTTCAGCCGTATCGCCTGAGTGATAGGCGCGCGGGCGGCGGTTCAGTTCGCCCGAGCAGCCCCGGAAATGGGGCAGGGCGAGGCGCCAGCCGATCTGCCGGCAGGCGCGGGCCATCGCGATGGCGTAATGGCTGTGCGAACTGCCTTCAAGGCCATGGAAGAGAACCAGGAGCGGCGCGCTGGCCGGGCCGTCGAGCAGGTCGATATCGATGAAATCGTCGTCCGGCGTCGCCCAGCGTTCGCGGCGCAACGGGATCGGGCGGGGTTTGATGAGCAGCGGCCAGATCGTCTGGGCGTGACCGCCCGGCAGCCAGGCGGGGGCGCGATAGGAAGGCGAGGCAGGCTTCAAGGACGGGCGGTGGAACAGTCGGTCAGTGCAGGGTGTGGGAAACGCTGTCGACCATGGCCTGCTGGCCGTCGTCCGCCGCCGAGGCGTGCCGGGTCACCAGCCGCCAGCCATGGGCGCCGCGCAGGTAAACGTGGGTGACGTGCAGCGGGCCATGCGGGTTGGGATCGTCACCGACGAACAGGGTTTCGGTCAGATGATGAATGGCCATCACTGCACCGTTCCAGCTGGCGACGGGTTCGACCTGCACGCGGAGGCGAGCTGACGAGAAGATGCTGCGCCAGCTTTCGCGGATCGTCATCTCGCCGAACAGGCGGACGCCGGTCGGATGAACGCAGACGGTTTCCTCGTCTTCGGCCCATACCCGCATCAGCAGGTCGGCATCGCCGTGCGCGATGGCGTCGTAGAAGGCAAGTTCGACATCTTCGGGCGAAGCGAAATGACCGGGTTTGCTCATGGCGTGATCCATTGACGGCAACGGGCGGCGACCAGCCCGGGAGACAGCTTGTTCAGACAATCGAGGTGGCCAAGTGGGCATTCGCGCTTGAAGCAGGGGCTGCACGCAAGATTGAGGCTGAGGATGTCGGCCCGGTCGGACAGCGGCGGCGTGAAGCCGGGCGACGACGAGCCATAGAGCGCGACGATCGGGCGGTCGAGCGCGGCGGCGACATGCATCAGGCCGGAATCGTTGCAGACCACCAGGTCGGTCAGGGCGAGCAGGTCAACCGCTTGGCCAAGCGATGTGGTGCCGCACAGGTTGCGGCAGAGGCCGGGGGCAAGCCGGGTGATTTCCTCGGCGACGGCATGGTCCTTGGGCGAGCCGAACAGCCAGATGGCGCAGTCCTGTTCCGCCAACTCGCGGGCCAGTGCGGCGAAATGCGCCGCCGGCCAGCGCTTTGCAGGGCCGTATTCGGCACCCGGGCAAAAGGCGACGACCTTCGCCGGCTTGCTCAATCCGAGGTCGCTCAGGGCTTTCTGCTGCTCCTGCTGGCTGGACCGGATGCGAGGCTGGGCGATGGGCCGGGGGGGCGGTGTGCCGGGGGGCTCCGCCAGTTGCGCAAAACGCTCGACCATCAGCGGCAGGGCCTGCTTGTCGAGGGTGTGACGGACATTGATCAGGCCGTAGCGGGACTCGCCGGTGAAGCCGACGCGTCGCGGGATGCCAGCCAGCCAGGGGACCAGCGCCGACTTCAGCGAATTGGGCAGGACATAGACGGCCTCGTACCCGCGCGCCGCCAACTGGCGCGCCAGGCGCCAGCGCGCCTTGATCGACAGTTGGCCATGGCCGAAAGGGCTGTCGATGACTTCATGGATTTCCGCCATTCGCTGCAACACCGGCGCGACCCAGCGGGGGGCGAGGGCATCTAGCTGCAATCCGGGATGGCGGGCACACAGTCGCGCAAACAGCGGCTGGGCCATGATGGTGTCGCCGATCCAGGAAGGGGCGACGATCAGGGCTTTCATAGGAGCCGTTGTACGTTGCCGGTCAGACATCGCGCGCGATGCATCCGCCCGTGACGGGCAACCCGCAACGCACGCCGATCAGTGATGTCCTTTGGGAGCTTCGCCCTTGAAGACGTACTGCGTGCTGCAATACGGGCAGGTCACTTCGCCGGTTTTCAGCACGTCGAGGAAGACGCGCGGATGTTGGTTCCACAGCGTCGATTTCGGCGTCGGGCAGTGCAACGGCAAGTCGTGCGCGGTGACTTCAATGACTTTCTTGTCGGACATTGTTTTTCTCTCCCGGTTTCAGACGACGGCCAGCCAGTCGGCGTGGGCAGCCGAGCGGCCATAGACGACATCGAAATATTTTTCCTGCAGCGCCTTGGTGATCGGGCCGCGGTGGCCGGGGCCGATCTGGCGGTTGTCGAGTTCGCGGATCGGGGTCACTTCGGCGGCGGTGCCGGTGAAGAAGGCCTCGTCGGCGCAATAAACTTCGTCGCGTGTGATGCGCTTCTCGATGACCTCGATGCCCAGTTCGCCGGCCAGCTGCATGACGGTGGCGCGGGTGATCCCTTCCAGGCAGGCCGTCAGGTCCGGCGTGTACAGCTTGCCGTTCTTGACGATGAAGATGTTCTCGCCGGCGCCTTCGCAGACGTAGCCTTCGGGATCAAGGAGCAGCGCTTCGTCGTAGCCGTCACCGGTGGCCTCGTTGTTGGCGAGAATGGAATTCATGTAATTGCCCGAGGCCTTGGCGCGCACCATGGTGATATTGACGTGGTGACGGGTGTAGGACGAGGTCTTGATCCGGATGCCGCGCTGCATGCCTTCCTCGCCGAGGTAGGCACCCCACGGCCAGGCGGCGATGATCACGTGCACCTTGGCGCCCTTGGGCGACACGCCCATCTTTTCCGAGCCGTAGAAAGCGAGCGGCCGCAGGTAGCCGGATTCGAGATGGTTGGCGCGGATGACTTCCTTCTGGGCTTCGTTCAGCTCCTCGGCAGAGTAGGGCATCTGCATCTGGAAGATGTGCGCCGAACGGAACAGGCGCTCGGTGTGCTCCTTCAGGCGGAAAATCGCCGTGCCGCGTTCGGTCTTGTAGGCCCGGACGCCCTCGAATACGCCCATGCCATAGTGCAGGGAGTGGGTGAGGACGTGGGTGGTCGCATCGCGCCAGGGCACGAGCTTGCCATCCTGCCAAATGAAACCGTCGCGATCCGACATGGACATGGTGATTCTCCGTGTTGCCGAGTGTGAAAGCCCATAATTCTAGCCCAATTCAGACGGTAAAATAGGGGTTTTGCCGTTTGAGTTCAGTCATGGTCTGGAAGCCTCATGTCACTGTCGCCGCCGTCGTTCATCGCGATGGCAAGTTCCTGCTGGTCGAGGAAGAAACCGATGCCGGGCTGGCTTTCAATCAGCCGGCCGGTCACCTGGAAGAGGACGAGCCGCTGGTCGATGCCGTGGTACGCGAGGCGCTGGAAGAGACGGCCTACCATTTTCGGCCGACCCATCTGGTCGGCATCTATCACTGGAAGCACCCGACCAAGGAAGACACGACCTACCTGCGCTTCGCTTTCGGCGGCGAACTGGTCGGTTTCGAGGCCGGGCGTGCCCTGGATGAGGGGATCGTCGCTGCCCGCTGGCTGACGCTCGACGAAGTGCGGGCGACGCAGGCGCGTCATCGCAGCCCGCTGATCCTGCGTTGTTGCGAGGATCTGCTCGCCGGCAAGCGGTATCCGCTGGACTTGCTGGTGCATTACGGCTGATGCGTGCCTGGCTGGCCGTCTTCCTGCTCGCCTGGGCCGGTTGGGCGGCGGCCGAGGAGCAGGTTCTGGTGTGCCATGGCTACGGCTGTCTGGCCGAGGACCGTATCCGTTACACCGAAGGCCAGTTGGGCACGGTGCGACGCATGCTGTTTGCCGCTGTCGATGCCGAGGGCGAGCGGCGCGTTCTGGCCGATGTGATCGGGCTGTTGTACGGCTGGGCGGGCGAGCAATCCGACATTGCGAATGATCGGGCCGGCAACTTCAACGATGACAACCGGCCGGGCAAGATGGATTGCATCGACCACGCGACTTCGACGACGCGCCTGCTTCGCCTGCTGGCCGCGCGTGGCTACCTGCGCTGGCACCGGGTGCTCGAGCCGCAGGTGCGCAGTCTGGCGAGTGTGCTGTTCGTGCATTGGTCGGCCGTCATCGAGGAATGGCCGGGGACGGGGGAAACGGCCACCGAGGCAGGGCCGGCGCGCTTCGCAGTCGATAGCTGGTTCGTGGATAATGGCCGTCCGGCGGTGATCCTGCCGCTGGAGGAATGGAAGAAAGGGGCGGGGCCCGATGTCTAGTAAAACTGTGGTCGTCGGCTTGTCCGGCGGGGTTGATTCGTCGGTCGCGGCGCTGTTGCTCAAGCGGCAGGGCTGGCATGTGGTCGGCCTGTTCATGAAGAACTGGGAGGATGACGATACCGAGGAATACTGTTCCTCGCGTCAGGACCTGATCGACGTGATGAGCGTTGCCGACCGGATCGGCATCGATGTCGAGGTGGTCAATTTCGCCGCCGAATACCGCGAGCGTGTTTTTGCCGAGTTCCTGCGCGAATACCAGGCCGGACGGACGCCGAATCCGGACATCCTGTGCAACTCCGAGATCAAGTTCAAGGCTTTCCTCGATCATGCCCTGAAACTCGGCGCCGACAAGATCGCGACCGGCCATTACGCTGGCGTGCGCGAATTCGATGGCAAATTCCAGTTGCTGAAGGCCGAGGACGGCACCAAGGACCAGAGTTATTTTCTCTATCGCCTGAACCAGGCGCAGCTGTCAAAGACCCTGTTTCCGCTGGCTGATCTTTACAAGCGCGAGGTGCGCAAGATCGCCGAGGCGGAAGGCCTGCATGTCGCTGCCAAGAAGGATTCGACCGGCATCTGCTTCATCGGTGAACGGCCGTTCAAGGATTTCCTGTCGCGTTACCTGCCGCCCAGGAAGGGCGAGATCCGTCGCCTTGATGACGGCAAGCTGCTCGGCGAACACGACGGCCTGATGTACCACACGATCGGCCAGCGCAAGGGGCTGCACATCGGTGGCGTCAAGGAAAAGGGGGCTCCGGGCGGCGGTGATCACGAGGCCTGGTTCGTTGCCGGCAAGGACATGGAGAAGAACGTGCTCTACGTCGTCCAGGGGCATGACCATCCGGCCTTGCTCAAGGGCGATCTGGTTGCCGAGCAGCTCAGCTGGGTGTCTGGCGAGGCGCCGCACACGCACTGGGTTTATACGGCCAAGCCCCGCTACCGGACGGCCGATCAGCCGTGCGAGGTCGAGCGCGTCGATGCCGAATCCTGCGAGATCCGCTTTGCCGAGCCGCAGTGGGCGCTGACCCCGGGTCAGTCGGTCGTTCTCTATGAAAGCCGGGTCTGCCTGGGGGGCGGCGTCATCCGTTGATACTTACGCCGTGCCGGCGCGTAGCGGGGAAGTTTCGATCATCGCACTGAATGCCTTGACCAGGTCCGGGTCGTGTTTGCGGCCCGCCTCACTGTGCAGGATGTCCATCACGGCGGTGTGCGGGCGCGGCTTTTGATACGGACGGCGGGCGGTCATCGCATCGTAGCTGTCCGCAATCGAGACGATGCGGGCGTCGAGCGGAATCGCGCTGCCGCGCAGCTTGTCCGGATAGCCCGAGCCATCGTAATTTTCGTGGTGGTGCCGCACGGTGCGGGAAATGCTGCTGGGGCGGCCGCCGTTGATGGCGAGCACGATCTGTTCGCCGATCAGAACGTGTTGCTGCATGCAGGCCCACTCGGCGCTATCGAAACTGTCCGGTTTGCGCAGAATGGTGTCCGGGATGCCGATCTTGCCCATGTCGTGGAAGCGGGCACCCAGTGTCAGGCCGGCCAGTTCCGCATGGCTCAGGCCGATTTTCTGGCCCAGTGCGCGCGACAGTTCGACCACCCGGTCACAGTGGATGCGGGTGTAGTGGTCGCGGGCGCCCAGGGCGATCGTCAGCGCATGGGCGATCAGGTCGGTGGGGGGGTGTCGTTGGGCGGGGTGAGCATGGGCTTGTCTCGCGTTGACCTGGTGCAGAAAAAGACAGGCTGACCGGGTTTCGGTTCGGAAAATCTTTTGCGAGAAAAAGGGCGCCGGTCCGGGCGCCCCGATGGCCTGATGCCCGGCGGGCTCGGTCGTGCGGCACGGTGTCCGCGAAAGCCGGGCGCTGCATCAGCTTGTCGTACAGTTTGGCCAGATTGGCGTGCGCTGCCTGCCAGGCAATGTCCGGGAAGCGGAAGCGCAGGTAGCCGAGGGCGGTACCGACGGCGATATCGGCCATCGAGATGTGCGTCCCCATGCAGAAGCTCTTGTCGCCCAGTTCCTCGGCCATGAACTCGAGGCTGCGCGAAATCTTGTCGTGCTGGCGGCTGATCCAGGCACTGCCTTCCGGCGTTACCGGCCGCTTGCCTTCGAGCAGGGCCGCGACGGCGGCGTCGCACAGGCCGTCGGCCAGGGCTTCCCAGCGCTTGACTTCGATGCGCTCGCGATTGGGGGCCGGGAACAGTTTGTTGTTGGGCGTGACGTTGTCGATGTATTCGACGATGACACGCGAATCGAAGAGTGCGGTGTCATCGTCCAGCACCAGCACCGGAATCTTGCCCAGCGGATTGTAGTCCGGCACCTTGCTGTCGTTCGCCCACGGCGAATCGACCACGAAGTCGTATTCAATCTTCTTTTCGGCCAGCACGATGCGCACCTTGCGCGCGTAGGGGCTGGTATGGGAGCCGATCAGCTTCATCGTGTGCTCTCTGATTTGGGGAGCCTGATTATAGCGTATGGGCATGGCTTCTTCGGACAGGTAAAATTACAAGATTACCGAAAAGGATGTTTTTATGACTTTCAATCCCCTGACTGCCCTGTCTCCGCTCGATGGCCGTTACGCTGGCAAGGTTGACGCCCTGCGCGCGCATTTTTCCGAATTCGGCCTGATCCGCGCCCGCCTCAAGGTCGAAATCGAATGGCTGAAGGCCCTGGCGGCCGAGCCCCATTTTGCCGAAATCGCCGCCTTCTCGCCGGCCACCATCGCCGAGCTGGATGCGCTGGTCGCCCACTTCGGTCCGGAACAGGCCGCCGAGGTGAAAGCCATCGAGGCCACCACCAACCACGACGTCAAGGCGCTGGAATACTGGATCAAGGACAAGACCAAGGCCAATGCCGAAGTGGTCAAGGTCAGCGAGTTCATCCACTTCGCCTGCACTTCCGAGGACATCAACAACCTGTCGCATGCGCTGATGTGCCAGGGCGCCCGCGAACAGGTCATGCTGCCGACGCTGGACAAGGTCATCGCCAAGCTGACCGAGATGGCCCATGCCTATGCCGACGTGCCGATGATGAGCCGCACGCACGGCCAGCCGGCCACGCCGTCGACGATGGGCAAGGAAATGGCCAACGTCGCCTATCGCCTGCAGCGTGCCCGTGCCCGCATCGCCGGCGTCGAGCTGCTCGGCAAGATCAACGGCGCCGTCGGCAACTACAACGCCCACCTTGCGGCCTACCCGGGCTACGACTGGGAAGGGTTCGCCAAGCGTTTCGTCGAGTCGCTCGGCCTGACCTTCAATCCCTACACCATCCAGATCGAGCCGCATGATGCGCTGGCCGAACTGTTCGACGCCTTCGCCCGCGCCAACAGCATCCTGATCGACCTCGATCGTGACGTGTGGGGCTATATCTCGCTCGGTTTCTTCAAGCAGAAGGTCAAGGCCGGCGAAATCGGCTCGTCGACCATGCCGCACAAGGTCAACCCGATCGACTTCGAGAACTCCGAAGGCAACCTCGGCCTGGCCAACGCCGTCTTGAAGCACCTCGCCGAAAAGCTGCCGATCTCCCGCTGGCAGCGCGACCTGACCGATTCCACCGTGCTCCGCAACATGGGCGTCGGCCTCGGCTATACGCTGCTCGGCTACGACTCGCTGCTGAAGGGGCTGGGCAAGCTGGAAATCAACGCCGAGCTGATGCACGCTGATCTCGACGCCAACTGGGAATTGCTCGCCGAGCCGATCCAGACCGTGATGCGCCGCTACGCCGTGCCCAATGCCTACGAAAAGCTCAAGGAACTGACCCGCGGCACCCGCGTTTCGCGCGAGGGGATGCAGGCCTTCGTGTCGACGCTCGACATTCCGGAGGCCGCCAAGGCCGAACTGCTCAAGCTGACGCCGTGGGATTACACCGGTAAGGCGGCCGAGCTGGCCCGGCGCATCTGAGGAATCGGCCGTGGCCGCAACATGCAGCAAATGCGGGCAGGCGGTGCCGGAGGGTGCCATCTACTGCCCCCATTGCACCGGCGACCGGCAAACGACGCAGCGCGAGATCATTCGCGGCGGCCTCGTCGGCGGGCTGAAGGGCTTGTTCCTCGGCCTGCTGCCGGCCATTGTGCTCCTCATGCAGTATGGCGCCGAGCGGGGCATCAAGGCCATCGCCTTCATCGTGCCGATCACCACCTTTGCCACCGGGCTGATCATCGGCCTGGTCAGAGCCAAGGGGGATTGGAAATAGCGCCTGCCCGCCGTCTGCTGCGGGCAGCGTCCCGTGGGCACGACCTGACGGCGAGCCAGCACCCGAGCGATTCCCCCGCAACCGCGAATCATTAACCCCTGACAACGAACGAACAATCCCATGTCTTTTGCCGAGAATCTGAAGAAATTGCCGGGCATTTCGCACCTGGCCGCCATCAACCTGCTCGATGCGGACGGCAACGTCGTCGCGACCATCGAGAACAAGGCGGGCAGCCAGGGTTCGCTGGCCGTGTACAACCATCTGGCGCAGACCTATGGCTCGATCAACGCCGAGGCGGCGAAGAAGGGCCTGGAAATCTTTGCCGAGCATACCGAGGACGAGCGGGTCAATCCGGGCAAGCATCCCAACATCGCCCGCCTGCTGCAGATCGAGTCCGGCGCACCGGCCTTGCGCGTCAAGCACGTTTTCGCCGTTTGACGCGTGCCGGGCTTGGTGACACCGGTGACTGACCTCTGGCGCTCAGGCATTTAGCATTGCGCCCGTTACGGGGGGTGCTGGCCGGATTTCATCTTCTTGGAATAAGATTCCGCAAACTGCTGTATCCCCGTTGCTTGTCCGATGTCATCAACCCTTAATGGAGAATCCAAGAATGAAGACCCCGTTTCTGCTCACCCTGTTCGCCACCTCGCTGGTTGCCGGCTCCGCCGTTGCCCAAGTCAAGCCGGAAGATGCCATCAAGTATCGTCAGTCCGGCTATGGTTTCATGGCCTGGAACATGGCCCGCATCAAGATGAACGTCGAAGGCGGCAACTACAACAAGGAAGAGGTGATCAAGGCGGCCAACGCCATCCAGGCCATCGCCAATTCCGGCATGGGGGCCCTGTACTTGCCGGGTACCGACAAGGGTAAGGGCTGGGAGGAAACCCGCGCCAAATCCAATATCTGGACCGAGCAGGAAAAGCTGGGCAAGGCAGCGATGGCCTTCAACAAGGAAGCCAATGAAATGGCCAAGGTTGCCCAGACAGGCGATGCTGCCGCGGTCGGTGCGCAGCTTGGCAAGCTGGGCGGCACCTGCAAGGGGTGCCACGACGACTTCAAGGCCAAGCGCTAAGCGCGCTTTCGGCCTGATTGACGGGCGCCCCGGCGGGCGCCTGTTTCATTTGCAGATGGGTGTTTTCAGGAGCTGGCATGAAAGGCAAGCGCATACTTCTCTGGGACCTGCCGACCCGGCTGTTTCATTGGTTGCTGGTCGTGGCCGTCGTGGCCGCCGTGGTGACCGGCCAACTGGGCGGCAGCCTGATCGACTGGCACGGCCGCATCGGTCTCGTCATCGCCGGCCTGCTCGCCTTCCGCATCGTCTGGGGGCTGTTCGGCTCGACCTATGCGCGTTTTGCCCAGTTTTTCCCTACCCCAAGCAAGATCAAGGCCTATCTGGCCGGCCGCTGGCAAGGGGAGGGGCACAATCCGCTCGGCGCCTTGTCGGTCTTTGGCCTGCTCGCGCTGCTCACCGTTCAGGTAGCCACCGGCCTGGTGGGCAACGATGACATCGCCTTTTCCGGTCCCCTGGCCGATCTGGTCAGCCGCGAACTGAGCAACCGGCTGACCGGTCTGCATCATCTTCTGGCCAAGGTGCTGATCGCCCTGGTTGCCCTCCACGTCGCCGCCATCGCCTTCTACGGCCATGTCAGGAAGCAAAGGCTGCTCAAGCCGATGATTACCGGCTGGAAGGACGATGCCGAGGGCGAATCGGCCGCGGGCGGTGGCCCGGCCGCCCTGATCGTCGCGCTGCTGGTGGCCGTTGCGGTCATGTATGGCGCGAGCGGTGCCTGGCTGCCGGCCCCGCCGCCACCACCGCCGCCGGCGGCCACGCCAAACTGGTGACCGGCAAGGCCTGACGAACAAGAGCATCCTGCTGCAAGTGGATTTTCCGTACCCCGGGCCGTGGGGCAAGGCGATGAGCGAGGCCCTGTCGGCGATCGACCGGGCGCCCCTGTCTCCCGAGCCTTAACAGGCCGTTGAAAAACCCTGCCCAAGCGGGCGAGGGGATAGAATTTGATCATAGCCAACCCTAACACGCTGATTCCGATGCGAGGCAAGACGATTCATCAAGGCGCGATGTTCTCCTACGT
>JBKBHB010000007.1:0-133145 GCA_046297855.1 Azonexus sp.
TGCTGCGTACAACCTGGTTCGCATCGGCAGCCTGTCCGGCTGGTGGGATGCGCAGCATGTGTAGGGCGAAATCCGCCCGGATTCCGCCCAAAGGCGGAAAAACGGCTGGAAAACCGGCCAATTGGCCCTCAACCGGGGCTGAACAGGGTCGTATTGAGGCGATAACACCGAAAAACGACCATTCAGGAATGGGTTGGGGAGGTTGAACAGGGGTTTTTCAACGGCCTGTTAATGACAATTCGTTACGAACGGTTCTCATTTCTCGCTGCGGCCGGGCGCTGACGGGCAGAGGCCCGCTGCTAGGCGGTGCCGTCTTCTGTCATGCGCTCCACCCAGATGTGGCGCGCGATGCTGTGCTCCAGCGCCAGTTCGACTTCCTCGGCCAGGATCACGGTCATCGGCCGTTGCTGCAGGACCTTGAGCGGGCGGTTTTCGGCCAGGCCATAGGCGGTCAGCTGTTCGCGCTGCAGCGGGTCGATTTCGTCGCCCAGGGCGGCGAGGCGGACTTCGCTGCCGGCCGGGATGAAAGCGAGGGGGAGGCGGGCTTCGTGTTTCGGACTCATGGCGTCACCAGACCACGCGCAGGATGAGGTTGAACAGGCCGCCGATGAAGAAGGCGAAGGGGACGATCAGGCCGACCATGGCCATCGCCGTTTTGGTGCCTTGCTCCTTGACCATCATCATCAGGCTGGCGAAGCAAGGAATGAACAGGGTAATGGTGATCATGCCCACCACGGCCTGGATCGGTGACAGGTTGTGGGCCATGGCGAACAGGCCGGTGGCGCCGAAGTCGCGCCGCAAAAAGCCCATCACGAAGGCAGCCGAGGCTTCCTTGGGCAGGCCGAGCCAGCCGGTGACCAGCGGTTCGCCGGCTTCGATGAGGGCGGGCAGGACGCCCAGCTTGTCGAGTGCGAACATGATGAAGGTGCCAAGCAGAAAAAGCGGAATGACCTCGATCAGGTACCACTTCAGCCGGCCGCCGGTTTTCTTCAGCACGTTGCCGAGGATGGGCAGGCGCATCGGCGGCATTTCGGTGACCAGCGGAATGCGCCGGCCGGGAATCAGTTTGGCGGCGAGGAAGCCGGCGAGGAGCAGGACGCCGACCATGGCCAGCGCCCAGATGACGACCGCGGTGAAGGAGACACCGCCCAACATGCCGAGCACGACGCCGAGCTGGGCCGAGCAGGGAATGGCCAGGGCGAGCAGGAAGGTGGTGATCAGCCGTTCGCGCGGCGAATGCAGGATGCGCGTGGTCAGCGTCGCCATCGTCACGCAGCCGAGGCCGAGCACCATGGGCAGCACGGCGCGGCCATTCAGCCCGATGGCCGCAAACAGGCGGTTGGCGATGACCGTGAGGCGCGGCAGGTAGCCGGAATCCTCGAGCACGCCGAAGGCGATGAAGAAGGTGCTGACGATGGGCAGGATCAGCGCCAGCGCATAGGTCATGCCCATCGTCCACAGGCCGTACTGGCCGACCAGCAGTTCGCGCAGCCAGCCGATGCTGACGTTCGCTTCCATGAACTGGGTGAAGGCCGGGTTGAGGATGCCTTCGAACAGCCCTTCCTCCATCAGGCCGACCAGCGTGGTGGCGCCGAAGACGCCGACGAATTCATAGACCGCGAACAGTACGCCGAGCAGGATGGGGATGCCCCATAGTGGATGCACGACGGCCTGGCCGATACGCTGCGAAAGCAGGGGGCTGCTCTTCACGGCCCGGGAAATGACGCTGGCGGCGAGCGCGTCGGCGGCTTCGGTGCGCTCGCGGGCGAGCAGGGTCGGCAGGTCGCCTTCGCTGGTGCCCCGGGCCTGCTGGCGCAGGGCCTCCAGGGTCGGGTAGGCGGCCCCGGCATGTTCGCGCAGCCAGTCCTCGACCACGCTGTCGCCGCCGAGGAAGAGGATGGCCAGGCCGCGCGCCGCGAGGTGCGGGTGGGGGCAGTGCCGGGTGATGGCGGTGGCAACGGCCGCGATGTGGCTTTCGAACGCGGCATCGTAGTGGAGCAGGCTTTCCGGCTGCTTCGCCTGGCCGATGGCGGAAATCAGGGGCCCGATGCCTTCCCCGCCGGTGGCCACCGTGGCCAGCACCGGGGCGCCCAGTTCCTCGGCCAGTGCGGCGATGTCGACGGTGACGCCGCGCGCCGCCGCTTCGTCGTGCATGTTCAGGGCGAGCACCATCGGTACGCCCAGTTCGACGAGCAGGGCGCTCAGGGTCAGCGTGCGGCGCAGGTTCTTGGCGTCGCCCACTTGCACGATGCAGCGCAGCGGCTCGGCGAGCAGGGCGCGCATGGTGGCCCGTTCGTCGTCGCTGCGCGAGGGCAGGGCCAGGACGCCCGGCGTGTCGAGCAGTTCGGCGCCGGTGTCGAAGCGGGCCGTGGCGCGGGTGACTTCGACCGTCGTTCCGGGATAGTTGGAAACGTTGACGTAGGCGCCGGTCAAGCGGTGGAATAGAACCGATTTGCCGACGTTGGGGTGGCCGACGAGGAGGATGGCAGGCTGGGCGTTCACGATGATCAGGTGGGGGAGCAGCGGTGGATGGCGGTGTTCAGCCAGTCGGCGGTCACCTCGCCGGTTTGTCGGGCACAGGCGCGGCGTTGTGCGTCGAGCACGACGGTGAAGGGGAGCGCGCCGGTCCGGTTGCCGAAGCGGGCAAGCAGGCCGCGCGGCTCGCCCGGGCCGTGCAGCAGCCGGACCGGCGGTTGCAGGGCGGCGAGCACGCCGTCCGGTGCGTGGGCGGTTTCGTAGGGGCGTTGCAGGGCAATGGCAACGACCTGCGATGGCCCCTGGCGGGCAGCTTCGGCCAGCAGCGGCATTTCACGCACACAGGACGGGCAGTCGCTGCGCCAGAAATTGACGACAGTCACCTGCTTGGGCAGGTCGGCCAGGCGGACGAAGGCGCGTCCGTCGGAGAGTTCGAAATCGAGCGCCGCGCCGCCCGCCTCGGCAGCATGGAGATCGGCAGGCCAGCAAAAAGGCCCCGCCAGTGCGGCGAGGCCGAAGAGCAGCGAGGCGGAGCGGTGAGAAGTCACAGGGTGAATTTTACGCCGCCGTAGATGAAACGGCCGCGGTTCGGGCCCCAGATGTTGGTCACGTCGTAGTGGCCCGTGCCGTCCACCCAGAGCATGCTGTCCTTGTCGGACTGCTTGAAGTCGAAGACGTTGTCGATGCCGAGGAAGGTGCTCCACTGCGTGTTCAGGCGGTATTCGCCGCGCAGGTCCACGACCCAGTAGGACGGGCTTTTGCTCGCCTTGCGGGTGCCGTCGAAGTGGTAGCGGTCGGTGCCGTAGAACTTGTCGAGATCCATCGGGCCGGTCCAGGTGCCGCGCAGCATCCCGGTCCATGGCCCGGCCTCGTAGTCGAGGCGCAGGTAGGCGCGGGTTTCCGGACGGGCAAAGGCGAGGGTGCCCCGTTCGCTGAAACGGTATGCGAAGTGCTCGACGGCAGCCGTCGTTTCCAGTTGTGGCGTCAGTTTGTAGGTAACGGTGAGGTCGCCGCCGGCCACGGTGACCGGCTGATGGGCCGAGCTGAACAGCGTGATCGGCTGGCCGCTGACCGGATCGGTGGCGCTCGAATCGAGCAGGGCCATGTGCTTGATCCGGTTGTAGTTCAGCGAGCCGACGAAGGCCATCCGGTCGCCGGCGTAGGACAGCGCATAGGACAGGTTGTCCGAGATCTCGGCCTCCTTGATGTTGCGCACGATGCGCGTGGTCGCCAGGATGCCGTGATCCTGCTCGAAGAAGGAAGTCGGCGCGCGGAAACCGCGACCGATGGCGAAGCGACTGTTCAGTTCGTGACTGTGGTTCCACAGCACGTTCAAGCGCGGGCTGGTGATGCCGCCGAAAATGTTGTGCTGGTCGTAGCGCACCGAGCCGTTGAGTTCGACGACGCCATCGAGGAGGGCGCGGTAAGCCTGCAGGAAGACGCCAGGCGTCCGGTACTTGTAGTTGTCGATGCCGTCGTTGACGGTCGATACGCCGGTCGTGTTGTCGTAGGCACTGCCGACGCTGCTCAGATCTTCGTAGCGGTAGGTGGTGCCGGCGGTGACCAGGGTGGCGCCGAGCGGCTGCTGGGTGCTGGCTTCGAGGTAGTATTGGGTCTGCTCGGCCTTGTAGTAGGAACCTTCATAGAAGGAATCCTGCTTGTGCCTGGCGTAGCCGACGGCAAGACGCAGGCTGCCTTCGCCGAGCTTGCGGGTAGCGCTGGAAATGAATTGCTGGCGGTCGGTAAAGATGATTTCCGACATGCCGCCCCGGCCGTCGGTGTAGGGGATCAGCGTGCCGGTGGAGGGGTCGATCCAGCCGTTGCGGTCCGGCGAGCCGTTCCTGCCCTTGCTCCAGTCGAAGGGGTTGCCGCTCAGGCTGGCCTTGACGCCGCTGTAGTCGGCGCCCATGGCGCCGCCCATCCGCTTTTCCTCGACCACGTCGAGGCGGCCCCTGAGCTTGAAGCCGCCGATGTCGTCGACGAAGAAGCCGACGCCGCCCAGGTTGCGTTTGAACCCGGTGTATTCGGAAACACCGTTGCCGTCGCCATCGACCGTGTCGTGCTGGTTGTGGCTGAAGTTGGCGGTCAGCGCGCCACCGGCGAAGGTCTTGGCGCCGAACAGGTCGGTATTCCATTGGCCGAAGGAGCCGAACTGCTGATTGGCCATGAATTCATCCTTGAGCGGGCGGCGGGTGACGATATTCACCGAACCGGCCAGCGCCTCCGGGGCGATCAGGCTGCTGCCGGCGCCGCGCGAGATGTCGATGCGCTCGATGCCGCCCAGGTTCACGCTGTCCAGGCCATAGGCGGTGGACACCGACGAGAAGATCGGAATGCCGTCGATGAGCAGGGTGGTGTAGCGGCCGGGCAAATTGTTGAGCACGACATTGCGCACGTTGCAGATCGAGCACTCGGTCTGTACCGCGATGCCCGGGCGCTTGTCGAGCGCCTCGGTGAGCATCGTGGCGCCGGTTTTTTCGAGGTCACGGGCGCCGATCGATTCGGTGGCGACGATCTCGTCGCGCAGCACGGGCTTGGCCCCAACGCTGCGGCCGGAGGAGACGGTGACCTCGCCGAGCTGCTTGTCGGCCAGCGCCGGCAGGGCGAAGGCCAGGGCCAGCGCGGCGGCCAGCGGGCGAAGCACATGCGTGTTCATGATGGTTGCTCCCTGAGTGCTTTTTTGGGTGTGGTGAATCATGAAAAAGGCCGCTCGCCAGCGGCCCGTCGAAGGCGAGGCGATTACGGCTGGCCTTCTCCCGGCTGGGTGACGAAGCCGATCCTGGTCAGCCCGGCCCGGCGGGCGGCGCTCATCGTCTCGGCCACCGTTTCGTAACGGGTGTTGCGGTCGGCCTTGAGATGCATCTCGACGTTGGCGTCCCGGGCCACGGCCTCGCGGAACTTCTGCTCCAGGCCGTTGCGGTCCACCGTGTCGTTGCCGACATAAACGAGGTTCTCGCCGGTGATCGACACCTGCAGCGTCATCGGCTTTTCCGGCGTCGGCGTGCTGGCGGCGCGCGGCAGGTCGACCTGGACCGAATGCGTCATCAGCGGCGCGGTGATGATGAAAATGATCAACAGCACCAGCATCACGTCGACCAGCGGCGTCATGTTGATTTCCGCCGTCGGCATCTGGCTGCCCGGCGAGTTGAAGGAACCCATCGCCATTTATGCAGCCTCCGTCGCGGCGCGGGCCCGCATCGGGTGAATCTGGGCGCTGTTGGCCACGAAGGGCTTGCCGACCGTGAAGAAGGCGTGCAGGTCGTGGGCGAAGGCGTCGAGGTCGGCCAACACGACGCGGTTGGCGCGGGTGAAGGCGTTGTAGGCGAAGACGGCGGGCAGCGCGACGGCCAGGCCGGCGGCGGTCATGATCAGCGCCTCGCCGACCGGGCCGGCCACCTTTTCCAGCGCGGCCTGGCCGGACAGTCCGATGGCAACCAGCGCGTGATAGATGCCCCACACCGTGCCGAACAGGCCGACGAAGGGGGCGGTGGCGCCGGTGGTGGCAAGCAGGGTCAGGCCATTTTCCATCCCAGCCTGGGTCACCATCAGTTGCTGGCGCAGAGCGCGCTCCATCTGCTCGGCCGGGTCGAAACGGGAAGCCAGGCGGCCGGTCACCGCTTCGCACTCATGGTTGCAGCAATGGGCCTGCTCGGCGAGCTGGGCGTAGGGGCTGTCCTCGCCGTGCTGGCGCAGCTTCTCGATCCCCTCGGCGACGCTGGTCGCGGCCCAGAAGCCGGCCACTGCCCTGGCGGCGCGGCGGGTGCGATACCAGTCCCAGGCCTTGGCCAGGATCAGGTACCAGCTGGCGATCGACATGGCGGCCAGGATGTAGGCCACAGTATGCGAGACGACGTCGCCGGCCGCCCACAGGTGGGCGAAGCCAAAGGCGTTTTGGGCGGTTTCCTGCATGCTTATTGCTCCAGTTTGAAAATGATTGGGACGAGAACGAAGCTCTGGACGGCGGTGTCGCCGCGCTTGGCCGGGATGAATTTCCAGTGGCGCACGGTCTTCTGTGCCGCCTCGTCGAGGCGCTGGCTGCCGGAGGAAGTCCTGATCTCGACGCTGTCCGCCGTGCCTTGCGGGGTGACGGAGACGCGCAGGATGACCTTGCCTTCCTCGCCCATGCGGCGGGAGAGCGGCGGGTAGGGCGGCGCCGGGTTGGCCAGGTAGTCGGCGTCGAAACGGGCCTGGGTCAGCGGCTCGGGGGCTGGCGGGGCCGGCTTGAATTCGGGTGGGCTGGCGACCGGGGCGGCCGGCGCCGGTTGCGTGCTTTGGGTCGCTTCGATGACCGGCACCGGCTGCGGCTTCTGCGGCGCGGGCTGCTGGCGCACCGGCTGTGGCTTGACCACCGGCAGGGGCTTCGCCTCGGGTGGCTTTTCCTGGGCTGGCGGGATCAGATCGACGATCAGCGGCGTGTCCATGATCTGCGGCGCCACGGTCTTGGCCGCCATGATGATTAGAAAGACCCCGACGTGGGCGCCGATCACGATGCCCAGCAGCCCGCTGCGGCGGGCCGGGGTGGGGCGGGAGAGGGCGTAGCTCATAAATTTGTTCGGATGTGGCCCCGGAGCGCGACAAAAAGCCCGTGGCTTGCTGGCTGTCGGCTGGCTGGCTGTGGGAACGAGAGAGTGACGATGGGGAAAAAACGCGCCTATTTGGTCAGGATCAGCTTGTTTTCGCGGGTCACGCGCAACAGATAACACTGGCCGGCATGTTCGATCTCGACGGAAGTGGCTCCCTGGAGCAGGGTGTGGCTGGGGATGCGTGGCCGGTTGTCGGGGCGCTGGCCGGGCTGGCTCTGGGTTGGCGGCAGGGGCTGGCTGGACATGGTTATCGTATCACTAACAAGAATAGTTCGCATTATTGTCTAAATGAGAATGATTGTCAACATCGGTTTTAACTAGGTCGAAAGGGGGCATACCCCGGGCCAGGCGGAGCGGACGGAATGGCGGGTGGCGTGCAGCTGCGCAAGGGCGGAATCGCGCGCTATCGATCAGCGCATCGTTTTCGGCGCGCAGCGCCATCAGCTGCTGGCCGAGGCTGACCAGCGTCTGGCCACTTTCCAGTTCGTCGAGGCGGCCGCGCGGATCAGCATGGCGCGATCCTTAAGCGGGGCAAGCATGGCGGACCTCGGGGCGGGGTGTATCGGCGGACAGCCGGGCGCTGGCCCGCTCGCACAGGCGGCGGGTGTCGTCGTCGACATCGTCCGCATCGCAGATCTGGTCAAGCAGGCGGGCGGCGTTGTGGGCCGAATGGGCGCAGCCGGTTTCCTCATGCAGCAACAGCAGGCTCAGGGCACCGGCCCAGATTTCGCGGGAAGGCATGGCGATGCTCCTCAGGTCGGGAAGGCGGTGGCGAGGGCCATGGCCAGCAGCAGGCCGGCAAACGAAACGTGGGCGATCAGACTGTTCATGACATCTCCTTTGCTGAGAATTGTTCTCATCATAGGAGATTTTTCCGGATTTACAAATGGGAACAATTATTATTTTCGTGCGGGTGCTCCGGCCATTCCGCGCGGGCGCAGGGTCTAGAACAACTCGACTTCGCCCTTGGCGATTTCTTTGGCGGGGATGGCGCCGGCGGCTACCAGCCGCTCGTAGCAGGCTACCTGATTGCGGCCATGCTGTTTGACGAAGTAGAGCGCTTCATCGGCGCGGTCGATGACATCGGTTAGCGTATCGCTCGGGCGCAGGGCGCTGAGCCCGATGCTGATCGTAATCCTGCCGACGCGGCTGAATGATTGTTGCTCGATGTCGCGGCGGAAGCGCTCCAGTACGGCCAGGGCCTCCGCTTCGCCGGTCGGCTGGAGGAGGGCGACGAATTCTTCGCCGCCAAAGCGGAAGAGCTGGTCGTCGAAGCGGAAGGCGCGCCGCATTGCCTGGGCGAGCAGGATCAGCACCTCGTCGCCGATCAGGTGGCCGAAGGTGTCGTTGATCTGCTTGAAGTGATCGATGTCGCAAACCGCCAGCCAATGCGGGGCATCGCCGGCACCGCGCCGCCGGCTCAGGATGGTGTCGGCCGATGGCGGATCGGCGGGGGCCCGGCCGAGCAGTTCGAACAGGTGCTTGTCGAAGGTCTTGCGACTGGCCAGCCCGGTCAGCGTATCGGTTTCGCCGTAGTCGAGCAGATTGACGTGGTTGCCGAAATATTCGATCAGCCCCATCAGCGTGACGCGTTCATCCCCGGAAAATTCGTCGGAGAGCGTCAGGTCGATCATATAGACCGGCTCGTCCAGATGCATGATGGGGAAAACGACCCGGTGCGAGCCGTCGGCCAGATAATCCAGCACGGCCGATTTTTCCCGCCGGCAACGCAGGAGCAGCGCATCGCGTTCAAGCGCGAAACAATGCTTCTTGTCCGGCAGATAGGCATTGCGCAAGACCTTGCCGGCCGCCCCGCAGGCGGCGCAGGCATAGACCATCGGCTTTCGGGCGCCGGTGTAACAGCGGTAGATGGTCGCTGCCCGGGGGTGAAACAGGTGCTGCAAGGCATCGATAATGGCCGAATTGATTTCCGTGCGATCCCGTCGCGCTGAAATCTGGACGACGTGATGGATGAGGTCGAGCATGGAAAGGATCGGGCACCGTGTGCGGCGCATTATAACGAAAGAAGGCGGATGCATTCCCCGGGGCCGATCAACGCCCCAGGGCGTTTCGCAACGAATTTGCCGTTCCCGTTGCCGCTCTGTCGTCCCGGAGCCGCGGTCATGCTCCGCAGGTTTGCCCAAGCCGTTATAATTCAACGTTTTTTCCGCTCCCAGTTTCATGCGCGTCTTTCGCGGCTATTCGCGTCCCGTTCCGGATCCCGTCGTGCTCGCCATCGGCAATTTCGATGGCGTGCATCTCGGCCACGCCGCGCTGCTCGGCCGCCTGGCCGAAGTGGCCAGGGAGTGCCAGTTGGCGCCCACGGTCTTGACCTTCGAGCCGCATCCGCGCGAATTTTTTGCGCCGCAAGCCGCACCCGCCCGTTTGTCCACGCTGCGCGAAAAGCTCGAACTGCTGGCCGATTGTGGCGCCCGACAGGCGATGATCTGTCCCTTCAATGCGCGCTTCGCCGCCCTGTCGGCCGAGGACTTCGTCGCGCAGGTGCTGGTTGGGGGCTGCCGGGTCAGGCATCTGATCGTCGGCGATGATTTTCGCTTCGGGCAGGGGCGGGTTGGTGATTACGCCTTTCTGCAGCAGGCCGGTGCCCGTTTCGGTTTCAGCGTCGAAGCCATGGGCAGCGTCACCGTCGATGGCGAGCGCGTCTCCAGTTCCGGCGTCCGTCGCGCCCTGGCGGCTGGAGACATGGAACATGCCGCCCGCCTGCTCGGTCGGCCCTACATCATCGATGGTCAGGTGGTACACGGCCAGAAGCTCGGCCGCCAGTTCGGCTTCGCCACCGCCAACCTGCGCATCAAGCACAACCCGCTCCCGATGACCGGCGTTTTCGCCGTCGAGGTCAGCGGTCTGGGCGACCGACCGCTCCCCGGTGTTGCCAACCTCGGTATGCGCCCCACCGTCGGCGGTACCCGGCCCCTCCTCGAAGTCCACCTGTTCGATTTCAATCGCGACATCTACGGCGCGCACATTGCCGTGCGTTTTGTGCACAAATTGCGCGACGAGCAACGTTTCCCCCATTTCGACGCCCTCAAGGCGCAGATCGCGGCCGATGCCGCGGCGGCGCGGGCTTTCTTCTCGCTGTGAGCACGCAAAATGGCTGATTACAAAGACACCCTGAACCTGCCGGATACCGCCTTCCCGATGCGCGGCGACCTGCCCAAGCGCGAGCCGCAATGGGTTGCCGACTGGCAGCAGAAAAAGCTCTACCAGCGCATCCGCGAGATCAGCGCCGGCCGGCCGCGTTTCGTGCTGCACGACGGCCCGCCGTATGCCAATGGCGACATCCATATCGGCCATGCCGTCAACAAGGTGCTCAAGGACATCATCGTCCGCTCCAAGACCCTGAGCGGTTTCGATGCGCCCTACGTGCCGGGCTGGGACTGCCATGGCCTGCCCATCGAGCATCAGATCGAAAAGCTGCACGGCAAGAACATTCCGGCCGACAAGGTGCGCGAACTGTGCCGTGCCTATGCCGCCGAGCAGGTCGAGCGCCAGAAGAAGGACTTCATCCGTCTCGGTGTGCTGGGTGACTGGGACAACCCCTACCTGACCATGGCCTTCAAGGCCGAGGCCGAGGAAATCCGCGCCCTGGGCAGGATTCTGGAGCAGGGCTACCTGTACCAGGGCCTGAAGCCGGTGAACTGGTGTCTGGATTGCGGCTCGGCACTGGCCGAAGCCGAGGTCGAGTACGAGGACAAGACCTCGCCGGCCATCGACGTCGCTTTCGAGGTGCATGAAAACCACGCCGCCAAGCTGGCCGCCGCCTTCGGCCTGACCCATCTGCGCGGCCCGGCTTTCGCGGTGATCTGGACGACGACCCCCTGGACCCTGCCGGCCAACGAGGCGGTCAGCGTGCATCCCGAACTGACCTACGACCTGATCGAAACCGAGAAGGGTGCCCTGATCCTGGTGCGCGAACTGGCCGAAGCCGCCTTGAAGCGTTACGGCCTGGAAGGCACGGTCGTGGGTTCCTGCCCGGGCCTGGCCCTCGATCAGGTGCTGCTCAAGCATCCCTTCCAGAACCGCGATGTCGCCATCATCTGCGGCAAGCACGTCACGACCGACGCCGGCACCGGCCTGGTGCATACCGCACCGGCGCATGGTGTGGACGACTACAACATCGGCAAACAGTACGGTTTGCCGGTGAATAACCCGGTCGGCAACGACGGCAAGTTCATCAGCACCGTGCCGGCGCTTTCCGTCGGCGAACTGGCCGGCAAGTCGGTTTGGGAAGCCAACCCGCTCGTGCTGCAGGAACTGGACGCCAAGGGCCGCCTGCTCAAGCAGGAAAAGATCCAGCACAGCTACCCGCACTGCTGGCGCCACAAGACCCCGATCATCTTCCGTGCCACGACGCAGTGGTTCATCGGCATGGAAAACCGCAAGGACGAAAGCGAACCGACCTTGCGCTGGATCGCCGAGCGCGCTGTCGACGAGACCCAGTTCTTCCCGGCCTGGGGCCGCGCCCGCCTGGAAGCGATGATGAAAACCCGTCCGGACTGGTGCGTCTCGCGCCAGCGCAACTGGGGGGTGCCGATCCCCTTTTTCCTGCACAAGGAAACCGGCCAGCCGCACCCGCGCACGCCGGAACTGATCGAAGAGGTCGCCCGGCGCGTGGAGCAGGCCGGCATCGAAGCCTGGTTCAGCCTCGATGCGAAGGAACTGCTCGGTGACGAAGCCGAGCACTACGTCAAGATGAAGGACACGCTCGACGTCTGGTTCGATTCCGGCACGACGCACTGGCATGTCCTGCGCGGCTCGCACGCCGCCGTATCGACCCATCCGGCCGACCTCTACCTCGAAGGTTCCGACCAGCATCGGGGCTGGTTCCAGTCCTCGCTGCTCTCCGGTTGTGCCATCGATGGCCGCGCCCCGTACAAGGCGCTGCTCACCCACGGCTTCGTGGTCGACGGCAAGGGGCACAAGATGTCCAAGTCCAAAGGCAACGTCATCGCGCCGCAGCAGGTGTCGGACAAGATGGGCGCCGACATCCTGCGCCTGTGGACGGCCTCCACCGATTATTCCGGCGAGCTCAGTATTTCCGACGAAATCCTCAAGCGCGTCGTCGAAGGCTACCGCCGCATTCGCAACACCTTGCGCTTCCTGCTCGCCAACGTTTCCGACTTTGAGGCCGCGGCGGACATGCTGCCGGTCGACCAATGGCTCGAAATCGACCGCTACGCGCTGGCCCTGACCCGCGAACTGCAAGCGGCCTGCCGTGCCGATTACGACCGTTACGAATTCCACCGCGTCGTCCAGGCCTTGCAGACCTTCTGCTCGGAAGACCTCGGCGGCTTCTACCTCGACATCCTGAAGGATCGCCTGTACACCACGGCCCCCAAGTCGGTCGCCCGCCGCTCCGCACAGTCCGCCCTGTGGCACATCACCCAGGCTTTCGTCCGCCTGCTGGCCCCGATCACCGCCTTCACCGCCGAGGAAGTCTGGGCCGTGCTCACCGGCAAGGCAGACGACTCGGTCATGTTCCAGGTCTGGCACGATCTGCCGGAACTGGCGGGCGAGGGCGAACTGCTCGCCAAGTGGAGCCTGATCCGGACCGCCCGGGCCGATGTGACCAAGGCGCTCGAAGCCCAGCGCGAAGCCGGCAAGATCGGCTCGGCACTGCAGGCGGCGGTCGAAATCCGCTGTGCCGGTGAGAAATACGAAGCGCTGGCTTCGCTCGGCGATGACCTGAAGTTCATCTTCATCGTTTCCGCCGCCCGCGTTGTGCGCGATGAAGCGGAGCAGGTCGAAGCGACGCCGCTGGCACACGCCAAGTGCGAGCGCTGCTGGCATGTCCGCGAGGATGTCGGGGCCGATGCGGCACATCCCGGGCTGTGTGGCCGTTGCGTCAGCAACCTGCACGGAAGCGGCGAGGCGCGCCGCTGTGCCTGACAAGCCGGCGCACTGGTATGCCCTGGCCGGGCTGGTCGTCCTCCTCGACCAGCTGAGCAAATGGGTTGTCCTCAAGCACATCGCGTTCGGCGAGACCATCTACGTCGCGCCGTTCTGGAACTGGGTGCTGACCTTCAACCCCGGCGCGGCTTTCAGCTTCCTGGCCGATCAGCCGGGCTGGCAGCGCTGGTTCTTCACGATCCTGGCGCTGGCGGTTTCCGCCTGGATGGCCATCGAGATCAGGCGGCATCCCGCGCAAAAACGGCTCGCTTTCGCCCTGGCGCTCGTCATGGGCGGCGCGCTGGGCAACGTGATCGACCGCGTCCGCTTCGGCGCCGTCGTCGACTTCATCCAATGGCATGCCGCCGGGTTCTACTGGCCAGCTTTCAATATTGCCGACTCCGCCATCACGGTCGGCGCCATTCTGCTCGTCTTCGCCCAACTGACCGGCGCCACCACGCACGAGAAATCCCGATGACCGCTACCGTTCGCTCTGACAGCTATCTCACCCTGCATTACCGGATCAGTACCCTCGATGGCGAGGAATTCCTCTCCACCTTCGACATGAGCCCGGCCACCCTGCAAATGGGCAGCGGCCAACTGGCCGAGAACCTCGAAAGCGTACTGATCGGCCTGCCGGCGCACGAGCGTTTCATCTTCGAACTGGAACCGGCCCAGGCTTTCGGCCTGCACAACGAACGCCTGGTCGAACGCATTGCCCGCAACGCCCTGCCGTCTGGCATGGAACTCAAGGAAAATTCCGTCGTCGAATTCACCGCGCCCAACGGCGGCACTTTCGCCGGCTTCCTGCGTGAGTTGGACGATACCCACGCCCTGTTCGACTTTAACCACCCGATGGCCGGAAAGACCATCCGCTTCGAGGTGGAAATCATCGGAATCATGTAATGGAAATTCTCCTCGCCAACCCCCGCGGCTTCTGTGCCGGCGTCGAACGCGCCATTGCCATTGTCGAGCGCGCCCTGGAAAAATTCGGCGCGCCGATCTACGTCCGCCACGAGGTCGTGCACAACAAGTTTGTCTGCGACGACCTGCGCGCCAAGGGGGCCGTATTCGTCGAGGAACTCGCTGAAGTGCCGGCCGGCAGCACCGTCATCTTCAGCGCCCATGGCGTCTCCAAGGCTGTCCGCGCCGAAGCCGAAGCCCGCGGCCTCAAGGTTTTCGATGCCACCTGCCCGCTCGTCACCAAGGTTCACGTCGAAGTCGACAAGATGCGCAAAGCCGCACGCGAGGTGGTCATGATCGGCCACAAGGGGCATCCGGAGGTCGAAGGGACGATGGGGCAGAGCGATGGCGGGATGTATCTGGTCGATACGGTCGCAGATGTCGAGCAACTCGTCGTCCGCGACCCCGATCACCTTTCCTTCGTGACCCAGACCACCCTCTCGGTCGATGATGCGACGGTCGTCATCGAGGCACTCAAAAAGCGCTTCCCGACCATTCAGGGGCCGAAGAAGGATGACATCTGCTACGCCACGCAGAACCGGCAGGATGCGGTGAAGGCCTTGGCCGAGCAGTGCGATCTGGTGATCGTGGTGGGGAGCCAGAACAGTTCGAACTCGAAGCGTCTGCGAGAAGTCGCCGCGGCACGCGGCATCGAAGCCCATCTGGTTGACGGCGAGACCGACATCGAGCCGGCATGGCTGGTTGGCAAAACGCGCATCGGTGTGACAGCCGGTGCATCGGCACCCGAATATCGGGTGCAGCGCGTGCTCGAGGCACTACGCAAGCTGACGCAGGCCACGCTCACCCTTCAGGAAGGCAACGAGGAAACCGTCGCCTTTCCTTTGCCCAGGGAACTGTCCGTCGCTTCCTGAACCCGGCCGGCTTAGCGCCAGCACTCTGGCCGTGCAGTCGGGTTGGGGGTTCTTTGGCCGGCTTGGTCAATCGTCAGGGTGCCGCACGTGTCGGCGGCCTGCGCCCCTTGCGGCGCCACCTGGAGCGTGTAGGTGGTGGCTGTCGGGGCGCCGCTGAAACCCAGCACATAAAACGCTGCAACGTCCGGCTGGCAGGCCGGCAGCGCCAAGGCGCCGATGTTGTAGGTCATGTTCGTTGCGTAGAAGCGTTCCATGAACTGTGCCGCCTCCATCAAGCACCCGGCGCCTGCCGCCCGCCGCGTCCGCCGCACATGATCCTGATAGCTCGGATAAGCGATGGCCGCGATGATGCCGATGATGGCGACCACGATCATGACTTCGATCAGCGTAAAACCGTTTGGACGATTTCTCATGGGTTCCTTACTCCGTCAGGTTAATCGCGGCTGATTTCCCGCCAGGAAATGCGCCGGGTCTTCTTGGCACCGGTATTGATTCCGATATCCCCGATTTTCCCCGAGGAGCCGCCCACCACCAAGCGCCCGCCGACGATCTTCGGCTGGCTGGGCATGCCGATGCCGAGATCGACGGAGCCGACGACCCGGTTGTTGAGCAGGTCATCGTTGAAGTTCCGGTTCGCATTCAGGTCGAAGAACCCGGTCGACAGACGGCCGCCCGTGAAGGGGTTGATGGCGTTGACGTAGCCCCGGCCTCCGGGTTGGCACGGATCGTCGATCGGGATGATGGAACTGAAGATCAGGGTCGGTTCGGCCAGTTGGTAAGCCTGGGCGGCGGTCACGATACGCTCGCCCTCCGCTACGCCGCCCGCTGTCTTGAGGTCGATGTACCAGCCGTCCTTGTTGGTCATGTCGCCCGGGCTGGATTCGGAGAAGACGCGCACCGGCATGTTGCTCAGAACGCCCTGGAGTTCGACCGTGCGCGGGGTCAGATTGCCGCGCCCCGGGATCCGGTAATTCTGGTCAATCAAGCCATACAGGGACTGAACCGAGCTGTCGGCGGTATCGCCATTCCTGAAATAGGAACCGGTCCCGACGTAGATGAAACGCTTTCCGTAGTTGGCATCCGACGTGACGCTATTTTTGGCCACGGAGACCGGCGCCGTGATCGGCTGGCGGTTTCCGAGGCTGTCGGTGGCGACGAAGAAAGGCAGCGGCGTTGTGCCGGACATGAAGGCGAAGCCCCAGGCGCTGGGCGTGTTGCTGCTGACATCGAATTTCCAGAGATTCCCCTTCAGGTCGCCGGCATAAATCACGTCTATGTCACCGTCATTGTCGGCGTCATAGACGCCGGGGGCGGCCAGTCCATTGTCGCTGCCGACGCCGGTATCGAATTTCTTGAGGATCGAGCCGGTCGCCAGATCGAAGATGTACAGCACCGCCTTGCCACTGCTGCTGTTGTAGCCATTGGCCACGATCGCCACCACACTGCCGTCATTCATGCGGGCGATGATCGGGGCACCCAGCATGTAGCCGAGATCGTTGTCGCTGGCATTGAAATATTCCCAAAGCAGGTTGCCGGTGCCAAAGGAAGACGGTGTCGTGACGTTCAGCGCAAAGAGCCCCTTGCCGCCGCGCCCGAGCGTGGCGACCAGGTAGTTGTTGTTCGGCGTCTGGGTGCGCGACGAGACGGCGATGTCGCCATCCACGAAATACTCATGCGAGTAGGCCGGGTTGGTCAGATTGACGAGGCGCGGCAGAACCGCACTGGGAATATAGGCAAATTGCTCGACGCCCGTTGTCGCGTTGAAGGCATGCAACATGCCGTCGTTGGCGCCGACGAAGAGCGTGTCGTTTTCGCTGACATAGGCCGGTGTCGAGTCAACGATGTCGCCCAGGACGGAAGTCCGGTTGCGCAGGGTGCCCCCGTTTTGCCGTTCCTTCGAGCGATCTCCCCGGAGATAATTGACGTTGTCCGCATTGACCAGATACCCCTGGTCGGTGGCCGACAGGTTGGAAAAGAGGAAGGAAACAACGCTGCTCCCCGATTTGGTGAAGATTTTTCGTGCCCCCGGGGCCGGAATGTTACTGGAGGCCGTCCAGGACGGCGTATTGGCCACGCCCGTCGATGTCACGGCATACGCATCCAGTTCGCCGGACCAGCGACTGGTATCGAACTTGGCGTTGAAGACCTTGGTATTGGTTGAAATCTGGCTGCTATTCGCGGCAATCGACGCGGCCGAGCCGGAACGCTGGGCAATCGCATTCAGGGTGGCGGTCAGCGAATCGGCGAATTCCTTGGGGTTTTGCGCACTGAAGAAGCCGCCCCTGCCATTGACGCTGGCATGCAGCAGGTCGTCCAGCAGGGCAGGATTGCCCCCGGTATGCGGGTTGGGCCAGTTGATCGTGGCCCCGGTCTGGATGGCATCGAAGGCGGCCGTGGCATTGACCGACCCGGTGACCCCCAGGCCGACGCCGAAGGTCACCATATGCTGCCAGAAGGCAGGGTCGAGATAATTGGTCGGGACCTGGTTGGTGAGGTCCGGGCGCAGGTCGTTTTTCCAGTAATACATGGCAACATCGGCCAATGTGTCGGAGACACTGTCCGTGAAGGGAGAAACCGCGCTGTAGGAATAGGTCTGACCGTTCGGTCCGGACTGGGTCGGACCGCTTGTCCCGTCATTGTTGGCATTGGCCGGTGTAGTAGCCCCTGAACCGTTCCAGTAGCCGTCCGTCATCATGATGGTGTAGCTCTGCCGGCAGGTGTAGTCCGTACCGCCCGACACACCCGGGGTGGAACTCCAGGGGCCTTTGTCATCGGTGCGTTTGTAATACTTGCCCACGTTGTCGAGGGCAGCGCGAAGAGGGGTTCCCGCTGCTGGAATCGTCCAGTTGTACAACTGGGTGAAAAAATTGCTGCGATCGGTGCCGGTGAACTGCCGTACGCCGGAAATGACAGTGGGCGTTGCGACACCGTCGATCGTCGTACTACCCTTGTTGATCGATCCGAAACCGACCCGGATGTTGTTTCCCTGTAACGAAAAAGCCCGGCCGATGCCCGCCCGGGCGGTCAGGATCCGGGAACGGTAATAGGTGTACCAGTTGGCAAAGTTCTGAATTTCCTCGGCGTAGGTGCAGGTCGTTCCGGCACAATCCGTTCGCGTCGTGGCCTTGGTAAACGGGGCATTGGCGGGTTTGATCTCGACGCGCGTGTAACTGCCCGCGTTCCACATGTTGCCACCGTTATATTTGAAATACGTGGCGGGGAAGTACGTCTGGTTACGGGTATTGGTGCCGCCATCGTTTTGCCAGGTGGCATATTCGGTCAGGTCGGTGGTCAGGTTCCGCGTGCCGAGCGCCGTGTTGGCCGGGTTGTGATAGGCAGCGGTGGGGTTGGCGTTCGGCCACAATGTGCCATCGGCATAGCTCCAGGGGCGGTAGGTGATGGTCGGGTCATAGTAAATCTTGTTATGGGCAGATGAGCGCATGACCCGGGCGTACCGGTTGTTCAGGTCCGTATCGACTGCCTCATTGGCATAGGTGGTGCCGCCGTAGAGATTGTTCGGGCGCGGATAGATGTAGTAGGAATAAACCATGTCGTCCGGCATGGCCTCCCACTGCATCGAACCCGAATCGTCCAGGATCATCATGATGTTCGGTTCGGCCGAGTTGATCGCCTGCAGCGGGACGAGCGGAATGGTCACGGCTTCGGCCACGCTCAGATGCGCCATCAGGGCGCACAGGACGGTGACGGCGGTGCGCTGGCGGGGGAATTGCGGGGTCTTGGAGGTCATGATGAAACTCCTTGCTACGGCTCAACGGAAAAGATCGACTGGACGACGACTGCGGCACGACCGGGCGCCTGTACCCGGGCGGTGATGCGATAGCGCAGATAGATGCAGGACTGCTCGCTCGGAGTAGGGGTGCCGGATGTCGCACAAGGCCTGGTGTCATTCGGGTCGGGAAACTTTTGATTGCAGTCCATGTTGAAATTTGGCGATGTGGGCGCTGTTGGGCAAATGGCCGTGCCGACGGGGCGGAGAATTTCGACGAAATATTCCGGTACGCCGGAGGCTGCCGTACCGACGAGTGCGTTGCCCGCCTGGCTTTGCACGGCGGCCAGGCCGTTATAGGGGAACCAGCCTTGGAAGGCGGGGTTTTCCCAGCGTGGCGGGCAGTCCGGGTCCGGGGTGGCACACAGCCCGTTGTTGCATTGATTGAGTGCCGCCGGGGTACATGTTCCGTCACTGACATATTGATTGGTGGGAAAACCGTTGTTGGCGACCAGCGCCTGGTTTTGGGCCTGGGCTTCCCCTTCGCGGAGTGCGGCTTCCGCAAACTGGTAGTACAAACTGCGATCGACCGCATGGGAGGCCATTTTCCCCTGCTGGGCGATGCCGCGCACACTGGAAAGACCCAGCAGGGTCATCACCACCAGCAGGATCAGCGCCACCGCCAAGGCCGCGCCCCGTTGTTTTGTCGCAATAGCGATGTGGCGGACATGCCGCAGGCTCATGGTCTGTACTCCCGATTGCGCAGGTAGATGGTTTCGGCGACGGTCGTCCTCAGTGGAGCGGCCTGGCCTGTGGTGCTGATGCCGACGTCGTCGCGGCTTCTCAGGGTCAGTTCGACGCGCACGGCTTCTATACGGACGCCGCTGAGTTTGAAGTTCCAGTCCGTAGGGTTGAACACACTCGCATCATTCCAGGTGCTGAGCGTGGCCGGGCTGGTTGACCAGTTACGTGATACATACTGGAGCTGGAGGCCGTCTACGTTGTCGACGATCTCGTCATTGACTTCGCCTCCGCGGGCCGGATCGTAAGTTCGCCGGAACAGGGAGTTGCCGCCGCGGCCGTTGGCACCGACAAACCACAGCGCAGCACTGTAGCGGCTGATCAGGGCGCCATTTTCGAATGTTTTGCCCAGTGCGGCGGTACTGTTACCGGGCGCCGGCCCCCCGGCATCATGCTGAACCACGTTGCCGCCGGCCGGATTGTTGGTGGCCACGAAAATCGAGGCCTGGGTGCTGTCGCAGACCATCAGGATCTCTCCAGCCCGGAAGCCGTGCTGATTGGTGGTCAGGGTGAACTGGGGCGGGGTGGCTGCCGCGTTATGGCTGGCCACGATGTAGGTTTCATCGACATTGCCGGACAGCGCAATCAATGAGTCACTGTTAGCCAATGGTTGGACACCCCCAACCCCAGTGGGTACTCCGGCTGTATTCAGGTCGGCAGCCGAGCTGGCTTCGAAGCCCCGCAGGCTGTTGGCAGCAAAATTCCGCCACCAGACGGCGCCATTGTTGTTCAGCACATTGATGTATTGATTGGCGCCGCAGGGGTTGCCGCCGGCAGCGCGCAGGTCGCGGGCCATCATTTCAAACGCGGCGCGTGCATTCTCCTGCATTCGTGCCTGGTTTTCGGCAAGCCGGAAAGTTTGCCGGTTGTTGATGACGACGGTGATGGCGACGCCGGTGAGGAAGAGGCCCAACGCCAGCGCGATCATCAGTTCGACGAGGCTGAAACCCCGTTCCGCGGGGGAGGTGGCGTTTTTCATAGGCGGGTCCGGATTTCGTATTCTTCGGTTGCGCTACCGCCGGCACGGCTGTCATCCCAGCGGATGCGGATGGTACAGATGCCATTGGCCGCGCAGTTGATGGAGCCGCAGCTCGATGGGCCCAGTGCATATTTGTTTTGTAAATCGGTGAGCCAGTAGTGGAGTGTGTCACCGGCCAGTTGCCCGGTTTGGCCAGGATCGGCACAGGTCAGTGGCAGATTGTAGGCGCCGGCCATGGCTGCGTCGCGGTCGAGGCGGAGTCCGTCGAGGATCGAATAACCGAGGGCGACCGCATGGGAACGCAGCATGCTGCTCTGGTTCTGCTGCAATGAGCGGGCCTGCAGGCCCGCCATGCCGAGCAGGCCGAGCGACAGGATCAGGACGGCGATCAGGATTTCCAGCAGGCCAACACCGGCCTGGTCTTTGCGTGAAGCGTAAGGGCGACGTGGTTTCATGGGGCTGGGCAGGCAGAGGCGACGACAGGTTGGGTCAGGATGGGCTGGCCGGCTATGTTGAGGAGTATGTCCCGGGCCCGGTTGTTGTCGGAAAGTGACGTCGACGGCGAGCAGACACGGATCGTTCGCGGGTCGAGCACCCTGCCACTGGGCAGATAGACCGCGGTCCGCTGGCCATTCTGTGCCGGCATCGAAACGCCGCCTTGCGCGGGGGAGTTGAGCACGACGTCTTCCCCGGCGCCGGGTGTCCCGTTACGATCGAGGTCCACGAAGGCCATCCAGCCTTGCTCCCAGCTTCCGGCATTCGTGCATTGTCCGGGATTGTTCGGGTCCTGTATGCAGAGTACCACCCGCTGGCCCCGACGGATTGCTTCGGAACGGCTTTGCGCCATGGCGGCGAGTAGTTCGTTGGTGCTGGCCGAAACGCGGGAGGAGGCGATCAGCGCGTTAAAGGAGGGAACGGCAATGGCCAGTAATACGCCGAGAACGGCCAGGGTGATCATCAACTCCACCAGTGTGACGCCGGATTCGAACGAGTAGGGGTTGCGTGCCATGGTGCGCGTGTCATGCTGAGAGATGACTGAAAGATATCAGATGGCATGAGTATTGGCGGTGGCGGGATACCGACGGTCGTCCGGTGGCGATGAGCGGTCATGTCGCCGCTGCTTTGCCGCCCGAAGCCCCGATCGGGTGATGGCCGGGATTGTTGGGCGGAATCTTGGGCTGGGTAGTTGGATGTTGAAGATTTTTTTGCTATAGTCCTGTTTTTGTTTTTCCCGACTTCATAGGTTTCCAATGGCCAATAGCGCACAAGCCCGCAAGCGCGCCCGTCAAGCTGACAAGCAGCGCTCCCACAACGCCAGCCTGCGTTCGACCCTGCGCACCGCGATCAAGCGCGTGCGTCAGGCGATCGACGCCGGCGATAAAGCCGCCGCGCAGAGCGTCTTCCAGCAATCCGTTGCCGTGCTCGACCGCATCGCTGACAAGAAGATCATTCACAAGAACAAGGCTTCCCGCACCAAGAGCCGCCTGTCTGCCCAGATCAAGGCGCTGGCTGCGGCCTGATCGCGTGGGGTTGATCCCGTAAAAATGGCGCCTTCGGGCGCCTTTTTTATTGCTGCGACAACTTCGTCCGGTGGTGTGTCAAGCGGTTTTCTTGTCGATGGGGCAGACGCCGTCAACGATTTGCAGGTCGTTGTCCTGCGCGAAGTTGAGCATGAAGCGGTAGGCCATCGGTTCCAGTTCGCCGAGGCGGCCGTCGACGAAGACGGCTTTTTCCCCGTTGTAGTCGCCGGGGCCGACATAGGGTGAGTATTTCATCTTGCGTTCCGCGCCAAAGGCGGACATGACGCCGCACAGGCGTTCGGCCCAGTCGCTGGGGCGAAACTTTCGTCCCTCCTTGGTGAGGCCAACAATGATGAATGTGGTCGATTCTGGGTTTGTCATTGTTCTACTCTGCGTTTGCGGGCGGTACGACCTTGCGTGGGCGCATTCTAGCAGAAGCGCCCGTGCTTTCCATAATGACAGCGCCGGCGAAGCGGCTGGCGGGGCGGGGGGCGTTCTATACACGGTGCTGTTTTTTTCATAAAATTCAGCTTTCTGCGGTTTGCTGGCGGGTTTCGCCGGTAAGCGGCGGTCGTTTCGGCGGCGCTGGCCGCCGTTTTTGTTTTGTGAGGTTGTCTCATGTCGCACGTCATGAATACCTACGCCCGGTTGCCGGTGACTTTCAGTCATGGTAAAGGCTGCCGGATTACCGATACCGAGGGCAAGGAATACCTGGATGCCCTGTCGGGGATTGCCGTGTCCACGCTGGGGCACGCGCATCCGAGGCTGGTCGATGCCATTGCGGCGCAAGCAGGTCGTCTGCTGCATACCTCCAACCTTTACCGTATCCGCGAACAGGAGCAACTGGCCGACAAGTTGTGTGCATTGTCCGGGATGCAGGAGGTTTTCTTCGGAAATTCCGGTGCCGAGGCGAATGAGGCGGCGATCAAGCTGGCGCGTTTTTATGGCCACAAGAAGGGCGTCGAGTTGCCGACCATCATCGTGATGGAAAAGGCGTTTCACGGCCGGACGATGGCGACCTTGTCGGCAACCGGAAATCGCAAGACGCAGGCCGGTTTCGAGCCGCTGGTTTCGGGGTTTGTCCGGGTGCCTTATGGCGACCTGGATGCGATCCGGACGGTGGCTGAACATAACAAGAACATCGTTGCCGTCATGCTGGAGATCATTCAGGGCGAAGGCGGCATTCACCTGGCGGATCCGGTCTATTACCGCGGGGTGCGCGAATTGTGCGATGCCCACGACTGGATGATGATCTGCGACGAGGTGCAGTGCGGCATGGGGCGCACCGGCAAGTGGTTCGGTTATCAGCAGGCCGGTGTGCTGCCGGATGTGGCGACCCTGGCCAAGGGGTTGGCTTCCGGCGTGCCGATCGGCGCCTGCATGGCGCGGGGCAGGGCGGCCGGCTTGTTCGGGCCGGGCAATCATGGTTCGACCTTCGGCGGTAATCCGCTCGCGTCGACGGCTGCCTTGACGACGATCGCGGTCATGGAAGAAGAGGGGCTGCTCGATAACGCGGCGCGCATCGGTTCCCTGATCCGCCAGCTCTTCGGCGAGGCGCTCGCCGGTGTGGCCGGCGTGGTCGATATTCGGGGCCACGGACTGATGATCGGCATCGAGCTGGATCGTCCGTGTGGCGAGCTGGTCGGCAAGGCGCTGTCGGAGGGGCTGCTGATCAACGTGACTTCCGACAAGATCGTTCGCCTGTTGCCGCCGCTGATCTTCAGCGATGACGATGCGCGGGAGCTGGTGGCGCGGACGGCGCCGCTGATCAAGGATTTTCTGGCGGCTTGATCATGGCAATCAAACATTTTCTGCAATTCAAGGACTTCACCCGCGACGAAATCGAGTATGTTTTTGCGCGCACCGGGTGGATCAAGAACCAGTTCAAGTCGTACCAGAAGTACTGGCCGCTTTCTGACCGCACATTGGTCATGATCTTCGAGAAGGCCAGCACGCGGACCCGCCTGTCGTTCGAGGCGGGGATGCAGCAGTTGGGCGGCTCGGCGATTTACCTGAACACGCGGGACTCGCAGCTGGGGCGGGGTGAGCCGGTGGAGGATGCGGCGCAGGTGATTTCCCGGATGAGCGACATCGTGATGATTCGCACCTTCGAACAGGAAATCATCGAGCGTTTCGCCGCCAATTCCCGCGTTCCGGTCATCAATGGCCTGACCAACGAATACCATCCATGCCAGATCCTGGCCGATATCTATACCCATTTCGAGCATCGCGGCTCGATTCGGGGCAAGACCGTGGCCTGGGTGGGGGATGCCAACAACATGTGCAACACTTGGCTGCAGGCAGCGCAGGTGCTGGATTTCAAGGTGCATGTTTCGACGCCGCCGGGTTATGAATTACAGCCGGAGCTGATTGCCGGGGTCGATGCGTCGTGCTACCAGGTTTTTGCCGATCCGATGGATGCCTGTCGCGGGGCCGATCTGGTGACTACCGATGTGTGGACCTCGATGGGTTACGAGGCCGAGAACGAGGCACGCATGAAGGCCTTCGCCGACTGGTGCGTCGATGCCGAGATGATGGCCGTGGCCAATCCGGGGGCGTTGTTCATGCACTGTCTGCCGGCGCATCGCGGCGAGGAAGTGACCGCCGAGGTGATCGATGGCCCGCAATCGGTGGTTTGGGACGAGGCGGAAAATCGCCTGCATGTGCAAAAGGCCCTGATGGAATATCTCCTTCTCGGCAGGATTGAAACGCAATAAAGGGAACGCAAATGAGCGATATCAAGAAGGTTGTGCTGGCCTATTCCGGCGGTCTGGATACCTCGGTCATCCTCAAGTGGCTACAGGATGTTTACAAGTGCGAGGTCGTTACCTTCACGGCCGATCTCGGCCAGGGCGAGGAGCTGGAGCCGGCGCGCAAGAAGGCCGAATTGCTCGGCATCAAGCCGAAGAACATCTACATCGACGATCTGCGCGAGGAGTTCGTGCGCGATTTCGTCTTCCCGATGTTCCGCGCCAACACCCTCTACGAGGGTGAATACCTGCTCGGCACCTCGATCGCGCGTCCGCTGATTGCCAAGCGCCTGATCGAGATCGTCAATGAAACCGGGGCGGACGCCATCTGCCACGGCGCTACCGGCAAGGGTAACGATCAGGTGCGCTTTGAACTGGGGGCTTATGCGCTGAAGCCGGGTATCAAGGTGATTGCCCCGTGGCGCGAGTGGGACCTGCTGTCGCGCGAGAAGCTGATGGCTTACGCCGAGAAGCACGGCATCCCCATCGACATGAAGCACAAGAAAGGTGGCTCGCCATATTCGATGGATGCCAACCTGCTGCACATCTCCTACGAAGGCCGTCATCTGGAAGACCCGGCCGCCGAAGCCGAGGAGTCGATGTGGCGGTGGACGGTGTCGCCGGAAAAGGCGCCCAACAAGCCGGAGTATCTCGACCTCGAATTCGTCGCCGGCGATCTGGTGTCGATCAATGGCCAGAAAATGAAGGCGCATGAGTTGCTCGCCACGCTGAACCAGTTGGGCGGCAAGCATGGCATCGGCCGTCTCGACCTGGTCGAGAACCGCTACGTCGGGATGAAGTCGCGCGGCTGCTACGAAACCCCGGGGGGCACGATCCTGCTGCGCGCCCATCGCGCCATCGAGTCGATCACCCTTGACCGCGAAGTCGCCCACCTCAAGGATGACCTGATGCCGCGCTACGCCAGCCTGGTGTACAACGGGTACTGGTGGAGCCCGGAGCGCAAGGCCCTGCAGGTGCTGATCGATCACACCCAGCAGAATGTGAACGGTACCGTTCGCCTGAAGCTGTACAAGGGCAACGTCATCGTCGTTGGTCGCGATTCGAAGACCGATTCCCTGTTCGATTCGACCATCGCGACCTTCGAGGACGATGCCGGTGCTTACGATCAGAAGGATGCCGGCGGTTTCATCAAGCTGAATGCCCTGCGTATGCGGATTGCCGCCAACCTGGCTGCCCGCAAGGAGGGCAAGCCGGCAGCGGCCAAGAAGTCGACGGCTCCGAAGAAGGCTGCCACAGCCAAGGCCGACGCCAAGCCGGTGACGGCCAAGGCCGCTCCGAAGGCGGCTGCCAAGCCGGACAGCAAGAAACCGGCGGCCAAGAAGAAGGGCTAAGTGATGGAAGGCACCGTATTCGGCTTCAGCGAGGAGCAGATCGCCGATTTCTTCTCGACCTGGGGTGTCGGGGCCTTCATCCTGTTCATGCTGTTCATCATCGGCGAGATCGCCTGGCGTTCAAAGGCCGGCAAGACGGGGACCTTCGTGCTCTTCTTCGTGCTGGCCTTCGGGATGGTGGGGTTCATCGCCAAGGGCATCATTCAAAAAATCTGGGGTATCTAATGTCGCAATACGACAACGTTTCGGTGGTCAAGAAGGCCAATGTGTATTTCGATGGCAAGTGCGTCAGCCACACGGTGGTGCTGGCCGACGGCACCAAGAAGACGGTCGGCGTGATTCTGCCGTCCAGCCTGACGTTCAACACCGGTGCGCCGGAAATCATGGAAGGGGTCGGCGGTTCCTGCCGCGTCAGGTTGAAGGGCGAGAGCGAGTGGAAAGTCTATGGCGAGGGCCAGTCCTTCAATGTGCCGGGTAATTCCAGCTTCGAAATCGCTTGCGACGAGCCGTATCACTACGTCTGCCATTTCGGCTGATTGGTCGAACGCTGGACACTGTGCCCGGCCAAACGGCCGGGTTTTTCATCAGGAGGAAACGATGCCGTCTTTTGATTTCACTTCCGAAGCCGACATGGTGGCACTGAAAAACGCCATTGACGTGGCGGCGCGCCAGATCGAGAACCGCTACGACTTCAAGGGTACCTCGGCCAAGGTCGAGTTGAACGAGAAGGACAAGCTCATCACGTTGCACGGCGATTCGGACTTCCAGCTGGACCAGATCAAGGACATCCTCTTCCCGGCGATGGAGAAGAAGGAGGTCGAGAGTACCAAGCGCCTCGATCAGCAGCCGGTGCAGAAGGTTTCCGGCAACAAGGTGAAGCAGGAGTTGAAGATCAAGCTGGGTATCGAAACCGAACTGGCGAAGAAGATCGTCAAGCTGATCAAGGATGCCAAGCTCAAGGTGCAGGCCTCGATCCAGGGGGACGCCGTGCGTGTCCAGGGGGCCAAGCGCGACGATCTGCAGGAATGCATTGCCCTGATCCGCAAGCAGATCACCGATTTTCCGATCAAGGCGGGCAATTTCCGCGACTGACCGGGCCGGGCGTTACGACCTGCAACAAGGGCAGCCGAGGCTGCCCTTTGTTTTGCCGGTTTTTTGCGGTCAGCCGGCCAGTCCCCGGATCCATACCGAGTAGAGCTGACTGGCCAGCTGGCGCATGGGGCCGAGGTGCTGCGGGGTCTGTTCCCGCATGGTGTCGGGTGACTGGACGCTGGGCTGACCGGCCGCTGCCGCGGCTTCGTCGGCCCACTGCGTGCTCCAGGTGTTGATCATCTCGGGGGTCATTTCGACATGGCATTGCATGGCGAGGTGCGGCCCGCGGACGAAGATCTGGTTGGCGCAGTGCGGGCTGGCGACGAGACGGCTGGCGCCATTCGGCAGGCTGAAGGTTTCCCCGTGCCAGTGGAAAACGGTGCTCGCCCGGCCGGCGAATGGGCCCAGCCAGTGTCGGGCGAGGGGACTGGATTCAGCATAGACCGTTCCCCAGCCGATTTCCTTGACCGGATTGCGGCTGACCTGCCCGCCCAGTGCCTTGCTGATCAGTTGCCCGCCCAGACAGTGGCCGATCAGCGGGATGCCGGCAGCGTCGGCCTGGCGGATCAGGTGGCAGCTGGCATCGATCCACGGCAGGGGGTCGTTGACGCTCATCGGGCCGCCCATGAAGCCGAGGCCGGCGTAGTCCGCGGGATTTTTAGGAACCGTTTCGCCGGCATCGAGCGCGATCAGGCGCCATGGAATCCCGTGCTCTTCGAGGAATATGGCAAAATAGCCCGGACCTTCAGTGGGAGTGTGACGGAAGATGGCAACGGGTTTCATGGCGCAGGGTGGCTCGAAAAAATGAAACGTCATTTTACGCGCATTGCCCTGGCGCTGCTCCTGATTCCTCATGGGGTGGCGGCACAGGAGGTCGGCCTGGCCGGCATCCTGGGCAGCAAGGCGATGTTGATGATCAATGGCGGCGAGCCGCAGGCCGTCCCGGTCGGCCAGACGCTCGATGGCGTCCGGCTGATTGCCATTCAGGGGGATCAGGCGGTCATCGAAATCGGCGGCAGGAAGCGCACCTTGCGTGTTGGCCAGCATGCCGTCGGGGCTGCCGGTGGCGACGGTTCCGGCAAGATCGTCATGGTCGCCGATGCGCAGGGGCATTTTTTCACGACCGGCACCATCAACGGGACTTCCGTGCGCTTTCTGGTCGATACCGGCGCGACGATGATTTCGTTGGGAGCGACCGATGCGCGGCGGATCGGGATTGATTTCAACCGCGGCCAGAAGGCGCTGACCAACACCGCGAATGGCCAGGCGGTCGTGAGCAAGGTTCAGCTCGATACGGTCAGGGTCGGTGATGTCACGTTGCACCACGTCGATGCGCTGATCCATCAGACCGACATGCCCGTTGCGCTGCTTGGCATGAGCTTCCTCAACCGGATGGAGATGCAGCGCGATGGCCAGACGATGATCCTCAAAAAACGATATTAGGAGACTGAAATGCCGCAACGGGACCAGGAAATTGCGCTGCTGCGCCGGGAAATTGAGTTGCTCATGGGCGAGCGCCAGGCGCTGTTGCGCGTCGCAGGATCGGCCGCCGGGCTGATCGCCAGCCTCGATAGCAAGCGTCTGCCGGTCGGTGCGGTCGAATCGGCCGATCTGGTGGCGACATCGATCAACGATCTGTCGGAGGAGACGCTGCAGGACGCGCTGGCTTCGGTCAATGCCGAAATCGAGGAGGATACGCCGGCACGATGACGGTCGATCTGCAGCGCTTGCGGGCCAGCCTTCTGGCGGAGCCGCCGACCAGGCAGGTCGTGCTGGAGGACGGGGCGCTCGGTGAACCGCTGACGCCGGCAGCGGTGCTTTTTCCGATTGTCCTGCGCGATGCCGGCCATACGGTGCTGCTTACCCAGCGGACAGCCCATCTGCGCGATCATGCCGGGCAGATCAGTTTTCCCGGCGGCCGGGTCGAGGCATGCGATGCGACGCCGATGGATACGGCCCTGCGCGAGACCGAGGAGGAAATCGGCTTGTCCCGGGAGCGGGTCGAAATCCTGGGTTTCCTGCCGGAATACCGTACCGGCACCGGTTTTCGCGTGACGCCGGTGGTGGCCCTGGTGACGCCCCCCTTCGATTTGCAACCGGATCCGTTCGAGGTGGCCGAGATTTTTGAGGTGCCATTGTCCTTTTTGCTCGATCCGGCCAATCACCAGCAGCATTCCCTGCATTATCGTGGCGCCCTGCGGCATTACTTTGCCATGCCCTACGGTGAGCATTTCATCTGGGGCGCGACGGCGGGCATGATCCGCTCGTTGACGGAACGGCTTGGGCTTCTCCGTGCTGCCTGAGCCGTGTTATCGTGACAGTTTGACATAAGAAAATTAGCCGAATACGGCAAATCCCGGCCCCATGAGTCTTCTGTCGCTGATCGCAGTCTTCCTCATCGAGCAACTGCAACCCCTGGATTACCGCCGCATCGTTGCCGAGCCGCTGGCTGCCTGGGCGGATTTCGTCGAGTCGCAGTTCAATGCCGGTGCCTATCGGCATGGCGTGCTGGCCTGGTGCCTGGCCGTGTTGCTGCCGGTCGTTCTGGTCGGTGTCGTGTATGGCGGCCTGTATGCGCTGAATCCCGTCTTTGCGCTTCTGATGAATGTCGGTGTGCTTTACCTGACCATGGGGTTCCGGCAATTCAGCCATCATTACACCGAAATCCAGCTGGCATTGCGCGAGGAGGATCTGCCCCGGGCGCGCCAGCTGCTTGAAGCCTGGCAGGGCCGTTCGGCCTATAACCTCGGTTCCGGCGACATCGCCCGTCTCTCCATCGAAGGGGCGCTGGCCGCCTCCCATCGCCACGTGTTCGCCGTTCTGCTCTGGTTCGTGCTGTTGCCCGGACCGTGCGGCGCCGTGCTTTATCGGCTGGCGCTCATCGTCCGCGAGCGCTGGGCGACGAAGGGGGGGGAATCGGGCAAGGATTTTGCAACATTCTCGGCACAAAGCTTCTCTATCATCGACTGGTTGCCGGTTCGTGTGACCGCGGCGGCCTTTGCCATCGTCGGCGATTTCGAGGATGCGGCCTACTGTTGGCGCACCCAGGCCGACGCCTGGCCGGATCGCGACCTGGGTATCGTCCTGGCGGCCGGTGCCGGTGCCCTCGGTGTGCAACTGGGGCAGCCCGTGGTCGATGGCGTCGAACTGGCTGACCGGGCCGAGCTGGGTCTGGGCGAACCGGCTGATGCCGACTTCATGCAAAGTGCCGTCGGGCTTGTCTGGCGGGCCACCGTGCTGTGGATGTTGTTGCTCTTTTTGTTGGGGCTTGCCAGTCTGGTGGGCTGAATCAATTTCACTGAGGAGGTAGGTACATGTCTAAAGATGTTGTCGTTCTGAGCGCAGTTCGTTCCCCGGTTGGTGCTTTCGGTGGCTCCCTGGCCGACATGGATCCGTGCGATCTGGGTGGTATCGTCATGAAGGAGGCGATCGCCCGCTCCGGCGTGGATCCGCAGCAGATCAACTACGTGACCGTCGGTACCACGATGCCGGTCGATTCCCGTTACGCCTACGTGTCCCGCGTTGCGTCGATCCAGGCCGGTCTGCCGATGGATTCCGTCGCCATGCAGGTTTCCCGCCTGTGCGCCTCCGGCCTGCAGGCTATCGTCACCACCGCCCAGAACATCATGCTGGGCGACGCCGATTACGGCATCGGCGGTGGCGTCGAAGTGATGTCCAAGGTGGCCTACCTGCTGCCGGCCCTGCGTTCCGGTGCCCGCATGGGGGACACCAAGGCCATCGACGCCATGGTGGCGGTGCTGACCGACCCGTTCGGCGTGGGCCACATGGGCATCACGGCCGAGAACCTGGCTGTCAAGCATGGCATTTCCCGGGAAGAGCAGGATGCCTTCGCCGTGGAATCGCAGCGTCGCGCGGCTGCCGCCATCGATGCCGGTTACTTCAAGTCGCAGATTCTGCCCATCGTCAAGCAGACCAAGAAGGGCGAGGTGGTGTTCGATACCGACGAGCACCTGAAGCGTGGCACGACGCTGGAGTCGCTGGCCAAGATGAAGCCGGCCTTCAAGAAGGACGGCACGGTGACGGCCGGTAACGCATCCGGCATCAACGATGCGGCCGCTTTCCTGGTGCTGGCGGATGCCGCCAAGGCGGCTGCTGCGGGCCAGAAGCCGATTGCCCGCATGGTGTCTTATGCCGTGGCCGGCGTGCCGAACGACGTGATGGGCGAAGGCCCGATCCCGGCGACCAAGCTGGCGCTGAAGAAGGCCGGTCTGACCCTGGACCAGATGGATGTCATCGAGTCGAACGAAGCGTTCGCCGCCCAGGCGCTGACCGTGGCCAAGTGCCTCGGCCTCGATCCGGCGAAGACCAACCCGAACGGCGGCGCCATTGCGCTCGGCCATCCGGTGGGCTGTTCCGGTGCGTTCATCGCCACCAAGGCGATCTACGAAATGAACCGTATCGGCGGCAAGTACTGCCTGGTCACCATGTGTATCGGTGGCGGTCAGGGCATTGCAGTCATTTTCGAGCGCGTCTAAATCTTTCGCGCGTTACGACACAAAAACCCGCCGGAGCGATCCGGCGGGTTTTTTATTTGCACCAAGATAAAAAATCGTCGCACCGCGGTGGTGCGTCGCTCGTGCAAAAGGGGCATTCGGCGCCAGATTTCGGACGGTTTGCGGGTGGCATGGAACCTGCTGAACCCTGGTCCGAGAGCATCCTCAGCGACGAGTCCAAACATGAACTTCTATAACGAGATGTATGACGCGCACGGCGGCGTCCGGCCGCATTACAAGGGGTACGAAGACTGGCTCAAGGCAACGCCGCCGGAGCGTATCGAGCGCAAGCGGGCCGAGGCCGATCTGGCCTTTCACCGGGTTGGCATCACCTTCGCGGTGTATGGCGAAGAGGCGGGGAAGGAGCGGCTGATTCCCTTTGACATCATTCCGCGGGTGATTCCGTCCGCCGAATGGAAGGCTTTGCAGGCCGGCCTGCGCCAGCGGGTCAGGGCGCTCAACATGTTCCTGTGGGATGTGTACCACGATCAGGAAATTCTCAAGGCGGGCATCATCCCGGCCGAGCAGGTGCTGAACAACGCCCAGTACCGGCCCATCATGCAGGGTGTGGACGTGCCGGGGCGGATTTATGCGCACATTACCGGGGTCGATATCGTACGGGCTGGCGAGGGCGAGTTCTACGTGCTGGAGGATAATCTGCGCGTCCCGTCCGGCGTCTCCTACATGCTGGAAGACCGCAAGATGATGATGCGGCTCTTTCCGGAATTGTTTGCCAAGCATAAGGTGGCGCCGGTGCAGCATTATCCGGACATGTTGCTGGAAAAGCTGCGGGCGGTGGCGCCGAACGGTGTGACCGACCCGACGGTCGTGGTGATGACCCCGGGGGCGTACAACAGCGCCTATTTCGAACATACTTTCCTGGCCCAGCAGATGGGCGTCGAACTGGTCGAGGGACGCGATCTCTTCGTCAAGGATCAGGTGGTCTATATGCGGACAACGCAGGGGCCGCAGCGTGTCGATGTGATTTATCGCCGCATCGACGATGACTTTCTCGATCCGCAGGTGTTCCGCGCCGATTCGGCTTTGGGGGTGCCGGGGTTGATGCAGGCGTACCGCGCCGGCCATGTCACCCTGGCCAATGCGGTCGGCACCGGCGTCGCCGACGACAAGTCGATCTATCCCTACGTGCCGGACATGATCCGCTTCTACCTCGGCGAGGAGCCGACACTGAACAATGTGCCGACCTATCTGTGCCGCAAGCCGGATGACCTGAAATACGTGCTCGAGCACCTGCCCGAACTGGTGGTCAAGGAAGTGCATGGGGCGGGCGGTTACGGCATGCTGGTCGGCCCGGCCTCGACGACCGCACAGATCGAACATTTCCGCCAGTTGCTGATCGCCAGGCCGGAGGGATACATCGCCCAGCCGACCCTGGCGTTGTCCAACTGTCCGACCTTCGTCGAGGAGGGCATCGCGCCGCGCCATCTCGACTTGCGCCCCTTCGTGCTTTCTTCGGGGACGTGCGTCAACATGGTCCCGGGTGGCCTGACCCGCGTGGCCCTGACCCGGGGCTCGCTGGTCGTCAATTCGTCGCAGGGCGGCGGCACCAAGGACACCTGGGTTCTGGAGGAGTAATCATGCTGAGTCGTACTGCCGATCATTTGTTCTGGATGTCGCGTTACATGGAGCGCGCCGAGAATCTCGCCCGTTTGCTCGACGTCACCTACCAGATGTCGCTGGTTCCGCAATCCGAGGAGGCGGCCAACCAGAACTGGAGCGCGATCATCGCCTTGAACAGCCTTCAGGAGGCGTATGCTGCCCGGTATCCGGTGGTCAATGGCGAGAATGTGTTGAAGTTCATGGTCAGCGATGCCGACAATTTTTCATCCATTCATAGCTGCCTGCGCATGGCGCGGGAGAATGCCCACGCCGTGCGCGGCACGCTGACCACCGAAATGTGGGAAACGCTGAATTACACCTGGCTGGAAGCGCGCGGCCGCAGTTTCGAGCAACTGCTCAGCAGCGGCATCAGCGAGTATTTCGAATGGGTCAAGATGCGCTCCTCGCTGACGCGCGGCACGACCCTGGGCACCCTGCTGCAGGACGAGGCCTATCACTTCATTCGCCTCGGCACGCTGCTCGAACGGGCCGACAACACGGCGCGCATTCTCGACTTCAAGTATCACGTGCTGCGGCCGCAGGGCGATGAGGGGGCGACCGACTTTTACCAATGGGCGGCCCTGCTACGTTCGGTGTCGGCGTTCGAGGTTTATCGCAAGGTCTATCGCGACGTGATCACGCCGGATCGGGTGGCCGAACTGCTGATCCTGAACAAGGACATGCCGCGTTCGCTGCATTTCTGCCTGAATGGCGTGATCAAGACCCTGGACCTGATCGCCAATCGCCAGTCCGGCGAAACGGCCCGCCAGGCCGGCTTGCTGCACGCCCAACTGCACTACGGGCGGATCGGGGGAATTCTCGAGCAGGGCTTGCATGAATGGCTTGCGGACTTCATGGATCGCATCTATCTGCTCGGCAATGGCATCAGCAAGGACTTTCTTGTGCCGATGGACGAAGCTGCCTGATCGCCGTGGTCAACGACAAAGGCCCGCCAGACATGGCGGGCCTTTGTCATTCCGCTAGGGCGGAAATTATTTGCCGGAAGCCTTCTTGGCTGCCTTGACGGTGGCGCTGGTGGCAGCGGCGATGTTGCTCTGGGCCAGTTCGCTTGCCTGCTGGGCAGCCTTGCGCATGTTGTCGAAAGCGGAGTTGGCGGCGGCAATGGCGCTCTGCACGGCAGCGACAGCGACATCGGAGCCGGCCGGTGCGGCCTTGGCGGCCTTTTCCAGCATGCTGGCGACGTTTTTCTGGAAGTCGCCGAACTGGGCCTCGACCATCTTCGAGAGTTGTTCCTGCAGCTCGGTGGAGATTTCATAGACCGATTTGCCGTACGCAACGGCCTTCTCGACACCGGGCTGGGCCAGGGAGGCCTGAATGGCGACGGCTTCCTGGACATCCTTGGCGCTCATCAGGGCCTTGGTGTTGGCAACGGAGTCCTCGAGCACCGCGCGGGCGGTTTCGAGGTTGAGGGTGGCGATGCGCTCGGCGGAAGCCAGGGCGGTGTTGGCAACAGCCAGCAGCGAATCGACTGCGGCTTTGTTGGCGGCGGCAAACTGCTCGGGATTGATCGACATGGAACACTCCTATGGTGGTCGTGGTGGCAAATGCATCGTTACCGCGACAGTGTAACAGCTTTATTGCAAATATGTTGCGGTGCAGCATGAAAAATGGCTATTTTTCCCGTTGTGTTGTTTGGCTGCCAACATCCTGTTTCAACGGGGGAATCCGAGCCGGGGAAATTCGGTTGTCCTGCCGGGTGGGTGGGCAGGGCGGTGAGTGGCAAGCTGGCCGGGGCAACAAAAAAACAGCCCACCGAAGTGGGCTGGAAATGTCGTGTTCGAAGCGCAGCAATGCTCAGAACCGGCTCTAGGGAGCAGGCGCAGGATAGCAAGCCGGTCGTCTGCATTGGATCAGGAAAAGGTCAGTATCCGATCAGCGAGCCCGGCTTGCCGCTTGGCGGTGCAATGCCGCTCAGGGCGGGGCTTTCAGCGGTTTGCCACAGGCTGCCGGCAGGCTTTGTCAGGGGCGCATCAACGGCAGGTCAGTAAATGATCAGGGCGCCCCGTTTGGCGGTGGGAAGCCCGATTTTTTGTCAGCCCGCCGTAAGCTTTCGGCAAAAAACTGATCTCGGGATGTTGGGGGCAATGCGCCTGAATGTCCTGTCAATCAAACCAAAGGAGACATTCCCATGAACGATACAGGTAAGGCCTATTGGTCTGCTGTACTGGGACTGCTGGCCAAGGTGCTCGTCATCTGGTTCGTAGTCTCGTTCGGCGCCGGCATCCTGTTTGCCGATGCGCTGAACAGCATCAAACTTGGCGGCTATCCGCTGGGCTTCTGGTTCGCCCATCAGGGGTCGATCTACGTGTTCATCGCCTTGATCTTTTATTACGCCAAGGCCATGAACAAGATCGATCGCAAGTTCGACGTGCACGAGTAACGAGGAGCCGAAATGGATCTGCAAACCATGACCTACCTGGTGGTCGGCGCCTCGTTCGCGCTGTACATCGGGATCGCGATCTGGGCTCGCGCCGGCAGCACCAGCGAGTTCTACGTCGCCGGCGGCGGCGTTCACCCGGTCACCAACGGGATGGCGACGGCAGCGGACTGGATGTCGGCCGCTTCGTTCATTTCGATGGCTGGCCTGATTTCCAACATGGGCTACGGCGGCGGCCTGTTCCTGATGGGCTGGACCGGCGGCTACGTTCTGCTCGCCTGCCTGCTCGCCCCGTACCTCCGGAAGTTCGGCAAGTTCACCGTGCCGCAGTTCATCGGCGACCGCTTCTACTCGAAGACGGCCTCGACGGTGGCGGTGATCTGCCTGCTGACGGCGTCGATCACCTACATCATCGGCCAGATGACCGGCGTTGGTGTGGCCTTCTCCCGCTTCCTGGGAGTGTCCAGCGAAATGGGCATCTACATCGGTATGGGCATCGTCTTTGCCTACGCCGTGTTCGGCGGCATGAAGGGCATCACCTACACTCAGGTCGCCCAGTACATCGTGCTGATCCTGGCCTACACCATTCCGGCCGTGTTCATCTCGCTGCAGCTGACCGGCAATCCGCTGCCGCAACTGGGCCTGGGCTCGGATATGGTCGGCACCAACGTGTCGTTGCTCGAGAAGCTCGACCAGGTCGTGACTGATCTCGGCTTTGGCAAGTACACGACGACGACGGCCGGCAGCACGCTGAACATGTTCGTGTATACGCTGTCGCTGATGATCGGTACGGCCGGTCTGCCGCACGTCATCATGCGCTTCTTCACCGTGCCGAAGGTGGAGGATGCCCGCTACTCTGCCGGCTGGGCGCTGGTCTTCATCGCCATTCTGTACACCACCGCCCCGGCGGTTGCCGCGATGGCCAAGATGAACCTGATCGGCACCACCAACGTGGCCGCGATGAAGGGGGGCGACATGTTCGCGCCGGAATCCAGCCTGAAGGCCGAAGAGCGTCCGGACTGGATGAAGCGCTGGGAAAAGACCGGCCTCCTGAAGTTCGAGGACAAGAACGGCGACGGCCGCATCCAGTACTACAACGACAAGACCAAGGACGCCGCCGTCAAGGCGAAGGCCGAGGCGGCCGGCTGGAAGGGCAACGAGCTGACGGTCAACGCCGACATCATCGTGCTGGCCAACCCGGAAATCGCGTTGCTGCCGAACTGGGTGATCGCGCTGGTTGCCGCCGGTGGTCTGGCTGCCGCCCTGTCGACTGCGGCCGGCCTGCTGATGGCGATCTCTGCGGCGGTTTCGCATGACCTGATCAAGGGGGTCATCAAGCCCGATATCAGCGACAGCGGCGAGCTGATGGCTGGCAAGATCTCGATGGCCATCGCCATCGTCATTGCCGGCTATCTCGGCCTCAATCCGCCGGGCTTCGCGGCCGGTACGGTGGCCCTGGCCTTCGGTATCGCGGCTTCCTCGCTGTTCCCGGCGATCATGATGGGCATCTTCTCGAAGAAGATGAACAAGGAAGGCGCCATCGCCGGCATGCTGGCCGGTCTGGCCGTCACCCTGGTCTACGTGTTCGCGCACAAGGGCATCTTCTTCATCAAGGGGACCGAGTTCGTGGAAGCCATTGGCGGTCCGAACAGCTTCTTTGGCATCACGCCGGAAGCCTTCGGTGCTGTCGGCGCCCTGGTGAACTTCATCGTCGCCTTCGCGGTCGACAAGATGACCAAGGAACCGCCCGAGCACATTCAGCATCTGGTCGAAAGCGTCCGCATTCCGCGCGGCGCCAAGGCTGTGGATGGTGCGCACTAAGTTGTAGCCTGACTGCCGGCGGCCATCCCGGCCGCCGCAGCCCCGCCCCGGCCGAGGTGGCCGGGGCGTTTTTGAAGGACCGAACAAGATGTGGCATCCGTTGAAGAGAGGAGTTAGCCATGGTGTTTGACGTGAGTGTCGCCCTGACCTGGATACTCTTCATTGCGCTGTTTCCGATCACTTATTTCTGGATGCGCCGGGCCTGGCGCATCGTCGTGCGCCGGGATTATTCCGAGGTGGCCCTCAAGCGCGGTGTTTCACCGCCCAATCCGGCCCGCTTTGCCCCCTTTGCCGCCGCCATCAACCTGATTGCCGGAGGCATTATCGGCTTTGTCATCCTCGGTGTGCTGGCCGGTGGCATGCCGTATGAAACCTGGACCGCCATTGCCGGTTCGACCCTGTGGCTGAAATTCATGCTCGATTTCGCATTGAGCCGCCACGCCCATCCGTTTATATTGCGCAAACGCGCTTAGGCGGGCATGTCGCCCGCCGCGCCGGCCGGGCAGATCCGGCCCCCTTTGCTTGAGCAGGCATGGCACATAGTGTTCTCGTCGTTGAGGATGACCGCGATCTGGCCAGGAATCTGGTCGACTACCTTGATTTGCGTGGCTATGCCACGGATTACGCGCCCGATGGCTTTGCCGCCATCAACCGCTTGCAAGCCGGCCACTACGACCTGGTGATTCTTGACCTGATGCTGCCTGGGATCGATGGCATCGCCGTCTGCCACCGCCTGCGCCACGAACTGATGAAGCGCACGCCGGTGATCATGCTGACCGCCAAGGACGATGTGGATGTCAAGGTGTCGGCTTTCGATTTCGGGGCCGACGACTACATCGTCAAGCCGGTGGCTCTCAAGGAACTGGAGGCCCGGGCCCGTGCGCTGATCCGCCGGGCGAACAGCGACGGTGACAGCCCGGTGCTGGTGGTCGGCGATCTGCGCCTCGATACCGGTACCATGCGCGTCGAACGGGCCGGCCGGCCGATCAGCATGCCGCCGGTACAGTTGCGCCTGCTTGCCCTGTTGATGAAACATGCTCCCAATGTCGTCAGCCAGCAGGCGATCACCCGCGAAATCTGGGGGGACGAGGTCGGCGACAAGCACTCCATGGTGGTGCACATGCACGCCTTGCGTGCCGCCATCGACAAACCCTTCGACAAGCAGCTGATTCATACCGTGCGCGGCTTTGGCTATCGCATCGCCCCCGCCCATGAATCGTTATGAGAGCCTGCGGCAGCGGCTGGTCCAGCCCTTCCTGCTGCTCGGTTTCATCGTCGGGGCTACGCTTAGCCTGACGACTTTCGCGCTGCTCGTGCAGATCGAGGAGCGGGCCATTGCCCGGGCGCTGCATGTTGAACTGGAAAGTTTCCGCCACCGGCTGCGCCAGAACCCGCAGGCGGCGCCGGCCCAGTCGGCGCTGTTGCGGGGCCTTTACCTGCCGACCCCGGAGCTGACCCTCTTCCCGCAGCTGGACGAGGGCGAGGAGAGCCTGGAATTCCGCACCCTGGGGGACGGTGAGTACAGTGTGCTGTTTACCCGGATCGGCGACCGGCCGTTTGCGCTGGTATACGACCGGGCGTACATCCGCAGCAACATTGCCCAGCTCGCCCTGTTGCTGCTGGTGACTACGGCGGGCACCACGCTGCTCTCCTTCCTGGTCGGCTATCGCCTGTCACGGCAGATCGTGCAGCCGATCGCCCGGCTGCTCAAGGAGGTTTCGCAGAAGGCTGGACAGGCGCGGCGGCCGGGCGAACGTATCCGTTTTTCAGGCCGGGATTATCCGAGCGACGAAATCGGCCGCCTGGTGCAGGAACTCGATCGCTTTTCCGTCCGCCTGCATGAATTCATCGAGCGGGAGGGCTATTTCGCCGCCGATGTCAGCCACGAATTGCGGACCCCGATTGCGGTGATCGCCGGGGCTGTCGAGGTGCTGGAGGAAGTGCCCGACCTGCCGGGGGCGGTGCGCCAGCGGGTGGCGACCATCGGCCGCCAGGCCCGGCGCCTGTCGCAACTGGTCGAGGCCATGCTGCTGTTGGGCCAGGAAGAGGTGTCGGACGGCGATCCGTCCTGTGCGCTGGCTGAGGTGATCGAGGAGGTGATTGCGGATTGCCAGCCTTTGCTGGAAGGGCGTCCGGTTGCGCTCGAAACCCGCATCGTCGAGCCGGTCGTGCTGCCTGTCGAATGCTCGCTGGTTTATGTGCTGATCAGCAACGTGGTGCGCAATGCCTGTGCCCATACCCGCCGCGGGCATGTGCAGGTCAGGCTGTCCGTCGACCATGTGGCGATCAGCGATACCGGCATCGGTATTCCCGAGGAGCGCTTTCCGGCCCTCTTCCAGCGCCATGCCAAGGGCGAGGACAGTCCCGGGCATGGCCTGGGGCTGTCGATTGTCGCGCGCATCTGCGAGCGTCTCGATTGGCGGGTTTCGGTGAGCAGCGACGAGGCGAGCGGCACCACCTTCCGCTTCGATTTTCCCGCGCCGCCGGCCGTGGGCTGAGCTGCGGGCCGCCCCGGCTCAGGCCGTGCGCAGCATGTCGCGGGCGACGGCCTCGGCCACCTTGATGCCGTCGACGCCGGCCGACAGGATGCCGCCAGCGTAACCGGCGCCTTCGCCCGCCGGGTAGAGGCCGCGCGTGTTGATGCTCTGGAAGTCGGGGGCGCGCTTGATGCGGATCGGCGAGGAAGTGCGCGTCTCGACCCCGGTCAGTACGGCATCGGCCATCGCAAAGCCGCGAATCTGCCGGTCGAAGGCGGGGATTGCCTCGCGCAGGGCTTCACTGACATAGGGCGGAACGCACGGGGTGAGGTCGGTCCAGCGTACTCCCGGCTGGTAGGAGGGCTCGACGCTGCCCTGGGCCTCTGAGGGGCGGCCGGCCAAGAAGTCGCCGACCTTTTGTGCTGGCGCGTTGTAGTTGCTGCCACCGGCGACGAAGGCAGCGGATTCCCACTGGCGCTGGAAATCGATGCCGGCCAGCGGATTGCGCCGATGGTCGCCCGGAAAGTCTTCCGGGCGCACCTCGACGACGAGCGCCGCGTTGGCATTGCGCTCGGCGCGCGAATACTGGCTCATGCCATTGGTCACGACGCGGCCCGGTTCCGAGGTGGCGGCGACCACCTGGCCGCCCGGACACATGCAGAAGCTGTAGGCGGCCCGACCGTTCTTGCAGTGATGCACCAGCTTGTAGTCGGCGGCGCCGAGTATCTCGTTGCCGGCGTTCGGGCCAAAGCGGGCGTGGTCGATCAGGGTCTGCGGATGCTCGACGCGAAAGCCGATCGAGAAGGGCTTGGCTTCGACGTAGACGCCGCAATCATGAACCATCCGGAAGGTGTCGCGGGCACTGTGGCCGACGGCGAGCACGACATGCCGGCTGTGCAGTTGTTCGCCGCCGGCCAGTTCGACGCCGGTGATCTGGCCGTCGTCGATCAGCAGGCGCTCGACCTTGCTTTCGAAGCGGATTTCGCCGCCCAGTTCGGTGATCCGGTGGCGGATGTTCTCGACCATCTTGACCAGCCGGAAGGTACCGATGTGCGGCTTGCTGACGTAGAGGATTTCTTCCGGCGCGCCGGCCTTGACGAATTCTTCCAGCACCTTGCGGCCGTGGAACTGGGGGTCCTTGATCTGGCTGTACAGCTTGCCGTCCGAGAAGGTGCCGGCGCCGCCCTCGCCGAACTGAACGTTCGATTCCGGGTGCAGGTTGTGCCTGCGCCAGAGGTCCCAGGTGTCCTTGGTGCGCTGGCGAACGATCTTGCCGCGTTCCAGGATGATCGGCCTGAAGCCCATCTGGGCCAGCAGCAGGCCGGCCATGAAGCCGCAGGGGCCCATGCCGATGATGATCGGTCGTTCGGCAAGGTTGGCCGGGGCGTGGGCGACGAACTTGTAGGAGGTATCCGGCGTCGGGGCGACATGCCGGTCGCCGGCCAGCCGGTGCAGGACGGCGGCCTCGTCGCGCAGCGCGCAATCGAGGGTGTAGATCAGCGAAATCGCTGATTTTTTGCGGGCATCGTAACCGCGGCGGAAAATCGTGAAATCGAGCAACTCGCTGTCGGCGATGCCCAAGCGTTGGCAGATGGCCGGGCGCAAGGCGTCGGCGGCATGATCGAGCGGCAGCTTCAGTTCGGTGATGCGCAGCATGGCAGGGCTTTCTCAGCGGGCCTTGAAACGGTCGTGACAGGCCTTGCAGCTTTCGTGCACGGCATCGTAGGCCGGCTGGATGCGCGCCTTGTCCTTGCTTTGCGCCGCCGCAAGCAAGGCCTCGCTGGCCTGCAGGAAAGCCTGCTTGTCGGCTTCAAATTGTTCCTGCTGCTGCCACAGCTCGGCCCGGGCCTTGCTTGGCGGGTAATGGGTGTCCGGGCCAAAGTGGCGCCACGGCAGGTCGCGCGCGGCGTGCAGCTTCTCGGCGAAAGCGAGGAAGCGGTCGGGCTCGTACGAGCCCTTGCGCAGCATGACGCCCATCGGCTCGAAGGATTTGATGATTTCCTTGAACGCCTGCTGGCGCTGCTTGACGGGCTGGCCCGGGTGGGTGTCCTCGGGTTCGCCGCAGGCAGCGAGCAGGGCAGCGGTGGACAGCAGGAGGAGGCCGGTCAGGAAAGGCTTGGACATGGTGCGGGAGATCGGGGGAAAGGGCGAATTATACGTTGCAGGCTGCGGCGGCCACTCAGCGCGTTTCGTCCACGATCATCACCAGCCTGGCTTCGATTTCCGCGGCCAGGCGGGCGGCGGCCGGGTTGTCGACAAGCTGCGCGGCGAGGGCGGCCGGGCGGAGCAGGCCGATCCGCGTTGCTCCGTTGTCGGTGAAGATGGCGATGCGCCAGGGCAGGTCGAGGGCAAGCCGCATGTCGAGGGCGAGCAGGTCGGCGGCGTAACGGTAGCTGATCACCTCATGCACGGCATGTTCCTCGTCGATCTCGACGCCGTGCCGCTGCAGGGTCTCGCCGATGTCTTGGCGATGCAGGACGACGAAGCCGAGACGCTCGACCACCGGCGCCAGATCCAGATTGGCTTCGTAGAACGACTTGCTGCTTTCGACGATGTAGAACACGGGGTTTTCCTCGGGCGACGGGCGGGGCAGGGAGGATAGCGGACGGCTGCTGGACGGACAACCGCCATCAGGCGGGACGGGCGCTCTCCGGGCTGTCGGCCAGGCAGCAGGTGTTGCGGCCGGCGTGCTTGGCAGCGTAGAGGGCCCGGTCGGCCTGTTCGAGCAATTCGCCCAGATTGCGCCCGGCCGTCGGATAGACGGCAATGCCGATGCTGGCCGAAACCCCGGTGGCGATGCCTTCGTAGGGTTTGGCCAGTTCGACGACCAGGCGCTGGGCGGTTTCCTGGGCGCTCGCCTGGTCGGCGTCGACCAGCAGGATGGAGAACTCGTCGCCGCCCATGCGGGCTGCGGCATCGGAGGCGCGAATGGTCGATTCGATGCGGCGGGCGACGGCTTCGAGCAGACGGTCGCCCGCCGCATGGCCTTCCTCGTCGTTGACCACCTTGAAGTTGTCGAGATCGATGGCGAGGATACTGAGGTGCCTGCTTTCCCGTTCGGCGATGGCGAGCTGGTGCTGCACCAGTTCATAGAACAGGGCACGGTTTGCCAGTTCGGTCAGCGGGTCGTGGTAAGCCCGGTGATGTACCCGGGCCATCAGGTGGGAGGCCTGAGCGATCGCCTGGCCGACTGCCTCGGCTTCCTGGAGCTCGATGGCTGGTGGCGGAAGGGGCTTGCCATCGCGCAGGGCGAGCGCCGCGTCGTTCAGGTAATGCACGGAGGAGACGACGCGCCGGGTGATGCAGATGGCCAGCCAGGTGCCGATGGCGATGAGGGCCAGCGCGGCGGCACCGATGCCGGCGAACAGGCGGACCATCTCGTCCCGGGTCGCCGATTTGGGCGCGCCGATGACCACGCTCCAGTTCCAGAGGGCCGAGCGGGCATAGGCGGTGGCCACCGGAATGCCTTCCTTGGTTTGCGAATTAAGCGAGCCGTGGCGGCCGGATTGGAGGGCGGTGCGCAATTCCGCCACGGCTTTCTCGCCGACGAAGCGTTCAGCATCGCGCGAGCGGCCGATGATGGTGCCCGAGCCGTCGATGATCGCGACCAGCCAGTTGGCGGGCACCGGCTGGCGCTGGAGTAGTTCGTTCAACTGGCGGGGTTGGAAACCGACATTGAGGGTATAGATGACCCGGCCCTCCTTGTCGTGCACCGGAATCCCCATCGCCAAGAGCAGCTCGCGGGTCACCGGCCCGCGAAAGAGGTCGGTGAGCACGGTCTGCCCGGTGTCGAAAATGGCCGCGAGTTGGGGCGGATTGCCGCTTGCCGGCAGGGGGGCGTCGACCGGGCGCAGGGTGTTGAGCACCTGCCGTCCCTGGCGGTCGATCAGTACATAGTTGTAGGCGGTCTGCGAGGCCAGCGCGGCCTCGGCGATCTGGTGAAAGCGGCGCAGGTCGCCGTTCCTGAGCAGTTCCGAGGTAGCCAGCACGTGCAGGCCGGATTCCATCACGGCCAGTTCGCGGTCGAGTTCGGCGAGGATTTGCCCAGCCAGTGCCTCGGTCTGGCTGACGATTTTTGCTTTTTCGAGCTGGTAATTGGCAAATACCAGGTAGGAGGAGATCGCCAGGCCGGGCAGGATGCAGGCGAGAACCAGCATGATCAGGCTGGCCCGCAGCGATATGTGGCGCGGCTGGCCGGCCGCAGGCGTCCCGCAGCCCGCGCCGTTCGGCGCGGCAGCAGCAGGGTCCGGCCTGTCTTCTGCTTGCTCGATGCCCACGAAAATCCCCCATGGCGGACTTCGTCGATGGAAGCGCATCCCAACGCATCGCTACCGTTGGGGTGCTTGCTTGAGGCTAGGCCTCCTGGGCGTTCGCGTCAATACGGGATTTCGTGGGGCGCAGGCGGCAGGGAGGGTCAGTTGCCGGTCTTTTCCAGCACCGCCAGCAGCTTCAGGGCGCGCTCGCGGTTGCGGGCGATGGCAGCGGCCCGGCCTTCGACATCGGCCGTTTCGGCGCGCGAGGCAGCGAGCAGCGCCGCGTGGGGCGTCATGCCGCCCAAGGCGGCTTCCAGCATTTTTTCTGCTTGTTGGTCGACGTCGGGGTCGGACATGCAAATCTCCATACAGGGTCGGGGCCCGGCTTTGTATCAGAAAAAAGGCCCTGCGGGTTGCGCAGGGCCTTCGTCGCAGCGGGCTTGGGCGATCAGCGCTTGGTCATCGCGGCGATGTTGGCCTGGGCGGCTTCGGTGTATTGCCGGGCGATGGCGTTCATATTGCCGAAAGCCGAGTTGGCGGCGGCAATGGCGTTCTGGATGGCGGCCACAGCGCCTTCCGAGCCGGCCGGGGCGGACTTGGCGGCCAGTTCGACCATGTTGGCGACAGACTGCTGGAACTGGCTGAACTGGGCTTCGACCATCCTGGCCAGTTCCTGCTGGGTGTCGCTGGTGATTTCATAAACCGACTGGCCGTAGGCGACGGCCTTGTCGACCGCCGGCTGGGCCAGCGACTTCTGGGCAGCGAAGGCGGCTTGCGGATCTTTGGCGGCGAGCACGGTCTGCACGCCGGAAGCAGTGTCTTCCAGGGCGCTGCGGGCGGTGTTCAGGTTGAGGGCGGCGATGCGCTCGGCGGAAGCCAGGGCCGTGTTGGCGACGGCCAGCAGGGAGTCGACGGTTGCCTTGTTGGCAGCGGTGAATTGTTCGGTGTTGAGGTGCATGGCGGTTTCCTTGTCAGAGGGTCATCGATGTGTTCGAAGCGCAGTATAGAGGAGTTGGGACAGAAATTGTGCACTGCAGCAAAAATCTTTTCGGCGTCCGGGATGGGGCCTTTTGGGGCGCCTGGCCGAATTGGGCACCGCCGTGGTGCATGTCTGCGCCGCACAGGGCCCGCAATGACGCCCGCAAAGGCGGTTTGCGGGCTGGTTCGTCTTTTGCTTTGACGGCCACGGTCATTTGTCCGGAGCTCAACCGTGTCCATTCACGTCGCCCTCAATCACGTCACGCACTACACCTATGATCGTCCGGTCCATCTCGGGCCGCAGGTCATCCGGCTGCGCCCGTGCCCGCACGCGCGCACCCGCATTCTGTCCTATTCGCTGAAGGTCACGCCGGAGAAGCATTTCATCAACTGGCAGCAGGATCCGCAGGGTAACTACCTGGCCCGCCTGGTGTTTCCGGAAAAGACGCGCGAATTCCGCTTCGAGGTGGATCTGGTGGCCGAGATGTCGGTCATCAATCCCTTCGATTTCTTTCTCGAGCCGCATGCCGAGGTCTTTCCGTTCCAGTACGAAGCCTGGCAGCGCCATGAGCTGACGCCTTACCTGTACAAGGTGCCCGGGGGCGCGCGGTTCGCGCAATACGTGGCCGCCATTCCGCGGGCCGGGCAGCGTACCGTCGATTTTCTCGTGGCGCTCAATGCGCAGGTGCAGAAAGATATCGGTTATACCATCCGCATGGAGCCGGGGGTGCAGACGCCCGAGGAAACGCTGACCAAGAAAACCGGTTCCTGCCGCGACTCGGCCTGGCTGCTGGTGCAGATCCTGCGCCACCTCGGGCTGGCGGCACGCTTCGTGTCCGGTTACCTGATCCAGCTGACGCCGGACGTCAAGTCGCTCGATGGCCCGTCCGGCCCGGCGGCCGACTTCACCGACCTGCACGCCTGGGCGGAAGTGTATTTGCCGGGGGCCGGCTGGATCGGCCTCGATCCGACCTCCGGCCTGTTTGCCGGCGAAGGCCACATTCCGCTGGCCTGCACGCCGGAGCCCGCTTCCGCCGCACCGGTGACCGGCGGCGTCGATCCCTGCGAAGCCGAATTTGCCCACCACATGCAGGTCAGCCGGGTCTGGGAGGCACCTCGTGTCACCAAACCCTACACCGACGCGCAATGGGGCGCGATCGAAGGCCTCGGCCATGAGATCGACCGCAAGCTGGCTGCGATGGATGTGCGCCTGACCCAGGGCGGCGAGCCGACCTTCGTCGCCAGCGACAACCCGGACGGCGCCGAATGGAATACCGCCGCCCTCGGCCCGAGCAAGCGCGTTTATGCCGCCGATCTCTTCCACCGTTTGCGCGAAAAATACGCGCCTGACGGCCTGATGCACTTCGGACAGGGCAAGTGGTACCCCGGCGAGCAGTTGCCGCGCTGGTCGCTGAACTGCTTCTGGCGCAAGGATGGCGAGCCGATCTGGAAAAATCCGTCGCTTTACGCCGACGAGCGCCAGGATTACGGCGTCCAGGCCGAGCAGGCAGCCCGCTTCCTGAAACGCGTGGCCGAACGGCTGGGCGTGACGTCGGACTATGTGTTCCCGGCCTACGAGGACGTTTATTACTACCTGTGGCGCGAGCGTCGTCTGCCGGCCAATGTCGATCCCTTCGATTCGCGTGTCGACGATCCGCTGGAACGCGAACGGCTGATGAAGGTATTTACCCAGGGCCTGATGCATACGGTCGGCCATGTCCTGCCGATCATGAAGAACGTCGCCGGTGCGTGGCAGACGGGGCCCTGGTTCCTGCGCGCCGAACGTTGCTACCTGATCCCCGGCGATTCGCCCTTGGGTTACCGCCTGCCGCTTGACTCGCAGCCGTGGACGGCCGCCAGCGACTACCCGTACGTCAACCCGCCGGATGCCGAAATGGCGCAGGGGCCGTTGCCCGGTCATGCCGCCTTGCGGGCAGCCGTGATGGGGCAAGCGGCAGGGCGGCCGGCGGCTTCCGCCCAGATGCGCGTGCCCGCACCGGCCGCTGCGCAGGGCGGGCCGCATGGCCAGGGCCATCCGTGGGACAAGCCGACCGATACCCTGCCCGGCTTCAAGGAGTCGGCCGCCTGGATCACCCGGCTGGCGATGTGCGCCGAGCCGCGCAACGGCAAGCTCTATATCTTCATGCCGCCGACCCAGCGGCTGGAGGACTATCTGGAAGTCGTCGCGGCCGTCGAGGCGACGGCCGAGGAACTGCAGCTGCCAGTCATCCTCGAAGGGTACGAGCCGCCGTCCGATCCGCGCCTGACCCACTTTCGCGTCACCCCCGACCCGGGTGTCATCGAGGTCAACATCCACCCGGCGAGGACCTGGGATCAACTGGTCGACCAGACGACCCACCTCTACGAGGCGGCTTACTACAGCCGCCTGACCACCGAGAAATTCATGCTCGATGGCCGGCACACCGGCACCGGTGGCGGTAACCACTTCGTGCTCGGCGGGGCGACGCCGAACGATTCGCCTTTCCTGCGCCGGCCGGATCTGCTGAAGAGCCTGATCGCCTACTGGCACAACCATCCCAGCCTGTCCTACCTGTTTTCCGGCCTGTTCATCGGGCCGACCAGCCAGGCGCCGCGCATGGACGAGGCGCGCAACGATTCGCTGTACGAGATGGAAATCGCCTTCCGGCAGATTCCTCAGGTCGGTGGCTACATTCCGCCCTGGCTGGTCGATCGCGTGCTGCGCAACCTGCTCATCGACGTGACCGGCAACACGCACCGCGCCGAATTCTGCATCGACAAGCTGTACTCGCCGGACGGCCCGGCCGGCCGTCTCGGCCTGCTCGAACTGCGCGCGTTCGAGATGCCGCCCCATGCCCGCATGTCGCTGGCCCAGCAACTGCTGCTGCGCGCCCTTATCGCCCGCTTCTGGGAGGCGCCCTACGCGCCGCAGCGGCTGGCCCGCTGGGGGACCGAATTGCACGACCGCTTCATGCTGCCGCACTTTGTCGCGCAGGATTTCGCCGACGTGTTGGCAGAAATGCAGCAGGCCGGCTATGCCTTCCAGGCCGAATGGTTCGCACCCCATTTCGAGTTCCGCTTCCCGAAATATGGCGATTTTGCCGTCAAGGGGATTGAATTCGAGCTGCGCCATGCGCTGGAGCCCTGGCATGTCATGGGCGAGGAGGGGGCGGTCGGCGGCACGGTGCGCTATGTCGATTCCTCGGTCGAACGCGTTCAGGTCAAGGTCAAGGGCATGGCGCCGGATCGTTATGTGCTGACATGCAACGGGCTGCCGGTGCCGCTCACTCCAACCGGCACCAATGGCGAGTTCGTCGCCGGTGTGCGCTACCGGGCCTGGCAACCGCCCTCCTGCCTGCATCCGACGATCGGCGTGCATGCCCCGCTGGTCTTCGACATCGTCGATACCTGGATGCAGCGTTCGCTGGGCGGCTGCCAGTACCACGTCGCGCACCCCGGCGGGCGCAACTACGAGGTCTTTCCGGTCAACGCCTACGAGGCCGAAAGCCGACGTCTGGCGCGCTTCTTCCGCTTCGGGCACACGCCGGGCAAGGTGGTCGCCAAGGCGCCGGAGATCAGTGCCGAGCATCCGTTTACGCTAGACTTGCGCCGTTTTTGACCCCGCTCCCCCCCGATGCGCTTGTTGCCGGCCGGAAATCTGCTGATTCCGGCCGCGGCGCATGACAGACGGCTCCATGGCCCGTACCCTTCTCGCCATCTACCCCCACAGCGCCCGCCGTTACGACGAAATGATGTCGGCGGACGGCGCTGTCCGGCCGCATTGGCAGCAATTCTTCTCCCACCTCGATGCCGTGGCGCCCGACGAAATGCGTCAGCGCCTGGCGTTCGTCGACCGCCGCATTCTCGAAAACGGCGTCACCTACAACGTCTATGCCGCGCCGGACGGCGCCGACCGGCCGTGGGCGCTCGACCCGGTGCCGCTGATCATCCCGCCCGAGGAGTGGGCCGAGGTGTCGGCTGCCGTAGCGCAGCGCGCGACCCTGCTCAACGCCATGCTGGCCGACCTCTACGGGCCGCAGACGCTGCTTGCCGAGGGCCTGCTGCCACCGGCGCTGGTTTACGGTCAGCACGGCTACCTGTGGCCTTGCCACGGTATCAAGCCGCCGGGCGACATCTGGCTGCACAGCTATGCCGTCGACCTGGCCCGCTCGCCCAATGGCCGGTGGTGGGTGATCGCCGACCGGACGCAGGCGCCGTCCGGGGCCGGTTACGCCCTGGAAAACCGGCTGATCGTGTCGCGCGTCTTCCCCGAAATGTTCCGCGATCTGCGCGTCCAGCATGTTGCCGACTTCTTCCGCGCCAAGCAGGAGGGGCTCACGGCGCTGGCGCCGGTCGACGGCGACGAGCAGCCGCACATCGTCCTGCTGACGCCGGGGCCGTATAACGAAACCTATTTCGAGCACGCCTATCTCGCCCGCTACCTCGGCTACCCGCTGGTCGAGGGGCAGGATCTGACGGTACGCGGCGACACGGTGTACCTGAAGACCCTGCGCGGCCTGAAGCGGGTGCATGTCATCCTGCGCCGGCAGGATGACAGCTATTGCGATCCGCTCGAACTGCGCGGCGACTCGGCGCTCGGCGTGCCCGGCCTGCTCAATGTGGCACGCGCCGGCCGGGTGGTCATCGCCAATGCGCTGGGCAGCGGCCTCTTGGGCTCCGGTGCCCTGATGGGCTTCCTGCCTGCCATCTGCGAGCGCCTGCTTGGCGAGAAGCTGATGATGCCCTCTGTGGCGACCTGGTGGTGTGGCGAGAAGCCGGCGCTGGCCTATGTCAAGAAGCATTTCGACGAACTGGTCATCAAGCCGGCCTATCCGACCCAGCACATGGAGCCGGTATTCGGCCATGAGGTGAAGGGCGAGGAACGGGCGGACATCCTGAGCCGCATCGAGGCCCGGCCCCATGCCTATGTCGCCCAGGAGATGGTTCACCTGTCGCAGGCGCCGACCTGGAGCCGTGCCCACGAACGCCGCCTGCTGGCCCGGCCGGTCGGCCTGCGCGCCTATGCCGTGACCACGCCGGACGGCTATTCGGTCATGCCCGGCGGGCTGGCACGGGTCGGGACGACCGCCGACACGCGCATCCTCTCGATGCAGCGCGGTGGTGCCTCGAAGGACATCTGGGTGCTGACCAACGGCCCGGTCAGTGACTTTTCGCTGCTCAAGCCGTCGATCGGTGTGCGCGATCTGGTGCGGGCCGGCGCCAACCTGTCGTCGCGCGTGGTCGAAAACCTGTTCTGGTTCGGCCGCTACTCCGAGCGCTTCGACGACAGCGCGCGCATGCTGCGCGTTGCCCTGGGCCGTGTCGTGGTGGCCGGGGGCGGCAAGACGCCGGCTGTCATCGCCGCCATGGCGCTGGCCCGCCATGTCGGGGTACTGCCCGAGGCGGACGAGGTGGATTCGCTCAAGGCGGGCGGCGAGCACGTGCTGCTCGAAGCCATCTACAACCCCGACCAGCCCGGTAGCCTGGCCAGCAACATCCGCAGTGTGATGTGGACGGCGACGCATGTGCGCGAACGGCTGTCGCTCGACCACTGGCATTCGCTGAACCGTCTGCAGCGTGATCAGCAGGCGGCTTTGAAGAAGCCGCCGACGCTGACCGAGGCCATCGCCTTTCTCGACCGGGTGCTCGGCGTGTCGTCGTCGCTGACCGGTTTCGCCATGGACAACATGACGCGCGACGATGGCTGGCGTTTCCTGATCATTGGCCGGCGCCTGGAGCGCCTGTCCTTTCTGGCGCAATCCCTCGCCCATTTCCTGACCATGGAATCGGCCAGCGGCCCCGAATCGCTCGACTGGCTGCTCGAATTGATGGATTCGATCATCACCTACCGTTCGCGCTATTCCCGTTCGCCGGAATTGCTGCCCATCGTCGATCTGCTGGTCTTCGATGACAGCAATCCGCACGGCGTCCTGTTCCAGGCCGGCGTACTGAGCCGCTATCTGGAGCGCATGGGGCGCGAACTGGGGGCCGATTTCGATGGCGCACTGGCCGAGGCGATTGCGCGCCTGCGCGCCTTCGATCTGGCCAAACTGGAGCACCTGCCGTACAACCGCAGCTTTGCCAGCGCCGCCTGCAGCGAACTGGCCGGCCTGCTGGGCGATCTCCATGCCGCTGCCGGCCAGTTGTCCGATTGGCTGGGCATGCGCTACTTCACCCATGTCGGCGACGTCAGCCGGCAGACCATGGCCCTATGATCCCGTCCGCCGTTCGCTACCACGTCCTGCACGAAACCCGCTACGACTACGGCAGCCCGGTTTCGCTGTCGCAGCAGCAACTGCACCTGTCGCCGCGCATCCTGGCCTGGCAACAGGTCGAGGAGCAATGTGTCGATATTGAGCCGGTCCCCAGTTGGCGGCGCGATGGACTCGATGCCTTCGGCAATCCGGTGAGCTGGGTTGCCTTCCATGCGCCGCATGACCGCCTGCTCATCCGCTCGGTGATGACAATCGCCGTTGAGCCGCACCGGCCGGTCGATCTGGCAAATTCCCCTCCCTGGGAGGCGGTGCGCGACCGCCTGGCCTACGATTCGACCGCGCCGCAGCCTGCCGACCTCGACGCCGCCCGCTTTTTGTTCGAAAGCCCGCATGTTCGCATCAAGCACGAACTGGCTCATTACGCCGCCGATTGCTTTCCCCCCGGCAAGCCGCTGCTGCTCTGCGTCGAAGCCCTGATGGCCAAGATTTTCACCGAATTCACCTTCGATCCGGAGGCGACCACGGTCTCCACCCCGGTTCTCGAAGTGCTCGAAAAAAAGCGCGGCGTCTGCCAGGATTTTGCCCACCTGATGATCGCCTGCCTGCGCGCCCTCGGCCTTGCTGCACGCTATGTCAGCGGCTACCTGCTGACCCGCCCGCCGCCCGGCAAGCCCCGGCTGATCGGCGCCGACGCTTCGCACGCCTGGGTTTCGGTCTATGTGCCGGGCAGCGAATACGGCTGGGTCGACTTCGATCCGACCAATAACCTGCTGCCCGATACCGAGCACATCACGCTGTCCTTCGGGCGCGATTTTTCCGACATCTCGCCGCTGCGCGGCATCATCCTCGGCGGGGGCGGTGCCGAGCCGGAGGTCGCCGTGACCGTCTTCCCGATCGAAGGGGAAGACCTGCCGGCCGAGCTCTCGGCCGCCATCGCCACGCGAAAGGGCCAGCCGTGATGCACAGGGCTAGCTCATGGCCAAGCCGATGACTCATCCCGCGGTCGCCATCGTGGGTGGGGGGGCGGCCGGGCTGATGGCCGCCGAGGTCCTGTCGGCGCATCCTGGCGTGACGGTCGATGTCTATGACGCCATGCCCTCGGTCGGCCGCAAGTTCCTGATGGCCGGCAAGGGCGGCATGAACATCACGCATTCCGAACCGCTGCCCGATTTTGTCGGCCGCTACGGCACAGCCGCCGGGCAGGTCGCCCCCTGGCTGGCAGCATTCGGCCCGGCGGCCGTACGCGACTGGATCCACGGCCTTGGCATCGACACCTTTGTCGGCACGTCGGGGCGGGTTTTTCCGGCGGGGATGAAGGCCGCGCCGCTGCTGCGTGCCTGGTTGCACCGGCTGCGCAGCCAGGGGGTGCGTTTCCATGTTCGGCACCGCTGGCTGGGCTGGTCCGGAGACGGATTGCGCCTCGCCACGCCGGACGGCGAGATCGTCGTGCAGCCCGCCGCCACCCTGCTCGCGCTGGGCGGCGGCAGTTGGGCCAAGCTGGGATCGGACGGTGCCTGGGTGCCGCTGCTGCGTGCGGCAGGCATTGCAGTGGCGCCGCTGAAACCGGCCAATTGCGGTTTCGATGTGGCATGGTCGTCGTTTTTCAGCACGCGTTTTGCCGGCCACCCGGTCAAGCCGGTCGTTGCCACCTGTGCTGGCCAGTCACGGCAGGGTGAATTCAACATCACCGCGAGCGGGATCGAGGGGGGGCTGGTTTACGCCCTGTCGGCCCCCTTGCGCGATGCCCTGGCGCGCGACGGCCAGGCCGCACTGACGCTCGACCTCGCCCCGGGGCGCCGGGTCGAGCGCCTGGCGGCCGACCTGGCCCGGCCGCGTGGCCGCGACACGCTGGCCAATCACTTGCGCCGGCGGGCTGGCATCGAAGGGGTCAAGGCTGCCCTGCTGCGCGAACTGTGCCCACCGGAAACCCTGGCCGCGCCGGCCACGCTGGCCGCCGCGATCAAGGCGCTACCAGTTCCCGTCGCCGCACCCCGCCCGATCGACGAGGCGATCAGCACGGCCGGTGGGGTGTGTTTCGAGGCGCTGACCGAGGGCCTGATGCTGCGCGGCAAACCGGGGGTTTTCTGTGCCGGCGAGATGCTCGATTGGGAAGCGCCGACCGGTGGCTACCTGCTTACAGCCTGCCTGGCGAGCGGTCGGGCGGCAGCGGCGGGCATCCTGCACTGGCTGGACGCAGGCCGCCCGCGCTGAGCATGGGCGGCCGGGTCAGGCGACCTCGATCTGGTCGAGCAGGAACAGGGCGTCCTCGAAAGCGAAGGATGAAACGAGGTCGTCGAATTCGCCAAAGCGCTGGCCGAGCAGATGCTTGAGCGTTTCGGCATGGGTCCGCACGCGTTCCTGGACGCTCATCTCACCATACTCCAGTTCGTGCCGGATTTCCTGCAGCAGGGCCCGGGCGGCCGTCAGGTCGATGGTGATGGGCGGCGGGCCGGCATTTTCCCGGATTGCGGCAAGCTGGCTGTGCAGGGCGTGGTAGGCCTCTTCGGCGCGGTCGATCAGGGGGTGCAGCGCAGCCGTCGGCGCACCATCGAGGATGGCCCGTTCGAGCGCGATCGTGGCCTGGTTGATGACGCTGGCCCCCAGGGTGGCCGAGACGCCTTTCAGTGAATGCGCGATGCGGCGCGCTTCGTCACGGTTGTCGTCAGTCAGCGCACGGCGCATGAGGTCGAAGTCGCCATTATGTGTCTCGGCGAATTTGGCGAGCAGGCGGAGGTAGGTGTCCACCTTCCCGCGCACGGCGCGCATGCCGGCGCTGCTGTCCAGTCCGGCAATGTTGTCGAGCAGGCCGATACGCGCCTGATCATTTTCCGGAGGGGGCGGTTCCCGACGCAGGGGCAGCCAGCGGGCCAGCGTGGCGTACAGGATGTCGGGCGAGACCGGCTTGGAAATGTGGTCGTTCATGCCAGCCGCCATGCAGGCCCGGCGGTCCTCGTCGAAGGCATTGGCCGTCATCGCCAGGATCGGCACCTGGCTCCAGCCGGGCAGGGCGCGCAGTTGCCGGGTTGCCTCGATGCCATCCATGACCGGCATCTGCATGTCCATCAGAACCAGATCGTAGCGTTGCTGGCGGGCCAAATCGAGCGCCTCGCCCCCATGCCGGGCGAGATCGACCTTGAGGCCGGCCCCCTGCAGCAGGTCGCAGGCCACTTCGGCATTGATCGGATTGTCCTCGGCGAGCAGGACGCGGGCACCCTGGCGGTGGTGGGCGGGGGGCAAGCGGACGGCCGCCGCCTGCGGCTGCGCGCTGGCCAGCTTGAGGCGGGCGGTAAACCAGAATGCACTGCCTTGCCCGGGCGTGCTGTCGACGCCGATTTCTCCCTGCATGGCCTTGGCCAGCCGCTGGCTGATTGCCAGCCCGAGCCCGGTGCCGCCATAGCGCCGGGTGGTCGAGCTGTCGCCCTGCTCGAAGGGAATGAACAAGCGCGGAATGTTGGCCGCCGGGATGCCGATGCCGGTATCGCTCACCGTGCAGCGAATGGTGATGCAGTCTCCCTCTCGGGCCAATAGTTCGGTGGTCAGCTCGATCTGGCCACGCTCGGTGAACTTGACGGCGTTGGACAGGAAATTGAGCAGGATCTGCTGAATGCGCATCGGGTCGCCGCGCAAGGTTTCCGGGATGGCGGGGTCGAAATGCCAGCGCAAGGGCAGGCGCTTGGCCTCGGCCCGGGTGGCGACCAGTTCGCAGGCAGCCTGGCAGGTCTTGACGAGTGAGAAGTCGGTGTCTTCGAGCTGCAGCTTGTCGGCCTCGATTTTCGAAATGTCGAGGATGTCGTTGATGATCGACAGCAGGTGATGTGCCGCGTCGCCGACCTTCTGCAGGCGCTTTTGCTGTTCGGGGTCGCCGGCATGGCGCTGGGCGAGGTGGGTGAGGCCGATGATGGCATTCATCGGCGTCCGGATTTCATGGCTCATGTTGGCCAGGAAGGTGCTCTTGGCCCGGCTGGCCGATTCTGCCTCTTCCTTGGCGCGCATCAGTTGCACGGTGCGTTCGTCGACCAGTTGTTCGAGGTGGTGGCGGTAATGCTCCAGTTCCTGCTGGATGCGTTTCTTTTCGGTGATGTCTTCCTTGATGCCGAGATAATGCGTCACCCGTCCGTCCGGCTGGCGCACCGGGGAGATGATGGCCAGTTCCTCGTAGATCGTCCCGTCCTTGCGCTGATTGATGAATTCCCCCTGCCAGACTCCGCCGCGGGCCAGGGTTTGCCAGAGATGGTCGTAACGCTCACGCGGGGTCTGGCTGGATTTCAGGAGGCGCGGATTCCGGCCAATCACTTCGGTCGGTGTGTACCCGGTATTGCGGATGAAGGCCGCGTTGACGTACTCGATCTCCGGCACGGTATTGGTGATGACGATACTGTGCGGGCTTTGCTCGATGGCCAGCGACAGTTTGCGCAACTGTTCTTCGGCCATCCGGCGTTCGGTGATGTCCTGCACGGTGCCGACCGCCGAAAGGGGACGGCCATCGGGGGCAAAGCGGATACGCGCCCGCTCCCGCACCCAGCGCGTCGCTGTGCCGACCACGATGCGGTGTTCGCTGTCATAGGGTTTGCCGCCGAGGGCGGCCTGCCAGTCCGCCAGCACCCGTTCGCGGTCCCCGGGATGGATGCAGGCGATGAAATCCGCGATGCACAGCGTCTGGCCCGGTGGCCGGCCGAAGATCCGATAGACCTCGTCGCTCCATTCCAGTTTGTCCTGCACGATGTCCAGCGTCCAGCTGCCGAGGTGGGCAATGGCTTGTGCCTCGCGGAGTGCGGCGCTGCTCTGGCTCAGCTTCTCCTCGAACCGTTTGCGTTCGGTGATGTCCTGGCTGGTGCCGAACAGGCGGCTGACCCGCCCGTCCGGGCCGATCTCCAGCTGGCCGGCCGTGCGGATCCAGCGCACTTCGCCATCGTCGCGCCGGATGATGCGGTAGTCGCTGTCGAAAGGCTGGCGGCCGCGGAAAACGTGGTCGCGGGAATAGGCCGCGGTGCGCTCGCGGTCTTCGGGATGAATGATTGCCAGCCAGCGCTGTGTATCCATGAGCTCGCCCGGCGGTACGCCGAGGATTTCGTTGTGCGTCGGCGAGCCGGTCAGGGTGTCGGTGGCCGGGTCGAAGGTGAAATGCCCGATGCGCGCCAGGCGCTGGGCTTCGAGCAGCATCGCCTCGTTGCGGGCCAGCCTCAGGCGTGAGCGCAACATGCTCATGCCGACGGCGATTTCGCCGGCCAGATTGCCGAGCAGGGCGATTTCCTCGTCGTCGAAAGTGTCCGTGGCGGACGAATAGAGATTCAGCACCGCGATCACGCCGCCATCGGCATGAAGTGGCAGCGCGATGGTGGACCGGAAGCCGCAGCGCCTGGCCGCGGCCAGCCAGGGAACGAAGCTGGGATCGCGCTCGAGGTCGCGGATGATGCTCGGCATGCCGGAACGCACGGCGCGGCCGCTCGGTCCGCGGCCATGGGGCTCGTCGGCCCAGCTGACGGTGAGACCGCGCAGAAAGTCGTCGGCCATCCCGGAGTGGGCAACGGGCGGAATACGCTTTTCGGCATCGTGCTGCACGTTGCCGACCCAGGCCATGCGGTAGCCGCCGATTTCGACGATCACCGTGCAGACCTCGGTCAGCATGGCGGATTCGTCGGTATGCCGGACGAGCGCCTGAACGATGCCGTTCATCAGGCGCAGGGCCCGGTTCTGGCGGTTGATCTGGCGGCGGTCCTCCTGGCGGGCCGTGATGTCGTGGATGACGCCGGCCCGGATGCGCGGGCTGCCGTCGGCCTTGCGCTCGATGACGCAGCGGTGATCTTCGATCCAGAGCCAGTGCCCATCCGCGTGGCGGATACGGTATTCGAGGCGTTGCGCCGGGGTGTCCGTCCCTTGTTCGCGTTCGAGGGCGGCGTGGAGCAGCGGCCGGTCATCCGGATGCACCCGCTCGATCCAGTCCTGCTGCGAGAGGGGGGCTGCATCGGCCGGGACGCCCAGAATGCGCAGCACGCCCTCGCTCAAGACGTGGCGGTCGGTGTCGTAGGCGTATTCCCAACTGCCGGCGCCGCCGATGTCGAGTGCCAGCTTGAGGTGGGTTTCCAAGCGCAGGCGGTCGCGTTCGAGCTGCACGTTTTGCAGGGCGCTTTCCAGGCGTTCGATGGCCAGTTGCTCGAACAGCCGGCGCTGGCTGATGACTCCGGCGACCTGGCCACCGGCATCGACAACCACCATGTGGCGCAGGCGAAAGCGGTTCATCGCCTCCAGCGCGCCGGTCACCGAGGTTTCCAGCGGCACGCTGCGCAGCGTGCCGCTCATCGCCTCGCCGAGCGGTATGTCGTGTGGCTCGGCGAAACGGTCGAGCAGGCGCGGTATGTCGCGCTCGGTCAGGATGCCCAGCGGGCGGTTGCCTGCGCTGACCAGCAGGTAATCGGCGCCATCTTGCAGCATGCGGGCAATCGCCTCGTCGAGTCGGGCATCCGGCGCCAGGTGGGGGACCTTGCGATCCATGATGCCTTCCAGCGTGCGCAGGTGGCTGAAAGCCGCGCTGCCCAGATGCATCCGGAAATCGGTATCGCTGACGATACCGGCCAACCTCCCCGCATCATCGGTGACGACGAGGTGGCGGATTCCGTTTTCCTCGATCAGTTGCCGGGCGCTGGACAGGTCGAGATCGACGGGGGCGGTGATCAGCGGCGCCGACATGATGGCCTCGACCGGCGTGTCGCTCCGCCGCCGGGCATGCAGCGCGCGGACGATGTTTGTTTCGGTCAGGATGCCGAGCGGTTTGCCGTCGGCGACCACGGGCAGGCTGGAAATGCGCTCGCCAGCCATCAGCCGCGCCGCGTCGCGCAGCGTGGCGCCGGGCGGCAGGCTGCACACGTCGCGGGTCATGATCTGGCCGAGGGTGGCGGGGAGCGACAGGGGCATCGGGCGTCGGCGGGCGTGTTCGGGGAAACGACACCCTACTCGGCGTAGGTTCGGGCGATGGTTTTGAAGGTTTCGAGTTCGTGGACGAAGGCATCGACAACGTCCGGGTCGAAATGCTGCCCGCGGCTGTCGACGATCATGCGGTGGGCGTCGTCGAAGGAAAAGGCAGGCTTGTAGATGCGCTTGCAGGTCAGCGCGTCGAATACATCGGCCAGCGCCATCAGGCGGGCGGCAATCGGAATGTCGTCGCCGGCCAGGCCATCAGGATAGCCGCTGCCATCCCATTTTTCGTGATGCGAACGGGCGATCAGCTTGGCCATGGCGAGGAAGCCGACCGGCTTCTCGGCATCGGCTTCGGCCTGGGCGATGGCATTGCAGCCCAGCTCGGCATGGGTTTTCATGATTTCCCACTCCTCCGGCGTGAGTTTGCCTGGCTTGAGCAGAACGTGGTCGGGAATGCCGACCTTGCCGATATCGTGCAGCGGAGCGGACTGGACGAGGGCGTCGATGGTCTTCTGATCGAGGTAGTGGCAAAAGCGCGGGTGATCGGCCAGGCGCCTGGCCAGGGTGCGCACATATTCCTGGGTGCGGCGCAGGTGCTTGCCGGTTTCCGGGTCGCGCGTCTCGGCGAGGCGGGCCAGGGCGTGGATGCTGACCTGCTGGATCAGCTGGTTTTCGTGCATGCGACGGGCGACCTCGGCTTCGAGAAAGGCGTTCTGGTCGCTCAGCAGGTCGCGCGCCGCCTTCAGTTCGAGCTGGGTGCGAACGCGGGCCAGGACGATGCTGGGGCGGATCGGCTTGGTGATGTAATCGACAGCGCCCATGTCGAGGCCGCGCTCCTCGTCGGCCGTTCCGTCCATGGCTGTCACGAAGATGACCGGAATCCGGCGCGTGCGTTCTTCCGCCTTGAGTTCGGCCAGCACCTGGTAGCCGTCCATTTCCGGCATCATCACGTCGAGCAGGATGAGGTCCGGGGTCGGGGAACCCCGTGCAATCTGCAGGGCGCGGCGCCCGGAATTGGCAGCCCGCACGCGGAAATAGGGCTGCAACGACTCGCCCAGAACGCTGAGGTTCTCGGGCGTGTCATCGACGATCAGCAGGGTCGGTTGGCGGTCATCCATGGGCTTCGGTCAATGGCCCGTCCGTGATGGAATGGCGAGGATTATCACTGCCCGGCGAAAATATTGCCAACTTCGCATGGGGATCATGCCGGGAGGATCTCCGGTCAGCCGCCGTTGGGCAGGCCGACGATGCGTTGGTAGATCGCGAAACGCCCGGCGTCGATCCGGCCTTCGGCCACCGCGGCTGTCAGGGCGCAGCCCGGTTCGCGGTGATGCCGGCAGTCGCGGAAGCGGCACTGGCCGAGGTAGGGGCGGAATTCGCGGAAGGCCAGTTCGATTTCCTGGCGGTCGAGATGGCCCAGGCCGAATTCCTGCAGGCCGGGCGAGTCGATCAGGTCGCTCGCAGCATCGAGATGGTAGAGCGTGGCATGCGTCGTCGTGTGCTTGCCGGAGTCGAGCGCCTGCGAGATTTCACGGGTCGCCGCCCGGGCGTCGGGGATCAGCGCATTGACCAGCGTCGATTTGCCCATGCCCGACTGGCCGACCAGCACACTGGTCTTGCCGGCCAGCCAGGGGCGAAGTGCCTCGGCATGGTCGCGGGCCGAGAGTTCGATGAGGCGATAGCCCAGCCCGGCAAGGACGGCCAGCCGCTGGCGGGCAGCGGGCAGCTTGTCGGCCAGATCGCATTTGTTGAGCACGATCAGCGGTTCAATCTCCTCGCTTTCGGCGGCGAGCAGGGCCCGCGTCACCAGTTCATCGGAAAAACCGGGCTCCGTGGCGACGACGATCAGGATCTGGTCGACGTTGGCAGCGATCAGCTTCTGGCGGATTTCATTCGAGCGGTAGAGCAGGCTGGTGCGCGGCTGGATCGCCTCGACGACGCCCTGCTCGTCCGAGGTACGCTGGATCTCGACCCGGTCGCCGCAGGCGATCTCGCTCTTCTTGCCGCGCGGGAAACAGGAAACCCGGCTGCCATCGGCCAGTTCGACCACATATTGCCGGCCGTGGGCGGCGACGACGCGGCCGTCCATCAGGCCCGGCTTCCCTGCTGTTGCAGGTGCGCGATGCGCAGCGCTGCCGGCGGGTGCGAATCATGGAACAGCGAATGCAGCGGGTCGGGGGTCAGCGTTGCCGCGTTGTCGCGATAGAGCTTGACCAGGGCGCGGATGAGATCGCCGGCGGCGGCATGTTCCGCGGCATAGGCATCGGCCTCGAATTCTTGGCGCCGGGACAGCAGGCTGATCAGCGGCGTCAGGGGGAAGGTGAATACCGGCATGACCAGGAAGAAGAGAATCAGGGCCAGCGCCGTGTTGTGCGCCTCGACGCCGAGCCCGGCATAGAACCAGGGCGCATCGATCAGCTGGCCGAGCAGCCAGAGCAAGGCCAGGGAACCGGCGAACATCAGGGCCAGACGCTTGGCAACATGCCGGCGGCGGAAGTGGCCGAGCTCGTGGGCGAGGACGGCTTCCACCTCGGGCGGATCGAGACGGTTGAGCAGGGTGTCGAAGAAGACGATGCGCTTGTTGTTGCCGAAACCGGTGAAATAGGCGTTGCCGTGACTGGAGCGTTTCGAACCGTCCATCACGAACAGGCCGGAGGAGCGGAACCCGCAACGGGCGAGCAGGGCTTCGACACGGGCTTTCATGTCGCCCTCCTCAAGCGGTGTGAAAGTGTTGAAAAGAGGGGCGATCCAGGTCGGATACACGAACATCAGCAGCAGGTTGAACGCCGACCAGAACAGCCAGACGTAGAGCCACCAGAGATCGCCCATCGCATCCATCAGCCAGAGCACGGCGAGAATGACCGGGGCGCCGATCAGGGCGCCGAGTAGCGCCTGCTTGAGCAGGTCGGCGAAGAACAGGCCGAGCGTCATCCGGTTGAAGCCGTGCCGCGCCTCGATGACGAACTGGCGGTAAAGCGACAGCGGCAGGTCGACCAGGCCGGAGATCAGCATCAGGCTGAAAATCATGGCCAAGCCGTAGAACAGTCCGTCGAGACGCGGCGCCCAGAAGCCGTGCAAGGCGGAAAGGCCGCCCCCAAGCGTCAGGGCGAGCAACAGGGCAGCGTCGACGGCCATGTCGAGCATGGCCGCCCGCGTGCGGTCGATGGTGTAATCGGCTGCCCGTTGATGGCTGTCCAGCGTGATCCGCTCGGCGAACTCGACCGGCACCTGCGCGCGATGGCTGGTGATGAACCGGATGTGCCGGCGCTTGAGCCAGAGGCGGATGCCCAGCGTCAAGGCGAGGCAGGCGAGGAATATCGGGGTAAAGTCCGGAGTCACGAAGGTCGGGGGAAGCTGTGCGAAAATCGGGGTTTTCAAGGAATCAGGCAATTATATGGCAGGCAATGCAAACAACCTCGTCTGGCTGGACATGGAAATGACCGGCCTCAACCCGGATGGCGACCGCATTATCGAGATGGCGATGGTCGTTACCAATTCCGAACTGGAAATGGTCGCCGAATCGCCGGCCTGGGTGGTGCACCAGTCCGACGCGACATTGGCAGCCATGGACGACTGGAACCAGAAAACGCACGGCCGTTCCGGCCTGATCGACAGGGTCAGGGCGTCGACCCTGGACGAGGCTGCCGTCGAGGCGGCCGCCCTGGAATTCCTGAAGAAGTATGCGCTGCCCGGCCACTCGCCGATGTGCGGCAATTCCATCGGCCAGGATCGCCGCTTCATGGCGCGTTACATGCCGACGCTGGAAGCGTTTTTTCATTACCGCAACCTCGATGTCAGCACCCTGAAGGAATTATGCAAACGCTGGCAGCCAGAGATTTACAAGGGCTTCAAGAAAAAGAGCAAGCACACCGCGCTGGCCGACATCCACGAGTCGATCGAGGAGTTGAAGTACTACCGCGCCCACTTCCTGCGCGGCGGGGATGCCTGATGCGTGCTTGGCGCGCGCTGCCGGCTCAACGCCGGTAGAGCCGGAATTTTTCGCGGCGGTCGCCCGGCCGGCTGCCCTCCCAGACCTTGCGCCATTCGCCGCTGGGCGCCGCCAGTTCGCGTCGGGTATCGCCGACCACCAGCAGCCAGTCGCAGGCCCGGCCGGCGGCCGAGTTTTCGGCGACCGGCTCGATACCGACGAAATAAGCCAGTGACGCCAGTTGCGTATCGCTCAGGTTGCGTTCGGCCAGACAGCCGTGGTGGGCGGGCAGGGTCCGGGCGATGGCCTGGGCAACCGGGCGATAGGTCTTGCCATAATCGAACCAGGGCAACACCAGGCAAGTTGCCAGCAGCCACAGGGTGGTGAAACCGAGCGTCCAGTGCGTCAGGCTGCGATAGGGCGAGCGCGGTGCCGTGACGATCAGCCACAGCCACCACGTACTGGCTGCCAGCGCAATGAGGACGGCCAACACATTGATCTGGCCGACGAAACCCGGGCGCAGCACCAGCGCGCGTTCGGCCAGTTTGGCCGGCCAGCCGAGTACGCCGGCCGACCAGCCAAGCCAGACCACGATGGCGAACAGGCTGAAGGTGGTCATCGCGAACCAGTCGAAGGCGCTGGCGGCGCCGCGGCGCAGGGTCAGCGAACCGGGCGTGGCGAGCAGGGCAAAGGCCGGCAAGAGCAGCAGCGAGGGAATTTCGCGCGGGCGATAGGCCCAGGCCAGCATGAGCAGGGTGATGACGAGGAAGGCGAGGGGGAGCAGCAGGTTGGCGGCAGCCAGATGGTGGCGGCGCGTCCATAGCGTCCAGGCTGCGAGTGGCATGGCCGGAAAGGCGAACCACGGGGCCATGCTGATGAAACGGCCCAGGCCGCCGAGCGAGAAGGGGGTCTTCAGGGGGGCCAGTTCGGTGGCCAGCCAGCCGTGGAAGCGGGCTGGCTCCAGGCTGAGCAGCAGCAGCGGCCAGGGCAGGATCAGCACAGTCGCAATGGCCAGGCCGATGAGCAGGGTGTGCAGGGCCTTCGGGCGATCGGGCGAGAGCCACCAGGCGACCGGCGCGATGGCGAGCAGGGGCAGGGTGGGGGCGATGCCGGTGCCGAGCAGGCAGCCGGCCACGGCGAGGCCGTAGAAAATGCCGGTCAGGCGGGGTTTGCGGCCAATCGCCGCGAGGGCGCCGAGAGCGCCGCTGTAGGCCGCCAGCGCGATCAGCATCGGCTGGGTGTCGTGCGCATGAAAGAGTAGCCCGGCACAGCCGGCAAGCAGCAGCGGGCTGGCGGCGGCCGATTCCTCGCCATACAGCTCGCGGGCGGCGTAATAGAGTCCCATCAGGGCCAGCGTGACCCAGATGGCGCTGGCCAGACGGATCGCTTCGTGCAAAGGGAGCAGCCAGCCAAAGGCCTTGCCGGTCAGCGCGGCACTCCAGTAATACAGCGGCGGCTCATGGAAAGCCCGGCCGACCAGGTCGGGTGACAGCCAGTCGGCATGGTGCAGCATGTGCCAGGCCACGCCGATGTGTACGGCATCCTCGCCCTTCCACGGGTCGCGGCCGAACAGGCCGGCCAGCACGTAGAAAGCCAGCATCCCGGCAAGCATCCAGCCGGACGGCGGCAGGCGGATGCCCCGGCGAAGCAGGGAAAGGAAGTCAGGCATGGTGGCCGGCAAAGAAAAAGGCAGCCCTCAGGCTGCCTTTGTCGCTGGCGAAATGCAAGCCGATCAGGCAGCAGCCTTGCCGCGCATGGCGCCGAACTTCTGGTTGAACTTCTCGACGCGGCCGGCGGTGTCAACGATCTTCTGCTTGCCGGTGTAGAAGGGGTGGCAGGCGGAGCACACTTCGATGTGGAAGGCATCCTTGGCCATGGTCGACTTGGTCGTGAAGGTGTTGCCGCAGGAGCAGGTCACAGCGACTTCGTGGTAGTTCGGGTGGGTATCGGCTTTCATCTTGTGTCCTTAAAGCGAGCGACCGGCGGATGTGGCCGATCTGGGAAGCCCGCGATTATCCTAAAAAAGACGCGGGCTTGCAATGTTTTTGTTGAGGCAGGTTCAGCCGCGACGCATGGCGTCGAAGAACTCCGCATTCCCCTTGGTGGACTTGACCTTGTCGAGCAGGAATTCCATCGCTTCGAGGTCGTCCATCGGGTAGCACAGCTTGCGCAGCACCCACATCTTCTGCAGCACGTCGGGCTTCAACAGCAGTTCTTCGCGGCGGGTGCCGGAGCGGTTGACGTTGATCGCCGGATACATGCGCTTTTCGGCCATGCGGCGGTCGAGGTGGATTTCCGAGTTGCCGGTGCCCTTGAATTCCTCGTAGATCACTTCGTCCATGCGCGAGCCGGTATCGATCAGCGCCGTGGCGAGGATGGTCAGCGAGCCGCCTTCCTCGATGTTGCGCGCGGCGCCGAAGAAGCGCTTGGGCTTCTGCAAGGCGTTGGCGTCGACACCGCCGGTCAGCACCTTGCCGGAAGCGGGCTGCACGGTGTTGTAGGCACGCGCCAGGCGGGTGATGGAGTCGAGCAGGATGACGACGTCGCGCTTGTGTTCGACCAGGCGCTTGGCCTTCTCGATGACCATCTCGGCGACCGCAACGTGGCGGGTGGCCGGTTCATCGAAGGTCGAGGCAACAACCTCGCCCTTCACGGTGCGGGTCATTTCGGTGACTTCTTCCGGACGCTCGTCGATGAGCAGCACGATCAGCACGACATCCGGGTGATTGGCCGTGATGGCATGGGCGATGTTCTGCAGCATCACCGTCTTGCCGGACTTCGGCGGGGCGACCAGCAGGCCGCGCTGGCCGGCGCCGATCGGCGCGATCATGTCGATGACGCGGCTGGTGATGTTCTCCTCCGACTTGATGTCGCGTTCGAGCTTGAGATGACGCGTCGGATGCAGCGGCGTCAGGTTCTCGAACATGATCTTGTTCTTGTTGGCTTCCGGTGGAAAGCCGTTGATGCTGTCCAGCTTGGTCAGCGCAACGTAGCGTTCGCCGTCCTTCGGGGTGCGGATTTCGCCCTCGATGGTGTCGCCGGTACGCAGGTTGAAGCGGCGGATCTGCGAGGGCGAGACATAGATGTCGTCCGGATTGGCCAGGTAGGAGGTGTCGGCCGAGCGGAGGAAGCCGTAGCCGTCGGGCAGCACTTCCAGGGTGCCGTCGCCATGGATGGTTTCGCCATTCTTGGCCTTGGCCTTGAGGACGGCATAGATCAGCTCCTGCTTGCGCATGCGGTTGGCGTTCTCGATGCCGAGTTCGGTCGCCATGTCGAGCAGTTTGCTGACGTGTAAAGTCTTGAGTTCGGAAAGTTGCATGAGGGAATGTGTGGCGCCGGCTGGGAAACGGGCGAGGGCCCGAACGGGGCGCAATGACGAAGAGCCTGGGGAGGGAATGGACGCCGGACGGTGGCAGTGAGCCTTGTCGCGTCTGCCTGAAGATGCGGAGCGCACCTTCAGGCCGGGAGACTACGGGAGATTACAGGTTGCTGTCAATGAAGGCAGCGAGTTGCGACTTGGACAGCGCGCCGACCTTGGTCGCTTCGATGTTGCCGTTCTTGAAGATCATCAGGGTCGGGATGCCGCGGATGCCATATTTGGCCGGCGTGGCCTGATTGTCATCGATATTGACCTTGGCAACCTTCAGCTTGCCGGCATATTCGGCGGCGACTTCGTCGAGGATCGGGGCGATCATCTTGCACGGGCCGCACCATTCTGCCCAGTAGTCGACGAGAACCGGCTGCTGCGCCTGCAGCACTTCGGCTTCAAAGGTGTCGTCGGTGACGTAATGGATGTGCTCGCTCATGGTTTCCTCGTGGGATGGGGTATGGAACAGGCTGCGCCGTAACGGCGACCGAAAAGTTGGCGAGATGCTAGCGAAAAAAAATGCCTTAGGGAAGCATCCGCCGCGTCGTGATCTGCGGACAGGTGGCTGGATCGGGGCATTGCGCAACAGCGCCGGCGGCTTATCCGGGCTTGAGCAGGTTGGCCAGTTCGACCGCGGTCTTGACCTGCATCTTGTCGAACAGGTTGGCGCGATGGACTTCGACGGTGCGCATACTGATGTTCAGTTCGTCGGCGATGACCTTGTTGAACTTGCCGGCAAGCACCCGTTCCATGATCTGCCGTTCGCGCGTCGTCAGGCTGGCCAGCCGGGCCTTGACCGAATCGACGGTGGCGCTGGCTTCACGCTGCCGGGCGTCGAGGGCGATGGCTTCCTCGACCCGGGTGGCCAGTTCATTGTCGTTGAAGGGTTTTTCGAAGAAGTCGAAAGCGCCTTTTTTCAAGGTGGCGACGGCCAGCGGTACGTCGCCGTGGCCGGTCAGGAAAATCACCGGCAGTGTCGACTGGCGCTCGGCGAGTTGGTCGAAACAGTCGAGGCCGCTCATGCCGGTCATCCGCATGTCGAGCACGATGCAACCCCGCATGTCCTTGTGCCAGGCGTCCAGGAAGCTTTCGGCGGAAGCGAAGTTGCTGCTCGGGATGCCGCGCGACCGGAGCAGCCAGGAGAGGGCGTCACGGATCGCTTCGTCGTCGTCGACCAGGTAGGCTTGGGGCGTGCTCATGCGTTTTCCAGAGGCAGGGAGAACTTGAATATCGTACCGCTTCCCGTGGGGGATCGGGGATTGTCCTCGGTCCACAGGCGGCCACGGTGGAATTCGATGATCGAACGGCAGATCGACAGGCCAATGCCCATGCCTTCCGGCTTCGTGGTGTAAAAGGCGATGAACAGCTTGTCGCGCGCCTCGGGTGCGATGCCGCAACCGTTGTCGCTGACGCTGATGCACAGTTCGCTGGCGGTCGATGCGATGCCGATGCGCAGCACGCGATGGGCGGGCGGGGTGTTGGCCATCGCTTCCATGCCATTGCGCATCAGGTTGAGCAGGACCTGTTCGAGCAGCAGGCGGTCGGCGAGAACCGGCAACTCGGGTGGCGTGTCGCACTCGATGCGGACCTGGTGCTTGCGCGCCTCCGCCTCGATGAAGCCGATGCAGTCCTCGATGACTTCGCCCAGTTGGCAGGGGGCGCGTTTCGGTTCGCTCTTGCGCACGAAGTCATGCACCCGGCGAATGATTTTGCCGGCGCGCTGGGCCTGGGTACTGATCTTTTCCAGCGCACTGCGCAGATCTTCCGGCCGGGCCTGGCCATTGGCCAGCAGGTTCAGGCAGCCGGTGTTGTAGCTGGCGATGGCGGCCAGCGGCTGGTTCAGTTCGTGGGCGAGGGTGGACGCCATTTCGCCCATGGTCACCAGGCGAGACGTGAATTGCAGTTGCTCCTGTTGCTGGCGGGCCAGTTCTTCGGCCCGTTTGCGTTCGGTGATGTCGAGTACCGAGGCCATCCAGCCGGTGTGCTTGCCATTGCCGTCGATCAGCTTGGCTTCATAGACCAGGGCATTGAAGCGTTCGCCATTCTTGCGCATGAAGGTCATCTCGAAGCCGTCGGGCGGTGCCTCGCCGGCCAGTACCGTCTGGTGCATGGCGTAACTCTCTTCCAGCTCTTCCGGCGCCCAGTAGGGCATGGGCGGCGTCGCGCCGACCAGTTCGTCGGCGCTGAAGCCGGTCATCTTGCAGAAGGCGGGATTGACATAGATGACCTTGCCCTGCAGGTCGCGGGCCCGCATGCCGACCGTCAGCGAATCCTCCATTGCGGCGCGGAAGGCGTGCTCGGCGCGCAGGGCCTCCTCGGCCCGGCTGCGTTTCTTCATCAGATCGCGCACCAGCCACAGGCTCCAGAACACCCCGGCGGCCAGCAGCACGATGGCGGCGACCAGGGAGCGCTGCACGGAATTGTCCGGGGTCTGATAGCTGGTGACCCGCAGTTGCAGCCCGCCGCCTGGCGGGTCGAAGGGGATCACGTAGCGCTGGTCGCCATTGCCTTCGATTCGGGTTTTGGCGGCGTACGGTTGCTCGTTGTCGTCGATGATCTCGACCTTGTATTTTTCGGTGAACCACCAGGGCACCTGGTTGGCCAACAGCGTATCGAGGGGGTAGAGCAGCGCCAGCATGCCGGAGATCTGCTGGCCTTCGCCGTGAATCGGGACCAGCAGTTCGACATGGGCCCGATTACCCTCCAGGAAAAAAGGGTCGCTGTAGTGTGGCTTGCCGAGCCGAAGGGCAAGGTTGAAGGCCTTGCCGACGGGGGAGGGGCCAAAGGTTTCGATCTCCTGCTCGGGCGGGGCGGCGGCTGGCAGCGCGTCGATTACCTTGCGCTCCGGGCTGAGCCACAGGATCTGGGCGATTTCCGGCGAGTTGCGCAGCATGTGTTCGGCGCGCAGGCGAAAGACCTTGCGGCTGTCGGACAGCGTATTCATGTCCAGCGCCAACTGCTGCAACTGTTCTTCGTTGCTGTTGAGGTGGAACTGGAGGTTTTGTTCCAGCCACAGCACGTCCTTGATCAGCGCAGCGCGCTCCTCCTCGATTTCGTTGCGATGCAGCAGCCACAGGAGGGCGAGCAACGCGGTCAGCAGGAGAACGATGCCGAATTTGGGCAGGGCAAGCAGCCAGCGGATGTGGCGGGGATTGCCCGACGGGGAGTCGAACGGGGTGATCATGACGAAAATGGTACCTCACGTTTTTTCCGGCGGGCCGATTGTGGTCATCCACAATTCGGATAGCCACAATGGGCACCCCCGGCCGAACCGAAGATACTGCGCCCCGATCATTTCATCCGCCATTCCGGAGACAATATTCATGGCCAGGAAGTCGATATTCCACAGTCTGTACGTGCAGGTTCTGATTGCCATCGCGCTGGGCGTTGCCCTCGGGCATTTCTACCCGGCGGCCGGCGCCGACATGAAGCCGCTCGGCGATGCCTTCATCAAGCTGATCAAGATGATCATCGCACCGATCATCTTCTGCACCATCGTTGTCGGCATCGCCGGCATGGAAGACATGAAGAAGGTCGGCAAGACCGGCGGCTATGCCGTGCTGTACTTTGAAGTGGTCAGCACCATCGCCCTGATCATCGGCCTGATCATCGTCAATCTCTGGCAGCCGGGCGCCGGCATGAATGTCGATCCGAGCACGCTCGACACCAAGGGCATCGACAAGTACGTCGGTCCGGGCAAGATGCAGTCCACCACCGAATTCCTGATGAACATCATCCCGACCAGCGTGGTCGATGCCTTCGCCAAGGGCGACATGCTGCAGGTGCTGTTCTTCTCCATCCTTTTTGGCTATGCCATGCACGCCTTCGGTGAGCGCGGCAAGCCGGTGTTCGAGTTGATCGAAAAACTGTCGCACGTGCTGTTCGGCATCGTCGGCGTGATCATGAAGGTCGCTCCGGTCGGTGCTTTCGGCGCCATGGCCTACACCATCGGCAAGCACGGCGTCGGCAGTCTGGTGCAGCTGGCCAACCTGATGGGGGCTTTCTACCTGACCTGTGTCGTTTTCATTCTCGGTGTGCTCGGTGCCATCGCCAAGATGCACGGTTTTTCGATCATCAAGCTGATCAAGTACATCAAGGAGGAGTTGTTCCTGGTGCTGGGCACCTCGTCGTCGGAATCTGCCTTGCCGCGCCTGATGGCCAAGATGGAAAATGCCGGTGCCCAGAAGTCGGTGGTCGGTCTGGTTGTGCCGACCGGCTACTCGTTCAATCTGGACGGAACGTCGATTTACCTGACCATGGCCGCCGTGTTCATTGCCCAGGCGACCAATACGCCGATGGATCTGTCGCAGCAGATCACGCTGCTGGTCATCCTGCTGCTGACCTCGAAGGGGGCGGCCGGCGTCACGGGTTCCGGCTTCATTGTCCTCGCGGCGACCCTGTCTGCCGTCGGTACCGTGCCGGTGGCCGGTCTGGCGTTGATTCTGGGTATTGACCGCTTCATGTCGGAAGCCCGGGCGCTGACCAATTTCATCGGCAACAGCGTCGCCACGCTGGTCGTCGCCAAATGGTGCAAGGCGCTGGATGTCGACCGCATGAACGCCGTGCTCAACGATGAAACTGCCGACGAGGCGGATCATCCGGAGTGGGTACTGGACGACGCGCCGGCCATCATGGTTCCCCATGTGCCGCGCCCGGTGGTTGAGCACCACTGATCGTTTCCTCGCGATACCAGAAACCGCCGGCCAGTCCGGCGGTTTCTGTTTGTGGGTCGCTACTGTGGTTTTCCACAATATTCGAGGGTTACGCCTTTGGTAATACTTTGCTCCAGTCGTAATTAAACGACCCATTGCCTGGAGGAGAAATATGAAAATTTCTAATTTGCTGGTTGGCTTGTTCGCCTGCGCCATCTCGCTGGGGGCCTATGCCCAGCAGCCGATCATCATCAAGTTCAGCCACGTCGTGGCAGCCGATACCCCGAAGGGCAAGGCAGCCGAGATGTTCGCCAAGAAGGCGGCCGAACTGACCGGCGGCAAGGTCAAGGTCGAGGTATACGCCAACTCGACGCTGTACAAGGACAAGGAAGAAATGGAGGCGCTGCAACTGGGCGCGGTGCAGATGCTCGCCCCGTCGCTGGCCAAGTTCGGTCCGCTCGGCGTCAAGGAATTCGAGGTCTTCGATCTGCCGTTCATCTTCAACGGCTACGACGACCTGCACAAGGTGACCAACGGGCCGGTCGGCAAGCAGCTGCTGGCCAAGCTGGAGCCCAAAGGCATTCGCGGGCTGGCCTTCTGGGACAACGGCTTCAAGTCCTTCTCGGCCAATACGCCGATCAAGACGCCAGCCGATCTGAAGGGCAAGAAGATGCGCATTCAGTCCTCCAAGGTGCTTGAGGAACAAATGCGGGCCGTGGGCGCCATTCCGCAGGTGATGGCCTTCTCCGAGGTGTATCAAGCGCTGCAGACCGGGGTGGTCGACGGCACCGAGAACCCGATCTCCAATCTGTACACCCAGAAGATGCACGAAGTGCAGAAGCATCTGACGCTGACCGACCACGGTTATCTGGGCTACGCGGTGATCGTGAACAAGAAGTTCTGGGATGGCTTGCCGGCGGATATCCGCAAGCAGCTGGAAGATGCGATGGAGCAGTCCACCCGCTACGCCAACCAGATCGCCAAGGTCGAGAACGACAGCTCGCTGGAGGCCGTGAAGAAGAGTGGCAAGACGGCGGTTTATGTGCCGACCAAGGAAGAGCGCCTGGCCTTCAAGAAGGCGATGGTGTCTGTGCATCAGAAGATGGAAAGCCGCGTCGGCAAGGAAACCATCCAGGCGGTGTATCGCGATACCGGCTTCAAGCCGGACAGCCTGTAAGCAAAGCTGGCCTGACAATATAACGACGGGGGCTGCGGCCCCCGTCATTCAATCGGGGGAACTCTCATGTTAAACAGAGCACTCAACCACCTCGAAGAATTGCTGGTCACCTTCCTGATGGGCGCGGCGACCTTGATCATCTTCGCTTCGGTGGCACACCGCTATCTGGCCGGGGTCAATATCCCGGGCCTGCAGGACTGGTTGCTCAGCCTCAATTTCAGCTGGGCGCAGGAATTGTGCATCATCATGTTCGTCTGGATGGCCAAGTTTGGTGCGGCCTATGGCGTGCGCACCGGCATTCACGTCGGCGTCGATGTGCTGATCAATCGCCTGGATGACGCCAAGCGCGGCAAATTCATTGTTTTCGGCCTGCTGGCCGGGGCCTTGTTCACCGGCATTGTTGCCACCCTGGGGGCCACCTTTGTCTGGGAAAACGGTGCCCACTATGCGATTTACACCTTCTTCGGCATCGAACAGGAAGGCTTGTTCGAAGGGCCGATCACGCCCGACCTGGAATGGCCGACCTGGATCGTTTATAGCGCCATTCCACTTGGTTCGTCGCTGATGTGCTTCCGCTTCCTGCAGGTGACGGTCGGCTTCCTGAAAACCGGCGAATTGCCGCACCACGACCACGGCCATGTCGACGGCCTGGATGAAGAAGCGCCCTTGCCGGTCGACGTGGATGTTTATGGCATGAGCGACAACCTGCACATGCACGACCTGAAGCATCCGCAAATCGGCGAACGCCGCAGCGGCGAAGAGCGCCGCCAGGGCCAGTCCGGCCACGAGGCGGGCGAGCGCCGGCAAGGCGAGCGCCGTCAGTCGCAAGACAAGCAAGGAGACCAGCAATGAATGCCCTGGTGATTTTCAGCCTGCTGGCTGTCCTCATGCTGACCGGCATGCCGATCTCGATTTCGCTCGGCCTGACCGTGTTGACCTTCCTGTTCACGATGACGCAGGTGCCGCTGGAGTCCGTCGCGCTCAAGCTGTTCACCGGTATCGAGAAGTTCGAGATCATGGCTATCCCGTTCTTCATTCTGGCCGGCAATTTCCTGACCCACGGCGGGGTGGCGAAACGGATGATCAACTTCGCGACGGCGATGGTCGGCCACTGGTATGGCGGCCTCGGTCTGGCCGGTGTCGTGGCCTGCGCCCTGTTCGCGGCGGTGTCCGGTTCCAGCCCGGCAACCGTCGTGGCGATCGGTTCGATCCTGCTGCCGGCGATGGTCAAGGCGGGCTTCCCCAACCGTTTCGGCGCCGGGGTGATCTCGACCTCCGGGGCGCTTGGCATCCTGATCCCGCCTTCCATCGTCATGGTGATGTACTCGGTGGCGACCAATACCTCGGTCGGCGCCCTGTTCATGGCCGGCGTTATCCCGGGCCTGGCTCTGGCGGCAACGCTCGGCGGCGTGACCTGGTACCGTGCCCGCAAGTTCAATTACCCGCGTCAGCCGAAAGCCTCGTGGGCGCAGCGCTGGGACAGTTTCCGCAAGTCCGTCTGGGGTCTCTTCCTGATCGTCGTCGTGATGGGCGGCATCTACTCCGGCATCTTCACGCCAACCGAAGCCGCCGCCATGTCGGCCGTCTATGCTTTCATCGTCGCGGTCTTCATCTACAAGGACATGGGCCTGAAGGATGTGCCGAAGGTGCTGCTCAATTCGGCCAACATGTCGGCGATGCTGCTCTACATCATCACCAACGCCGTGTTGTTCTCCTTCATCATGACCAACGAGAACATTCCGCAGGCGCTGGCCGACTGGATGCTGGGCAACGGACTCGGTGTCATCACCTTCCTGCTTGCGGTCAACGTCATCCTGCTCCTTGCCGGTAACTTCATGGAGCCGTCGTCGATCGTGCTGATCTTTGCCCCCATCCTGTTCCCGGTGGCGACGGCGCTGGGCATCCATCCGGTGCATTTCGGCATCCTGATGGTGGTGAACATGGAGGTCGGCATGTGTCATCCGCCGGTCGGTCTCAACCTGTACGTGGCGTCCGGCATCACCAAGATGGGCATTACCGAACTGACTGTCGCCGTCTGGCCGTGGCTGCTGTCGATGCTGATTTTCCTCGGTGTGGTGACCTACTGGCCGGGGTTGTCGCTGTGGCTGCCGCAGCAGTTGGGCATGCTCTGAGGCGGCATCCTGCCCGAACCGAAAAGCCCCGGTCGCGTACCGGGGTTTTTTTCATGATCAGGCGCTGTGGCACAATCGACGCCCGCTTCCCGTGTCCGAAATGCCATGAAATTTGCCCTTTCCATCATCGCCCTGATCCTGCTTGCCCTGATCGTTCCCTTCCTGATTCCCGACGTGGCCAAGCGGGAGGGTTTCGATCCAAACGCCAATCTGCCCTGGCAGGTGGAGGTCGATGGCCAGGGGGGGAGCACGGTTTTCGGTCTGCAACCGGGGGTCAGTACCCTGCGCGAGGTGCGGCAGAAATTGGGACAGGAAATCGACGTTGCGATCATTGCCGAACCCAACGAAACGGGTGCGCTGGAGGGCTATTACCCCCAGGTGTCCCTCGGCTTCGTGCTGGCGCGCGTCATCGTTACGGTCGATGCGCCGGAAGCGGCAATCGTTGCCATGCGGGAACGGGCGTTGAAAGCGCAGCACATGGAAAGCACGACCCGCAAGATCACCCTGCACCCCGATGATCTGGCCGCTGTCGATGGCATGCCGGTACGCGCGATCAGCGTCATTCCGACGGTCAATCTCGACGAGGCGACGGTGATCCAGCGTTTCGGTCCGCCCGGCGAGCGTCTGGCCGTATCTGAAAAACGCGTGCATCTGCTCTATCCGGACAAAGGGCTGGACGTCGTCGTCGATGGGGAAGGCAAGGAATTGCTGCAGTATGTTGCGCCGCGTCAGTTTGCCTTGCTGCGCGAACCGCTCGCCCGCCTGTCGGTCGAAAAACCGGTCGGACGGTGAAGCGGGCGTCCGGCGATGGAGTCTGCTAAAATTGCCCGTTTTTCAACTGACTAGCTTTTTCGGAGCAAACTCATGGCTATCGAACGCACCCTCTCCATCATCAAGCCGGACGCCGTCAAGAAGAACGTCATCGGCCAGATCTATTCCCGTTTTGAAGCGGCCGGCCTGAAGATCGTCGCTGCCCGCATGACCTGGCTGTCCGAGCAGGAAGCCGGCCAGTTCTACGCCGTGCACAAGGATCGCCCCTTCTTCAAGGATCTGGTGTCCTTCATGACCTCCGGCCCGGTCATGATCCAGTGCCTGGAAGGTGAGAACGCCATTGCCAAGAACCGCGAGCTGATGGGTGCCACCGACCCGAAGAAGGCCGAAAAGGGCACCATCCGCGCTGACTTCGCCGAGTCGATCGATGCCAACGCCGTGCATGGCTCGGACGCTCCGGAAACCGCTGCCGTGGAAGTGGCTTTCTTCTTCCCGGGCATGAACGTCTACGCCGGCCGCTAAGCATCCCGCATGACCGTCAATCTGCTGGATTTCGATGCCGATGGCCTGACCGCCTGGTTTGCCGAGCAGGGCGAAAAGCCCTTCCGTGCCCGGCAGGTCTTGCGCTGGATGCATCGGTCCGGCGTGGCGGATTTCGATGCCATGACCGACATCGCCAAGAGCTTGCGCGAAAAGCTCAAGGCGAGGGCGGTCGTGGCTCCGCCGGCCGTCGTGTCCGACAAGCTGTCGGATGATGGCACGCGCAAGTTCCTGATCGATGTCGGAAATGGCAATGCCGTCGAAACGGTATTCATCCCCGAGGACGATCGCGGAACACTCTGCATTTCCACGCAAGCTGGCTGCGCCCTCGACTGCGCCTTCTGTTCGACCGGCAAGCAGGGCTTCAACCGCAACCTGACCGTGGCCGAAATCATCGGCCAGCTCTGGCAGGCCAACAAGGCCCTCGGCGTCGTCCATGGTGACGAACGTGTCATCTCCAACGTCGTCATGATGGGCATGGGCGAGCCGCTCGCCAATTTCGAGAACACCGTCGCCGCGCTCAAGCTGATGCTCGACGACAACGCCTATGGCCTGTCACGTCGGCGGGTTACGGTCTCCACCTCTGGTCTGGTGCCGGTCATGGACCGTCTGCGCGAGGAATGCCCGGTGGCCCTGGCGGTTTCGCTGCACGCCCCGAACGACAAACTGCGCGACGAACTGGTACCGATCAACCAGAAATATCCGTTGAAGGAACTGATGGCTGCCTGCCAGCGTTACCTGGAAAAGGCGCCGCGCGACTTCATTACTTTCGAATACACCATGATCGACGGCATCAACGATTCCGAAGCCCACGCCCGCGAAGTGCTGGCGCTGGTCAGGAACGTGCCGTGCAAGTTCAACTTGATTCCCTTCAATCCCTTCCCGGGTTCGCCATTCCGGCGCTCGCCGGCGGAGCGGGTTCGCCGTTTTGCCGACATCCTGATGCAGGCCGGCATCGTCACCACGACGCGCAAGACGCGCGGCGACGACATCGACGCGGCATGCGGCCAACTGGCCGGGCAGGTCAAGGACAAGACAAAACGCACTTCCGGACGCGTAATCCCCCTGATGGAGGCTAGATCGTGATGTTTGCATCCTTCGCCGTGAAGCAATGGGCGCTTGCTGTCAGCCTGGCTGCCTGCTGTGCCCTGCCGGCCGTTGCCCAGCAATACCAGTTCAACAATCCGGCAGGCCAGGAGCCGAAGAACACGGATCCGCGCAACCGGGCCCGGATTCATACCGAACTGGGCGCTCTGTACTTCCAGGCCGGCAATTATGCGGTCGCCCTCGACGAACTGCAGATTGCGCTCAATGCCGACTCCAGCTATTTCCAGGCATACAGCGTACGTGGCCTGGTCCATACGGCGCTCAAGGAAAACGACAAGGCCGAGAGCGATTTCCGGCGCGCGCTGGATATTGCGCCGAACGATCCCGAGGTCAACAACAACTACGGTTGGTACCTCTGCGAAACGGGCAAGGAGCGCCAGTCGATCGCCTATTTCCTGAACGCGCTGAAAAGCCCGCTGTACGAAACGCCCGACCGGGCCTACACCAACGCGGGCACCTGCGCGCTGAAGGCAGGGGACCTGGAAGGGGCGCAGAATTATCTTCTCAAGGCGGTTCAGCTGTCGCGCGATGGTGCGATGACGGCGCGTCTGGAACTGGCCAAGTTGTTCTATCGCCGCGGCATTCTCGAAGAATCGCGCATCTACCTGAACGATGCGCTGAAGATGATGGAGCCACCAACGGCCGAGGCGCTCTGGCTCGGCCTCCGCCTTGAACGGCGGCTCGGCAACCGGAGTGCCGAGGGGGGGTTCGCCTCGCAATTGCGCAGCCGTTATCCGTCGTCAGCCGAATATCAGGAATTCCTCAAGGGTAATTTTGAATGAGCGAGCAGGTCAGTAGCCAGGATGCAGTGATCGAGGATACGCCGCCCCCCGTTGCCGAAACGCCGGTGGGGACGCTGTTGCGCCAGGCCCGTGAAGCGCGCGGGCTGGCACTTGCCGATATCGCGCAGACGCTCAAGCTCGGCTTGCGCCAGGTGGAGGCGCTGGAGGGGGGGGATTGGCAGCACCTGCCTGGTCCGACCTTCATTCGCGGTTTCGTGCGCAATTACGCCCGTCTGGTGCAGGTCGATCCGGTGCCGCTGATGGCTCAACTCGACCGCATTCTGGAAAAACCGGTCGATAATCTCGGCAAACAGGAGACCGGTCCGGCGCCGCTTCCTGCCGCGATGGCTTCGGGCAGCAATCGCCGCGACCGGCAGATGATGGCGCTCGGTCTTGGCTTCGTCGTCCTGGCCGCCGTGCTGTATTTCCTGCTGCCCGGCGATTTGTCGGCCTGGCGCGAGCGCGCCCAATCGCTGATCGATTCGCTGTCGCGCAAGGAAGTCGCCGCGCCGGCGCCGGCCGCGTCTACGGCACCAACGAACGAACTGGTGGCCAGTGCGGCCAATGAGCCGGTTTTCCCGCCGGGATCGACGCCGCAACAGGTCATGTATCCACAGGTCCTGGCGCCGGCGGATACCCCGGCGCCAGCCGTTGCCCCGACGCCGGCGGTTGCGCCGGAAGCCCCGTCGCCGACACCGGCTGCCGCTGCGCCCCAGTTGCGTTTCCTGTTCGACAAGGACTCCTGGATCGAAGTGCGTGATCGCGACAACAGGGTGATTTTCTCGCAGCGCCTCGGGGCGGGGGCCGAGCAGGCCGTCTCCGGCCAGGGGCCATTGTCGCTGACCATCGGTTATGCGCCGGGCGTTCGCCTGTTCTGGCGTGGCCAGCCGGTTGATCTGGCGCCGCACACCAAGGGCGACGTCGCCCGCCTGGTTCTGGAGTAAACCGTGAGCGCCGTGAGTAAGCGTCCAACCCGCGCCACATCCATCGCCCATGTCCGCATCGGCGGCGATGCGCCGGTCGTCGTCCAGTCGATGACCAATACCGATACCGCTGATTACCTGGCTACCGCCATCCAGTGTGCCGAGCTGGCCCGTGCCGGTTCGGAATTGGTGCGGATTACGGTCAATACGCCGGAAGCGGCGGCTGCCGTGCCGAAAATCCGCGATCATCTCGACAAGATGAACTGCAATGTGCCGCTGATCGGCGATTTTCATTACAACGGCCATCGGCTACTGCTTGACGAACCGGCCTGTGCCGAGGCGCTGGCCAAGTACCGGATCAATCCGGGCAACGTCGGCTTTGGCAAAAAGAAGGACGAGCAGTTTGCCCAGATGGTCGAACTTGCCTGCCGTTACGACAAGCCGGTACGCATCGGTGTCAACTGGGGCAGTCTCGATCAGGAATTGCTGGCCCGCCTGATGGACGAAAACAGCAAACGGGCCGAGCCGCTCGACGCGACGGAAATGATGCGTCACGCCATGGTCACCTCCGCCCTCGAGTCGGCTGCCAGGGCCGAAGAACTGGGTCTGGCCGGCGAACGGATCATCCTGTCCTGCAAGGTGTCGAGCGTGCAGGACCTGATCGCCATTTATCGCGAACTGGCGAAGCGTGCCGATTACGCCCTGCATCTCGGACTGACCGAAGCGGGCATGGGGTCCAAGGGCATCGTCGCCTCGACGGCCGCCCTGTCCGTGCTGCTGCAGGAAGGCATCGGTGACACCATCCGCGTTTCGCTGACGCCGGAACCGGGCGGTGCGCGTGCGCAGGAAGTCATCGTCGCCCAGGAAATCCTGCAGACCATGGGTTTGCGCGCCTTCACACCAATGGTCGCGGCTTGTCCCGGCTGCGGCCGGACGACCAGCACGTTCTTCCAGGAACTGGCCGGCGAGGTCCAGGATTTCGTGCGGGCCAGGATGCCGGACTGGAAACTGCATTACGACGGCGCCGAGAATATGACACTGGCGGTCATGGGCTGCATCGTCAATGGCCCCGGTGAATCGAAGCACGCCAATATCGGCATCTCGCTGCCGGGTACCGGCGAAGCGCCATCCGCCCCAGTCTATGAGGATGGCGTCAAAACCGTGACGCTGAAGGGCGATAACATCGCCAGCGAATTCAAGGACATCATTGAGCGCTACGTCCAGCGCACCTACAAGAAGAAACTGCAAGCATGAGTCAAACCCTCCAGTCCGTACGCGGGATGAATGACATCCTGCCGGACGAAGCCGAATTCTGGGAAGTTTTCGAGGACATCGTCCGGTCGTGGCTGAAAGCCTACGGCTACCGGCCGATCCGCATGCCCATCGTCGAACCGACGTCGCTGTTCAAGCGCGCTATCGGCGAAGTTACCGACATTGTCGAGAAGGAAATGTATTCCTTCGAAGACAGCCTGAATGGCGAGGCGCTGACGCTACGGCCGGAGGGAACCGCCGGTTGCGTCCGGGCGGTCATCCAGCATGGCCTGGCGAATCAGATTCCGCGCCGCCTTTACTATTTCGGTCCGATGTTCCGTCACGAGCGGCCGCAGAAAGGGCGTTACCGCCAGTTTCACCAGGTCGGTGTCGAGGCGATCGGTTTTGCCGGGCCGGACATCGATGCCGAAATGATCCTGATGGGTGCCCGACTGTGGAATGACCTCGGCCTAGACGGTATCGAACTGCAAATCAACAGTCTCGGCCAGCCGGAAGAGCGGGCTCAGCATCGCGCTGCGCTGATCGCCTATTTCGAGGAACATGCCGAAATTCTCGATGAGGATGCCAAGCGCCGCCTGTATACCAACCCGTTGCGCATTCTCGATACGAAGAACCCGGCCCTGCAGGATATGTGCGCCGCCGCGCCGAAGCTGATCGACTATCTCGGCGAAGCATCGCTGGCCCACTTTGAAGGCGTGCAGCGCGTGCTGCGCGATGCCGGTATCCCGTTTATGATCAATCCGCGTCTGGTGCGCGGCCTCGACTATTACAACCTGACTGTGTTCGAATGGGTGACTGACCGCCTTGGCGCCCAGGGTACGGTCTGCGCTGGCGGCCGTTACGACGGTTTGGTCGGGCAACTGGGCGGCAAGCCGACGCCGGCTTGCGGCTTCGCGATGGGTGTCGAGCGCCTGATCGCCTTGATCAGGGAGTCCGGCGGAGCCCTGGCCGGCCCGGCGCCGGACGTTTACGTCGTACATCAGGGGGATGCAGCCTCCCGCCTGGCCTTCCGCGTCGCCGAAGGCCTGCGCGACGAGGGAATCGATGTGCTCCTGCATTGCGGTGGCGGTTCCTTCAAATCGCAGATGAAGAAAGCCGACAGCAGCGGGGCGACGTTTGCCGTGATCATCGGCGACGACGAAGCGGCGACCGGCGAAGCGCAACTGAAGGCACTGCGCCAGGAAGGCGTCGAACAACGTAAACTGAAAGTCGATGATCTGGCCGAAGCCATTTTCGACCAACTGATTGATTCGGAAGACGAAGAGGAATAAGCAGCATGGCGCATTACGACCTCGAAGAACAGGAACAGATCGACACGCTGAAAACCTGGTGGAAGCTTTACGGCAATCTGGTCACCGGACTGGTCATGGCTGGCGCGCTGGCCGTCGTCGGCTGGCAGGGCTGGAACTGGTACCAGGGGGGGCAGGCCGCCAAGGCCGCGGCCATCTACAGCGTCCTCGAACAGGCAGTGGCGGCGGGAGATGCGCAGAAGGTCAAGGCAGCCGCCGGCGAACTGGCCGAGAAATTCGGCGGCACGAGCTATGCCGCGCTGGGGGCCATGCTGGCAGCCAGGCAATCCTTCGACAATGGCGACCTGAAAACCGCGAAAACCCAGTTGGCCTGGGTGGTCGAGCATGGCAAGCACGAGGCACGCGACCTGGCCCGCTTGCGTCTGGCGGCCGTGCAACTCGACGAACAGGCTTACGATGATGCCCTCAAGCAGCTGGAGGCAGCGCATGCACCGGCCTTCGCTGCCCGTTTCCTGGAGCTGAAAGGCGACGTGCTGAGCGCCCAGGGTAAGACGCCGGAAGCCCGTGCCGCCTATCAGGCGGCCCTCGATAAACAGGGCGACAAGCCGTCGGCAACGCGTGAATTGCTCCAGCAAAAACTTGACAGCCTGGGCGGGGCCACCTGATGTCCCGCCGCCTTGCCGCCCTGTTCGCTGCCGCCGGCTTGCTGCTCGGTGGGTGCGCCACCATCGCCGATGGCCTGGATGCCATCAATCCCTTCTCCAGTTCGGGGCCGAAACTGGCGCCGCTGCCGCCGCTCAAACCGACGGCCGAGCTGCGGATCGCCTGGTCAGCCAGTATGCCCAAGTCCGGTGATTACACCTTCACGCCGGCGGTAGTCGACGGCGTCGTCTATGTCGCCGGGGCCAAGGGCACGCTGAGCCGCATCGAGGACGGCAAGACGGTATGGAAGATCGATGCCGGCCAACCGCTGTCGGCCGGGGTCGGGGCCAATCACCGGCTGGTCGTCGTTGCGACGCCGAAGGGTGAAGTGCTGGCCTTCGCCGCCGAGGATGGCAAGCCCTTGTGGAAGGCCAGTGTTTCGTCGGAGGTGCTCGCCTCTCCCGTGGTCGGGGATGAGGGCGTCGTCGTCAAAAGTGGCGACAATCAGGTATTCCTGCTCGACGCCACGGATGGCGGGCGCAAATGGGCGTACCAGCGGGTGACGCCGCCGCTCTCCGTGCGTAGCGCAGGGGCTCCGGTTCTCGCCGATCGCTACGTATTTGTCGGTTATCCGGGGGGCAAGCTGGTCGCCCTCGCCATCCAAAACGGCGCCCCGGTCTGGGAGGGTACGGTCGCCTTGCCCAAGGGGGCAACCGAACTGGATCGCGTGGCCGATGTCGTTGCGCCGCCGGTGGTCGATGGCCGCCAGATTTGTGCCGTCGCCTTTCAAGGGCGCGTTGCCTGCTTCGACATGGGGCAGGGCGGTGCCATGGTCTGGTCGCGGGAAATTTCCTCGGTCAGCGGTCTGGCGATGGATGGCCGCTACCTGTTCGTGACCGACGACAAGGGTACCGTCTACGGGCTCGACCGTCTCTCCGGCAGCAGCCTGTGGAAACAGGACAAGCTGAAGAACCGCCGCCTGACGGCACCTGTCATCCGGCGCGGCCTGGTGGTCGTGGCCGATGCGGAGGGGATTGTTCATTTCCTGTCGCGGGAAGACGGCAGTTTCGCCGCCCGCCAGAAAACCGACGGCACGCCGGTTCGCGCGCCGCTGCAAGCGCTCGGTTCCGCCGTGCTGGTCCAGACGACCGGTGGCGAGGTCAGCGCGATCGAGGTGCAATGAAACCGACGCTCGTTCTGGTTGGCCGTCCCAATGTCGGCAAGTCCACGCTGTTCAACCGCCTGACCAAGTCGCGCGACGCCATCGTCGCCGATTTGCCCGGCCTGACCCGCGACCGCCATTATGGCCACGGCAAACTGGGCAAGAAGCCCTATCTGGTCGTTGATACCGGCGGTTTCGAGCCGCTGGTCAAGGATGGTATCCTGCATGAAATGGCCCGCCAGACCGAGCAGGCCATCGCCGAAGCCGATGCCATCATCTTCGTGGTCGATGGCCGCACCGGCCTGACGCCGCACGACAAGGAAATCGCCAACAAGCTGCGGCGCATCGACCGTCCGGTCTTTGTCGCGGTCAACAAGGCCGAGGGCATGAACGCCGGCATGGTCGAGGCCGATTTCCACGAACTGGGCCTGGGCGAGCCCCATGCCATTTCTGCCGCCCACGGCGAGGGGGTGCGCGGTCTGGTCGAAATGGCCCTGGAAAATTTTCCAGAGCCGGAAGAGGACGAATGGCACTCGGATGCTGTGCGTGTCGCCATCGTCGGGCGTCCGAATGTCGGGAAGTCGACGCTGATCAACACCCTGCTCGGCGAAGAGCGCGTCATTGCCTTCGATGCGCCGGGCACGACCCGCGACGCCATCGAGATCGACTTCGAACGCGGCGGCCGTAAATACGTGCTGGTCGATACGGCCGGCATGCGCAAGCGGGGCAAGGTGTTCGAGGCAGTCGAGAAATTTTCGGTGGTCAAGACCCTGCAGTCCATCGAGGATGCCAACGTCGTCATCCTGATGGTCGATGCCCAGGCCGACGTATCCGACCAGGATGCCCACATTGCCGATTTCATCGTGCAATCCGGTCGCGCGCTGGTTGTCGCGGTCAACAAGTGGGATGGCCTCGACGCCTATACCCGTGAGCAGACGCGCCAGGTCCTGCAGCGCAAGCTGAAATTCCTCGATTTCGCCAAATTCCATTTCATTTCGGCACGCGAGAACATCGGCTTGGAAAATCTGTTCAAGTCGGTTGATGCCGCCTATGCCGCAGCGATGGTCAAGATGACCACGCCGCGCCTGACGCGCGTTCTGATCGATGCCGTGGCCAGGCAGGCGCCCGCCAAGCACAACGTTTTTCGCCCGAAGCCGCGTTACGCCCACCAGGGGGGATCCAATCCGCCGATCATCGTCATCCACGGCAATGCGGTGGATCACATCACCGACAGTTACCGGCGCTATCTGGAGCACACCTTCCGGGATGCCTTCAAACTGCAGGGAACCCCCTTGCGCATCCAGTTCGTCACCACCAAGAACCCCTTTGCAGACAAGGACAAGAAATAATCTGCAAATTCTTTGGCAACGCTGTTCAATTTTGGGTACATTAGGACCCTCATAACAACACCATGGAGTCCACACCATGAGCAACAAAGGGCAACTCTTACAAGACCCCTTCCTCAACGCGCTTCGTCGCGAACACGTTCCCGTCTCGATTTATCTGGTCAACGGCATCAAGCTGCAGGGTCAGGTCGAGTCTTTCGATCAATACGTCGTTCTGCTCAAGAACACGGTAACCCAGATGGTGTACAAGCATGCCATCTCGACGGTGGTGCCGGCGCGTCCGGTTAACCTCCAGCAGGAACAGGCGGCCGAATAATCAGCTCCTGTCCGGCAGCCCGCCAATTCGGCGGGCTCGCGTTTCTCTCTCCCGGAATTTCCCATGATTGAACGACCGGCCGCCGGTGAACGCGCGGTGATCGTTCAGCTCGACTTCGGTCAGGCCGACATCGAGGACCAGCTTGAAGAGGTTCGCCTGCTGGCCGAATCGGCGGGCGGTTTCGTCGCTGCCGAGGTGCGAGGACGGCGACAGAGCCCCGATCCCAAAACCTATGCCGGCAAAGGCAAGGTCGAGGAGATCCGGGCCATGGTGGCGGCTGGCGAGGCTGATTTGGTCATTTTCAACCATGATTTGTCCCCCGCCCAGCAGCGGAACCTCGAACGCGAGTTGAAGTGCCGCGTCATTGACCGGACCAGCCTGATTCTCGACATTTTCGCGCTGCGTGCCGCGAGCGCCGAAGGCAAGCTGCAGGTCGAGCTGGCGCAGCTGGAGCATCTCTCCACCCGGCTGGTGCGCGGCTGGACCCACCTCGAAAGGCAGCGCGGGGGGATCGGTATGCGCGGCCCGGGTGAAAAGCAGCTCGAAACCGATCGCCGTTTGCTTGGAAATCGCGTCAAATTGCTCAAGGAGCGCCTGCAGAAATTGACCCGGCAGCGTGGCGTACAACGCAAGGCCCGGATGCGCGGCGATGTGCTCAGCGTATCGCTGGTCGGCTATACCAATGCCGGCAAGTCGACCTTGTTCAATGCGCTGACCCATGCCGGGGTCTATGCGGCCAATCAATTGTTCGCCACCCTCGATACCACATCGCGCAAGTTGTGGATCGAGGGTGCCGGCAATATTGTCATGTCCGATACGGTGGGTTTCATTCGCGACTTGCCACACTCGCTGGTCGATGCGTTCCATGCCACCCTGGAAGCAGCGACCGATGCCGATCTCCTGCTGCATGTCGTGGATAGCGCCAGCCATGCGCGGGATGAGCAGATTGCCGAAGTCAACAAGGTGCTGGCGGAAATTGGTGCTGAACGCGTGCCGCAGGTGCTGGTCTGGAACAAGATCGATCTTACCGAGGCGGCAGCCGGAGTCGAGCGGGACGAGTATGGTAATATCGCGCGCGTTCGTGTCAGTGCGCGCTCGGGCGAGGGGCTTGACCTGTTGCGCGAATCCCTGGCCGAATACGCCCGTGCCAAGGCCGAGGCGCGCCGCAAGGCGCTCGACGAGGCTGAACGCGAAGCTCATAACGACTACATCTCTTGAATCCCCAAAATTCATGATTCCTACCGTAGGTATATTCATGTCGCTCAATGACCCGCAGTGGGGCAGTCGTGGTGGCGATGACGGCCAAAACAAGCCGGGCGGCAACGGGCCGCGTCGTCCCAATGATGGACCGCCCGATCTGGAAGACCTCTGGCGTGACTTCAATCGCAAACTGAACGGGATGTTCGGCAACAAGCGGGGCGGGGGTGGCGGCAACGGCGGCGACGGTCCGCGCATGCCGCAGATCGATTTCAATCCGAAATTTCTCGGCGGCGGCATCGGCTTGCTGATCGGCCTGATCGTCATCGTCTGGCTGGCTTCCGGTTTCTACATCGTCGACGCCTCGCAGCGGGGCATCGTGCTGCAGTTCGGCAAGTTCAATGAAACGACCGAGCCGGGCCTGCGCTGGCGCTTGCCCTATCCGATCCAGTCGCATGAACTGGTCAATCTGACCGGTGTGCGCACCATCGAGATCGGTTATCGCGGCAGCGAGCGCAACAAGGTGCTCAAGGAAGCCCTGATGCTGACTGACGACGAGAATATCGTGAATATCCAGTTTGCCGTCCAGTACATCCTGAAGGACCCGGTCGAGTATCTGTTCAACAACCGTCATCCGGACGATGCGGTGATGGGGGCGGCCGAGACGGCGGTGCGTGAAATCGTTGGCAAGAGCAAGATGGATTTCGTGCTTTACGAGGGGCGTGAGCAAATCGCGACCCAGGCGGCCAAGTTGATGCAGGACATTCTCGACCGCTATCAAAGCGGTATCCAGATTTCCAAGGTCACCATGCAGAATGCCCAGCCGCCCGAACAGGTGCAGGCGGCCTTTGACGATGCCGTCAAGGCCGGTCAGGATCGCGAGCGCCAGAAGAACGAAGGCCAAGCCTACGCCAATGACGTGATTCCCAAGGCCAAGGGCACGGCTGCCCGTCTGATGCAGGAAGCCGATGGCTACAAGCAAAGGGTGATTTCGACCGCCGAAGGGGATGCGTCCCGCTTCAAGCAGGTGGTGGCCGAATATGCGAAGGCGCCCGAGGTGACGCGTCAGCGGATGTATCTCGAGACCATGCAGCAGATTTACGCCAACACCAGCAAGGTCATGGTCGACGCCAAGGGGCAGGGGAATCTCCTTTATCTGCCGCTCGACAAGCTGATGCAGGCGGCTGCTGCCACCGTGCCGCAGCAGGCGGCGGAGGCTCAGTCGCCGTCGGCGACCGTTCGCCCAAATGCGCCGCTGTCTTCGGAGGCCCCGCCGCAAGTGGAAAGTGCCCCGAAGGTGGGGGGCACGTCGTATTCTTCGAGTTCGCGCGATGGTTCGCTGCGTTCGCGTGACCGGGAGGGGCGTTGATGAGCTCGCGATTCAATCTTTTTGGGGCGGTCGTCGCAACCGCTCTGGTGGGTCTGGCGATGTCGATGTTCACCGTCGATCAGCGCCAGTATGCCGTGGTGTTCCAGCTGGGCGAGGTCAAGCGGGCCATTTCCGAGCCGGGGCTCTATTTCAAGGTGCCCATGGTGCAGAACGTGCGCTATTTCGAAAAGCGCATCATCACGCTGGATAATGCCGAGCCGGAGCGTTTCATCACCTCCGAGAAGAAGAATGTGCTGGTCGATTCGTACATCAAGTGGCGCATCATTGATCCCAAGCTCTTCTATATTTCGGTGGGCGGGGATGAGTCGCGGGCCAAGACCCGTTTGAACCAGACCGTCAATGCCGGGTTGCGCGAGGAATTCGGCAAGCGCACCGTGCATGACGTGGTGTCGGGCGAGCGCGACAAGATCATGGAGCAGATGCGCGAGAAGGCCGATTCCGACGCGCGCAAGATCGGTGTGCAGATTGTCGATGTCCGCGTCAAGCGGGTCGAACTGCCGACCGAAGTCAGCGATGCCGTCTATCGCCGTATGGAGGCGGAACGCAAACGGGTGGCCAACGAGCTGCGTTCGGAAGGTGCCGCCGAGGCCGAGAAGATCCGTGCCGATGCCGACCGCCAGCGGGAAGTCATCATCGCCGAAGCCTATCGCGATGCCCAGAAGATCAAGGGCGAGGGCGACGCCAAGGCAACCAGCACCTATGCCCAGGCTTTTGGCCAGAATCCCGAGTTCTATGCCTTTTACCGCAGCCTCGAAGCCTATCGCAGCAGTTTCAAGAGCAAGAACGACGTCCTGGTCGTCGAGCCGAACTCCGAGTTCTTCAAGTACATGAAGAGCACGGGGCGTGGAAACGACAAGGGCAAATGATCTCGACGCTGTTGCTCGCCTTTGCGCTGATGCTGGTGCTCGAAGGCCTCATGCCTTTCGTTGCGCCGGCTGCCTGGCGTGAAACCTTTCGCCGTCTCATTCAATTTTCGGACGGGCAGATTCGCTTTGTCGGCCTGACCTCGATGCTGATCGGCCTGATCCTCCTGATGCTTTTCTCATGAACTGGCTGTTACCCGAATACCTTGCCGATGCGCTCCCCGCCGAGGCCGAACGCATCGAACGCCTGCGCCGGACGGTGCTCGATCACTTCCGCAGTCGCGGCTTCGAGCTGGTCATGCCGCCGATGCTGGAGTATCTCGAATCGCTGCTGACCGGGGCCGGCCAGGATCTCAAGCTGCGCACCTTCAAGCTGGTAGACCAGTTGTCCGGCCGGACCCTGGGGGTGCGGGCCGATATCACCCCCCAGGCGGCGCGTATCGATGCGCACCTGCTCAACCATCGGGGCGTTACCCGCCTGTGTTACTGCGACAGCACGCTGCACACCCTGCCGGCGACCATTTCCGCCAGCCGCGAGCCTTTGCAGATCGGCGCCGAATTGTACGGTTACGCCGGCATAGCCGCCGATCTGGAGATCATTCGCCTGATGGCCGGAGCATTTGACAAGATCAAGTTGCCGTTGAGTCGCATCGATCTCGGACATGTCGGCATTTTTCAGGCGCTGGCCGAGGCGGCCGGCTTGCCGGAAGAGGCCGAAGAAAACCTGTTGAGCCTGCTGCAGGCCAAGGATGTGCCGGGCCTGATCGAGGCCTCTGCGGAAGTGCCGGCGCCTTATCGCGAGGCATTGCGGCGCCTGCCGCAACTGTACGGCGGGGCCGATGTGCTGGAACGGGCTGCCGCCGAGCTGCCCCCGTTGCCGGCGATCACCGCCGCGCTGGATGGCTTGCGCCATCTGCTGGCCGGGGCGCCCGAACTGCCGTTCTCGATCGACCTGTCCGATCTCCGGGGCTATCACTACCACAACGGTGTGGTCTTCGCGGCCTATTGCGATGGCTATCCGGCAGCCATCGCGCTGGGCGGTCGCTATGACGGCGTCGGCAAGGCCTTTGGTCGGGCACGTCCGGCGACCGGCTTTTCGATGGATTTGCGCGAGGTTGGCCGACTGGTGCCGGCTGGCAGGTGTGTCGGTGCGATCCTGGCGCCGCATGTCGGGAAGGATCCGCGTCTGGCGGCCCACATTGGCGCCCTGCGCGAACAGGGAGAAATCGTCGTCGAGCTGTTGCCCGGCGAAACTGCCTGCGAAGGGCCGGTTTGTGACCGCAAGCTGGTCTTGGTCGGCGAGCATTGGATTATTGAAGCAATACAAGAGGACTGAAAAATGGCCAAGAATGTCATCGTGGTGGGGACCCAGTGGGGCGACGAAGGGAAGGGCAAGATCGTCGACTGGCTGACCGATCACGCCAAGGGGGTGGTACGTTTCCAGGGCGGCCACAATGCCGGCCATACGCTGGTCGTCGGTGAAAATGTTTACAAGCTGAACCTGGTGCCGTCGGGCATCGTGCGTGAGGGGGTTGATTGCTATATCGGTAATGGCGTTGTCCTCGACATCCACCACCTGATTTCCGAAATCGCCGAGCTGGAAAAGGGCGGCATCGACGTCCGTTCGCGTCTCAAGATCAGCCCGGGTTGCCCGATCATCCTGCCGTACCACTCTGCCATCGACAAAGCCCGCGAAGCGGCCAAGTGCAGCGACAAGAAGATTGGCACGACCGGCAAAGGGATTGGCCCGACCTATGAAGACAAGGTATCCCGTCGTGGCCTGCGGGTCTATGACCTCTTCCATCCGGAGCGCTTCGCTGAAAAACTGAAGGAAGTGCTCGACTATCACAACTTCGTGCTGACCCAGTATTTCAAGGCCGAGCCGGTCGATTTCCAGATGGTCTACGACCAGGCGATGGCCGATGCGGAAATCATCCGGCCGATGGTGGTCGATGTCTCGGCGGCGCTGTACGACGCCAACAAGGCGGGCCATAACATGCTCTTCGAAGGCGCCCAGGGGACCCTGCTCGACATCGACCATGGCACTTATCCGTTCGTCACCTCGTCGAACTGCGTTGCCGGGCAGGCTGCGGCAGGCGCCGGAATCGGTCCGGGCATGCTGCATTACGTGCTGGGCATCACCAAGGCCTATTGCACCCGCGTGGGCGGCGGTCCCTTCCCCAGCGAGCTGGATATCGATACGGAAGGTACGCCGGGCCACCAGATGTTCTCGGTGGGCAAGGAGTTTGGCACGGTAACTGGGCGCAAGCGTCGTTGCGGCTGGTTCGATGCCGCCCTGCTACGCCGTTCGGCGCGCATCAATGGCCTGACCGGCCTGTGCATCACCAAGCTCGATGTGCTCGACGGCCTCAAGGAAATCAAGATCTGCACTGGCTACAGGCTGGGCGACAAGGTTATCGACCTGTTGCCGATTGGTGCCGATGATGTGGCGCGTTGCGAACCGATCTACGAAACCATGCCGGGCTGGGAGGGGACGACCTTCCGCGTCAAGCGCTGGGAAGACCTGCCGGTTAATGCCCAGGCTTACCTGAACCGTCTGGAGCAACTGTGCGAGGTACCGATCGCGATTGTGTCGACCGGTCCCGAGCGTGATGAAACCATCCTCAAGCAGCACCCCTTCAAGTAAGCCGACATTGTCTGCGCAGGATCGACAACGGGCCTTGCCGGCCCGTTGGTTTTTTTAGCGGGCCGGTACGGCCTGCCAGCCTTCCGGGCAGGCATGGGTGTAGGGATAGTATTGTCCCGAAGAGCCGCAGTAGTACCACAGGCTGCTGCTGGCCGGTGGCGCGACATAGACCGGTGCGGGCTGAACATAGACTGGCGCAGGCGCCGGTGCAGCATAGGCGTTGTTGTAGGCCGCTGCGCCAATGGCCAGGCCGGCGATGGCCAGGACGGCGGCCGGGCCGACCCAGCCCGGGCCTCGATGGTGGTGATGGTGCATCGGTGGCCGAAAATCGCCACGGTAGCGTCCCCAGTCGGCTTGAGCAGCGGTGGTGGCGCTCAGGCCAAGGCAGGCAGCGATAGAGAGGGCGAGGATCTTTTTCATGATTTTGCTCACGGCGAGGGGTTGCACAAGCCGAATAACGAGCCGCCCGGCACAGCGATGACGCGCGTTGTGTACGAATGTGTGAGCAATTGTTACGCCCTCGCTGTACTCGCGCAGAAGAGGGCGCCGGAAATGAAAAAAGGCTTCGATTGCTCGAAGCCTTCAATCAAAATCGCTGGTGCCCAGGAAGGGACTCGAACCCCCACGGAGTTACCCGCTAGTACCTGAAACTAGTGCGTCTACCAATTCCGCCACCTGGGCACAGGTGCGAAGAGCGCGCATTTTACATGATTTTCCCGGTCTGTAAACTATTTTCTTGCCAGAATGGAATTCGGGGTTTTGGCCGGTCGTGTGAGACAATCGCTGCAATCGTTCGGCGCAGGCCGAAAAGAAAAAAGGCTTCGATTGCTCGAAGCCTTCAATCAAAATCGCTGGTGCCCAGGAAGGGACTCGAACCCCCACGGAGTTACCCGCTAGTACCTGAAACTAGTGCGTCTACCAATTCCGCCACCTGGGCACAGGTGCGAAGAGCGCGCATTTTAGAGGAAATACCGTTAATGTCAAGAAAGAAACTCTCCAAGGTCCGCCGAGCCGATCCGTTTTTCGAGCGGGAGTCGGCACGCTACGACATTCCGCTGCCCTCGCGCGAGTATGTCTCGCAGGTTCTGGCCGATGAGGGGCGGCCGCTCGATTTCATCGAATTGACCGAACTGCTGGATATCGCCGCCAGCGAGCGCGAGATGTTCCAGCGCCGGCTGGGGGCGATGGAGCGCGAAGGCCAGTTGATGCGCAACCGCAAGGGGGCCTACATCCTGCCGGAACGGGCTAGCCTGACGGCCGGCAAGGTGCAGGGTCATCCCGATGGCTACGGCTTCCTGATTCCCGATGACGGCAGCGCCGACATCTTTCTCGATCAGCACCAGATGGGCAAGGTGCTGCATGGCGACCGGGCGCTGGTCCGGGTGACCGGCATCGACCGCAAGGGGAGGCCGGAAGGCGGGATCGTCGAGGTGACCGAGCGGGCGAATAGCCGGGTGGTCGGCCGCGTCTTTGTCGAGCATGGCGTGGTTTTTGTGGTCCCGGAAAACAAGCGTATCTCGCAGGACATTCTGGTGCCGCCCGAGAAAAAGGCCAAACTCAAGCCGCAGTCCGGCCAGGTGGTGATGGTCGAGATCATCGAGCAGCCCTCCAAGTTTTCCCAGCCGATCGGGCGTATCGTCGAGGTACTGGGTAATTATGCCGACCCCGGCATGGAGATCGAAATTGCGTTGCGCAAGCACGATCTGCCTTTCGAATTCTCTCCGGCGGCACTGGCTGAAAACCGGAAGATGCCGGACAAGGTGCGCAAGAGCGACATGAAGGGCCGCGAGGATTTGCGCGACTTGCCTCTGGTGACCATCGATGGTGAGACGGCGCGTGATTTCGATGACGCGGTGTATTGCGAGAAGAAAGGGCGCGGCTGGCGACTGGTGGTGGCGATTGCCGATGTGTCGCATTATGTCCGGCCCGGCATGGCGCTCGACAAGGAGGCCTTGTCCCGGGGTAACTCGGTTTATTTCCCGCGCCGGGTCATTCCGATGTTGCCGGAGAAGCTGTCGAATGGCATCTGTTCGCTCAATCCGGATGTGGATCGCCTGGCCATGGTGTGCGACATGCAGATCAGCGCCGCCGGCAAGATCGGCAAGTATCGCTTCTACCCCGCCGTGTTTCGCTCGCACGCCCGGCTGACCTATAACCTCGTCTGGTCCTGGCTTTCCGGCGAGGCCAGGCCGGAGAGCGCGGTGCATCAGGCTGTGCTGCCGCACGTGCAGAACCTTTACAAACTGTTCGGTGCGCTGCGCAAGGCGCGTGTCGAGCGGGGTGCGATCGATTTCGAAACGACTGAAACGATGATGCTGTTCAACGACGACGGCAAGATCGAGAACATCGTGCCGGTGGTGCGCAACGACGCTCATCGCATCATCGAGGAATGCATGCTGGCGGCCAACGTCTGTGCTTCGGATTTTCTGGAGAAGCACAAACAGACCTGCCTCTATCGGGTGCATGCGGCGCCTTCCGAGGACAAGTTGCAGAACCTGCGCGCTTTTCTGGGCGAGTTCGGCCTGGCCCTCGGCGGCGGCGACGATCCGCGCGCCAAGGATTACGCGCTGCTCCTTGACAAGATCAAGCAGCGGCCGGATTTCCAGCTCCTGCAGACGGTCATGCTGCGTTCGCTGAAGCAGGCGATGTACAGCCCGGACAACGTCGGGCATTTCGGGCTGGCCTACGAGCATTACACCCACTTTACCTCGCCGATCCGCCGCTATCCGGATCTCCTGGTGCATCGCGCCATCAAGGCGGTGCTCAATGGCGAAAAGTACGTGCCGGAGCAGCCCTGGGACGACATCGGCCTGCAATGCTCGGCCACCGAGCGACGGGCCGACGAGGCGACGCGCGATGTCGAGAATTGGCTGAAGACCTTCTTCATGAAGGAGCGGATCGGCGAAGTGTTCGATGGCACGATTTCCGCAGTGACGGCTTTTGGCATTTTCGTGGCGCTGGATCAGGTTTATGTCGAGGGCCTGGTTCACGTCTCTGAACTGGGGGCCGATTATTTCCAGTACGACGCCATCAAGCACCAGATGCTGGGCGAGCGGACTGGCCAACGTTACCGCCTGGGTGATCGCGTGCGGGTCAAGCTGGTGCGGGCGGACCTGGAATCGAACCGCATCGATTTCGTGATGGCTCCGGTCGAGCGGGCGCCGGCTGGTCGCGCAGCAGCGAAGGCATACAGCGAACCGGGCAACGGGCGCGCGCAGCCCGCCGCGTCCGGCAAGCCCGAGGGGCAGGCGGTGCGCCGGACAGCCAGCAAATCTGCGGCCAAATCGACCGGCAAGCCATCGCCCAAGGCGGCGCGCAAGCCGGCCAGGAAAGGGCGTTAGGCGCCGGGCGGGCGAGGCGCCCCGGCTGCCAGATTGCCGCCCCGCATGGTCGGTTGGGATGCGCCCGTTTCTTGACACTTGATGACAATGCAAAATGGGCGAACGCTTATAATGGCAGGTTATGAATCTTCGACTGGCGACAGCCGTGCAGCAGACGGCCCCCATTTCCTCGGACGCGGGAGTCTCCGCGCATGTGCTTTCCGATGCGGTGGCGCATTGGCTGGGCACCGGCGATTTGCCGCCCCAGTTGATTACCGGCCATGCGATGATCGACCATGAGCATCGTTTCCTGATTGGCGCCATGGCCAACCTGCGCCGGATCTGCATCGACCAGAGCCGCCTGGAGAACTGTGTCGCCTGTGGCCATGCGCGGCAGGTGGGGTGTGAAAATGGCCTGATCGGCCTGCTCGGTGATCTGTTCGCCTTCATCCTCGATCATTTCAAGACCGAAGAGGCCGTCATGCGCGATTCGTTGCTGATGGTTGCCGATCGCGAGATGTGCCAGGCTCACATGGAAGACCATGCCGAGATCGCCGCCAAGGTTCAGGAGATTGTTGCGGCACTCGATTCGGTTCACATTGTGTCGCGCATTCGCGAACTGGACGCCTTGCTGGCGCGCTGGGTCACCAACCATGTTGCCCTGCACGACATGATGCTGTCGCGTTGGGTGGCGCGCGACGATGCGCTGTTGCGCCATCTGTGATCGAGCCCTGCTGAAGCGAGCGGTTTCCGTGGCGGGGAGCGGGCGGTAGAATCCGCTCTTCCGATTTTCGAGAGCAGCCATGTCTTCCCGCCTGATCTACGGTTTTCATGCCGTCATTTCCAAACTTCGCCATGATCCGGGTTCGATCAGGGAAATCATGGTCGATGCGACGCGCCAGGATGCGCGGGTGCGCGACCTGTTGCAGCATGCCGAACTCCAGGGCATCCGGGTCATCGCGACCGATGGCAAGCGGCTCGACGGCATGGCGCCGGGCGGGCGGCACCAGGGGGTCGTGGCGCGCATCGAGGGGGGGCGCAAGGCAGCCCATCTGGATGATGTGCTCGATACGCTGGATGAGCCGCCTTTCCTGCTCGTTCTCGATGGCATCACCGATCCGCGCAACCTGGGAGCCTGCCTGCGGGTGGCTGACGCGGCGGGTGTCCATGCCGTGATCGCGCCCAAGGATCGGGCGGTCGGCCTGACCGATGTGGCTGCCAAGACCGCCTGCGGCGCAGCGGAAACGGTGCCTTACGTGATGGTGACCAACCTGGCGCGGACGCTGCGCGAACTGCAGGAGCGCGAGATCTGGGTGATCGGCACGGCCGGCGAGGCGGAGAACGATCTGTATGCCGCCGATTGGCCGAAGGCGACGGCCTGGGTGATGGGGGCGGAAGGCGAGGGCATGCGCCGGCTGACCCGCGAGAACTGCGATCAACTGGTGAAGATTCCCATGTTCGGTACGGTGGAGAGCCTGAACGTCTCGGTGGCGGCGGGCGTCTGCCTGTTCGAGGCCCGGCGGCGGCGGGGCTGATCCGGCCGGATGCCTTTGGCGGCATGGCAGGCGGCTCAGCGGCCTGACGCAGCCGCGGCGTCGACTGCCTGACGCAATGTCGGATTGCGCTCGATGATCGCGTCCAGCGTCCGCAGGGCGGCGGCGAAATCGTAGTCGTCGATCTCCAGGCGCATGCGGTTGGCCGAGCGGCCGGCGATGACTTTGAAGCGCGCTTCGAGGGCGCTGAAAGCATCGGTTGCGGTCAGGTTGTCCTCGCCCAGCAGGCGACGCAGGACGGCAAGTTCACGGCCCAGTTGGGCGACGTCGATGGGGGTGCTGTCATCGATTGCCGACTGGCCGGGCGGTGCAATGGCGCCAATCTGCTCGACCAGGTTGGCGAGCCAGGTGGCGAGGCGTTCGATATCCGGACCCAGTTGGCTGGCAGGCGTTTGTGCGACAAGCGCTTGTTCGAGGCGGGCAACGCCGTCGGAAAAGGCTTTCAGGCCCAGTGTGGCGGTTGTTCCCTTCAGCGAGTGGGTCAGCAGGCGGGCGTTGTGGTAATCGCCTTGCCGCAGGCTGTGGCGGATGGCGTCGAAATCGTTGCCGTGGTGTTTGGCAAACCTGTTGAGCAGGTCGAACAGTTTGTCGGGTTTGCCCAAGGTCGCGCGCAGGCCGGCCTGGAGATCGAGACCGGCGACATGGGCGAGGGCGTTTTCCAGACGGTTGTCGGGCGTAGGAGGCGTGACCGCTGCACCGATCGATGTCGGTGGCGCATCGAGCAGGCGGTGCAGCACGCCATAGAGCACGTCGGGATCGACCGGCTTGGCGATATGCTCGTTCATGCCGGCCTCGAGGGCGCTTTGCCGGTCTTCGTCGAAGGCATTGGCGGTCATTGCGACGATGGGGGTGGTGGCGTATTGCGGCAGTTTGCGCAGTGCGCGGGCGGCGGACAGGCCGTCCATGTTGGGCATCTGGACGTCAAGCAGGATCAGGTCGTAGGGGTGGCTTTGGGCCTTGGCCAGGGCGATCAGGCCATCCTCGGCGACATCGACGGTGATGCCGGCTTCTTCGAGCAGGGTCACGGCGACTTCCTGGTTGAGCGGATTGTCCTCGGCGAGCAGTACGCGATAGCCGGCCAGCTGCCGGTTGCGCGTGCCCGTCCCGGCCGGCACCGTCGCTGAGTGCTCCGGGCATTGCTCCAGGGCGACGAGCAGGCTCGATGCCGTCAGCGGCTTGGCGACGAATCCGCTGATGCCGGCGGCGTGCAGGTCTTCACGCGGCGCATCGAGGGTGCCGCTGACTAGGAGCAGGGTCGGTCGCTGGCGCAATACCATCTCCTGCAGCCGCGCTGCCACCTGCATGCCGTTCAGGCCGGGCATCTGCCAGTCGAGGATGACCAGACGGTAGGGTTGGCCAGCGGCATCCGCGGCGGCGATGGCGTCGATGGCCTGTTCTCCGCTGGCCACGGCGTCCGGCCGGGTGCCAAGATCGAGCAGGGTCGCGGTCATGGCCTGCCGGGCATCGTCGATGTCATCGACGATCAGCACGCGGGAGGTGGCAGGCAGGATGGCGGCGACCTGGCGTTGGCGCTGGCCGGCCACCTTGTCGAGCGGCAGTTCGATCCAGAAGGTGCTGCCCTTGCCCGGCGTGCTGTCGACGCCGATCCGGCCGTCCATCAACTCGACCAGGCGGCGGGAAATGGCCAGGCCGAGTCCGGTGCCGCCGAACTTGCGGGTCGTCGAGATATCGGCCTGCTCGAAGGGCTGGAACAGGCGTCCGGTTTCCTCCGCCGTCATGCCGATGCCCGTGTCCCGCACGGCAAAGCGTACGATGATCCGGTTGGCGTCTTCGCTGACCACGCTGCCGTGCAGGATGATACTGCCTTGTTCGGTGAACTTGACGGCATTGCTCAGAAAATTGACCAGAATCTGGCCGATTCGCATGGCGTCGCCCTTCAGCATGGGCGGCAGGGTGGCAATGTCGGACACCACTTCGAGCCCTTTGAGTTGCGCCCGCTCAGCGATCAGGCCGCAGGCGTTGCCGACCAGGCGGTCGACCTCGAAATTGCCGACTTCGAGCTTCATCTTGCCGGCTTCGATTTTCGAGAAATCGAGAATGTCGTTGATGATGCCGAGTAGGTGCTGGGCGGCACTATTGATCTTGTCGAGTTGCTCGGTCTGCGTTCGGTCAGTGGCGCTGTGGCGGAGGATGTGGGTGAGCCCGATGATGGCGTTCATCGGTGTGCGGATTTCGTGGCTCATGTTGGCCAGGAAGGAGCTCTTGGCCTGGTTGGCTTGTTCGGCGGCGTCGCGCGCTTCGGCCACTTCGCGGGTGCGGGCGGCGACCAGTTCCTCGAGGTGGTTGCGGTAGCGTGCCAGCTCCTCGTTGGCCACCTTGCGTTCGGTGATGTCGAAATTGACCCCGAGCACGCGTACTGCCTTGCCGTCATGAGTGACGACACGGCCGCGCGAAGTCAGCCAGCGTATCTCGCCATCGGGGCGGACGATCCGGTATTCGATCTCGAAGGCATCGCCAGCCGACATGTGCTGTTGCACCTTCAGTTTGACGTCATCGACGTCATCCGGGTGGATGCAGGACAGCCAGGCCTCCTGCGTGCCGCTGAAGCTGTTTGGCGGCAGGCCGTAGAGTTTTTCCGCCTCCGTTGACCACCAGGTCTTGCCGGTGTCGAGGTCGACGCCCCAGAAACCGACGCCGGCGGCCGATTGGGCGATTTCCAGGCGTTCCTGGCTGCTTGCCAGGTTTTCCTCGACCCGTTTGCGTTCGGTGATGTCGGTCCATACCAGCGAGAGCCGTGTGATCTCGCCAACCTGGATCGGCTTGACGGAAATCCAGAAGTGCCGCGTGTCGCCGTTCTTGCAGCGCAACTGCCGCTCGTAGCTGTTGCCGCCGGTAGCGATGAGGGCATCCATGCGGGCTTTGGTGGCGGCGCGGTCGGGAGTGACCTGCACGTCGTAGACAGTCAGCCGGGCGAATTCCTCACGCGTGTAGCCGAGGTGCCGGCAGGCGGCGTCGTTGAATTCGATGACCGCCAGGCTGTCGATATCGATCAGCAGGATGCCGCTGTCGGCCTGGCTGACGATGCTGGAGAAGACTTCCTCGCGCTGGCGCAGTGCTTCGGTGGCCTGCTTCAGCGAGCTGATGTCCTGCACCATGCCGACGGCGCGGCATGGGGTGCCGTCCGGGTTGTATTCGATTTCGGCGCGCTGGGCCAGCCATTTCAGGCTGCCGCCAATCCGCGCGCGGTGTTCGACCTGGAAAACCCCGCTCTGTGTCGCGTGTTGCCAGGCCGTCCAGACCGGGCGGCGGTCGGCAGCGACGATGAACTGGAAGAACTGGCGCGGGGTGAACGTGGTGCCGAGCGGAAGGTCGAGCAGCCGGTAGGCCTCTTCCGAACCGACCAGCGTGTTGAAGCGGAAGTCGTAGATCCAGCTGCCGATCTTGGCAACGCTCTGGGTGCGCTTGAGCATCGCCTGGCTTTCCAGCAATTCGCTGTGGGCCATGTATTGTGCCGTGATGTCGCGGCCAACGCCGAGAATGCCGAGCAGGCTGCCATCCGGGTTGCGGATGGCGACCTTGAGCACTTCGATCAGCTCGCGGTGCCCGTCGGCAAAAGTACGCCATTCCTGCTCGGAAATGATGTCCGGGCGTTCGCAGGCGAGACGGTCGCGGGCAACGAAGCGATCGGCCATTTCGGCGGGGAACAGGTCGTGGTCGGTCTTGCCGATCAGCTCGGACTGGGCCAGGCCGACATACGCTTCAAAGCGCGGATTGCAGCGCAGATAGGTGCCGTTGGCCGCCTTGAACCAGACGAGGTCGGGCATGCTGCGCAGGAGTTGGACCAGTTGTTCCTGCTCGCTTTGCAGCAGGGTTTCGGCCTGGGCGCGCGCCTTCTGCGTCTCGGCGAATTGCAGCGTGGCATGCGCCGTTTCGCGCATCAGGAAGCCCTTGGTCGCCTTCAGGCGGGCCTTGTGATCTTCGCTCAATCCTGCGTTGCGGCCGAGGATTTCGAGAGCGGAGGAGATGTAGGCCAGGTTACGCGTGGTCAGGAATACGACGACTGCCCAGATCAACACGGTGAGCAGGCAGGCTTGCAGCGTGGACTGAAGCAGTGCCTGGCGTTTCTGGCGCAACTGGGCATCACCGGCTTCGATGCGCTGCAGCGTCAAGCCGGAGAGCGTTTCGTTGATGTTCAGGATGTGCTCGGCGAAATGCGCGTGCAATACCTGCGCATCGTCGATGTAGCGGCTGGCGACCGGTGGGTCGATGGCGACGATGTCGGTTGCGGAAACAGCCAGTTGCCAATAGCCCTGGAAATCACGCACGGCCTCTTCGATTGCTTCCTTCAGTTCGGGGTGCGGGTTTTCCGCCAACAGGCGGCGGAGGTCGGCATCCATTTCGGCCAGGGTGTCGACCACGCTGGTGTGCGCCTGATAGGCGCCCGCTTCATCGATCTGGCCTGCCTTGGCCTGACGCAATACGGCGACCAGCAATTCCTGCGTCTTGAGCATGCGGTTGCTCAGGCGGTTGCCCAGGCTTTCGAAGTGAAGGTCACGTTTTTGGGCGGCGGTTCGTGCCTCCAGATAGTCGTCGTACAAGGAAAAGGCGCGCCAACCGAGGAAGGCGGCAATGCCGATACCGACCACCAGGGGCAGGAAAAAGACCAGGAAGCTCTGGAGGCGCTTTTTCACATCAGCGGCTCAGCAAGTCGCTCCACAAGGCAGGCGGGATGCTGGCGACGTATTCGTAGCCCTCCGGCCCCCGTTGGGCAAAAACGACCAGCGTGCCTTCCGGCTTGACGAAGAAGCCGATGAGATCAGCCAGGTTGGGGGCATGGGCGATCAGCAGGCGGTTGCTGCCGGCCGGTACGGGGGCTGTCAGCAGTTTCTTCAGGGCTTCGAGGCGCGGCTGTTTTTCCTCGCGGGTCATGTTGGCCGTGTACATCAGCGCCTCGGCGGTTTCGAATGAGTTACCGACGGCCAGGGTGGCCGATTCGCGTGTCCGGCACATCGGACTGGCGATGATTTCGCCGAGCGGAATCTTGGCCGCGCGCAGCGCCTTGCCGACATCGCGCATCACGGCCCGGCCCTGGTCGTTGAGCAGGCGCTGGGTGTTGCAGTCGGCCAGATCGACATGGGGAAATTGATCGGGGCGCGAATTGTCGGTTTGGCCATGGCGCAGATAAAGCACATAGCCCCCTTTTTGCAGCTTGGCCAGCAGGTCGCGGTTGGCCATGACTTCGGTAAAGGCCGGTCTGGCCGGGGGGGCGGGCTGTGCGGCGAGGGGCGCGTGCCAGCCGGCGAGCAAGGCGGCGAGGAGGAGTGTGGGCAGGCAGCGTGGTGTCATGTCAGATTGTCGTTGCGGGAGGGTGATCGGCGTGGCGCTCGGCAATTGCAACGCAGGTGTCGATGTTGGCCAGGAAGACATCGACGATGCGTGGGTCGAAGTGTTGTCCGCGGCCCTGACGGATGATCTCGATGCTCTCGGCAATCGGGAAGGCTTCCTTGTAATGCCGCTTGCAGACCAGGGCATCGAAAACGTCGGCCAGTGCCATCAGACGGGCAGAGAGCGGAATGGCGTCGCCGGACAGGCCGCGCGGATAGCCGGAGCCATCCCATTTTTCGTGGTGGCCGCCGGCAATTTCGCGGGCGATTTCCAGGAAGCTCAGTGCATAGCGATTGTCCTGTTCGTGCTCATCGTCCTGACGGCCACGCAGGACGCGCTCGATGGCTTCGGTCAACGCATCGGCTCCAATCTGGGCATGGGTCTTCATGATCTGGAACTCATCCGGCGTCAGCCGGCCCGGCTTGAGCAGGATGGCATCCGGGATGCCGACCTTGCCGATGTCGTGCAGGGGGGCCGCCTTGGCGATCAGCTCCTGGGTCAGCGGGTCGAGTTGGCTGGCGAATTCCGGCCGGGCGCTGAGGCCGCGCATCAGCACCTCGATATAGCGCCGGGTGCGGATCAGGTGGTTGCCGGTTTCGTTGTCACGCTTTTCGGCCAGCGTGGCCAGCGCCTGCATGGTCACTTCCTTGATCAGCTCCAGTTCGCGGGTGCGCTGTCGGACCTGCGATTCAAGCCGGGCGTTTTGGTCGGCCAGCTGGTCGTGCGCCCGTTTCAGGGCCAGGTGGGTGCGGACCCGCGCATTCAGGATGGCCGGGCGGATCGGCTTGGTGATGTAATCGACGGTCCCGAGGCGCAGGCCGGCCTCTTCGTCTTCATCGGCTGACATGGCGGTGACGAAGATGACCGGAATATCGCGGGTTTCCGGCATGGCACGCAAATGACGCAGGGTTTCGTAGCCGTCCATGCCAGGCATCATGATGTCGAGCAGGATGAGGTCGGGGATCGGAGCGGTCACGGCGACCTGCAGCGCCCGCTCCCCCGAGTTGGCGACCCGCACGTGGTATTCGCCCTTCAGCAGGCCGCCGATGACCGTCAGGTTGTCCCGGTTGTCATCGACGATGAGGATGGTGTTGGTCATGTTGCCGACCCGTGCTATCAGTGTTGATACAAATCATACATTTCCAACTAACCGGGCAGAAGATGCCGTGTCGCTTTATTTTTCCGGCGCGGAGGGATGCCGGTATTTCTGGTGCATGCTGACCGTATAAAACAGCAGGCCGAGCCAGATCAGGCCGAAGCTGATCAGGCGCGAGATCTGCATCGGCTCATCAAACAGGTAGACGGCCGTCAGGAACTGCAGGGTCGGATTGATGTACATCAGCATGCCGATCATCGCCAGGTCGAGGCGCTGCGTGGCGGCGGCGAAGGCCATCAGTGGCAGGGCGGTGATCACGCCGGCGCCGATCAGCAGCAGGGTGGTCAGGTCGCCGGCCAGCGTGAAGACGGCATGACCTTCACTGCCTTGCCAGGCGGCGTAGATCAGGCAGACGGGCAACATGGCCAGGGTTTCCAGCCACAGGCCGGACAGCGCGTCGACCGGCACTTGCTTGCGCAACAGGCCGTAGGTGCCGAAGGTGGCGGCGAGGAAGAGCGAGATCCAGGGCAGGGTGCCAAGGGCGATCAGTTCGTTGACGACGGCGACGACGGCCAGCCCGATCGCCAGCCATTCCTTGCCGTTGAGGCGCTCCTTGAGGACCAGCAGGCCGAGCAGCACATTGACCAGCGGTGTCAGGAAGTAGCCAAAGCTGGCGGCGACGACCTGCTGGTGGTCGACGGCCCACAGGAAGCCCAGCCAGTTGCTGCCGAGCAGCAGGGCCGCCAGGCTGACGCGGGCCAACTGGCGCGGTGCGCGGCAGACAGCGATGACCTTGCTCCAGCGCCGGCGCAGGGTGAGCAGGCCGGCGACGAAGACGAAAGCCCACAGCGTGCGGTTGGACAGGATGTCCATCGGCGCGATGTGCCCGAGTTGCCGGAAATAGAGCGGAAAGAAACCCCAGATCAGGTAGGCGAGCAGGCCGTAGCCGATGCCGGCCAGCGGGAGTCGGTTATTCATGGCGCTCAGGATGGATCGCGCAGGATGTGCAGGGCTGGTGAACGGTAGTCGCGGCGGAAGAGGACGACCAGCACGACGAACGACAGCAGACCGAACAGTGCCGGGTTGAGCAGCCAGCCGGAAGCGGCCAGACCGAAATAATAGGCACGGATGCCGCGGTTGAAGTCGTCGCCGGCCAGGTTGTTGGCCCCGGCCATGCGCCGGGCGTAGGCGTCGATGCCCGGCTCGCCGGCCTGGCCGAAGGGGGCGGCGCCGACCAGGATGGAGAGCAGGTTGAACTGGCGCAGCGACCAGGTGAATTTGAAATAGGCGAAGACGAAACAGGCGAGGACGAGCATCAGCTTGATTTCGAGCAGTTCGCGATTGCCGGTGTTGCCGAAGGGCAGGTCGGCCGTGAAGCTGATCAGCTTGTCGGAGGCGCCGAGCGCGGCGACCAGGCCGGCGATGATGTAAATCGTGGTGTTGGCGTAGAACGACACGCTGGTCACCAGATTGCCGATCAGTGTCGAGTCGGTCACCCGCACATCGCGTTCGAGCATGCGGTAGGCCCACTTCAAGCGGTATTGCTGGCTGGTGCGGATCAGCCCGCCGGCTCCCCATGCGCTATGTTCGGAGTACCAGGCGTAACCGGCCCAGCAGGCGAAAAAGACGAGCAGGGAAAGCCAGTCGACCGCGGTGAGATGGGGAAGGGCATGCATGGCGGCAGTTTGCCATAGCGCCGGCGGTTTTCGACATTGGGGAAAACCGTGCCGGGTGGTGCCCCGGTCAAACTCGGGTATCCTGTGCGCCTTTGTATGGGGGAGGAAGAACATGGGACAAGCCAAACAACGCGGCACGCAGGCCGAACGGATCGCCCAGGCGAAGGCCCGGATCGAGGCGAAGCGTCCGGCAAAGCTGGTCTGCAACCACTGCAGCGCCGACGTGACGCAGATCAACCCGGTCAGCACGCGGGGTTTGCGCGGGCTGGATGCCATCTGGGTTGGCCAGTGCGAATGCGGCCACACGACCTTTGCCGCTTCCGGCGAGCCGAAGGCGGTGGAAGCCTTCTTCTTTGCGTTGAGCGAAAACACCGAACTGACGCTGGGCAGCCAGAAGCAGGACGGTAGCGACCACGAAACGGCCTGAACGGGCCGTTGCCCCGCCGGGGTCAGGCGGGGCTGCCGAATTCGGCCGTGCGCGGGTGAGGCTGCAGGAGGGGGCGCCGGGGCACCCGCTGCTCGTCAAGCAGGCGCTCGATGCGGAAAAAGATTTCGTGGCGCGAAAACGGCTTCTTCATGAAGTCGTCGGCACCGATGCGGGTACCGAAAAATTGCTCCATCGCCTGTTCGTTGCCGCTCATCATGATCACGGGCGTGTCGCGCAGCATCGGGTCGCGGCGGATTGCCCGCAAGGCGGCAAAACCGTTCATGCCGGGTAGCACGATGTCGAGAAAAACCAGTTCCGGCCGGTGCTCCCGCATCAGCGCCAGTCCGGTTTCGGCGTCGGGGGCTTCATAGGTTTCATAGCCGGCCGAGCGCAGGAACTTGCGCAGGGCGACCTGGATGGTCCTGGAATCGTCGATGATCAGTACACGCGTCCCTTCGCGGGCATCGACGCGGGGCTTCCTGCGCCGTTCGACGAGGCTGTCGGCGGGCTGGGGGGCTGCCTGGGCGTTGTCATTGCGCCTGAGCAGCATCCTGAGTTGATCGAGTATTCCCACCATCCTCCCCCTTGTCATGGTGTCAGCTGGCGCATTGCGCCTAGATGTTGGGATTGTATGACTTTTTCATACCGGCCGGAAGTTTTGCCGGCGCATGGCCGTACCGGCAATTAACAGGGCTTGCCCGGCGCGCAGATGACCTTGCTCGGACCGCTCGGCGCGGGTTGGGCGGGGGGCGGGGGGGATGGCCGCTGGGGAGGTAGGGGGGGCGGGTAGTGATGTTGCGGGACGCCGAAGCCCGGTACGACATAAACCGGTTGCATTGCCGCCGGCGGCCTGACCAGGCTGCGGCATTCGGCTTCCAGGTGCGCCCGCTGCGTGGCTTCCAGCGCTTGCAGGGCAAGGTCGCGCAGGCAGGCGTCGGGATCGCCGTAACGCACCGCCGGCGAGGGGCTGGTGGCCTGGCGCTGGCTTTGCGCCTGCCGTTCGGCGGCGGCCTCGGCGCGCTGGGCGCTTTCCCGCTGGTCGACGAAGGTGCGCATTCGCGCGACATCGCGCTCGGCCTGCTGGCGGCTCGCTTCGGGCACCGTGTCGTTGGGGCGTACCGCGACGGTGTTGCTGCCATCCGGACAGGGCGAATTGGAAATTTCCACCTTGCCGTTGGGCAAGCGGCATTTGTAGATTTCGGCACCGGCCGGCTGGGTGAGCAGCAGGCCGGCAAGAAGGGGCAGGAGAATCCGGTGCATGGTTTGTTTATAGCTCAAACGGGGCACCGGACCAAACCTTTGACCATTCAGGGGGTGGGGTTGGCGGCTGCTTCCTGCGCGACCGGGTCGCCGGATTGGTCGGTGAAGCGGTCGAGGTAGAGGTAGATGACCGGAGTGAGGTAGAGGGTCAGCAGTTGTGACAGCAGCAGGCCGCCGACGACGGCCAGGCCGAGCGGCTGGCGGACTTCGGCGCCAGCGCCGATGCCGAGCGCGATCGGTAGCGTGCCGACCAGGGCGGCCATGGTTGTCATCATGATTGGCCGGAAGCGGACCAGGCTGGCCTGGAAAATGGCCTCGAACGGCGTTGCGCCTTCCTTGCGCTGCTTGTCGAGGGCGAAGTCGATCATCATGATGGCGTTCTTCTTGACGATGCCGATCAGCATGATGATGCCAACGAAGGCGTAGAGGCTGAGGTCGACCTTGAAGATGAGCAGGGTGATCAGCGCGCCGAGACCGGCCGAGGGCAGGCCGGAGAGGATGGTCAGCGGGTGGATGAAGCTCTCGTAGAGCACGCCGAGCACCAGATAGACGACCAGCACGGCAACCAGCAACAGGATGCCGAGTCCTTGCAGTGAGGACTGAAAAGCCTGCGCGGTGCCCTGCAGGCTGGTGGTCAGCGAAACCGGGACACGGACTTCCTGCTCCAGCGCCTTGATGCGCTCGACGGCATCGCCCAGCGAAACGCCAGGCAGCAGGTTGAAGGAGATGGTGACCGACGGCAACTGGCCCTGGTGGTTGACGGTCAGCGCCTGTGTCTTGCGGGTGAAGCGGGCCACCGTGTCGAGCGGAATCAGCTTGCCGCCACCGCGCACGTAGAGGCGCGACAGGGCCTGCGGATCGGCCTGGAATTCCGGCGCGACTTCGAGGATGACCTGGTACTGCGCCGTCGCGCCATAGATGGTCGACACCTGGCGGGCGCTGAAGGCGCTCTGCAGGGCGTCCTCGACCTGGCCGAAGGTGAGGCCGAGCGAGGCGAGCTTGTCGCGGTCGATGTCGATGCCGACCACCGGGCTGAGGTTGCTCAGGTTGTTGGTGACATCGACGAAACCGGGCAACTGGCGGATCTTCTGGGTCAGCGTGCCGGTCCATTCGTACAGTTCGTCGAGGTCGGTATCCTGCAGCGTGTATTGGTACTGCGCGGCGGTGATCTGGCCGCCGATGCGGATCACCGGCGGGTTCTGCATATAGACCTTGATGCCCGGTACGGCCGCCAGCTTGGGGCGCAGGCGCTGGATGATCTGGTCGGGCGTCGATTTTCGCTCATCCTGCGGTTTGAGGATCATGAACACCGTGCCGGTATTGGCCGTCGGCCGGATGCCGCCGGCGCCGACGGATGACATGAACGACGCGATGTCCGGTTCCTGGGCGACGATTTCCGCCACGGCCCGCTGGTGGGCGACCATCGCCGCAAAGGAGGCATCCTGGGCGCCCTCGGTGAAGGCGATGATCTGGCCGGAATCGCCGCTCGGGATGAAGTCCTTGGGCACCTGGGTGAACAAATAGCCGGTGAGCAGCAGCGTGGCGACGAAACTGGCCAGGATGGTGCGCGGATGGGCCATCGCCCGCTTTAGCGTTGTCTCGTAGCCGGCATGCAGGGCCGCGAAGAGGCGTTCGAAAAGCTGGAAGATGCGGCCGTGCGAGGCGGGCTCGGCATGGCGGATGTAACGGCTGCACAGCATCGGTGTCAGGGTCAGCGAGACAAAGCCGGAGACCAGGATGGCGACGCAGATGGTGACGGCGAATTCATGCAGCAGGCGGCCGACGATGCCCTGCATGAAGAGGATCGGGATGAACACGGCAATCAGCGAGAGGGTCATCGAGATGATCGTGAAGCCGATTTCCCGAGCCCCCTTGATCGCAGCCTGGAAGGGCGGTTCGCCTGACTCGACGTGGCGCACGATGTTCTCCAGCATGACGATGGCATCATCGACGACGAAGCCGACGGAGAGCGTCAGGGCGAGCAGCGACAGGTTGTCCAGGCTGTAGCCGAGCACCGACATCGCGGCAAAGGTGCCAACCACCGAGATGGGCAGCGCCAGACTGGGGATGACAGTGGCCGACAGGTTGCGCAGAAAGAGCAGGATGACCAGGATGACCAGCGCCGCCGACAGGACGAGGGTGAATTGCACGTCGTCGATGGCGTGGCGGATCGAGGCGCTACGGTCGAACAGGATGTTCATGTTCACCGCGGCCGGCAGCTTGGCCTGGAAGGAGGGCAGGATACGCTGGATGGCATCGACCGTTTCGATGGTGTTGGCGCCCGGCTGGCGCTGCACGGCGAGCACGATGGCGCGCTGGTCGACGTTCCAGCTGGCGAGGCGGATGTTCTCGACGCTGTCGATCGGTGTCGCCACGTCTTCCAGACGGACCGGCGCGCCATTGCGCCAGGTGACGATCAACGGCCGGTAGGCGGCGGCGTTGCTCAGCTGGCCGTTGTCCTTCAGGGCGAAGGTCTGGCGGCTGCCGTCGAGCTGGCCGACCGGCTGGTTGACGTTGCCCTGGGCGATCGCCTGCTGCAGTTCGTCGATGCCGATGCCGCGCGCGGCCAGTTGGTCCGGGTTGGCCTGGACGCGGACGGCGTATTTCTGCGAGCCATAGATCTGTACCTGGGCGACGCCGGGAATGGTCGACAAGCGTTGGGCGAGCTGAGTTTCAGCGTACTCATGGACCAGCGACAACGGCAGGGTCGGCGACGACATGGCGATATAGAAGATCGGCGAATCGGCCGGGTTCACCTTGCGGAACGACGGTGGCGTCGGCATGTTCGGCGGCAGCTTGCGCAGGGCGGCGGATATGGCCGACTGGACGTCCTGCGCGGCGGCGTCGATGTTGCGGTCGAGGGCGAACTGTAGCGTGATGGTGGTCGAGCCCTGGGCGCTGGTCGAGGTCATCGAGTCCAGCCCGGCGATGGTCGAGAACTGGCCTTCGAGCGGCGTGGCGACCGCGGCGGCCATGGTTTCCGGCGAGGCGCCGGGCAGGCTGGCGCTGACCGAGATGGTCGGGAAGTCGACGGCCGGCAGTTCGGAAACCGGCAGCGAACGGTAGCCGATGATGCCGAAAATGAGCAGGGCCACCATCATCAGAGTGGTCATCACCGGCCGGCGGATGCACAGTTCGGGCAGCGTCATGGTGCCTGCCTCACTGGGCCGGAGTGGCGGGGGCGGCCGGGGCCGCTTCGCCGGCCGGCTTGGCCTTGACCATGGCGCCCGGCGTCAGGCGCAACTGGCCGTCGGTGACGACCATTTCACCGGCTGCGACGCCCCGGGCGATGGCCGTCCTCCCCTGGTGGCTGGCCAGAACGGCCAGTTGGCGAACTTCGACCGTGTCATCGGCCTTCACCACGTACAGGAAATGGCCGCCGGCTCCCTGCTGGACGGCTTCGTTCGGCACCAGCACGGCGTCGCGTACCTGATCGAGCACCGGGCTGACGTTCAGGAACTGGCCGGGCGTCAGGCGGGCCTGCCGGTTGTCGAGCACGGCCTTCATCTGGATGGTGCCGGTTGTCGCATCGACCGCGTTGTCGATGAAGCGGGCCTTGGCATCGAAACCGGTATGCGGGTTGCCGGGCAAGGTCAGGCGGACCGGCAGCGGCCCCTTGTTGAGCGCCTGGCGCAGGTGCTCCAGGTGGCGTTCCGGAACGGCAAAGGTGACGTAGAGCGGATCAATGCGATTGACGACGGCCAGCGCCGTGTCGTTGGTCTTGACCGTCGAGCCGGGAAAAACCAGCCGGGCACCAACGATGCCGGAGAAGGGGGCGCGGATGCTGGTGTAGGAAAGCTGCAGGCGGGCCAGTTCGAGCGCCGCCTGGTCGGCCTTCAGGGTCGCGGCGGCTGCCGCCTCGTTGGTGCGGATCTCGTTGACCTTTTCGTCCGACACGAAGCCCCGTGCCTTGAGGCCCAGGTAGCGCTCCAGGTCGGCCCTCGCCTTGGCCAGTTGCGCCTGGTCACGAGTGACGACCGCCTCGGCCTGCGCCAGCCGGGCTTCCAGGTCGGCCGGGTCGAGGCGGAGCAGCACGTCGCCCTGTTTGACGGCCTGCCCCTCGGTATAGGCCACGTTCAGCACCTGCCCGTCGATACGCGACTTGACGGTGACGCCCTCGTAAGCCTCGGCGCGGCCGACAACATTCACCTGGATCGGCATCTCGCCGCGCAGTGCCGGGGCCACGATGACCGGCACCGGCGGGGCGGCCTTGTTCCTGGCCGGGGCAGGTGTGCTGCGCGTGGTCCATAACTCGTAAGCGCCGGCGAGCAGAGCGATGGCAACGAGGGTGACGAGCGGCTTGTTGATGGTTGGCATGGTCGAAACGCCGGGTGGGCGCAAGGGCGAACGAGATGGGCGGAGATGGCCCGCAGGGCTCGCCGGGCGGCCCTGCGGGTGATGAGACGCGCATCGTAACATTGCCGCCGGGGAGGCTGCCTGCTCCCCGGGCTGCCTGGCCGCTTGTCAGGCGAACAGGCGGCGGAGACCGAGCAAGATCAGCACCGCAGCCGAAGCCCCGACCAGCCAGCGCGACAGCCAAGGGCGGCCGGCCCGCAGTTCGCGGCCGAGGCGGCCGGCCAGCGGCACGAGGATCAGGATCGGCGTCATCGCTGCGCCCAGGCCGAAGGCCAAGCCATAGCTGGCGCCGGCGGTGGCGCTACCGCTCTGGGCGGCGAGGGCGAGCAGCGAGGCGAGCGGCGTGCATGGCGTGAGGGCCAGCGTGGCGCCGAGCGCGAAAGGCGGTGCCGCATCGGCCCGGCCGTGGAAGCGCAGCGGCTGGACGGCCGGCCGTTGCGCCGCGCAGCCCGGGCGGCGGGACTGGAACAGTAGCCACAGTCCGGCCCCGATGCTGGCGCCGCCGATCAGGGTATTGCCCCAGATGCCGCCCAGCGCCTTGGCCAGACCGAGGCCGGCCAGTCCGGCCGAAGCGGCCAGCAGGGTATACATCAGCACCCGTCCGGCCAGGAAGACTGCCGCATGGCGAAAGGCTTCGGCCGTGCCGCTCGCCCGGCCGAGCGCCCAGGTGCCCATGAAGGGCAGGCAGGTGACGGTGCAGGCGGTCAGCCCCATCGACACGCCAAGCAGCCAGACGGTGCCGAGGCCGACCTGGCCGGCGGCGAGTTCATCGAGCATCGCTCGCCTCGCTGCGTTTGACGAAGCGCAGCGGCTTGACGCTGCCATCCGGCAATTCGCCCTTGATCTTGTTCTTGTAGTAGGCGCGCTGCGACGAGAACAGGGTAAGCGGCCCCCACTTGAGGCGGATGATGCCGTCCTGCGGGCAGTATTCGGCACAACGGCCGCACAGCGTGCAGTCCTCGGTATAGGCCTTGCGCCCCTCGTGCAGCGAGATTTCCTGAATGTCCATCGGGCAGGCTTCGCTGCAGATGCGGCACTGGCCGCAGTTCTCGTGGCGCGTCTTGGCCAGGCGCAGGGGCGACAGGCGCTGGAACAGCGCATTGAAGGCGAGCAGGGGGCAGATGCGGCAGAAGGGCTGGCGAATGGCCAGGGCACCGATCAGCATGAAACCGATCAGGAAATCGGCCGTCGCGCCGAGTGCGAAGCTCCAGCCATCGCCGAGGCGTAGCGCCAGTTGCTCGGTGTTGCCGGTGAGCAGCGTGGTCGCCACGCGCGACGGGCAGATGTCGCAGTACGGATTGCCGAGCGCATGCGGCGTGACGCCCAGGCCAGTGAGCAACGGCAGCAGGAAAACCAGGCCGAGCAACAGCAGCCACTTGACCGGGCGAACCCGGCGCCCGGCGACCAGATCGCCTTCCTCCAGCCGGCGCAGGCCGAAGCCGAAGCGGCGGCCGATCATGCCGACCATTTCCTGCAGCGTGCCGAGCGGGCAGACCCAGCCGCAGAACGCCTTGCCGAGCACGAAGAAGAAGGCGAAGAAGGCCAGGAAACTCATCAGCAGCGGCAGGATCATCGTGAAGGTCAGCTGCTGGGCGCGCACCATCGCTTCGCCGATGCGATGGTGCAGGATGTGCTGGGTCGGAATCAGCACACAGTAGCCGCCGTTCATCTGGTCATAGGCGCAGGATAGCGCCGGCAGTGCGTTGGACAGCTTGTCGGCCATGTAGGTGCCGACGATGACACTGCCGTAGACCGTGACGAAGAGCATGACCAGCTGCACCGTGAAGCGTAGTCGGGAGAGGGAGGGAAAGAGGGTTTTCAGCATCATTGCTCCTTGCCGTTCTGGCGGCGGCGCAGCAGCGGCAGGGCGCCGAGCATGCCGGCCAGGCCGAAGGCGGCGCCCCAGGCGAGGCTGCGGCCGCGCTCGCCGTCTGGGCCGTAGGTGTAGTTGAAGGTCGTGACGAAATGACGCTCGCCGTCCTGGTACTCGGTGGTCAGCACGAAACCGGCCTTGGTGCGGTTGTGCCCCTCGCCCTCGGCCTCCGGCGGAAAATCGCGGGGAAAAAGCACCGTGGCGACCCCCGCGCTATCCGTCGTGAAGCGGGTTTGCGTTCCGCGCTCGGTTTCCATCCGGACGACCTGGCCGGCCAGCGGCTGGCCGGCGTAACGGACGATGAAGCGCCATTTTTCGCTTTCCCGATAGCTGGCGTGTTCGCGCGGCAACGGGTCGGGGAGGATTTCCAGCTCGCTCTTGGGGCGTCGCAGCAGGTCGACCGGTGACGGGCCGGGATTGCTCGCGTACCAGACGGTGCTGGCCACGGCAACATGGGCCGGGGTTTCCGCCCGGGCGCTGAGCCAATGGTAGTTGCCGGATTCTGGCGCCGGGCTCTGCAGGCGGGCCGCTCCGGCTTCGACCGGGAAGGCCTGCTCGCCGCCGCGCGGCCCAAAGACGCGAATTTCCGTCGCCGGCAAGCCGACTGGCCGGTACTGCGCGGCGGCGCGTTCGCCGCGCCCGCCGGGGACAGGCACGATCAGCGGCTGGTTGGTCCAGGCCGCTGTCGGGGCGCCGGGCGGGCGGCCGTGTTCGCCATGCGGCTGGGCGAATGCCGCCGTGCTCGCTGCCAACAGCGCCAGCAGGAAGGGGGTGCGATGCATGGTGGCCTCCTAGCGGAAGTCGTAGCGGTAGGTCAGCATCAGCGCGCGCGGGGCGCCGACCGTGTAAGTCACCTTGCCGGTCGTGTCCTTCTTGGCTTCTGCCGCATAACGTTCGTTGAACAGGTTGTCGGCGTTCAGGGTCAGCGAATGTTGCTGGAACTGGTAGCCGAGCGACGCGTTGACGATCCATTCCCAGCCTTCGTACTTCTGGGTATTGGCGTTGTCCATCCAGTATTCGCCCCAGGTGTTGGCCGAGACGCGCGCCCGCCAGCCGCCCTGCTTCCAGCCGGCGAAGACGCCATACTGGTTGCGCGGCACGAAGGGCAGGGTGTTGCCGGCGCGATCCTGATTCACCGTGATCGTGCCGACGCGCACCGGTTCGGAGAAATCCGTGTAGCGGTAGCGGGTATAGCTGTAATAGCCGCCTACTTCCCAGTGCTTGTCCAGCGCGTAGCGGCCGGCGAACTCGAAGCCTTTCTTGTCGGTCTTGCCGGCATTCAGGTAGGTGGTCACGCCGCCATTGTTCTGCTGCACGATGTCCTTGCTGACCGGGTTGACATAGACGCTGGTGTCGAAAGACCAGTCGGCAGCGCGGGCCTTCAGGCCGATTTCATAATTGCGGGCGACCGGGGCTTCCAGGGCCGGGTTGGTCGATACTTCGCTGAATGACGGGATCTGGCCCGCCTGGGCGGCCATGGCATAGAGGTTCAGGCCGGGCAGCAGGCGGTAGCTGGCAGCGATCTTCGGTGCCGGCAGGTAGAAGGTCTTGCTGATTTGCGTCGAGCCGGCACCCGCGACGTATTTTCCGGTGGCGTAGTCGTATTTCCGGAACTGCTGGTTGTTGTCGTCGAAATCGACGATGTCGTATCGCATGCCAGCGTCGACGATCCAGCGTTCGTTCGGGCGCCACGATTCCTGGAGATAAATGCCGGTCAGCAGGGTTGTCGCGTCGTCGATTTCGGCCAGTTGTCCCTTGGCATCCGAGCGGGTGGCGACGATGCGGCCACCGGCGATGGTGGTCACGTCGCGGTATTCGTACTTGCGCGAATCGGGGGCGCGTTCCCGCCGCGCCGTGAAGCCGGCGACCAGGGTGCCCTGGGCATGGCGGTAATTGCCTTCGAGATCCATGCCCAGGTTGGAAACCCAGGATTCGGTTTCGTTGATGATGCCGGTGACCGGGTGGTAGTGGTACCAGGTGTTGTAGTAAAGGCGCGGTTTGAAGGTCAGGTCGCCGCGATGGATTTCCAGGCGGCTGTTGAGGAACCAGACCTTGGAGTAGCGGCCGGAATGCTTCCAGGCTTCCGAGGTGCCAGTTTGCTTGCCGGTCTGCTTGAAGGTCTGGAACATGGCCTCATCGATCGCCCCGGGCAACTGCATGTCGGATTCGGCGTAGGACACTTCACTTTCGAGGAGGTCGCCGTCGCCCAGCTGGATGCCGTGCTTGAGCGAGGCCTGCGTGGTTTCGAAGCGATTCCAGGTGCGCCAGTCATTATCCATCTCGCGGCGGGTGACGGTCAGGGCCAGGGCTTGCCGGTCGTCGACCATGCCGCCGATCCGCAGATGGTAGTTCTGGGTGCCCAGGTTGCCGGCGCCAATCTTCAGGTTGTTGGCTTGGCTGTCGAACACCGATTTGGAAATGATCTGGATCGCGCCGCCGGCACTGCCTGCTGCAAACAGGTTGCCCGGGCCCTTGGCGATCTCGATGCGCTCGATGTCCTGGGTGTCGACAAAATCGAGGCGGGTGAAGCTGTCCGGGTCGGAGAGCGGTACACCGTCACGCAGCACCTGAATCTCGCGGATGCCGTAGGCCGCCTTGAGACCGGCGCCGCGGATGATCAGGCGGGCGTCGAAGCCGCCGTTCTTGCTGTCGATCAGCACGCCGGGCACTTCCTGCAGTGCTTCCTTGACGTTGAACATCTTCTTGTCGGCCAGCGTCTCCTTGCCGACCACGCTGATCGCCTGCGGCACATCGCCGGTTGAGCGCGTTTCGCGGGTGGCGGTCACGGAGACCTCATCGAGCACCTTGCCCGCATCGCTGGCCAGAACCCCCGGCGTGGCCAGCGAACAGGCACAGAGCATGCCGAACGGCGCCATTCCCATTTTGTTTTTCATGAACTCCCCTTGTTTGCTTTTATGGAAAGGGGGGAATGTTAGATAGGGCCCGAGACAGGGGGGCTGCGGCACGTTGTCACATGCGACAACGTGCCGCAGGAGCGTTTGGCGCAGGGGGGGAAGGGGTTTCCCCAGCGACGCAAGAGAGGAAAATATTCCGGTCATGATGAACGTCGGGCGATTGCGTGTGCATAATTCCGTTTTTTGCTTTTGACGATTTTTTTCGGCGGGTCCGGGGCTGTTCGGATCCCGGCCTTGTCCCTGACCTTTTCATGACCCCCGTTGTTTTGTCACGTTCCCCAGCCTCTTTTCTCAAACAGCAGGGGGCGGCATGGCGTGCCCGCCGCCTGTTCATCCCGCCGCTGGCCGGCCTGCTGGTCCTTCTGCTGGCCGTCTGCCTGCCGACCGGAGAGGCGGGGGCGACCGGGGGAGAGGATCTAAGCGCCGTTCCCTTTGCGCAACTGGTTCAGCGCGAAGTGGTGTCCGCCTCGACACTGGTTCGCCAGATCAGCGATTCGCCTTCCGCCGTCGCCATCGTCACCGCAGAAGACATCCGCGCCTATGGCTACCGGACCATCGCCGATGTGATCAGCGGCATGCGTGGCCTCTACACCACCGGCGACCGCCGCTACGCCTACATGGGCGGGCGCGGCTTCGGCGCACCGGGGGATTACACCGGACGCATCATGGTGTTGATCGACGGCTACGTGACGCAGGACAGCCTGTTCAACCAGGCTTACATCGACGAATCCGGCCTGCTCGACCTGGCCCTGGTCGACCGCGTCGAGTACGTGCCGGGCACCGGTTCGGTTACTTACGGCAACAATGCCATGCTCGGCATCATCAACATCGTCACCCGCAAGGGCGGCAGCCTGAACGCCGTGCAATTGTCCACCGAGGCCGGCAGCCACGATGCCTATCGGCAGCGGGTGAGCTACGGCAAGCGCTTCGAGAATGGGGCCGACGTGTTGCTATCGGCTTCGACTTACGACGCAGCCGGCCAGGATCTGTATTTTCCCGCCTACGATGCACCGGCCACCCACGGCGGCTGGGCGAACGGCCTCGACGGCGAGCGCAACAAGCGCTTCTTCGGCAAATTCGCGCTGGACGGACTGACGGTCGAAGGGGGGTATGTCGAGCGGCAGAAGACCGTGCCAACCAAACCGACCGAATATTCGGTGTTCAACACGCCTTTCGTGATCAATGACGAGAATGCTTTCCTGCAGGCGAGCTATGAGACCGATATGGGGCTGCAACTCCATTCGGCCTCCCGTTTTTATTTTGGTCAGTACGCGTACGAAAACCAGCGCGTGGTCGATGATGCCCTCAAACCGTATGGCAGTCGGCATCATCAGGCTTCGTGGTGGGGCTTCGACCAGAAATTTGTCGGGCAGTGGTTTGCCCGGCATTCCCTGATGCTTGGGGTGGAGTATCGCAACGATTACCGGCAGCGCTTGGGGTGGGCCTACTTTGCCCCCGATCGTAGCCTGGCTTCCGATGTCAAGGCCCGCTATGCCCGCCAGACGAGCAGCCTCTATCTGGCTGACGAATATCGCTTCAGCGAGGTCTGGCGAATCAACCTGGGGGCCCGCTATGACAAGGCGAGCGATCTCGACGGCAACTGGAGTCCGCGGTTTGCGCTGATCTTTCAGCCCAGTTTCCGCACGACCCTGAAAGCCTCCTACAGCGAGGCGTTTCGCATGCCGAATGCCGACGATAAGGCAGCCTATGGGACGCAAGCGATGCCCGAGTACGTCAAGGCCAGGGAGTTCGTGATTCAGCATGATCTGGATCGGCGGATGCGCCTGACCGGGACGGCCTACGAATATCGGCGCACGGATCAGATGATCGACGTGACCGGAAACGGCGATTACGCCGCGCTCGGCAACAGCCGTTCGCGCGGCCTGGAAGTGGAATTCGAGGCGCGCTGGGACAACGGGGTCCGGTTGCGCAGCAGCGGCGCCTGGCAGGATGCGCGGGACACCACGGGGCAGGATGCGATCAATTCGCCCAATGTGCTGGGCAAGTTCCAGATTACTGCGCCGCTACCCGGCAACGGGCTGCGCGTCGGCCTGGAAACGCAGTACCTGGGGGCTCGCCTGACCGCTGAACGGCGCCGGCTGGGCGGCGTGGCATTGACCAACCTGACCTTCACCCATGACCGGCCGTGGCATGGTGTGACGGCTGCGTTCAGCGTTCGCAACCTGTTCGACCGCGACTACGAGGTCGTTTCCCCCTTCACCTGGGCGCCGGGGACGGGCATCGACAGCCTGCGCATGGACGGCCGGACCTACTGGCTTCAGCTCAACCTGGATCTCTGATGACGATGCGCCGCCTGCTTGTCTTGCTCGCGATGTGGATCAGCCTGGCGGCCAACGCCCAGGTGGTGTCCGAGCACGACATGAAGGCAGCGTATCTGTACAACTTTGCCCATCTTTTCGAGTGGCCGGAATCGCCGCGCGCCAACTTTCATCTTTGCGTCCTGGGTGACGCGGAGGTCGGCGCCGCCTTGCTGCGTTTCGACGAGCGGCGGGTGGACGGCAAGCGCATCGTCATCGCCCGGTTGAGCAGCCTGGCGCCGATCCGCCTGTGCGACATCCTCTATGTCGGGGCGGGCGAGTTGCCCAGCCTGCCCAGGATTCGCAGCACGCTGGGCAGCCAGCCGACCCTGGTCGTTACCGACCGCGGCAACCTGCCGGCCGCAGGGCTGATGCTCGACATCGAAAACAGCCGCCTGGTGTTCGACGTCAATCTCGAGCAGTGTGAGCGCACCGGTCTCAAGGCCAAGCCCACGCTGCTCGGCTTTGCGCGCAGCGTGCGCCGGGCCGGCGAAGCCGAGGCCCGGCCGCTGCCGCTCAGCCCGCCCGGCAAATAAAAACGCCTCCGCAGGGGAGGCGTCGGGCGGCGAGCCGGGGAAGCCGGGTTAGCGGATCATCCCCGCACCGACCGTGTTGTTGTTGCTCTCGTCGATGACGATGAAGGCGCCGGTGGCCCGGTTTTCCTCGTAGGGGTCGACAAAGAGGGGCTGCGCCAGCTTGAAGCGGACCTGCGCGATGTCGTTCATCGCCAGTTTTTCGGCCGGCACCTTTTCCAGCGTATTCATGTCCAGACGGTGGTCGATGGCCGTCAGCTTGGCCTTTGCGTCGCGGGTGGTGTGGCGGATCAGGTAAGTGCGGGCGCGGTCGAGCGGGGTTTCCGACAGCCAGCAGACGGTGGCCGCGATTTCCTTGACCGCCGCCGGCGCCTCGTCGGTCTTGACGATCATGTCGCCGCGCGAGCAGTCGATTTCATCGGCCAGCAGCAGGGTGACCGATTGCTCGGTGACTGCTTCGTGGATGTCGACGCCGCCGATCTGCACGGCCTTGACGGTGGATTCGAGGCCGTTGGGCAGCACGCTGACCTTGTCGCCAACCTTGATCGAGCCGGATTCGACGCGGCCCATGAAGCCGCGGTAGTCGTGCAGGTCCGGGTTGGCGGAATCCTGCGGGCGGCAGACGTATTGCACGGGGAAGCGGAACTTCTCGGCGTGCTCGCTGTGCGCGGTCGGGGCGGCTTCGAGGATTTCGAGCAGGGTCGGGCCGTCGTACCAGGTCAGGCTGTCGCCACGCTCCACGATCATGTCGCCGTTGAGCGCCGAGAGCGGCAGGAAGCGCACGTCGTCGATGCCGACCTTGGCGGCGAATTCGAGGTAGTCGGCCTTGATCTTCTCGTAGGTTTCCTGCGAATAATCGACGAGATCCATCTTGTTGATGGCGACGACGAGGTGCGGGATACCGACCAGCGCGGCGAGCTTGGAGTGGCGGCGGGTCTGCGTCAGCACGCCCTTGCGCGCATCGATCAGGATGATGGCGAGGTTGGCCGTGGAGGCGGCGGTGACCATGTTGCGGGTGTACTGCTCGTGGCCCGGCGCGTCGGCGATGATGTACTTGCGCGTGCCGGTGGAGAAGTAGCGGTAGGCGACGTCGATGGTGATGCCTTGCTCGCGTTCGGCTTGCAGGCCATCGGTAAGCAGCGAGAGGTCGACCGCGCCCAGGCCGCGCTTTTGCGAGGTCTTTTCGATGGCGTTCAGGGTGTCGGCCAGGATGGCCTTGGTGTCGTAGAGGAGCCGCCCGATCAGGGTGCTCTTGCCGTCATCGACGCTGCCGCAGGTCAGGAAGCGCAGCAGGCCGTGGTCTTCAACTTGATGGGCGCTCATTAGAAGTAACCCTCTTTCTTGCGTTGTTCCATGGAGGCTTCGCTGGTCTGGTCGTCCAGACGGGTGGCGCCGCGCTCGGTGATGGTGGTGGTGGCGGTTTCCAGCACGATCTTTTCGACGGTGTCGGCATCCGACTCCACCGGCGCCGTGCAGGAAATGTCGCCGACGGTGCGGAAGCGCACCCGCAGGTTCACGATTTCCTCGCCGGCCTTCGGCAGGTTGGTCAGCTCGCCGGAGACCAGCGGCACATTGACCGGCACGATGGATCCCTGGCGAATGACCACCGGGCGGTTGTGGGCGAAGTAGATCGACGGCAGTTCGAGGCCTTCGCGCTCGATGTATTGCCAGACATCCATTTCGGTCCAGTTCGAGATCGGGAAGGCGCGAATGTTCTCGCCCTTGTGGCTCCTCGCGTTGTAGAGGTTCCACAGTTCCGGGCGCTGGTTCTTCGGGTCCCATTGGCCGAACTCGTCGCGGAAACTCATGATGCGTTCCTTGGCGCGGGCCTTTTCCTCGTCCCGGCGGGCGCCGCCGATGCAGCAGTCGAAACCGAATTCTTCAATGGCTTCGAGCAGCGTCACCGACTGGTGCTTGTTGCGCGATTCGCCTTCGTGCTTCAAAACGACCGTGCCGCGCTTGATCGAGTCTTCAACCGAGCGCACGATCAGGCGCTCGCCCAGCTCGGCAGCGCGCTGGTCACGGAAGGCGATGACTTCCCGATAGTTGTGGCCGGTGTCGATGTGCATCAGCGGGAAGGGGAACCTGCCGGGGCGGAAGGCCTTTTCGGCGAGGCGCAGCAGGCAGATCGAGTCCTTGCCGCCGGAGAAGAGCAGCACCGGGTTGGCACACTGGCCGGCTACCTCGCGCAGGATGTGAATGGCTTCGGCTTCCAGCCAGTCGAGGTGAGAAAGGGGTTGTCGTTGCGTCATTGCGGGGAATCCACCGGAATTGTTGAATGCGCCGCATTGTAGCAAGGCCTTAATATTCAATTAAGAACGATTGATCATCGTGTTATTTCGATTGGTTATAAAGCAGTGGCAATCCCGCCGGCTGTTCTGCGAGGGGCCGTCGGCCAGCGCCGCCGGCAGGCGCACCCTCCACTTGCGCGAAGCCGGTGCGAGGGGGGCGAGACCGGCGCGCGCCCCGCCGGTGGGCATCACGCCCGGTTCTGGATTTCCTCGATGTAACCGAGCATGCCGGTCTGGATGTTGCCGGCGTTGCCTTCGTCGGTGTCGATGTGCATCGCCAGACGGAAGGCCGGGTTCACGCGGACGACGACGTCGCCGAAAATGAGTTGGCGTTCGCCTTCGATACGGACGCGAACCACCGTGTTGTCACGGACATGGAAGCGCATGGCGTCTTCCGGCGACATGTGGATGTGGCGCTGGGCGCAAATCACGCCGCGTTCGATGGTCGTCGAACCGTACGGCCCTTCGAGCGTGATGCCGGGCGTGCCGGCCAGATCGCCCGACTGCCGGATCGGTGGCTGGATGCCGAGCTTGAATTGCTCGGTCATTGCGATTTCGACCTGGGTTTCCTTGCGGGTCGGGCCTAGGACGCGGACCTTGGCGATGCGTCCCTTGGGACCGACCAGCTCCACCTGTTCCTCGCAGGCGAACTGACCGGGCTGCGACAGCTCGCTCTTCGGCGTCAGTTGATGGCCGGGGCCGAACAGCGCTTCGACGTCGGCTTGCGACAGGTGCACGTGATGGGCGGAAATCTCGACCGGGATCGGCAGGTCTTCCGGCTTGGCGGCAACGAGCAGCGCATTGCGTTCGATGGCGCGCAGGGTTTCCCAGGCGACCAGCCGCTCGTCGTCGTTTTCGACCACCAGGATGGTGACCGGCGAATCCTCGGCGGAAATGACGGCATGGCCTTCGATCCTGCCCAGGTTGCGGTTTTTTTCCTCATCGAGCCTGATGCCCATGAATTCCAGGCCCTGACAGGCCAGGCTGCGGACCGTGGCGCTCGTTTCGCCGATATCGCCGGTGAAGGCCAGCACGTCGATGCCCCCCATGGCGGCAACGTAGGCGCCGATGTTCTTGCGGACCTGATAGCAGAAAGCCTTGTGGGCGAGCAGGGCGCGGTGGTGGCCTTCGGCTGCCGCCGCCTCGATGGCGCGGATGTCGCTCGAAATGCCGGAAATGCCCTTCAGCCCGCTTTCGCTGTTGATCAGCGTCGACAGCTGTTCGGGCGACATCTTGTGCTGCTCCATCAGGTGGATCATCACGGCGGGATCGATGCTGCCGGAGCGGCTGGGCATGATCAGGCCGTCGCTCGGGGTCATGCCCATGGTCGTGTCGATCGAGCGGCCGTGGTCGATGGCGCACAACGAAGCGCCAATGCCGAGGTGACAGGAGACGATTTCCAGCTCGCCGAGCGGCCGCTGCAGCACCTCGGCGGCCTTCATCGAAACGTAGCGGTGCGAGGTGCCATGGAAGCCATAGCGGCGGATGCCATGCTGCTTGTACAGGTCGTAGGGCAGGCCGTAGAGATAGGCGTAAGGGGCCAGCGTCTGGTGGAAGGCGGTGTCAAACACGGCGACGTGCGGCACATTCGGGAAAACCTTCTGCGCGACGCGGATGCCGGCGACGTTGGCCGGGTTGTGCAGGGGCGCAAAGACGGCCAGTTCCTCAATGTCGGCGATCACCGCCGGGGTGATGACCACCGAACTGGAGAACTTGTTGCCGCCATGTACGACGCGGTGACCAACGGCGGTGACGTCCTCCGGGTGAAAGGTCAGGGCCGGGCCGAGCAGGGCTGTGGCTTCCTGCATCACGCTGAACAGGTCGGACAGTTTGAACGGCGCATGCTCCAGGGTTTTCTGCCGGGGGCCGACAGTGACCGTGATGCGGGTCGTTTGCTGATCGGCATGGTCGATGATGCCATGCACGTCGGCACCGCTTTCTTCGGTGTCGTAGATGCCGAAATGGATCTGGGTGATGCCGACATTGAGCACGACTACCTTGCCTGGCTGGTTGGTGCGCAGCGACAGGGCGTAGGGGTCGTCCGACCTGGCCGGCGCATGGGCCTGGTCGAGCGAAATGGCGCGGGTACGCTCGGCGAGCAGGCGGGACAGGTAGGCGACGGCCTTCGGATTGGTCAGGATGTGGCTGTTGAATACCGCCTGCGGAATCATCAGCGCGAAGCAGCGGTTACCGGCAATCACATCGGCCGTGACCCGATCGCCGGTGAGCAGCGACAGCACGCCAAAGACGTCGCCGGGGTTGAGCTGGCTGACCACGCTGCGCGTCCCGGTGTTGTCGGTCATCGAGATTTCGGCATGGCCGCTGATCAGGACGCCGAACATCTTGCCTTCGTCGCCGGTTTCGAGAATGGCCTCGTTGCCCTCGAAGGTCGCCAGACGGGACTGGATGACGATTTCCTCGACCTTCTCGGCCGGGAAGCTCTCGAACAGGGGAACCTGTTCCAGGAAAAAACGTTTCAGATCGATTTCGCTCATGCTGTTGCTCGCTTGGGTCGCGTGATTTTATGGGCTCAAGGCTACCATTTTGTTGCGCCGCAGCAAAGCCGGGCTGGCGTTCGTGCCGCCAGTCCCGTGACAGTCTGCCGCTAGCCGCCGCACTTGCCTTCGGCCGCCGGGCGGCCGGCGATCAGCGGGCGCAGGGCCGGCTCCATGGTTTTCAGGATCTGCACCGGCAGGGCCGAGGTGAAATCGTAGGCGGCGGCTTTCGATCCGGGGACGAAGGCGGTGACCACACCGTAAAAACGGTCGCCGATATAGAAGGCGAAGGTGGCGGCGCGATTCATCACCTTGGCGCTGCGCACGCCGCCATCGGCACCGATCACCTTGGCACGGTGGTCACCGGTGCCGGTCTTGCCGCCGAGCAGTAACGGTTTTTCCTCGTTGTCCAGATAGGTGCCCTTGATGCGCCGGGCCGTGCCGCTGTCGACGACGCGCAACAGGGCGCGCCGGGTGACGCGCGCCACCTCGGCCGGCAGGACGCGCTCACCGGCCTTGGGCTGGTAGTCGAGGCGGGTTTCGAAGGGGGTATCGGCGGCGAAGCGCAGTTCGTCGATGCGCACGGTCGGCCGGCGAATGCCGTCATTGACCACGATGCCCATCAGTTCAGCCAGGGCGGCCGGCCGGTCGGCCGAACTGCCGATCGAGGTGGCCAGCGAAGGCACCAGATGTTCGAACGGATAGCCCAGGCGCCGCCATTCCTCGGCGATGCGCTCGAAGGCAGCGACTTCGACGACGATGTCGATGCGCACCTGCTGGGCATGCTTGAAACGCGGGGCGAACAGCCATTTCGAAGCGTCGCGCCGGGCTTCGACACTGGCCGGCACGATGTCCTTCAGCGTCGCCTTAGGTTCATTCTGGAGATGGCGCACCAGCCACAGTTCGAGCGGATGCACGCGGGCCAGGTAGCCCTGGTCGGCGAGGCTGTACTGCCGCGTGGCGTGGGCGTCAAACAGCTTGCGCAGGCTGGCATCGCTGCCGGCCTTGTCGCCAAGTTGCTTGCGCATGAAGGCGGCGAAACTGGCGAAATCGCTCTTCGGTTGCACACTCAGGTAGGCGGCGGCCTGCGGCACGGGGCGGGCAGGCACCGAATCGCTCAGCACTTCCAGCCGGTCTTCCGGCGCCACGTCGCGATATTTGTGCCAGTAGGTGCGCAGGAAACCCAGTCCCTCGCGCTCGGCGAAGCGGTTGAGGAAAGCCTGGCGGGTTTCGTCGTCGTCCTGGTCGCGCAGCCCCCTGGCCGGGGCGTCGGCCGCCTCGTAGGCGTGGTAATGCACCACGTCGCGCATGATGCGGACAAAGGACAGGTTGACCGATTGCTCCAGCGCCTCGGCAACGGTCGGATTCTTGGCATCGTCCTCGTGCTTGAAATTGCCGAAGCGGTGAATGCCGCCTCCCGTGAAGAAGGTGTCGTTCGGGTCGGCCGAATAGCGGCGCTCCATGGCGGCTTCGAGCAATTCTTCGAGGGTCGTTTCCGGCTTGGCGCGCAGCATGTCGATGGCCCAGTTGCTGAGACGGTCGGCCGGGTGGCGCTTCAGCTTGGCCAGTTCGTCGGCGGCCAGGGCGGCGTAGCGCTGGTGCAGGTCGGCGACGACCAGCAGATACGAAACCAGCGTGCGGAATTTGGCGCTGGAACCAAGATCGAGCTTCGTCCCGGCATTGATGTCGAGCGGCTGGTCCAGATTGTCGGCCTGGATGCGCAGCACATTGGCATCCGGCGTCCGTTCGTAGAGCGTCAGGCTGTAATTGACCTGTTGCGGATCGCCCTTGGCCAGCAGGCGGGCTTCCTTGAGGCCGGCGCAGGCCAGGAAGGCCGGATCGGCCAGGCGGTTGAGGATGCGCGTCACGGCCTGCTGGCTGGGGCCGTCGAGGGTGGTATGCACGGTCAGGTCGTAGCGGTCGAGGGCGTAGAGGTTTTCGACGCCGAGCAGTTCGCTCAGGGTGCTGCGAATGTCGTTTACCGCCTTGCGTTCGACGAAGGATACCTCCTCGCCGGGACGGGCCTGGCGGGCCGGGTGGATGGTCGTCCGGAGCGCGGCCTCACGCAGGTCGGCCGGGATTTTCTGATCTTCCGCCAACAGGCGGATATAGCTGTCGGTCAGTGCATTGAGGCGGCCGGTGGTGTCGCCGAGCAGGCCGGACGGGCGGCGCTGGGCGACGAACAGCGACAGTGCCTGCTTGAAGGCCAGGGCGCGTTCGTCCAGATTGGCCGCCGGGTCGGCAAGCAGTTGGTTGACCGTGGCAAAGTCACGGCCATACCAGGCCCACAGGCCGTCGCCCAAGCCGTTGACCTCGCCATAGCCAGGGATGCCGCCCAGCGGCACGGAATTGACGAAGTCGAGGACGATGCGGCGGCGGGCCGGCAGGGTTTCCTCGCCATCCTGGTAGGCGCGCAGGGCAGCGGACATCATCTGGTGGAACTTGTCATCGGTGTCGTGCGTGCGACCGCCCGGGGAATGGCGGAATTTTTCGATCTGCGTCGCCAGCGTGCTGCCGCCGGCCCGCCCGCCGCCCCCCAGATGGGCACGGCGCAAGGCTTCGCCCGCAGCGACCCGGGCCAGGCGCCCCCAGTCGACTGCCGGATTGAGTTTTGGGTGCCGCGGGTCGAGCAGGTCGCGGTTTTCAATGAACAGCAAGGCTTCGACCAGCACCGGCGGGATCGCCTCGAAGCTGGCGTACTGCAGCCGGGGATAGCGGCTGTCGTAGAGCATCTGGTTGTGTCGGTCGAGGATGCTCAGGCCGGCCTGCGATTTTTCGCGATAGATCGGGAAAAAGCCCTGATCGACGATGGCCCGGAAGCCGGCCGACTGCCGGGCCTGCGCGGTGATGCCGAAGCCGGCCGCGGTCAGGCGCGGCAGCAAGCCCCGGAGTTGGGCGTAACCCAGGCGTTGGTCGTAAGGGCCGTTGCTCGGCAGCCAGATTCCCGTATCGGCACCCGGTTCGAGCTGCCAGGTCGATGTCCTGGCCCGCTGGTGAAAATATTCGGCCTGGAAACCGGATTCCTGCAGTTCGATCCAGGCAGCCGTGCCGGCCACACCGGCCAGGGCAAGGAAAGTGAGCGAGAGATAGCGCTTCCAGCGGCTTGGCCGGGGCGGGTCGTTGGGGGTTTTACCGGACATCGTTGGGGGCGGGTTTCTCAGGTTTTTATGTACGCCGGCCTTCAAACGCCTGGCGTTGAAAACCGTTCATGTCTTTCGCATGGTAAATCGGTTTTGTGGCGCCCGCACCATGCCCGACAAAAAGAAAACCCGGCGCGGAGCCGGGCTTCCTGACGGGAGGGCGCTGGTCAGGCCTTCAGGTGAAGGCCGCATTCTTTCGTGTCGGCATTTTCCCACCACCAGCGGCCGGCCCGGATATCCTCGCCCGGCGATATGGCGCGGGTGCAGGGCGCGCAGCCGATGCTTGGGTAGAACTTGTCGTGCAGCGCGTTGTAGGGAACGTTGTTTTGCTTGATGTAGGTCCAGACTTCCTTTTCCGTCCAGTCGGACAGCGGGTTGAATTTTTCCAGGCCGTTGCCTTCGTCGTATTCGCGCCAGGGCAGGCCGGTGCGGGTGGCGGCCTGCTGGGCGCGCAGGCCGGTGATCCAGGCCCGCTTGCCAGCCAGGGCGCGTTTGAGGGGCTCGACCTTGCGGGCGTAGCAGCAGGCCTTGCGCAGCGTGACGGAGTCGTAGAAGGCATTGATGCCGTGTTGGCGGACGTAGCTTTCGACTTCTTCGGGCTGCGGGAAAAAAACCTTCAGTTTCAGGCCGTAATGCTTTTGCACGGCCGCCATCAGGTCATAGGTTTCAAGCGGCAGGCGGCCGGTGTCCAGGCTGAAGATCTCGATCGGCAGCTTGGCCTTGAGGATCAGGTCGGTCAGCACCATGTCCTCGGCGCCGAGGCTGTTGGCGAAAGCGGCGGGTGACCAGTGGGCGGCGATGTCGGCCAGGAGGGCGTTAACGGCACGGGTCTTGGTGGCGACGCTGGCGGTCAGTTCCGGCGTGATGTTGAGCAGGTTCGGCGTCATGAGTCAGGCGCGGCGGCGAAATAGTGGTTGCGGTTGGCTGGTCGAGGCTTGATAGTTGTTGCTGAAAACCGAAAAACCTTTCTCGATGGCATAGGCGGCATCCTTGTCATCCCGTAGCGCGTAGGCATCGAAGCCGACGCGGGCAAGGAAGAACAACTGGTCGTGCAGGATGTCGCCGACCGCGCGCAGTTCCCCGGAGTAGCCGTAGCGCTGGCGCAGCAGGCTGGCCGTCGAATAACCCCGGCCATCGACGAATTTGGCGAACTGGATGGCAATGACGGCAAAGCGGCCGACATCGGCGGCCACCGCCTCGACCGGGTCTTCACCCTTGAGCAGCAGGCCGATCCGGCCGCCCCGGGCAAGAATTTCGTCCTTGCGCGCCTGCCAGACGGCCAAGGGGAAAATCACGTCGCCGGCGGGCAGGGCAAGGCTCTCTGCCGTGTCGTTTTCACCGGGTTCCAGCGTCAGCCAGGTGTCGGCGACGATTTGCTTGTTTTTGATCAGCCGGGCCATCAGGCAGCCCTCCTTTCCTTGTTCTTGGCCTGCCCGTGGGCACGGCCTTCGTACACGCGGTTCTTGAACGGGTCGATGCCGATGCGATCGAAGGTGTCCAGAAAACATTCGTCGGCGTGGCGGTTTTCCAGATAGACGCCAATGATTTTCTCGATGACGTCCGGCATTTCGTCGGCCGAAAACGAGGGGCCGATGACCTTGCCCAGCCGTGCGTCGTTGCCCTGGCGGCCGCCGAGTGTTACCTGATAGAACTCGGCATCGTTGCGATCGACGCCGAGAATGCCGATGTGGCCGACATGGTGGTGGCCGCAGGCGTTCATGCAGCCCGAAATGTTGAGTTCGATGTCACCAATGTCGAAGAGGTAATCGAGGTTGTCGAAGCGCTGCTGAATGGCGTTGGCGATGGGAATCGATTTGGCGTTGGCCAGATCGCAAAAGTCCCCGCCCGGGCAGCAGATGATGCTGCTCAGCAGGCCGATGTTCGGTGTTGCCAGGCCGGCCTTGCGGGCCTCCTGCCAGACGGCATGGAGATCGGCTTCCCGCACGTCGGCGAGAATCAGGTTCTGCTCGTGGCTGACCCGCACTTCGCCAAAGCTGTAACGCTCGGCCAGATCGGCGACGATATCCATTTGCTCGGCCGTGATGTCGCCTGGCGCGGCACCGTGGGCTTTCAGCGACAGTGTCACGGCACGGTAGCCGGCGACCTTGTGCCGGTGCGTGTTGCGCTCAACCCAGCGGGCGAAAGCCGGGTCGGCGGCCTGTCGGGCAGCGAAGTCGCCGTCCCCGGCTGTCGTATCGTAGGTGGGCGGTGCGAAATGCGCGGCTACCCGGTCGTATTCGGCCTGGGTCAGCGTCGACGGACCGTCTTTCAGATGCTGCCATTCGGCCTCGACCTGTTCGCCGAAAGCCGCGATGCCCAGGGCCTGGACAAGAATCTTGATGCGCGCCTTGTAGGCGTTGTCCCGCCGGCCGAAGCGGTTATAAACGCGGAGAATCGCCTCGCAATAGCTCAGCAGGTGCTGCCACGGCAGGAAGTCGCGGATTACCTGGCCCCGGATCGGCGTCCGGCCCAGACCGCCGCCGACGATGACAGTGAAGCCGATTTCGCCGCCGACCTCCTTCAATTGCAGGCCGATATCGTGGAACCAGGTCACGGCGCGGTCGTCGCGGCTGCCTGAAATGGCCATTTTGAACTTGCGGGGCAGGAAATAGAATTCCGGATGGAAAGTGCTCCACTGGCGAACGATCTCGGCCAGCGGGCGCGGGTCGATGATCTCGTCGGGAGCCACGCCGGCAAACGCATCGGTCGTGATGTTGCGGATATCGTTGCCCGAGGTCTGAATCGAGTGCATCTCGACCTCGGCCAGTTCGGCCATGATGTCGGGGCAATCCTCGATCTTCGGCCAGTTGAACTGCAGGTTGTGGCGGGTCGTGAAATGGCCGTAGCCGCGGTCGTAAGTCCGGGCGATATGGGCCAGTCGCCGCAACTGCGTCGAATTCAGCATGCCGTAGGGAACGGCGATCCGGTACATCGGCGCATGGCGCTGGATGTAGAGGCCGTTCTGCAGGCGCAGCGGGCGAAACTCGTCGTCGCTCAATTCGCCGGCTTTCCAGCGGCGAACCTGATCGCGGAACTGGGCGACCCGCTCGGCGAGCAACTGGCGGTCGATGGCATCGTATTGGTACATGGCGTTCTCGTGGGGGGAATCAGGCAAAAACCAGCTTGCTGCCGATCAGGGCCAGCATGGAGGCCAAGAGGCGGCGCAGGATGTGTTCCGGCACCTTGGCGGAGAGGTGACTGCCGAGCCAGATGCCGGGCAGCGAGCCGACCAGCAGGGCGCCGAGCAGGGCCCAGTCGACACCGCCGAGCAGCCAGTGGCCAAGGCCGGCGACCAGCGTCAACGGTACGGCGTGAGCGACATCCGAGCCGACAATCCGGACTGGCGAGAGTTTGGGATAGAGGAAAAACAGCGCCGCGACACCCAGGGCGCCCGCGCCAACCGAGGAGATGGTGACCAGTACGCCGAGCAGGGCGCCGACGGCGATGGTGATCCTGGGCAGGCAGCACTGGCGCAGCGCCGAATGTTCGTGTTGGCCGGCGTATTCGCGCAGCTTGCGGCCGAACAGGATGGCGATGGCGGTGAGCAACAGCGCGAACCCCAGGCCATGCGAAATGATGGCGCCGATGGCATGACTGCCTTTGGGCAGTTGCGACAGCACCCAGATGGTGATCGCGGCGGCCGGGATGCTGCCCAGCGCCAGGCGACCGGTGATCGACCAGTCGATATGCCCCTTGCGGCCGTGGGCAACGGTGCCACCGGCCTTGGTCAGCGCTGCGTAGAGCAGGTCGGTTCCGACGGCCGTGGCCGGATGGACGCCGAACAGCAGGACGAGCAGCGGCGTCATCAATGAACCGCCGCCGACGCCGGTCAGACCGACGATGGTGCCCACGGCAAAACCGGAAAGGGTATAGAGGTAGTCCATGGGGGCGCATCCTAGCAGCGCCCATTTGAATCAAAAAGAATATTGAGTTAGATTGGTATAACTGCCGGTTATTAATTATGCGTTGCCAGTCGCCCGCGTATCCCGCCCACAAGGCATGACCGACCATCGAGAACTTACCCGTGCTTTCCTCATGAAACTGCAGCAACTCCGTTACATCGTCGAAATCCAGCGCCAGGGACTGAATGTTTCCGAAGCGGCCGAAACCCTTTTTACCTCGCAACCCGGCATTTCGAAGCAGGTCAAGCTGCTTGAGGACGAACTCGGCATCGCCATTTTCGAGCGCAGCGGCAAGCGTTTCACTGGCGTCACCGAGCCGGGCAAGGTCGTGCTGGGCATTGCCGAGCGCATCCTGCGCGAGGCGGAAAACCTGAAGCGGGCAAGCGCTGAATTCGCCTCCGGCGATACCGGCCGGCTGGTGCTGGCGGCTACCCATACCCAGGCGCGCTATGCGCTGCCGCTGGTCGTGCGCGATTTCGTCGCCCGGCATCCCGCGGTCAAGCTGGAAATGCACCAGGGCAGCCCGACCCAGATCGCCGAATGGGTGGTCAACGGTGAGGCCGACATCGGCATCGCCACCGAGGCGATCGACCAGTACCCGCAACTGATCACCCTGCCGGTTCGGCAGTGGACGCACTGCGTGATCGTGCCGGACGGACACCCCCTGCTCGCGGTCCAGCCGCTGTCGCTGAACGAACTGGCCAAATGGCCGCTGATTACCTATGACACCGCCTTCACCGGGCGCTCGCGCATCAACCGGGCCTTCGAACGGGGCGGCGTGCAACCCAATATCGCACTGACCGCCCTCGACGCCGATGTGATCAAGACCTATGTCAGCCTCGGTCTGGGCCTTGGCATCATTTCGGCGCTGGCGGTCGATCCGCAGCGCGACACCGGGCTGGTCGCAATCGACGCCGGCCATCTTTTCGAGTCGAACACGACGCGCCTTGCCGTTCGGCGAGGCACCTACCTGCGTCGCTACGATTACGACCTGATTGCCCTGTTCGCCCCGCATCTCTCGAAACGGGTGGTCGAGATGGCGATGCAGGGCGGGGGTGAGGAATATCAGCTATAACTTTTGTGCTATTTTTTTGGGGGTCATGTGCGGCTATTATTGCTTTTGACATTTTAAACAGGTGTCATGGATTTGCCCTGCCAACCGCTTGTCTGACGAGTCGCACACATGAATCCCGCCCCTGAAGAAAAACTGTTGCTCGGTATGTTGAACGGGGTGGATATTCCCCCTTGCCCGGCCATTCTGGTCCAACTCGATGCCGAATTGCGCAAGGCGGATTGTGATCAGCGCGAGGTTGCCCGCCTGATTACCCAGGATGTCGCCTTGTCCGGCCATGTCATGCTGATCGCCAATTCCCCGGCCTTTTCCAGCGGCAAACGACTCGACTCGGTGATGCAGGCGATCCAGGTCCTCGGTCTGCAAAGCGTCTTCAACCTGATTGTCGGTCATCTCCTGCGGGTGGCGCTGACCGGCGCCCAGGACGTCTCGATGGAGCGCTTCTGGGAGAGCTCGGCCCAGACGGCGCGTATCTCGGCCGAACTGGCCCGGCGCCTGCGCTGCGTGCGGCCGGATGTGGCGTACACCTTCGGCCTCTTCCACGATTGCGGCATTCCGCTGCTCATGAAACGTTTTCCGCAGACCAAGGAAGCCCTGGCCCAAGCCAACCAGGCCGATGACCGGCTCTTCACCGATGTCGAGGATAGCGTGCTCGGTACCAACCATGCCGTTGTCGGCTACTTTCTGGCCCGTCGCTGGCAGCTGCCCGATTTCATTGCCGAAGGCGTGCTCTACCACCACGATTACAGCGTGCTGAGCAAGCCGGGGCTGATCTCGGAAACAGCGCGTGCCCTGATCGGCCTTTGCGTCCTGGCCGAACACGTCATCCGCCTGCATGGCCGGCGGGAGGGCGAGCAGGAGTGGGCCAAGGCGGCTCCGGCCACCTGCGCTTACCTGAATCTTTCGCTGGGGGCGATCGATGATCTGATCGACGATCTCCGGGACTGGCTCGACTGACCTGCCCGGCAGCGTTACGGGCGAACGCGGGGAGCCGTGTCGCGCAGGATCAGGGTCGGCGAGGAAAACGGCGCCAGCCGTTCGAGGAAATCGAGCAGTTCGAGCACCGGGGAATTGCGAAAAAACGCTGCGCGCGGCGTTTCCAGCCAGATCCGGTCGGCATGGGCGTACAGTTCGTGCGGCTGGTCGCCCAAGCCGTCGCCATCGAGGTCGAAGCCGGCATAGTTGTCCCAGTGGTTGCCCCACCAGACGTCGTTTTCCGGATTGCCATCGCCAACGGCGGTGACCGGCCAGAGATTGCTCCGGAAGGTGTTGTTGATCGCGATGTGGCCGCCCTTGGCGCCGTAGAAATAGATGCCGGTGATGTTGTGGGCGATGAGGTTGTCGATGAGCACGATGCGGTTGAGCGGGTTCATCGGCGAATCGGCCATGATGCCGTGGGCGCAATGGATGATTTGGTTGCCGAGGACGAGCGCGGCCGAGGTTTCCTTGAGGGCTACGCCGGCGCCCGAGGCGTCCATGGCGTGCAGGATCTGGTTGTGGCGGATGATCAGCCCCTCCGAATTGAGGGCGATGACACCGGTCGAATTTTTTTCCAGCCGGTTGTGTTCGACGATGCTGCGGTGCGAGAACAAGAAATTGAAGGCGCGCCGGCTGTCGCGGATCAGATTGCCGGCAAAACGGTTGCGCGGCGAGTGGGTCACCGTGATATCGCGAATCTGCCCGATGTCGTTCTGCTCGATCCGGTTGCCGCTGCTGTACCACAGGCGGATGCCATCCCCCCGGTCGGCCGAATCGGCCGGCCGCGAGCGGATGCGGTTGTGGCGTATCACGCTGTCGTTCGTCTTGTGCAGCGAGATGCCGAACAGCACGTTTTCCAGTACGTTGTGTTCGATCAGCAGCCCCTTGCCCTCGCCCATCAGGCCGCCGTCCAGCTTGTCGTGGGAATCGCCGCTGTTGCGCAGGGTCAGGCCGCGTACCGTGACGTTGTCGGCCTTGATGGTGAGCACCGTCCCCCTGCTGCCGGCATCGACGATGGCCTTGCCATTGCCTTCGAGGGTCAGCGGCTTGTCGATGATCGCCGGGCCGCGATAGACCCCGGGCGGCAGGCGCAGTACGCCCCCCGCCGGGGCCGTATCGAGCCAGGCTTGCAGGGACTGCTCGGCAAAGGCCGGCAGGGCGAGCAGGAGGAGCACAGGGAAACGCAGCAGGGGACGCATGGCATGGCGATTTAGCCATGCCGGCCGCGGATTTGCCGCGACCTGAATCAAGTTTTGAGCCGGGGAGGGGAATGGCGTGCGATGGTCATTCCCAGTATTCGGTCATTTCGCTGGCCCAGGCCGTGGCGGCCAGCAAGGCACGATTGACGGTTTCGGCATCGAGACCGGCCTGGCGGGCGGCCCCGGCCAGCCGGTTCTGCTCAGCCGATTCGCTTGCTTCGGCAAGCGAGAGCAGCGCGGCGTAGGGGCCCTGGCGGTCGAGCAGGGCCTCCCGAATGGTGTCTGCTACCGGCATGGCTTGCAGGATGTCGGCCAGGGGGCGGCGTAGCAGCCGATCGAGGCAGGAGAAAATGCCGGTCAGAAAAAGCGGGTCATGGTGCCCGCCGGGCAGGCTCTGCGCTCCCAGTAATTCCATCAGGCGGCCGCGGGTCAGCGCGTTTTCGATCAGCAGCCAGTCGCTCAACTGCGGCTCGCGGACCGAAAAGAGCAGCACGGCAAGCCAGCGGGCCAGTTTCTGGCGGCCGAGGATGGTCACCGCCTGTTCCAGCGAGTCAATGCGGCGGGTGAGCGCCAGGGCGGGCGAATTCAGATAGCGCAGGATGCGGAAACTGAGTACCGGGTCGAGGCGCATCGCCTTGGCCAGTTCCGCCGTGTCGGCATTGCCCTGCACCAGGTGCAGCAGGTTGAGCAGTTGGGTCTTGTGCGGATCGCCGGCCGGCGGACTGCTGGCGATTGCAGTGTCGTTGGCGAAGCGGCCATGGCAGTAGTCGAAATGCCATTGCAGGCATAGTTGATGTTCATCCAGGGTGTCGATGTTGCAGGCCAGCAGCCGGAGCGGCTCGCCCTGGACGCCGGCCCGCACGGCGGACGAGAAATCGCGCACCGAGTTGGGCTCGCTGGCGGCGATGTCGATGGCGGCATAATCAACTTGCTGGATGACCCTGGCGTAGGCCGGGTTCCTTGGCTGGCGGAAGACGCCGAAGCGGTATTCGCGCTCCCGCAGGCGGGCCATGGCATCGCCGATGCTGCCGGCCTCGGCATCGGGCGCCAGGTGCAGGAGAAGGACGATCTGGCCGCCCGGCAGGCGGTCGAGTTCCGGGGCCTCGAGGCTGGTCGAACGGATCGGCACGTAGGCCAGGCTTTGCTGCCAGGTGGCGCGGCTGGCCGCCAGTGCTTCGAGCAGGAGACGGTCGGGGTCCGCCTCGGTGGGCGAGTCCGGCAGCCGGAAGAAATGCCCGGCGATCCGTCCGTTACGTCCGAAAACCGGCTCCTGCCCCAGGAAGGGAAGGGAACGGCTGCGGGCGGCGGGGGCGTTGCCGGTGTCGTCATTCACCGCTTTGCCGAACAGATTTTTCAGGCCATTGAACATGACGCGATCCCCAAAAACAAAATGCCCACCATCGGTGGGCATTTCCCGGCCCCCGAGGAGCCATTTTCGCATGCGGGATTCGACTTTAGTCGACCTTGGCCTTGCTGCGCAATTCCTTGACCAGCGTTTCGATCTGCTGCTGGCTGGCCCGCTGCTGCAGCTGCGGCTTGACCTGGTCGAACGGCGGCGGGTTGGATGGACGGGAGTCATCGAGCTGGATGACGTGGTAGCCGAAGTCCGATTGCACCGGCGCCTTGGGAACCTCTGAACAAGCTTCAATAAACGAGGTTACTTTTCCGGCCGAAGCCAGATTTTTCATAATGCGACAACGAATGTGCCGTTTTCCTGCTGATTTCCGGAGTTTCGATCTC
>JBKBHB010000008.1:0-124945 GCA_046297855.1 Azonexus sp.
CAGGCGATAGTCGTAGTCCTGCGCAGCGAGTTGCCCGCAGGCGAGAAGGAGCAGACTGGCGAGCAGGCGTTTCATGGATCGATCCTCGCCCGGAACAGGTTGCCGTTGTTGTCGCGCCCGCTGGCTTCCAGCGGGCCATCGACGACGCCGCGCTGAAGGGTGAATACCGGGTTCTCGCTGACCGGCTCGTAGGTCTGGACGCGCATCAGGCGCTTGCCGGCGGCGTCGGTGAAGTTGATTTCCTCGATATGGAAGGCCGGCGTGCCGGCGATCAGGCCGGTATCCATCGGATGCACGATGCGCAGGCGGACGCGGCCGGCGTTCGGACCTTCCGACCACTGGCGGCCGCTGACTTCATTGAGGCGCTTCTGCCACTCCGGCGAGGCAGCGGCGGCCGACGGCGCGGTACAGCCGCCCCCCACGGTATTGACCCAGGTGCCGCCAACATGCCAGACACCATCGCCGGTCCGCACGGCGGCGCGCACCGGCGTCGACTGTTGCAGCTTGACGCGAAAGCCGAGGTAGGCCGGCGCCCCCTCCGGGAAGAAACGCAGCACCTGCACGATGGGGTTGAAGTCGGCAAAGACGACGACCTCGACAATGCCCGGCAGGGCCGTGGCATCGACCGTCACCGGCACCTGCATCGGGTTCTCGGCCGTCGACGGGGCGATCACCTTGACACGCGGATCGAACAGCACCGGCGCACCAGCGAGGAAGGTTTTGGCCATCTCGCCCCAGCGGGCGGAATCCAGCGGATCACCGTTCTCTTTCAGCGCAGCGGCCTCGGCCGGCGGCATCAGGGCCGCCAGCGCAATGGCGGCAATCGTCAAGGGATACTTCATGGGTTGTCTCGCTCCGTTTCGCCCTGCGGGCTGTTTCGCCAGACCATCGCAAACCCCGTGCCAACTCCCGGAGAAACCCGCCAATCGCCCACCAGACGGCGATTTCGACTTGCACACCGGGCATCGCGAAGGCACCGCCCCAGCCGGGCTGTGCAACTTTGGAGCAGCTGGTGACATTTGATACAGCGCCTTGTGTGACAGCGGCGCACCCCGAAAAACCCGGTGATCGGGCGCTTCGCCGCGCCAATCGGGCAACGGCGCATTCCACGGCGGCTTGGCACAAGCCTTGCGAACACTCCCTCCGCCAGTGCGCCGATTCAGGGAAAGGAAGGCGGCGCGCCAGCAGGTTTCACCGGACAGCCGGGCAAGGACAAGCGCCCCGGCCGCCCGGAACCGATTGGATAAACCAAGGAGACAATCCATGCACAGTCACACCCCCTTCAAGCGGAGCACGATCGCCCTGCTTGCGGCAGCCCTGCTGACCGCCGGCCAGGCATCCGCCGTCGTCACCGACGAGGACATCCTGAACGACGCCAGGACCAAGGGCGATGTCGTCAGCTTCGGCCTCGGCACCCAGGGCCAGCGTTTCAGCCCGAGCACGCAGATCAACACCAAGACGGTGAAAAATCTGGTGCCCGCCTGGTCGATGTCCTTCGGCGGCGAAAAGCAGCGCGGCCAGGAGTCGCAGCCGGTCATCCACAACGGCAAGATGTTCGTCACCGCTTCCTACAGCCGCCTGTTCGCGATGGACGCGAAGACCGGCAAGAAGCTGTGGAAGTACGAGCACCGCCTGCCGGACGGCATCATGCCCTGCTGCGACGTGATCAACCGCGGCGCCGCGCTGTACGACAACCTGGTCATCTTCGCCACGCTGGATGCCCAGCTGGTCGCCCTCAACCAGGACACCGGCAAGGTCGTCTGGAAGGAAAAACTGGATGACTACGCCGCCGGCTATTCGGCCACCGCCGCCCCGATCATTGCCCGTGGCAAGCTGATCACCGGCGTTTCCGGCGGTGAGTTTGGCGTCGTCGGCCGCATCGATGCCCGCGACCCGAGAACCGGCAAGCTGATCTGGACCCGGCCGACGGTCGAAGGCCACATGGGCTACATCATGAAGGATGGCGAGAAAGTCGAGAACGGCATCTCCGGCACCCTGAACGCCACCTGGACCGGCGACCTGTGGAAGACCGGCGGCGCCGCCACCTGGAACGGTGCCACCTACGATCCGGAAACCAACCTGATCTTCGCCGGCACCGGCAACCCGGCCCCGTGGAACAGCCACCTGCGCCCGGGCGACAACCTCTTCTCGTCCTCCACCGTGGCCATCGACGCCGACACCGGCAAGATCGTCTGGCACTACCAGAACACCCCGCACGACGGCTGGGACTTCGATGGCGTGAACGAATTCGTCTCCTTCGACTACAAGGACCCGAAGACGGGCAAGCTGATCAAGGCCGGCGGTAAGGCCGACCGCAACGGCTTCTTCTTCGTGAACGACCGGACCAACGGCAAGCTGCTCAACGCCTTCCCCTTCGTGAACACGATCACCTGGGCCACCGGCTACGACATGACGACCGGACGCCCGCTCTACACACCGGATGGCCGGCCAGGCGATCCGGCTGAAGGGGCCGATGGCAAGAAGGGCAAGGTCGTCTTCTCGGCGCCGTCCTTCCTGGGCGGCAAGAACCAGCAGCAAATGGCCTACAACCCGCAGACCGGCCTCTTCTACGTACCGGCCAACGAATGGGGGATGGACATCTGGAACGAACCGATCGCCTACAAGAAAGGCGCTGCCTACCTCGGTGCCGGCTTCACCATCAAGGCGCTGCACGATGACTACATTGGCGTGCTGCGCGCCGTCGATCCGGTCAGCGGCAAAATCGTCTGGGAAAACAAGAACTACGCCCCGCTGTGGGGTGGCGTCCTGACCACGGCCGGCGGCCTGGTCTTCTACGGCACCCCGGAAGGCTACCTGAAAGGCGTCGACGCCAAGACCGGCAAGGAACTGTGGTCCTTCCAGGTCGGCACCGGCATCGTCGCCCCGCCGGTCACCTGGGAACAGGATGGCGAACAAATGATCGCCGTCACCACCGGCTGGGGTGGCGCCGTGCCGCTCTGGGGCGGCGACGTGGCCAAACGCGTGAACTACCTGGAACAGGGCGGTTCCGTCTGGGTCTTCAAGCTGCACAAGAGCTGATCGATCTCTCCCTCGGCAGGCAACTGCCAAGCCCCACGGCCCGGCTGCCTCGGCAACCGGGCCGTTTTTTCTGCCCCAACGGGCCGGCGTGCGGCTTTATCGCTCAATGACGAACAAATCCCCCGCCGGCAAACCGACGATGCCGCGGCTACCGGCCGTAATGCCGTGTTTGCGCAGGACGCGGCTACCGCATCGCACTTCGAGCTGCGCGCCGGTATCCGTCCGGAAGTGCAGCAAGGCCGCCTCGCCCAGATCGAGGACCGCTTCGAAGCGGCCGGCCAGGCAGGTTTCCTCCTCGTGGGGCGGTTCGTCCTCGCGACGCAACGCGACATGCTCCGCCCGGATGGCCAGCCATGCCGCCCCGCTCTCGCACGCACAGTCCGCGACACGCAATGATCCGCCCAGGGCCGGGCAGTCCACGATGCCCCGGCCGATCGCCCGGGCCGCAAAGAGATTTTTCAAGCCAAGGAAGCGGGCGACCGCTTCGCTGGCCGGACGACGATAAACCCATGTCTTATCGCCCGCTTGCGCCTGGCTGCCGTCGATCAGGACCGTGATGTGCTCGGCCAGGATGTGGGCTTCGGCCAGATCATGCGTCACGATCATCACCGTCAGGCCCCGTTCGCTTTGCAGCTCCTTGACCAGCCACCACAGCTCCCGGCGCAGGCTTTCGTTCAGCGCCGTAAACGGTTCGTCCAGCAAAACGAGGCGCGGATTGGCCGCCAGGGCGCGGACCAGGGCGACACGCTGGCGCTCCCCGCCCGACAACGTGGCGATCGGGCGGTCCAGCAAGCTGCCGATGTCGGTAATTTCAACCAGCCTGTCGAGCAAGGGCCGATACTCGGCTTCCGGAACGCGACGGGCACGCGCACTGTAACGCAGGTTGTCCGCCACCGACAGGTGGGGAAACAGCCCGAGGTGTTGCGGAACGTAGCCAAGCTGGCGCTGTTCGACGGGCAGCTTGGTAATGTCCGTGCCGGCCAGGCGGATGTGGCCGCCGGCAAGCGGGAGCGTGCCCAGGATGGCGCGCAGCAGCGTGCTTTTCCCGGACCCCGAGGGCCCGAGGATGGCATGGCATTGCCCCGCGCCGATCGTGAAATTGATATCGGTGAGCGCAAATTCCCCGGCCCGCGCAGCGAGATGCGCGACCTCAAGCACGGGCCGCCCTTCCCAAAATGCGGCGCGCCGCAAACAGTGCGGTCAGCCCGATGACAACGAGGATCAGGATCAGCGCGACCGTGCCCTCAATATCGGCCGAGGACAACCGCAAGAAAATGGCGATCGGCAGGGTTTCCGTACGCATGGCCATCGAACCGGCAACCATCAGGGTGGCGCCAAACTCGCCCAGCGCCTTGGCCCAGGTCAGGATGAAGGCGGCGATCAGGCCGTTCTTGGCCAACGGCAGGGTGACGGTGAAAAAACTGTGGCGCGGGCTGGCGCCCAGGGTTCGCGCGACGGTTTCCAGTTCAACCGGCACCTCGTCGAAAGCCGCTTTCAACATGCGCACCGCAAGACCGAGGATAGTGATGAATTGGGCCAGCACGATGCCGGCAAAGTTGAACACGAAGTAGATCGTGTTCTCTTGCAGCCACTCCCCGAGCGGGTTGTTGAAGAAGATCAGGATGATGGCCCCCAGCGCCGCAGGCGACACGATGATGGGAAACTCCAGCACTGTTTCGGCCGCCTCCTTGCCCGGAAAATCATGGCGCGACAGCGCGTAGGCGGCGGGAATGGCAAGCGCCAGGGCCAGCAAGGTGGCGACCGTGGCGGCGAGGAGCGACAGCTTGACAGAAAAAAAGCTGCGCTCGGCCAGCAAGGTGCGGGAAAAGATGTCTCCGTCGAGAAACCAGGCCAGCGAGACAATCAGTCCCGCGTAGAGGGCCAGGACCGCCAGCGCGGCAGCAACGCTGACACGGAATCCGGTGGTACCAGCCCTCTCGCGCATCACTTCGCCACTTTCTGCGGATCGACCGCGGTGCGCAGGTTGATCCACTCCTTGGGCACGACGTATTCACCCCCGACCGGCTTGACCGCGCCGACCCACTTGAAAGCCGCCTCTGGGTCGGCAAAGTAGCTGTACTTGGCAAAGATCGCCTGGCCCTCCTTGCCGGTCACGAAATCGATGAACTGCTGGGCGAGCTTGGGCTGCTTGCTGAACTTGGAAATCGCGATGGGAATGTAGCCGATGCGCGGAATCTGTTCCTGGGGCAGCGGAATGGTCTCGATGCGCTCCGGATCCCAGTACTGGAAGACGCGCCAGCCGACCACGGCATCGGCGAGCTTGAGCGAAATGGCGGTGGCCGTCTGCTCGCAGGAACCGGTGTAGTTCTTGATATTGGCCTTGAGCTGCTCGCGCTCCTCCCGGGTCAATTCCTTCTCGAAGATTTCCACGGCATAGGCGCCGACGCAGACGCCTTCCGGATTGGCGATGGCCACCCGCAGACCCGGCTTGAGAAGATCCTTCAGTCCCTTGATACGGTGCGGGTTGCCCTTCTGCACGTTGATGGCCGGCACGACATAAACAATGACCCTTTCGGTCGCCGGCAGCACGTCGCCATCGCGCTTGGCAATCTCCATGTAATCGGACGAGCCGGGGAAATAGAGATCCCCCTGCTTGGCGAGTTTCATCTGGGAAAGCACATAACCCGAACCACCGAACACCACATTGACCTTGACGCCGGTCTTTTTCTCAAAAGCTTTGGCCGCATCGGTCGTCGGCGGCACGGTCGCGGCACCGGCAAAGATCAACAGACTCTCGGCGTGAGCGGCCGCTGAACAGAACAGCAAGCTGGCGAGCAGCCAGCGGCGGAATGGGCGCATGGTGGGAAGTCCTTTCGGGTGGTCGTATCGTCAAAAAATAATCCAACGGGCAAGCCCCCGGCATGGGTCCGCGCATCCGTTAGGTCAAAAAGAACATAACGAAAGTCTAACGTATCCGCCCGTTCCGAGCAAAGTGCCGATCAAGCCGAAACCCTCCCGGCGAGCTGGCGCAGCATCTCCAGCTCCGAAACCGCTTCAGCATTGAGGCGCCGTTCCAGGGCATCGTACGCGGCAATCAGCTGTTCCCCCAGCGTCGTCAATGAGGACCCGCCCCCTCCCTTGCCACCGGTTGCCGCATCAACCACCGGACGCCCGAAACCTTCGTTCAGGGAATCAATCAGCAACCAGGCGCGTTTGTAGGGAATGCCCAGCGAGCGGGCCGCCGCCGCGATCGAACGCGTTTCAGCGACGGCACGTAACAAGTCGATCTTGCCGGGCCCGATGGAAACCGCCTCACCCAGATAGATGCGCGGCCGAACCAGGACGGCGCACGGAATTTCTCTCTTCAAAGCCATGACGCAGAGGCTATCGGAAATCCGGCCACAACCCAAGTCCGGCGCGACCGTTCCGGTTGTTCGCCGCGCCCGTCGCGGGGTGCCGTGCCGGAAATACAGCGGCCCCGGCGCCCAGGTGGCCGGGCCACCCCGGCCCCCCCTTTCAGCGATTGCGACCGGGACCCATGCCCCCCATACCGGGACCCATGCCACCGCCCGGCCCCATGCGGCGGCCCATGCCGGCGCCCTGGGGTGGCGGCGCATCCGGCAGGGTCACCCCGCGCTCCTTGGCGCGCAACTGCATCTGCTCGTGATGCTGCAGACGAATCTGCTCGCGTTCTTCGACCGTCTTGGCATTACGCAACTGGTTGCGATGCTCGATGCGCTCCTGGTTGGTCATCAACTGGCTGCCGTAGATCGGCGCCTCATCGGCCACTGCGCCAGCACCGAAACCGCCCATTGCGAGGGCCAGGAACAGGATTCTGAGATTCCTCTTGGTCATGATTGCACTCCCCAACAACGATTAACCCCTCCGGAGAAACCTTCCGGAAGGCAAAACCCACTCTCAGTCTAGACGCCTTTCCGGAATGATCCAGTCATCGGCATGCGTCGCGTTGATGTTCAAGAGACAGGCCGACTGTTCGACATTTGATCAGCCGATTGCTCCATTCCGGAACAGTTCGTTCCGGCACGCACTGCAACGGACCGAAAACCGCCCCGCCCTTCCCCCTTGGCGCACCGTTCCCAATCCGGCATTGAACTTGCACGGAAGTACCCCGGCATTTCGCCATCAGTCGTCGAGCCACGCGCCCCCCGGAGCCGCGTGCTTCGATTGGCTGCTGCTGGCGCTGCACCCTTCACTCAAACCAAACGGAGACCTTCTCATGCCACGCCGCATTCCCCACGGGCTCGCCGCCCTCAGCCTCGTCATCGCCAGTTCGCTGGTCAGCGCTGCCGACCATGCCACGCCGCGCGAAGCCCGCGCCCTGTTCGACCAGGCAGTCAGCTACCTGAAGGCCAATGGCCCGGACAAGTCGTGGAAAGCCTTCAACAACCGCAGCGGCCCGTTCGTGAAAAAGGATCTTTACGTTTACGTGATCGACGCCAAGGGGACCTACCTCGCCAACGGTGCCGCACCGGCTGATCTGGTCGGCCTCAATGTCCTGGACACCGTCGATGCGTCCGGCAACCCGCTGTTCCGCAACATGATCGCCGTCACCGACAAGCAACCGGAAGCGAAGATCCGCTACGTCTGGCTCAACCGCAAGAGCAACCGGGTGGAGCCCAAGGTGGCCTGGCTGCACCGTGAAGGCGACTACATCCTCGGCGTCGGTTACTACGCGCCCCGTTCGACGGCCGACGACGCCCGCAAGCTGCTCGACGCGGCCTGCGCCGAAGTCCGGAAACAGGGCATCGCCCAGGCGGCCGCCCGCTTCAACGATACCCGGGGCAACTTCGTGCGCGACGATCTCTATGTTTTTGCCGTCAACCTGCAAAGCGGCCGCTTCGAGGCCCACGGCATGAACCCGAAGTGGGTGGGCGCCGATGCCACCGACCTGCATGACGTCGAGGGCAAGCCGCTGATCCGGGAAATGCTCGAGCTGGCCAAGACCAAGGGCGAAGGCACCGTCGATTATGTCTGGCGCAACCCGGTGACCAATGCCGTGGAAAAGAAGCGCACCTTCATCCGCCGCGAGAACGACAGCCTGATCGGCGTCGGTTTCTACGCCGAATAGGCCACCCCCTCGGCGCCCGCCAGAATGCGCAGCAGGGTGGCGTAGAGGCGCTCGGGCTCGACCGGCTTGGCGAGAAAATCGTTCATGCCGGCCTCGATGCACCGCTGACGATCTTCGGCAAAGGCGTTGGCGGTCATCGCCACGATCGGCACCCGGCCACCGCCCGGCAAGGCGCGGATGGCGCGGGTGGCCGCCAGACCGTCCATGACGGGCATCTGCATGTCCATCAGGATCAGGTCGTAAGTCTGGCGGGCTGCCGCATCGACCGCCTGGCGGCCGTCGCCGGCGATGTCAGGAACCAGCCCGACGTCTTCGAGCAGCGACCGGGCAATCTCCTGGTTGATCGGATCGTCCTCGGCCAAGAGCAGGCGCTTGCCACGTCCGACCTCGGCCAGACGGCGGATCAGCGTTTCGAGATCGACCGCCGGCTGGCAGGCCGGCCCGGCATGATCGATGGCAAAACACCCCTCGAACCAGAACCGGCTGCCCTGCCCCAGCTGGCTCTCCGCTCCGGCCTCACCGCCCATCAGGCGGGCAATCTTGCGGGTGATGGCCAGCCCGAGACCGGTGCCGCGATGACGGCGGGTCGATGAATTGTCGATTTGCTCGAATTCCGAGAACAGCGTCGGCAAATCCTCCGCTGCGATGCCGATGCCGGTATCCTCGACTTCAAAGCGCAGCCGGACCTCGTCCGTCGTCTGTTCAAGCAGGCGGACACGCAAGGTCACACTGCCGGCATCGGTGAACTTGAGGGCATTGCCGACGTAGTTGAGCAAGGCCTGTTGCAGGCGCAGGCTGTCACCGAGCAGGCTATCCGGAATGCGCGGATCGATCTCGGCGCGCAGGGCGAGGCCCTTTTCCGCGGCCCGTGCCTGCTGCATCGCCAGCAGGTTGCCGACGACCTGGCGCACCGACAGGGCGGCCTGGGTCAGCGTGAATTTGCCGGCTTCGATTTTTGACAGATCGAGTACGCCATTGATCAGGTCCAGCAGATGGCGGCCGGCCGTGTCGATCTTGTCGAGCAGGGCCAGCTGGGCTGCCGGCAGGCCGCTGCGCCGCAACTGGTGGAGCCCGCCGTTGATGGCATTGAGCGGCGTGCGGATTTCGTGGCTCATGTTGGCGAGGAAGGTGCTTTTGGCGCGACTGGCGGCTTCCGCGGCGCGCATCGATTCCGACAGCTCGGCCGTCCGCTCGGCGATCTGCCTTTCCAGGTCGTCGCGATGCCGCAGCAGTGCGGCATGGGCCTGATCGCGCTCACGAGCCCAGCTGGCGCCCAGCCAGTTGCCCCAAAAGATGCCACCCAGGCCGATCAGCCAGATCACTGCATGCGTCAGGCCGAGGTTGAACTTGGCTGTCGCCACCTGCTCCAGATAGGGTGCCAGCGGCAGATTCAGGCCGGTGGCGCCACGCATGTCGCCCGTCTTGTAGCCGAGAATGGCGTGGCACTTGTCGCAGCCCGGCTCCATGAACATCGCCCGCAGATAGCGCAGGTGAGGCTTGCCGTCGATCTGGTTCACCGCCCACACTTCGCGCGCCTCGCCCCGCGTAAAACGTTCGAGCTGTTCGCGCTCCCAGGCGTCCGGCGCGTTGCCGGGGTTGAGGAAACGCAGGCCGGTGATCCGGCCCCGCACGCCATAATCATTCGCGTAGAGGTCCATCATCTGGCGCAGCATGGAGGCGGGATTGAGCAGCGTGAGTTGCCGGCCGTCGGTCGTCACGACATCACGCCCCGGCACATGGGCCAGGAAGGGCACCGATTTCTGGGTGTCGGTGATCGGCACGTACACGCCGCCATGCAGCGTTCCCCAGCGCCGGAAGGAAATATCCTTGTTCAGGTTGGCCTGCGCTTCGGTGTAGGCCAGCTTCATGATCTGCGCTTCGGTATTGCTGAGGTTCCAGAAGACGGAAAAGCCGATCAGGGCAGTCCATACGCCCAGGGCGATGATGAGAAGGCGGTGCCGTAACCGATGCCGGGCCATGCAATTCGCTTCCGAAAAAAGCCGAAAAAACGGCGTCATGAAATGAGCATGACAAATATCGCACAATTCAGCCGGCATGTTCACCGCCTTTGCCGACAGGCCTGAAAGGCGCGGCTTCCACGCCCAGCGCACAACAGGCTGCTCCAGAATTCAGCAGCTGCTCCACGACGCATCACCCCCGGCCCGACGCAGCCGTCAGCAACAAATTGCAAGCCATTGATTCATAAGGATCCACTATCCATCCAGCGGCCATCTGCCGGGCTGGCATGGGGGATGCACTCCTGTAGGCACGAGTCACGGCGGAGCATTCCGCCCCGCCGGCCTTGAACTTCACCCGCAACGTCATTCACAAGACAGGAGACAATCATGATTTACGCCGCTCCCGGCACCGCCGGCGCCAAGATCGCTTACAAGGCCCGCTACGACAACTTCATCAACGGCAAGTGGACAGCCCCGGTCAAGGGACAGTATTTCGACGTCGTGACCCCGATCAACGGCAAGGTCTACACCCAGGCCGCCCGCTCCACCGCCGAGGACATCGAACTGGCCCTCGACGCTGCCCACGCCGCTTTCCCGAAATGGGGCAAGACCGATGCCACGACCCGCTCCAACATCCTGCTCAAGATCGCCGACCGCCTCGAACAGAATCTGGAACTGCTGGCCTACGCCGAAACGGTCGACAATGGCAAGCCAATCCGCGAAACCCTGAATGCCGACATCCCGCTCGCCGTCGACCACTTCCGCTACTTTGCCGGCTGCCTGCGCGCCCAGGAAGGCGGGATCTCGGAAATCGACGAGAACACCATGGCCTACCACATCCACGAACCGATCGGCGTCGTCGGCCAGATCATTCCGTGGAACTTCCCGATCCTGATGGCCGCCTGGAAGCTGGCCCCGGCGCTGGGCGCCGGTAACTGCGTCGTGCTCAAGCCCGCCGAGTCGACCCCGATCTCGATCATGATCCTGGTCGAGCTGATCGCCGACCTGCTGCCGCCGGGCGTGCTCAACATCGTCAACGGCCTCGGCCGCGAAGCTGGCATGCCGCTGGCCACCAGCAAGCGCATCGCCAAGATCGCCTTCACCGGCTCCACCGCCACCGGCCGCGTCATCGCCCAGGCCGCCGCCAACAACCTGATCCCGGCCACCCTGGAACTGGGCGGCAAGTCGCCGAACATCTTCTTCGCCGACATCATGGACAAGGACGACGCCTTCCTCGACAAGGCCATCGAAGGCATGGTGCTGTTCGCCTTCAACCAGGGCGAAGTCTGCACCTGCCCGTCGCGCGCCCTGATCCAGGAATCGATCTACGACAAGTTCATCGAGCGCGTGCTGAAGCGCGTCGCCGCCATCAAACAGGGTTCGCCGCTGGATACCGAAACCATGATGGGAGCCCAGGCTTCCGACGTGCAGATGGCCAAGATCATGTCCTACCTCGAGCTCGGCAAGCAGGAAGGCGCCGAGTGCCTGATCGGCGGCGCACCGGCCAAGCTGGGCGGCGATCTGGACGGCGGCTACTACATCCAGCCGACCCTGTTCAAAGGCCACAACAAGATGCGCATCTTCCAGGAGGAAATCTTCGGGCCGGTACTCGCCGTGACGACCTTCAAGGACGAAGCCGAAGCCCTGGCCATCGCCAACGACACCCCGTACGGCCTCGGCGCCGGCGTGTGGAGCCGCAACGGCAACGTCGCCTACCGCATGGGCCGCGCCATCCAGGCCGGCCGTGTCTGGACCAACTGCTACCACGCCTACCCGGCGCACGCAGCCTTCGGCGGCTACAAGGAATCCGGTATCGGCCGCGAGACCCACAAGGTCATGCTCGACCACTACCAGCAGACCAAGAACCTGCTCGTTTCCTACTCGGAAAACAAGCTCGGCTTCTTCTAAGCGTCCCCTTCTGCGCCGGCCGCAGGGCGGGCGCATCAGAGGCATCTCCTCCATTGGCCCTGTTTGCGGGCAACTTTTCGGGGGCGGGCAACCGCCCCCTCTTTTTGGCCTTCGCCTCGGGAGTACCGCATGGTTGAACGTGTCATTGCCACCCCGGCCGCCGCCGCGCTGATCGACACCCTGAAAGCCCAGTACGGAACGAACCTGCTTTTCCTGCAATCCGGCGGCTGCTGCGACAACAGCTCCCCGAACTGCTACCTGCAGGGCGAAGTGACCATCGGCCCCTACGAAATCCACCTCGGCGACATCGGCGGCGTGCCTTTCTACATGACCGCCACGCAGTACGAATACTGGAAGCATACACAACTGATCATCGACGTCATGGATGGGCGCGGTGACACCTTCTCGCTCGAAGGTGGCACCGGCAAGGCCTTCCTGACCCGCTCCCGGCTGTTCACCGATGCCGAATGGGCCGCCCTGCAGACTGCCGGCCTCGTTTAGACCCAGGATCCCCCATGAACCAGACTCTGCAAAACTCCCTCCTCCTCGGCCTGGCCGCCGCCATGGTCATGCTCGCCACGCCGCCGGCGCAAGCCTCCGAAGCGATCGTCAAAAAGGCACGCTGTGTTGCCTGCCATGCCACCGACCAGAAACGCGTCGGCCCGGCTTACAAGGAAGTCGCCGCCAAATACCGGGGCGATGCCAAGGCGCCGGCCATGTTGTTCGACAAGGTTCGCCACGGTGGCGCCGGCAACTGGGGGCAGGTACCGATGATCCCGCACCCGGCCGACAAAATCGGCGACGACGATCTGAAGGCAGCCATCGCCTGGATTCTCGCACTGGAATGAGCCCGCCTGGCGCGACCGATCAGGCCGTCGCGCCAGAGTCCTTGAGCAGACGCAACGACAGCCAGAAGGTGCTGCCAACGCCCGGCTGGCTGGACACACCGATCCGCCCCCCCATCAGCTCGGCCAGTTGCCGGCAGATCGCCAGCCCCAGGCCGATGCCGCTGTAGGAACGGGCATACGAGCCATCGACCTGCTCGAAATCGTTGAAGACGCTCTCCAACTTGTCGGGCGGAATGCCGATCCCGGTATCGGCCACCTCGAAGCGGCACAACACGGCTTCGCCAGGCAATGCGCTGACCTGGCAAGTGACCCGCACTGTACCCCGCTCGGTGAATTTCAGCGCATTGCCGGTCAGTTCGATCAGGATCTGGCCGATGCGCTCTGCGTCGCCGAACAGCGGTACGCTGTTCCAGGCCGACAAATCGGCGATTTCCAGCGTCAGCCCCTTCTGTTCGGCCGGCACCGCAAACTGGGCAAGCACGCGCTGCATGACCGAATCCAGCGTGAAGGCATGGCATGCCATGCTCAAGCGGCCGGCCTCCAGCTTGCTGAATTCGAGCACGCTGTTGATCACGTGCAGCAAGCGGCTCTGTGCATCGCCGATGCGGTCGAGAAATTCCCGGCTTTGCGCCTCGTCGACCCGCCGCTTGAGCAGTTCGGTCAAGCCAATCATGCCGCTGAGCGGGGTCAGCAGTTCGTGGCTCATCGTCGACAAAAAGGTGTTCTTGGCCCGGTTCGCCGCCTCTGCCGCCTCCTTGGCCACCGACAAGGCCCGCGTTCGCTCCTCGACCAGTTCCTCGAGATGCAGGTGGTGCCGCTCCAGTTCCGCCTCCATCGCCTTGCGTTCGGCAATTTCTTCGGCGAGATGGCGATTTTCCTGAAAAATGCGCAGGCGCAACCGGGTTGCGTAATAACCGAGCAGCAGGCAGCGCAACAGGACCAGCGCGAAACTGGCCCAGATGACCACGGCTTCGAAAGCACTCGGCGAGGCCACGCCGACCCGGTTGCCGCGAAAAGCGACGAGTACCGCGCCGGTCGCCAGAATGGCCAGCGCCCACATCAGCAAGGCATTGCGGATACCCAGGCGCAGACTGGCAAACGCAAAAACGATGAAGATGATGGACAGGAAATACGTCGTGATGGCCGGCACCCAGGCCACGAAAACCAGTTGCACAGCCACCGCGTACGCAACCTGCCATTCGACCCGTTGCCGCCAGACCGGCCGCTCCGGCGCATCGCCGCCCCAGAGCAGCGCAAACAGCAGAACATGACCCAGGCCAGCCGCAAAATAGGCCGCCGGCACGCTGGCCTGCACCGTCCCGGCCAGGGCAAAGAGGCCGAGCAGCAGGGTATCGACCAGATAATTGCCCCCCAACGCCGCCAGCATCCGCCGGTACTGGCGGCGCGCCAGTGCTCCGTCTGCTGCATCGCCCGGCGCGCCATCCGGCGCCGCCGGCCACCCATCCCGGTTCGCGATCATCTCGAAAAAGGAAGCTCCCTGAGTACCCCCGGCCAAACCAGCCCACGGCACGCCATCGCGCACGCGTCGGCAGTCCGGGCGACGCGAAGTATAACTTTCTTCGTAATCGTTCAGGCCCGCAGCGGATCGCGACCTGACAGCACGAAAGCCACCCGCAGGTGGCTTTCGTGGATCCATGACACGCAGGCGGCGCAGTCTGCACTATGACTTTAGGCGTAACAACCTGCTCCGGAATGGAGCAGGTTGTTCATTTTTTGAACAGCCAACCCGGCCACATCCGGCCGAGTGTGCCATCGCGCTGCACGACATGCTTCAAGGCACCGGCGACATGCAGGGCGATCAGGCCGGCCCCGCCCCAGACGAATGCCCCGTGCAGCCGCTTGAAAACGCCGTTCAGCCCTTCGTCCGGCCACCCCAGCCTGGGCAACTCGACCCCGAAGAACTTGAGCGGATAGGGCGTGAAGGACGAGGCAAAATAGCCGGCCAGCGGCGCCATGATCAAGAAAACATACAGCAGGTGATGCACCGCCGTCGCCAGTCGCGCCTGCCCGCCACCGGCCAGCGGTGCCGGTGGCGGGTGCCCGGCCCGCCAGGCGAGCCGCACGACCGCCGCCAGCAGCATGAGCAGGCCAAGCGATTTGTGCAGGCCATAAGCGGCGCTGCGCTCGGCCCCCTTGGGCAGATCAACCATGGTCCAGCCCAGCCAGAACAGCCAGACCACGATGACCGCCTGCGCCCAGTGCAGCAGGATGGCAGGCAGCGTGTAGCGTGACGGGATCATGGGATGGCCACCCCCCAGGGCAATACGCCGACCGGAATGTCGCCGGTCTTGCGCAGGCTGGCCGTGTCGATGACCGAAACCGTACCGGAGCGGCCGTTGGCAACGTACAACTTGCGGCCGTCCGGCGTGACGGCCATGTTCCACGGGCGCTTGCCAACCTCGATGGTGGCGATCACCCGCTGGCTGGCCACGTCAATCGCCATCACCGACGGATCGCGTCCGTTCGAGACAAAGACCCGCCGGCCATCCGGCTGCACCGCGATACCATTCGGGAACTGGCCGGCGGCGATTTCGGCGACCACCCGATGCCCGGCCACGTCGATGACGTAGACCTTGCCGGCCACCTCGCTCGCCACATAGGCCCGGCTGCCATCGGGCAGGAAGCCAATGCCGCGCGGCCGCTTGCCGACCGGCAGGCTGGCCACCTGGCGGCGGGCGGCCACGTCGATGACATCCACCTGTTCCGCCTCTTCGGCGCTAACCAGCAGCCAGCGGCCATCCGGGCTGAACACGGCATGTTCGGGATTCTTGCCGGCCACCTTGATACGCGCCACCACCTCCCCCTCGGGCGCGCTCAGCAGCACGACACTGTTGTCGTCCTCAACAGCCACCGCCAGCCAACGGCCATCCGGCGACAGGCTCACGCCCTCGGGCGAGTCACCCACCGCGATTCGCCGCAGCAAACGGCCGCTTGCCGCCTCGGCCACCAACAAGTGGCCGGTCTGGCCATCGGTCAGATACAGCAGGCCGCCGCCGGCAGCAATGCCGCGCGGCCGCTCGCCGAGCGGCAGATCGCGCAGCCGCTGGTCGGTCGCCGTATCGATGACGCTGACGCTGGCCGACTTCTCGTTCGGCACATACGCCAGCGGCCCGGCCAGGGCTGGCGCGGCGATCAGCGTCAGCAGGGCGGCGCAGAGCAGGGAAATGGCGGGCATGGCGAACCTCTCAGGCCGGTTGATGGGAAATGCCGTAACGTTTGAAGATGGCGGCGATAGTGCCCTCCCGCCTCAATTCGCCGAGGGCCGCGGCCAGTGCGTTGGCCAGTTCCATCTCCTCGGCCTTGACCGCCATGCCCAGCGGCCAGCTATCCACCTTGAGCTCGGGCAATTGCGGCGTCTCGATCACTGCCCGGCCATCCCCCTGCAGGGCGGCTTCCAGTTCGGCGCGCTGGGCCATCACGGCAGCCACCTTGCCGTCGTTCATCGCCCGGGTCGCCTCGGCCACCGTCTTGAAATGCACGACGTTCTCGCGCAAGCGGCCATTGAGTACGGAAAGCAGGAAGGAATCCGCCAGCGAGGCCGTTTCGACACCGATCTTCTCGCGGGTAAATACCTCCAGGGCCACGGCGGCAGAGCCGGTGGGGGCCTGCGGTACCCGCTCCGGCAGGCGGGCCAGGGCGATGCGCTCCCGGTGGTAGGGGCCAAAGATACGGACCTTGTCATTGGCCTTGGCCAGGTATTCATCGACCGGCACGTGCATCATCACATCCGACGGCTGGGCGCCGAGGTAGTGACCTTTCCAAACCATGTTGCGCAGGTCGTCGTTCATGTCCTCGTCGGCGTTGTAACCGACGATTTCGGCCGTCACCCCCAGTTTGGCGGCCAGGGCGCGGGCGATGTCGGCATCGATCCCCTTGCCGCCGGCCATTGAATAGGGTGGAAAATCGTTATACACGGCGACCCGCAGGCGGCCGCGCTGACGAATGGTTTCCAGGGCATTGGCCGAGGCCGGCAAGGCGGTGGCGAGCGGCAGGCTGACGAGGGCCTTCAGCCAGAGGCGGCGGTCATTCTTCATGGACGGTTTCCAGCCAGGCACGGATCGCCCACATCGCCTCCTGGGGCAGGATGCCTTCGAACGGCGGCATATAGACACGGCCATCGCGCACCGCGCCCTTGCGGATGCGTTGCAGGAAAACTTCGTCACCCTCGTCGCCAAGCGGCAGATAGCGCAGATCCGGCGCGATCCCACCGGATACGGCCCCCAGACCGTGACAGCGCGCACAGTTCTGATTGAAGGCCGAATCGCCGATGCGGATCGCGGTCGCATCCTTGCGATACGGATTGGCGGACAGGAAATCCGCGCCAAGCGGTTTCAGGCCGCTGATATCGACCGCCTGCGGCACGACGTCGCCATGCGCAAAGACCTGGGGAGCGGCGATACCGATGGCGAGAGCGGCGACCAGGGCGCCGAGGGTACGGGTTGCGTGTTTCACAATGTCTCCTTGATTGGGTTCGGGTTACTGCCTTTGTGGGGAGACTTCTGCAATCCCTGTGCCAGCGCATCGCCCGGCGCGTCCAAACCATGATCTGACGCCACCCATGGCCAATTTGCAGGAAAATGAAAAGCGCGCGGAACACCTGGCACAGCATTTGCTTAAACCCAGGACACACTGCTCGCTGCATTGCTGATAAAAAGTGCAGGTGTTACGTTTTGCAACAACACAACAAAAACAGTCTGGGACACCCGGAGGAGAGATGGGACAAATGCAATTAGTTGCCGAAGCACATGGCGAACGCCTGCAACAGGCGCGCAAGCTCTTTTTCGACCGCGGCCTGGTGCCCGAGGGCCTGGTCGATCCGCTGATCATCCGTTCCTGGGAGCGCTGCCGGCGCTTCGGCTTGAGCGATACGGGCCTGACCCCAGTCATGTCGCCGATGGACCGCGTCGCGCTGAAGACGGAGCAGGAACGCAACCGCTGCCTGCTCATCCAAGGGCGGCCGATCATGGAACACGTCTTCGAGCAAATCCGCGATTCGGGCAGCATGGTCATCCTGGCCGACGCCAACGGCCTGCTGCTCGAAACGGTGGGCGATGCCGACTTCGTCAGCCGGGCCGACCGCGTCGCCCTGTCGGCCGGCGCCTCGTGGGACGAGAACGTGGTCGGCACCAACGCCGTCGGCACCGCCCTGCTCGAAGAAGCTCCAGTGTCCGTACTGGGCAGCGAACACTTCCTGGAACATAACGGCTTCCTGACCTGCTGCGCCAGCCCCATCTTCGGACCGGATGGCCGGCTGATCGGCGTCCTCGACATTTCCGGCGACTACCGCAGCCACCAGCGCCACACCCTCGGTCTGGTCCGCCTGTCGTCGGCCATCGTCGAAAAGCGCCTGTTCGAAGCGGTGCACGCCCGTGACATCCTGGTCTGCTTCCACCCGCGGGCCGATTACCTGGGCAGCCCGAAGGAAGGCCTGGCCGCCGTGACGCCGGACGGCCAGGTGCTGGCAATCAACCGCAACGGCACCGAAATTCTCGGCATCCGCCAGATCGATGCGGTGCGCCGCGATTTCTCGATGGTTTTCGAAAGCAACCTGGCGGTCCTCGTCGACCGCTTGCGCCACAACCCGCAAGGCAGTCACGAAATCCACGTCAATGGCAAGGCCATCCACCTCCAGTTGCGCGGTCAGTTGCCGCCGCTGGCAGTGGCCGGCCGGGTTTTCGACGAGATCCCGGCGGCCCGCCCGGCCGCCCGTCGGCCGGAAAGCGCCGCTGCCCCGAAGCTGACCCTCGACACCCTCAATACAGGCGACGAGCGCCTGCAGGCCGCCATCGACCGCGCCCGCCGCATGCTCGGCCGCGACATCCCGATCCTGATCCAGGGCGAATCCGGCGCCGGCAAGGAAATGTTCGCCAAGGCCTTCCACAACAGCGGCCCGCGCCGCGACTCGCCCTTCGTCGCCCTGAACTGCGCGTCGATTCCGGAAACCTTGATCGAATCCGAGCTGTTCGGCTACCAGGGCGGCGCCTTCACCGGCGCGCGCAAGGAAGGCGCCCCCGGCAAGATCCAGCAGGCGCACGGCGGCACCCTCTTCCTCGACGAAATCGGCGACATGCCGCTCAACCTGCAGGCCCGGCTGCTGCGCGTCCTACAGGAACGCTGCGTCACGCCGCTCGGCAGCACCCGCGCCATCCAGGTCGACATTTCGCTGGTTTGCGCCACCCACCGCAAGCTGCGCGAGGAAGTCGCCCGCGGCACCTTCCGGGAAGACCTGTATTACCGCCTGAACGGCATGAGCGTCACCCTGCCCGCCCTGCGCGAACGAACCGATATCCGAGCCCTGATCGCCAAACTGGCCGCCACTGAAACCGCCTCGCGCGGCAGCCCGGTCCGCTTCTCGGAAGGCGCCCTGCAGGCCATGGAACGCTATGCCTGGCCCGGCAACATCCGCCAGCTGTTCAACGTCATCCGTGTCGCCATCGCGCTGCTCGACGACACGGAAACGCTGATCACCGAAACCCATCTGCCGGAAGAGCTGTTCGAGCCCCCTCCGGGCAATGCGGGCAGTACCGCCCCGCCACCGGCCTTCGATCCCTGGGCCGCAGCCCCGCTGGAAGGCGCCAGCAGCCTCGATGCGATCAGCCGGCAAGCCGCCCTGCGCGCCCTCGAAGCCGCCGGCGGCAACATCTCCTCCGCTGCCCGCGCGCTCGGCATCAGCCGCAACACGCTGTATCGCAAGCTGGGACGGATGTAGTCCGGCGGCAAAACCGGGAGCACCGCGGCGAAGCGCCCGTCCTAGAAAAAGACCAGCGGGTTGCGCGTCAGGGCGACGCTGACGATATAGGCATAGGCAAACAGGGCGAGCAGGAAGTAGCGCCGGCGGATTGCCCGCGTCCGCCCCCGGCGCAGGGCCATCGCGCCGAGCCCGATGTAGGCGAGCAGGCCGAACAGCTTGGCGGTCAGCCAGCCAAGGACGAAGGGATATTGCCCGCTCATCCAGGCCATGATCAGCGCGCTGCCAAGCAAGGCGGTATCGATGAAATGCGGCCAGATCCGGGTCAGGCGATGCTGGCGCATCGCCGACTCGGTCAGCATCCACCAGCCGCGCAGGCAAAAACCCAGACCGCTGAGCACGACGCAGGTGATGTGCAGATGCTTGAGGGCGAGGTAGCTCATCATCGTCTCACGGCTTCTTGATCGCCAGGTTCAGGGTCATCTCCAGCCAAGCCGTTCGATAACGGCCGACCGCCCGGTAGAGCACCCAGGCCAGGCCGCCATTGGCGACGGCAAAGGCCAGGCCGGCCAGTCGTCCCAGCGCATCGGGCAGCAGCACCGCGGCAAGGAGCAGGACGAAGGCGATGCCGTACGCCAGCATCTGGCGATCAATCCCGGCGTCCGGCAAGAGTTTGGCCATGGGCGGTGCCATGACCCGCGCCGCGCCGTAGTTCTGCAGGTGCATCCAGGCCAGAAAGGGCACGATCTTGTAGAGCATGCCGATGATGAAGGGCAGGAAACCGCCGACGACGATCAGGATGCCGAAGGCCATCGTCCACCCGGGCAAGGCGCCGACCGCCGGCCAGAGCGCCACGAGAGCCAGCATGAGCAGGGCGGCGATGCTGGCCGACAAGCCCAGTTGCCAATAGCGGTAGGTGGCATCGGCCTTGGCCCGGCGGCGCTGGGCCTGCAGGCGCAGGGTCAGCCCGGCGAAAGCGATGCCGGCCAGCGCAGCCAGCAGCTGGCCGAGCCGGACCAGGCCGGGCTGTTCGAAGAACACGCCGCCACTCCAGCCGAGCAGCGCAGCGAGCACGACCAGCGGAAACCCCCTGCTGGGCCGGACCGGATAAGCCGGCGTCAGCTGGAACATCGGCACCACGACATAGGCCATCGCGGCAAGCAGGATGCCGGCCCACCCCCCCAGGCCCCAGCCGGCATGCAGGTCGGCCAGGGGCGGCAAGGGCAAGGCCCAGCCTTCGGCCAGGGCCAGCGCCATGAGCACTCCGAGGCCGACGACGACCGCCAGGCCGAACAGCGCGCACTTGAGGCCGCCGATGGTCGGGCTGGTCGACGGCACGCCCCGCAGGGCAAACAGCAGGGCGACCAGGAACAGGCTCGTCGTTGCACCGAGCAACAGCCCCCCAACCGCCAGCGCCCAGGGCAGCCCGAACCAGAAGCCGACGACCAGCAACAGCCCGCCGCCGGTCAGGCCGACATGAACGGCCCGGGCCAAGGCCAGCGGCCGGGGCAGGTCGGCCCCGGCGACCACCGGCAAAATCTGGATCAGGGCACCCAGCATGACCTGCAGCATGAAACCGACAGTGAGCAGATGGGTGGCGGCCAGCGCGCCAGGCGTCCAGCGCGAGGCAAAGAGCGCTGGCCCCTCGATCATGACCAGCAGGCCGGCCAGGACGGCGAACAACGGGGCGGTCAGAAAAAATCGCAGGGGGGCCGCGAAGGGCGGCGCGTTTTCGAAGGAGAGCACGGCTTTCGGCGAGTTCTCGCGCCCGGGGCACGCCGCCTCAGCGGGTAATCAGGATCTCGAACGTGCCGTCGGGCAGCAGTTCGGTGTCGTAACGGTGGCCGTTCTGGCGCAACACCCGGTACAAGGGATGCGGCTCGCGGAAGAGGAGGAGCAGCATTTTCTCGCCATCCTTCAGGGTGTCGAGCATTTCCATGGTCGCCTCGAAGGGGCCGGGCGGCTCCATGTAGCGGCCATCGACGACATGGAGAGTCTTGGGGTGGTTCATTCGCTGGCGATCTCCGTTTCCAGGCGCGCGAGAATGGCCGGCAGCTCGGCTGCCAGATGCTGATCGCACATCGGGTAGAGAATGTTCTCCTCCTTCATGTTGTGCTGCTGCATCATGATCAGCAGGGTTTCGGCCTGGCCCAGGTATTCCTCCAGGTCGCCGGCGCGGATCGCGGCTTGCGCCTGGTCGAGCAGGTCGCGCATCTGCTGGTGCTCGAGGCGCATGACCTGGGTCGGCCCCAGGGTCATGCCGGTCTTCGCCTCGAAAGTCGGGAACAGGGTTTTTTCCTCGCCGTCGAAGTGGGCCAGCACGGCGGTGCGGAAATGGCCAAAGGCCGCCTGGGCCGCCGCCAGGTTCTTCCGGCCGATCGCCTGTTCGGCCTCGGCGAAGAAGTCGTCGCAGCGACGGTGATCATCGGTCATGAAGGTTCGGATGCTGGTCATCGCTTTCTCGTTTGCTGGCAGTAGGAGCATTGTCGGTGCGCGCCGGCGATCGTACCTTGACCACCGTCAAAATCGCCGGCCCGCAGCAACCGCAACCCGGCTTCCCAAACGCCCTCTGCGGGCAACGCGGATCAGCCGCTGACCACCCCCACCTGCAAGTCATCGAACCAGTTGATGAAGCGCTCGACGTCCGCCCCCTGGTAGATGGCACCGTGTTGCGGGCAGAGCATGTCGATTTCCATCTGCGCGACGCGCTCGCACCAGCGGCGCTTGGCTTCGTTGGAGCCCATCCAGCGGCGATGGAAGCCCTCGGCATGACGAATGTGGCGGTCGAAGTTCTCGACAAACAGCCCATCCTCGCCCGGCGGCAGCAAGGCCGCGCCAATATCGCCGGAAAACAGCACCTTGGCGGTCTTGTCGTAGAGGTTGAAATTGCCCGATGAATGCAGGTAATGCGCCGGAACCGCCTGCAGCGGCAGGCCGTTCAGCGAGATGTCGGCACCGGCGTCTGGCAGGCTGACGAAGGTATCGGCATGGCCGCCGAAGTGCGGGATGAAACTGCTCCACAGCCAGCTGACGTAACAGCGCATGCCGGGATTGAACTCCAGCCACAGCGCGAGCGACGAACAGATGTCCGGATCCTGGTGCGAGGCGAAGATGCCGACCAGCGCCGACGGATCGAACTCCGACGACAGGGCCGAGAAAACGGCCGGAAAGACCTCGGCGCCGCCCGGATCGAGGAGCAGCCCCTGGCCGCCATGCGCCACCAGATACTCATTGGTGTCGATCAGGTAATTCGGCTTTTCCGGATCGCGCACGATGGCGAGCCATTTGTGGTCACCGTCCTGAAAGATCGTCTTGGTCGTTTTCACGCATCTGCTCCCGAAGGTAGAAGTCCTGCCCGCCGCCCCTAGCGGCCGGTAAAAAATGCCGAATGGCGCAGCGACTCGAGCGAGGCGCGGATTTCCCCGACGATGGCGTCGAATTCGCCGGACACCTGGCTGAGCGGCACGGCAAAGGATTGCCCGTAGGCCGCCTCGATCTTGGCCGACTTGGCCAGCACGCCGCCCAGTTCGACCAGGCGGAAGGCATCCTCCAATGCCCGCTGGAGCTGCTTGCGCTGACTGGCCAGGCTCGCGGCATGGCGCGCGTTCTCGTGTTCCCGTCGCACCAGCACCTCGGCCATCCGGCCGTTCGCGCGCTCAGCGGCCTGACGCAGCAGGCGGGTGTGGCGAATATCCTGCAGCATCCGCGATACGTCGTTCACACAACCATGCACCAGGCTGGTCAGCAACGCCATGCAGTCGCGCAGATCCTGCGAAAAAACGCGCAGTTCGTTGGACAACACGCCAAAACCCCGTGCCGCGGCACCGGCCCGCTTGGCCAGAAAGATGGCGTTGAGGGCCATGATATTGATCCGGAAGGCGACATTGACCACCGACTTGATCTCTTCATTGATGTGCACAATGCGCAGCAAATCGGCGCCGGCTTGCGGTGCCCGGGCTGCGGACGTGGGCAGGGCTGTCGTCATGGTGGTCTCGCCTTCGTGGAGTTCAGCCGGCAATGTAACAACTCGGACAGCCGGGAGCCAGCCGGCCGCCCCGTCCCGCTTCACTTTTCGAGCACGTAGGTGCCCGGGGCATTGCCCAGGGCGGGGAACTGGCGATTGGCCGCCGGGTACGGATCCACCCACTCGCCGGTCCGCTCGCCCAGCCAGGCCACCCAGTCCTCCCACCACGAACCGTCGCGCTTCTCGGCCCGCTCGAACCAGTGCTCCCAATGCTCGTTGCGCACCGGCTCGCCAATCCAGTAGGCCCGTTTGGGCGGTTTGACCGGCGGATTGACGATGCCCAGGATGTGGCCGGAGGTGGACAACACGAAACGCACCGGCGCCTCGACATTGATGACCTTGCGGATGCGGTAGCACTGCTTCCACGGGGCAATATGGTCATCCTCGGCCGTCACGGCATAAAGCGGCTGGATGATCTCGTCCAGGTCGATGGCCTCGCCAGCGATGGTCAGCTTGTCGCGCTTGATCAGGTTGTTGTTGAGGTAAAACTCGCGCAGGTAGTAGGCATGCATGGCGCGCGGCATGCGCGTCGCATCCATGTTCCAGAACAGGACATCGAAGGGAGGCAGCGGCTCGCCCAGCAGATAGCTGTGCTCCCAGTAATGCCAGATCAGCGGGTTGGAACGCAGCATGCGGAAGGACGACGCCATCTCGTTGCCGTCAAGATAGCCTTTTTTGGCCATCGACTCCTCCAGCGCGCCGATACAGGCTTCGTCGATGAAGACATCGATGTCGCCGGGATGGGCAAAATCGGTCAGTGTGGTAAACAGCGTCCAGTGCGCCACCGGCACCTTGTCGCGGCCATAGCGCCGGTTGGCCCAGGCCAGGTAGGTGCTGACCAGCGTGCCACCGATGCAATAGCCGACCAGATGCACCTTGGGCTGTTTGCAGAATGCGCTGGCGACGCGCACCGCCTCGCTGACGCCTTCCAGCAGGTAATCGTCGAAGCGCACCTCGGCCATCTCGGCATCGGGGTTCTTCCAGCTGGTGATGAAGACCGAGAACCCCTGGTCGGTCAGATACTTGACCAGGCTCTTCTTGGGCGTCAGGTCGAGGATGTAGAACTTGTTGATCCACGGCGTGACGATGACGATGGGCATCGCCCGTACCTTGTCGGTCGTCGGCTCGTAGTGGATCAGCTCCATCATCCGGTTGCGGAAGATCACCTTGCCGGGTGTCGTCGCCAGGTTCTGGCCGACCGTGAAGGCCTCCGGATCGACCATCAGGATGTTCTTCGCCTTGAGATCGCGCAGGAAATAGCCCCACCCCTGCTTCAGGCTTTCGCCGTTGGTTTCGACGAAACGCCGCATGGCGACCGGATTGAGCCAGAAGAAATTGGTCGGCGCCACCATGTTCAGCCAGTTGCGCAACCAGAAGGCGGAACGCCGGCGTTCCTTTTCGGACAAGCCCGGCGTTTCGAAGAACATGTCCTCCAGGCGGTGCGTGAAGGCGAGATACCACTCCTTGACGATGTCCCAGGTCGGCGATTCGCTCCACACCGGGTCGGCAAAACGGGCATCGTCGGCATGGGGCTGGATGACATCGGCCGATTGCATGCCGAGCGCCCGCCGCATGACGTGCGACTGCAATGCCAGCAGGTCGCCGGACAAGGCATTCGCTGCCCGGGCCAGCTCCTGGGGATGCATCAGCCACGCCATCTGGGCAGCGAGCATCGAGGTAGTCACGCCATAGGGGTCGATGGCTTTGCTGACCGCGTTGCCCAGTGTCTCGATCGGACTCTCGCTGCGAATGTCGACCCCGTTGTGCCTGCTGCTGGAATTGCCGGACATGTCTTTATCCTCTAATGACCAGATCGTTGCTTATCTTACAGTGTGAAGGATTCGCCTGGGCGTGGCAGATGCACCGCGGACCAGCCCAGCTGCATACCGATGGCCGCGGCAAAATTGGCCGAGGCGCCCGCTTCGCCATGCACGACAAAAGTTCGCCCGGGCGGCCGGTGAAAACCGCGCAGCCAGGCGAGCAAGGCCTTCTGGTCGGCATGGGCGGAAAGGCCGCCAACCGTGCAGATGCGCGCCCGGACCGGCACCGTCTGGCCGAAGATGGTGACCAGCCGCGCGCCATCGACCAGCCGCCGGCCGAGCGTGCCGGCCGCCTGAAAGCCGGCGATCAGCACGGTACATTCGCTGCGCGGCAGGTTCTCGCGCAGGTGGTACTTGATGCGACCGGCCTCGCACATGCCGCTCGCCGACAGGATCACCGCACCGCTGCGGATCTGGTTGAGGGCCTTGGAACGCTCGACATCGGCCACAAACTCGATGCGCATCTTGTCCGGATGCCTTTTTTGCCAGGCGATCAAGTCGCGCGTCTCCGCATCGATCAGGTTGGGGTGGGCCAGCGTGATGCGGGTGGCCGCATCGGCCATCGGCGAATCGACATAGACCTTGAGCGGCGCCAATCGCTTGCGGCGGACGAGGCTGGCCAGCATGTAAAGGATTTCCTGCGTCCGGCCGACGGCAAAGGCCGGAATGATCAGATTGCCGCCGGCGGCCCGGGTACGGTCGAACGCGGCGACGATCTCGTCCTCGGTATCGGCCAGCGAGCGATGCAGGCGGTCGCCATAGGTCGATTCGACGAGCAACACGTCGGCTTCCGGCGGGGGAGTTTCCGGATCATTCAACACCGCCCGATCGGACATGCCGAGATCGCCGGAAAAAACCAGCCGGCGCGGCCGGCCTTCGCCCTTGACGGTGACTTCCAGCCAGGCCGAGCCGAGAATGTGCCCGGCATCGTGATAACGGACGCTGACCGTTTCGGCCGGCTGAAAGGTTTCACCGTAGCGTACGGGCTTGAAGAGTTTGAGCGAGGCCTGGGCCTGGGCCACGGTGTACAACGGCGGCGCGATGCCGCGCTCGTCCTTGCCGCGTCGGTGGCGGTGGCGCAACTGCCACTCCGCTTCCTTTTCCTGGATATGGCCGCTGTCGGGCAGCAGCACCTCGAGCAGGTCGATGCTCGCCTGCGTCGTGTAGATCGGGCTGCGATAGCCAAGCATCGCCAGCCGCGGCAGCAGGCCGGAATGGTCGATATGGGCATGGGTCAGCAGCACGAAATCGATCTGCCGCACGTCAAAGCCGAAGTTGAGCGCCCGCTGGTTCTTCTGACGTGCCTCGGAACCGCCCTGGAACATGCCGCAATCGACCAGAAAACGGACATCGCCCGTTTCGACCAAGGTACAGGAACCGGTGACCTCACCCGCCGCCCCCAGAAAGACAAGACGCATGTTTGTATTCCTCCTGACTTGGTTGTAGCATGAACCTCAAGCAGGCGGAATGCAACGCCAGCAGGTCATTTCAGGAGGTTAGGCATGTTCAAGCACATCTTCGTTCCGACCGACGGTTCGGAACTTTCCCGGGCCACCGTGCGACGCGCCGTGTCTTTCGCCAAGGAAGCCGGCGCCCGCGTCACCGCCTTCTTCGCCAAGCCGGAATACCCGATCGCCTACTTCGGCGAGGGTGCCCTGATCGACCCGACCACGCCGGAAAAATTCGCCGAACTGGCCGAGCAGCAGGCCGCCGAATACCTCGGCGAAGTACAGCAGCTGTGTGCCGAAGCCGGCGTCGAATGCACGACCACCTCGGCGACCAGCGATGTGCCTTACGAAGCGATCATCGAAGCAGCAGAAAAATCGGGCTGCGACCTGATCTTCATGGCCTCGCACGGCCGTCGAGGCATCAGCGGTTTCCTGCTCGGCAGCGAGACGAACAAGGTGCTGACGCACTCCAAGATCCCGGTTCTCGTCTATCGCTGAGAACGGCCGTCCGCTACCGGCCGGGCGGCACAGTGGCTCCGCCCCGGGCGGATGCGGCACAGCACCGCGCCGCTTGTCGTATCGACAAAATCGATCTCGTCGAGATGGCCGACGAGGTAGCGTTTCTTCAGCGTAAAATCGATCGGCCGGCCGTGGGTCGCCTTCCAGAAGGTGGTGCTTTCGCGGATCAGCGGCTCGACCAGGCGAGCGATGGCACGCATGCCGACATGCCCGGCCAGGCCGGGGGGCAGGCTGGCCGAAAAGCCGGCATCGTCGTCAGGCGTCCGGACATAAAAGTCGTACAGGTTCTCGAAGGCCAGAAAGTAGTCGTAACGCCAGTTCACCTTCATCCGCTGCGGCGTGCCGATCTTGTCTTCATGCACGTATTCACCGTGCTCCACGGTCACCGACTGCAAGGGCAGGAACTTGAAACGGTAGTAATCCTCGGCCACCGGATCGGCCAGCGGCTGCCAGCTCCAGCCTTCGGCCAGCTGGTTGAAGGCCATGCGGTAGAGCACCCTGAGCTGTTCGCCATCGACCTCGGCATCCAGCCCGCCCCCGGAGAGATCGACATCGACCTCGACGCGCTCACCGGCCCGGGCCTGCAGACTTTCCTCCGGCAACGCGGCCAGCCGGGCAAATTGCCGCTCCGCGGTGTCGGCAGCCCGGGCGGCCCCCAAAAAAGCGGCGACCGCAGTCGCCGTGAATACCCATCTGAGGAAAAACATGTCGACTTGGAACAATCCCGGTGGATGAACAAGCCGGATCCATCATCCGCTCAGCGGCCGGGCGCGGCCATGATGCATATCAACCTTTGCTGATATCGCTCACAGTTGGGTCTGCGTCACCGCCTTGCGGAAACGGAGCAGCGCAAGACTGAAGAAAACCGCGCCGACAGCGGTCATCGCCAGCAGGTCGTGCCAGACCACGTCCAGCCCGGCGCCGCGATAAAGAATGCCCTGGGCCAGCCGGACGAAATAGGTGGTTGGCGTTGCTGCCATGATGTGGCGGATCGCCTCCGGCATGCTCTCCTGCGGCGTGACGCCGCCGGACAGGAGTTGCAGCGGCACGATGGCGATGATGATGAGCAAGCCGAGTTGGGGCATCGAGCGGGCGATGGTGCCGAGAAAGATGCCGATGGATGCCGCCGAGAACAGGTAGCAGGCCGCCGCCGCCAGGAAGAGCGGCAGCGAACCCGCGATGGGCACCTGCAACACGCGCTGGACCATCACGAACAACGCAAAGGCAACACCCAGCAGGACGGCCAGCCCGTTGGCCCAGATCTTGGCCATCATGATCTCGAAGGGCGTCAGCGGCATGACCAGCAGGTGCTCGATGGTGCCGTGCTCACGCTCGCGGATGAAGGCGGCGCCGACCAGGATGATGGTCAGCATGGTGACGTTGTTGATCGCCTCCATGACCCCGCCGAACCACAGGCCGGTCAGGTTGGGATTGAAGCGTGCCCGCGTCGTCAGGCGGATCGGGGCAGTGGCCGCATCGCGTCGCCCGGTCAGGTATTCGCTGACCTCGCCGCTGACGATCTGGTTAATGTAGTTGGCGCCGATGAACGCCTGGCTGATCAGCGTGGCGTCGATGTTGAGCTGGATTTCCGGTTGCCGGCCGGCATTGAGGTCGCGCTGGAAATGGGGCGGAATAACCAGCACGAAGGCGTACCGGTTGCTGTTCATCGCCGCGTCGACCTGGTCGAGCCGGATCAGCTCGGGCGGCTTGAAATACGGCGGGTAGAGCGCCCCCGCCAGCCGGCTGGAGAGTGGCGAGGCATCCTCATCGACGATGGCCACCGGCGCATTGTGCAACTCCTGCGAAACGCCGGTCGCCGCCTCGTAGATGGCCCCCGAAAAGGCCCAGACGATCAGGGCGAGCAACACCTTGTCGGCCGCCAGGCTGCGCAGCTCCTTGAGACCGAGGCGGAAGATGTTGCTCCAGGAGAATCGCCCCATGTCATTTCTCCTGTTTCTTCAGCAGGGCCACGCTGGCCAGCGTCAGCACCGGAATGAAGGCGGCCAGCGTCAGCAAGGACGGCCACAGTTCGGCAAAACCCAGGCCCTTGGTGAAGGCGCCGCGGCAGATCAGGATGAAGTAGGTGGCCGGATAGAACTGTCCGACCCAGTACCCTGCCCCCTGCAGCGACTCGACCGGGGTGGTCAGGCCGGAGAACTGGATGGTCGGCAGCATGGTGACGATGGCCGTGCCAAACAGCGCGGCGATCTGCGTCTTGGTGAAGGTGGACATGAGCAGGCCGAGGCCGGTGGTCGCCGTGACATAGAGCAAGGCACCGAGGGTCATGGCCAGGAAACTGCCCTTGACCGGCACACCAAAAACCAGGACGGCTTCCAGCATCATCAGGAAATAGCTGACCATGCACACGGCGATGTAGGGTAATTGCTTGCCGACCAGGAATTCGAAGCGGGTGACCGGCGTCACATAAAGATTGGTGATCGATCCGAGTTCCTTTTCGCGTACCACGCCCAGCGCCATCAGGATGGCCGGGATGAGCAGCATGAGCAGCGGAATGACTGCCGGCACCATGGCATAGATGCTCTTGAAGTCCTGGTTGTAGCGGTAGCGCGACACGATGCTGAACGGCTGTGCCGCCGGCTGCCCGGCCTGCTCGCGCAAGAGGCGCTGGACATACGCACGGTGCATGCCTTCGATGTAGCCACGCATCGTCTCGCCGCGATAGGGCATGGCACCGTCGACCTGCACGCCGATCTCCGGCGAGCGGCCGCGCCGCAGGTCGCGCCCGTAATCGGCCGGGATTTCGATGGCCAGGGAAACCTCGCCGCTCTTCATGCGCCGGTCGCGATCGGCCTCGTCGCGCAAGGGCGGCCGCTGCACGAAATAACGCGACCCGGCGATGTTGGCGATGTAGTCCCGGCTTTCCGGGGTCTGGTCGTGGTCCAGGACGGCGAAGCGCAGGTTCTCGACATCGAAGGACAAGCCGAAACCGAGCACGAACATCATGATGACCGAGCCAAGCAGGGCAAAGCCGAGGCGGATCATGTCACGGCGCAGTTCCAGCGCTTCCCGGTAGGCATAGCCGAACAGGCGGCGCAGGCTGAAGGCGCTGTCCATGCCGCGCGCCTCACCGGAGGGGGAGGGGCCCTCCTGTGCCGCGTCGCCCCCGCCCTCGGCCTCCGCCCCTTTCCCTGTCCCCGAAGCCTCCTCGAGATAGCTGATGAAGGCCGCTTCCAGCGTCTCTTCGCCGCGCGCGGCGCACAGCGCGGCCGGCGTATCGCTGGCCAGTACCTTGCCGGCATGCATCAGCGAAATACGATCGCAGCGCTCGGCCTCGTTCATGAAATGGGTCGAGATGAAGATGGTGACGCCGTGCTGGCGGGACAGTTCGACCAGCAATTCCCAGAACTCATCGCGCGCCACCGGGTCGACGCCGGAGGTCGGCTCGTCGAGAATCAGCAGTCGGGGCTCATGGACCACGGCCACGGCGAGCGACAGGCGCTGACGGATGCCGAGCGGCAGATCGGCAGCTGTCTTGTCGGCATAATCATCCAGCCCGAAACGCTCCATCAACGCGGCGATGCGCGGACCGCGCCGGGCCTCCGGCAGGTGGAACAGGCGGGCGTGCAGGTCGAGGTTGGCCGCCACGGTCAGTTCGCCGTAGAGCGAGAAGGATTGCGACATGTAGCCAACCAGCTTGCGCGTTTCCAGATCTCCGGCATCGACCGCCTTGCCGAACAGCCGGGCCTCGCCGGAAGTGGGCGGCAGCAGGCCGGTCAGCATCTTCATCGTCGTCGTCTTGCCGCAACCGTTCGAACCGAGGAAGCCGAAAATCTCGCCTTCGTCGATCCGGAAACTGACGCCGTCGACCGCGACGAAATCCCCGAAGCGCTGGGTCAGGCCCGAGGCTTCGATGGCATAGCCCGGGTCTTGATCGACAAAGGGCGGAATGACCAGATCCTTGTGGGCACGCCGCTGGTCTTCCGGAAGCAGCTGGATGAAGGCGCCATCGAGCGTCGCCTGCCCGGTTTGCGCACGCAATTCGCCCGGCGTGCCGGTGCCGATCACCCGGCCCGCATTCATCGCCACCAGCCAGTCGAAGCGCTCGGCCTCTTCCATGTAGGCGGTCGCGACCAGCACGCTCATCTCGGGCCGCCGGCTGCGAATACGGTCGATCAGCTCCCAGAACTGGCGGCGGGAGAGCGGATCGACACCGGTCGTTGGCTCGTCGAGGATGAGCAGGTCGGGATCGTGGATCAGTGCGCAGCACAGACCCAGCTTCTGCTTCATGCCGCCCGACAGCTTGGCCGCCGGCCGGTCGCGAAAGGGAGCAAGGCCGGTGCTGGCCAGCAGATCGCCGATGCGCCGGGCCCGCTCGGTGCGATCCTGGCCGAACAGGCGGCCGAAGAAATCGACATTCTCGAACACCGACAGCGTCGGGTACAGATTCTTGCCCAGCCCCTGCGGCATGTAGGCGATGCGCGGCTGCACCGAAGCGCGAAAATGGCGATCCGCGATATCGCCCCCCAGCACCTCGACCTGACCGGCCTGAATCTGCCGCGCCCCCGAAATCAGCGCCAGCAAAGAGGATTTGCCGACCCCATCCGGCCCGATCAAGCCCACCATGCCACCGGCCGGCAGGCAGAGATCGATGCCCGCCAGCGCTCCCACCGCGCCGTAACGCAGGCTGACACCGGCAAGACGGGCAACCGGCGGGCGGTTCGTCACGACACCCTCCGCCTATTTCCTGCTGACGGGCAGGCTGGCCGGCCACGCCGCACCCGGATCGAGGCGGACGTAGGCGACCCCCGGCATGCCGCCCTTGGCCAGATCGCGATGCGCCAACAACCAGTCCGCGTCGGCCCGGATCTTGACGCGGAACATCAGCTTTTCGCGCTCGCTGCGCGTTTCCACTTCGCGCGGCGTGAACTGCGCCTTGGCCGCGACAAAACTAACCTTGGCCGGAATCGCCTGATCCGGCAAGGCATCGAGCACAATGCGCGCCTCGGCGCCCAGCGCCACCTGCCCGGCCTTCTCGGTGGGCAGGTAAATGGTCATGTACATGTCCGACAGGTCGACCAGGGTCAGCGCCTTGCCGCCTGCCGCCAGCACCTCGCCCGGCTCGGCCAGGCGGTAGAGGACCCGGCCGGCAATCGGGGCCTTCAGGGTGGTATCGTTGAGGGTCGCCCGCAAGCTGTCGGCACGCGCCTGCGCCGTTGCCACCGCCGCCACGGCTTCGCCGACCCGACTGCTCGCCTGGGCCATGCCGGCCATGGCGCCCTCCATCCCGGTCTGGTCGCTATCGAGCTTGTTGCGGGAAATGAATCCGCGGCCAACCAGTTCCTCGGAGCGCTTCAATGTCTTGCCGGCCAGCGCAGCGTCGGCTTTCGACTTGCGGACACCGGCCCGTGATTCATCGACCGCCTTCTGCGCCTGGACGACCTGCGCTTCGGCGGCTCTCAGCTGGGCACGCAGGTCATCGGCATCGAGCCGTCCGACCACCGCGCCGGCCTCCACCCAATCCCCCTCGCGCGGCCCGAGTTCGACCAGACGGCCGGCGACCTTGGTCGCCACATCGACCTCCGTCGCCTCCAAACGACCGTTACCGGAGACGAACCCCGCCGGCAAACCGGCCGGGCGGTGCTGTTCGAGGTAATAACTCCCCCCGGCGAGTACCGCCAGGAAAAGACCCGAGAGGAAAATGCCACGGCGCCGCTTGTGTTCCATACTTCACCCGATCAGTTACTGACCATTCGGTCATTATTCGGTTCGATTATAGGCCAAGTCACCAAGCACATCTTGCCCCAGATCAAGGCCGGCGCCTGGCCTTGAGTCACCCGATCCGGACGACGGGAGGCCGGAAATTCGAAACGGCAAACCCGCCCCTGGCCATTGCTCCGCAACCCACCCCGAATCGACCCGAATTTGCTGGTGCCATACCACCTCAACCGGCAGAGCGCGCCCCGTCCGAATCTCGTAAACCAACACCCATCCAGCGATTCCACGATTTTGGGCGACATGACAGGCGGTATTTGTAATATGATAAAAAAATGTTCATTTCGGACACTTTTCCAACAAATTCATCAAACAGGGAGTGACATTTTGAAAGCGAAAAACCTGGCCATCTACCTGCTGCTGCCCTCGCTCTTCGGCATGGTCGCCGGCTGTGCGACGGAGGATTCCCGTGCCCTCGTTCCCCAGCAGACGGCTTCTGCCACACGCGCTTACGTCGGTGCCCGGCAGCCGATTTCCGTCGGCAAGTTCGACAACCGCTCCAGCTTCATGCGCGGCATTTTCACGGATGGCGTGGACCGACTGGGCAGCCAGGCGAAAACCATTCTGATCTCTCACCTCCAGCAAACCAACCGATTCACCGTGCTGGACCGTGAGAACATGCGCGAAATCAAGCAGGAAGCAGAAATCGCGAAGAAGCAACAAGCCCTCAAAGGGGCTCGCTACGTCATTACCGGCGATGTCACCGAGTTCGGGCGCAAGGAGGTCGGTGACCACCAGTTGTTCGGCATTCTGGGCCGCGGCAAGCAGCAGGTGGCCTATGCCAAGGTGGCCCTTAACGTCGTCGATGTCGAAACGTCGGAAGTGATCTATTCGGCGCTGGGTGCGGGGGAATACTCCCTCTCCAACCGCGAGGTGATCGGCTTCGGCGGCACCGCCAGTTACGACTCCACGCTGAACGGCAAGGTTCTCGACCTGGCCATCCGGCAGGCTGTGGACGGCTTGGTGAATGGCATCGAGGCTGGCGCTTGGCGTCCGAGCAACTAATTCCGGCAGGTCGGTCATGACGAAACAAGCCTTTTCCTTGCGTGCCGTCGTGCTCACCGGCCTGGCCAGCACCCTGCTGGCCGGCTGCGCCACACGGCCGCAACCGATCTATCACTGGGGAAACTTTCAGGACTACCAGTACGCATACTTCAAGGGAGAAAAAGGCCCGGAAGATGGCATCCAGGGTCTGGAAAAAATCCGGGAGGAAGCCCGTGCCAAAGGCAAGCCGGTTCCCCCGGGACTGCTGGCCCATCTGGGACTGCTCTACGGCCAGACAGGCCGCACCGACCTCCTGGAGCAACACCTGCTGGCCGAACAGCAGCAATTCCCGGAAAGCTCGGCCTACCTGAACTTCCTGCTCAAGCAAACCCCGAAACATAAAACGCAACCATGAAATCACTTCGCGCCCATGCCGGATGGATTACCCTGACCGGTATTGCCCTACTGCTTGGCGGTTGTGCCGCACAAAAGCCGTATGACTATTCGGCCTTCCGGGAAGCCAGGCCAGCCTCGATCCTGGTCCTGCCGCCCCTCAACAGTTCCCCGGACATCAATGCGACTTACAGCATGCTCGCCCAGACCACCGGCCCGCTGGCCGAGTCCGGCTACTACGTTTTTCCCGTCACACTGGTCGATGAAACCTTCAAGCAGAATGGACTCACCTCGCCAGCTGACATCCATGAGGTTCCGATCGCCAAACTCCGCGAAATCTTCGGCGCCGATGCGGCGCTGTACATCAACGTCAAGCAGTACGGCACATCCTATGTCGTGATCTCGAGTGAAACGCGGGTAACTGCTGAAGCGAAACTGATCGACCTGCGGAGCGGCCATACGCTGTGGTCCGGCGCTGCGACGGCATCGAGCGCCGAGGGCGATAGCAATAACGGGGGGCTGATCGGCATGCTGGTCAAGGCTGCCGTTCGCCAGATCATCGAAACCGTGAGCAACCAGGGGCATCTCATCGCAGGCAAGACCAGCGCACGCCTGCTAAGCGCAGGGCGACCCAACGGCATCCTTTACGGCCCGCGTTCGCCGATGTATCTGAAGGATGGCGTTCCGACCCCCTGAGCAAAGCGCTCGTCACCCATCCCCAACGGCAGCCGGCGGCTGCCGTTTTTTTCGCCTTAAGATTGCCCTAAGACTGCCCCCGCATACTGCCGGGATGTCATTCTTGGAGGCATCATGGCCATTCGTCCAGCCCTTTTCGCCTGTCTCGTGCTTGCCGTCGGCGTGCCGCTGCAGGCGGCAGAAACCATCCGGCTGAGCGCCGCCCAGCAAAAGACCCTGCAGGTCGTCAGCCAGACGGCCGGCGAGGGCGGCGGCTCGGCGGTGAGCGCCTTGCCTGCCCTGGTGGTGGTGCCCAATGCCCAGATGCGGGTGATCGCCGCGCCGGTCGGCGGCCTGATCGACAGACTGGCCGTGGCACCGGGCAGCCGGGTGCGCAAGGGCCAGGTGGTGGCGCACCTGAGCAGCCCGCAGGGGCTCGAACTGCAACGCGACGCATTGCAGGCGAGCAGCCAGGCCGGCCTGTTGCAGCAAAGCCTGAAACGCGACGAACAACTGTTTGCCGAAGGCCTGATTCCCGAAAGTCGCGTTCAGGCGACCCGGGCGGCTGCGGCGCAGGCCGCTGCCCAGGCCAGTGAGCGCCGTCAGGGCTTGGCCTTGGCCGGTCTGGCCCCCGGCCAGCTGGGCGGTTCGCTGGCCCTGGTAGCGCCGATCGACGGCGTGGTGCTGGAACAAAGTGCGCAACTGGGTCAACGCGTCGAGGCTTCGGCACCGATCTACCGCATTGCCAAACTGTCGCCGCTCTGGCTGGAGGTACAGGCGCCCTTGAACCTGGCGAGCCGCTTGCGCGAGGGGGCGCCGCTGAAGGTTGTGGGCACCGATGTCGTCGGCAGGCTGCTAGCCATCGGCAAGGCCGTCGACCCGGCCAGCCAGACCGTGCTGCTGCGGGCCGAGGTCGGCAAGGGCAGCGAACAGCTGATTCCCGGTCAGGCCGTTGCCGTGGAACTGGCAGCGGCCGGCAGCGCCGGTCTCCGCCTGCCGGCCGCCGCCGTGATCAGTCACGAGGGGCAAAGCTGGGTTTTTGTGCAGGGCACGGACAATGCGCAGGAAGTGCAATTCGTGCCCCGTCCGGTTCGCGTGCTCGGTCAGGGGGGCGACAGCGTGCAGGTAGACGGCATCCAGCCGGGTGAAAAGATCGCCGTCAAGGGCGTTTCCGGTCTGAAAGCCATCTTTACCGGCGTCGGGAAAGAATAATGCTCACCGCCCTGATCCGTTTTTCGCTCACCCAGCGGTTGCTGCTGGCGGTGCTCACCGTGTTGCTCGTCGGCGCCGGCGTGCAGGCCTTCCTCGGCTTGCCGATCGACGCCTTCCCGGACGTTTCGAGCACACAGGTGAAAATCATCCTGAAAGCGCCGGGCATGACGCCGGAGGAAGTCGAAACCCGCATCGCCGTGCCGGTCGAGCAGGAAATGCTCGGCATCCCGCATCAGAAGCTGATGCGCTCGGTGTCGAAATATGCGCTGACCGACATCACGATCGATTTCGAGGATGGCACCGACATCTACTGGGCGCGGCAGCAGATCGGCGAACGCCTGGCTTCGGCCATGGGCAACCTGCCGCCCGGCGTGACCGGCGGCATGGCGCCAATCACCACGCCGCTCGGCGAAATGTTCATGTTCACCATCGAGGGCGACCTCTCGCTGGCCGACAAGCGCGCCCTGCTCGACTGGGTGATCCGCCCCCAGCTGCGCACCATTCCGGGCGTTGCCGACGTCAACAGCCTGGGCGGTGAGGCGAAGACTTTCGAGGTGGTGCCCGACCCGCAACTCTTGGCGGCGCGCGGGCTGGCGCTGAAGGATTTGCAGACGGTGCTCGAAGCCAACAACCGCAACGACGGCGCCGGCCGCCTGCGCGATGGTGAGGAAGCGCTGCTGGTCCGCGCCGAGGGCGCCATCCGGACGCTCGATGATGTCCGCGCCATCGTGTTGCAGGCCCGAGACGGCCAAGTGATCCGTGTCGGTGATGTGGCGACGGTGCGCTTCGGCGCCCTGACCCGCTACGGCGCCGTGACCCAAAGCGGCCAGGGCGAGGCCGTACAGGGCTTGGTGCTCGGCCTGCGGGGCGCCAATGCCCAGGCCGTGGTGGAGGGTGTCAAGGCGCGCCTGGCCGAGTTGGCACCAACCCTGCCGGAAGGGGTCAGCATCCGGCCTTTCTACGACCGCTCCCATCTCGTCGAGCGCGCCGTCAACACCGTGTCCAAAGCACTGCTCGAAGCCATCGTGCTCGTCGTGCTGCTGCTCCTCGCCTTCCTCGGCAACCTGCGGGCAGCGCTGGTCGTCGCGCTGATGCTGCCGCTGTCGGCCCTCGCCACCTTCATCCTGATGCGGGTATTCGGGCTGTCGGCCAACCTGATGAGCCTGGGTGGCCTGGCCATCGCCATCGGCATGCTGGTCGATGCAGCCGTGGTCGTCGTCGAGAATGTCGAGAACCAGCTGGCTGGCGGCGAACACACCGCTTCCGTCAAGCTGCCCACCCTGCACCTCGTTTTCCGGGCAACGCGCGAGGTCGCCGCACCTGTGGCCTCGGGCATCGTCATCATCATCCTCGTCTTCCTGCCGCTCCTCACCCTGCAGGGGCTGGAGGGCAAGATGTTCGGGCCGGTGGCGCTGACCATCGTCTTCGCGCTCGCCTCGTCGCTGCTGCTGTCGCTGACCGTCGTGCCGGTCCTCGCCTCGTGGCTGATCAAGCGCGGCGTCCATGGCAACCCCTGGCTGGTCCGGAAACTCGCCACCCTGTATGACCGCGTATTGGAAAAGGCCCTGGCGCATGGCCGGCCGTTCGTCATCGGCGCGGTCGTCGCCTTGCTGGCCGCGGCCGGCGCCTTCGCCCTGCTCGGCAAAAGTTTCATGCCGACCATGGATGAAGGCGACCTGATCATGCAACTCGAAAAGCTCCCGTCCATCGGCCTGGAGCAGACCATCGCCATCGACACCACCGTGCAGCAAGCCATTCTTGCCCAGGTGCCGGAGGTCAAGGCCATCGTCGCCCGTGCCGGCTCGGACGAGCTGGGTCTCGACCCGATGGGCCTCAACCAGACCGATACCTTCATGGTCCTGCAAGCCCGGGCCACCTGGCGACAGCCGGATCCGGCCTGGCTGGCCGACCAGCTACGGGCGGTGATGGCCGATTTCCCGGGCATCGGCTATTCCTTCACACAGCCCATCGAAATGCGCGTCTCGGAAATGCTGACCGGCGTGCGTGGCGACCTGGCGATCAAGGTCTTCGGCCCCGACCTGGCAACCCTCAACCGGCTGGCCAAGGAAATCGAAACGGTCGTCAGCAAGGTAAGCGGCGCCGAAGACACCTTCACGCTGAAAAACGACGGCGTGCAGTATCTGACGATCGCCGTCGACCGGCTGGCCGCCGGCCGCTTCGGGCTGAACGTGGATGACGTGCAGAACGACCTGAAGGCGCTGCTCGAAGGACGCAACGTCGGTACGGTGATCGAGCAAGGCCGGCGCGTCCCGGTCGTGCTGCGCGGGCCGGAAAACCTGCGCGCCTCGCCGGCCGATTTCGCCGCACTACGCCTGTCCTTGCCCGACGGCCGCAGTGTGCCGCTGGCCAGCGTCGCCCGGATCGAGCGCGTCGATGGCCCGGTCAAGGTAGACCGCGAAAACGCCCAGCGTTATGTCGTGATCCAGTCCAACGTGCGCGACCGCGATCTGGTCGGCTTCGTCGAGGATGCCAAGGCCGCCGTCGCCCGCGAAGTCCAGCTGCCGGAGGGCTACCGCCTGGCCTGGGGCGGCCAGTTCGAAAACCAGCAGCGCGCCGCGGCGCGCCTGATGGTCGTCGTGCCGATCGCCCTGGCGCTGATCTTCTTCCTGCTTTTCTCCACTTTCCGTTCGGTACGCCAAGCGCTGCTGGTCCTGACCAACATCCCCTTCGCGATGATCGGCGGGGTTTTTGGCCTGCTGATCTCTGGCGAATACCTCTCCGTTCCGGCCTCGGTCGGCTTCATCGCCCTGCTCGGCATCGCCGTTCTCAACGGCGTGGTCATGGTCAGTTATTTCAACCAGCTGCTGGCGCGCGGCATGCCGCTGGCCGAGGCCGTGCGCGAAGGTGCCCGGCGCCGCTTGCGGCCGGTGCTGATGACAGCCAGCATCGCCGCCTTCGGCCTGGTGCCCATGCTCTTCGCCAGCGGGCCGGGCTCGGAAGTGCAGCGCCCGCTGGCCATCGTCGTCATTGGCGGGCTGCTGAGCTCGACGGCACTGACGCTGGTTTTGTTGCCCATCCTCTTCCGCCGTTTCGGCGTCGTTCTGCGACAGGAGAAAGCCCTTGGCTGACGTATTGCTCACCCTGATCATGCCGGAGGACATCGTCCAGCATGTCACCGACCTGCTGCTCACCCGCCCCGATCTGGTCCCCGGCTTTACCGTCAGCGCCGCCGATGGCCACGGCAGTGCCGTACCGTTGATCGCGGATGCCGAACTGGTCGAAGGCAACGCGCCGCGCGCGGTGATCCGCACCGTCGGGCCGGAAGCCGCCAAGCGTGAAATCATCGCCTTGCTTCGCCGGGAACTCCCCGGAGCCAACATTTTCTTTTCGCTGGTGCCGGTCATCGAGGCAGGACACCTATGAAACCCGAAATCGATTTCCCCCGCCGGGCCTGGCAACGGCTGCGCCAGGCCACCCGCAGCGCCCTCCTGCTCGGCAGCACCCTGGCACTATCGGCAGTGGCCGGTGAAGCCTTCCCCAACCTGCCGCCAGCCAGCGATGTCGCGCGTATCCTGGCGGACGCCCCCGCCCTGCGGGCAGCCATCGCCAGCCGCGAGGCCGAGGAAGCCAACCGCGCCCGGCTCGAAGCCGGCCCGTACGAATGGAACGTCCGGGCCGGTGGCCAGCAGCGACACGCCTACCCCGGCGGCCAGCCGAACGAGCGATATACGGAATGGTCCGCCGCGCTCGAACGGCCGCTCCGCCTGCCGGGCAAGGCCGGGGTCGATGCCGAGATCGGCGCCGCGGGCGTCGCGCTGGCCGACACGGCGGTCGGTGATGCCCGCCACGAACTAAGCCGCCTGCTGCTCAAATCCTGGTTCGACTGGCTGCGTGAACAGACCGCCCGCACCCAATGGCAGGCCCAGGTCGCGCTGCTCGACCGGCAGACCCGGGCCGTGCGCCGCCGCCAGCAACTGGGCGACGCCTCACGGCTTGAAACGATTCAGGCCGAGGCAGCGCTGGCCCAGGCCCAGGCCCAGCTGGCCCAGGCCACCAGCCGCGAGCAATCGGTCGCCGCCACGCTGCGCCAGCGCTTCCCGGGAATCCAACTGGCAGCCCCCGAACGCTTGGCGGAGCCTTCGCCGCTGGAAGGAGAGGCTGCAGTCTGGATCGATGCCGTACTCGCCCACAGCCATGAACTCGGCCTGGCCGAGAAGGAGCGCCAACGCGCCAGCCTGCAGGCGGACCGGGCCCGCCGCGACCGCCTGCCCGACCCGACCGTGGGCATCGCCTGGTCACGCGAGCGGGCCGGCGAGGAAAACATCGTCGGCGCCTACATCAGCATTCCGCTGCCCGGCGCTGCCCGCTCGGCCGCCGCCGACGCGGCCGGCGCCCAGCACCAAGCGGCGCAATTCCGCGCAGCCGCCACCCGCCAGCGCATCGCCGCCGAAGCCGCCGCCTTGTTCCAGGCCGCCCAAGCCGCCGTGCCGGCCTGGCAAGCCGCCCGCAGCGCCGCTGCCCGCCTCGGCGAGAGTGCCGACCTGGCCGCCCGCGCCTATCAGTTGGGCGAAGGCAGCCTGCCGGAACTGCTAGCGGCCCGACGGCTGGCCAACGAGGCCGAACTGGCTGCCCGCACCCAGCAGCTCGACACCCTCGAACTGCGCTACCGGCTCCTGCTCGACACCCATCAATTGTGGGACATGGATTGATGCCCCTCCCCCCACGCCGTGCCGGAGGGCGCTGATAGAATCCGGCCCATGCGCATCTTGCTCATTGAAGACGACCCCCTGCTGGGCGATGGCCTGAGCATCGGCCTGCGCCAATCCGGTTTTACCGTGGACTGGCTGCAGGATGGCGCGGCGGCCGACCAGGCGCTGCAAACCGAACACGTCGACCTGTTGGTGCTCGACCTTGGCCTGCCCGGCCTGGGCGGCATGGAAGTTCTGCGCCGGGCACGCCGCCGGGGCAGCACCTTTCCCATCCTCGTGCTGACCGCACGCGACGCGACGGGGGACAAGATCGCCGGGCTCGACGCCGGCGCCGACGATTACCTGGTCAAACCCATCGATCTCGACGAACTGAGCGCCCGCATTCGAGCCCTCCTCCGGCGCAGCGCCGGCCGTTCGGCACCGGTCCTGACCGTTGGCCCGGTGACACTGGACCCGGCCGCGCACCGCGTGACCCTGAACGGCCAGACCGTCGACCTGGCCGGCCGCGAATTCGCACTGCTCCAACTGCTGCTCGAAAACGCCGGCCGCGTACTGAGCCGCAGACAGCTCGAACAATCCCTCTACGGCTGGCAGGAGGAGCCGGAGAGCAACGCCCTTGAAGTGCACATTCACCACCTGCGCAAAAAACTGGGCAGCGAGCTGATCCGCACCCTGCGCGGCGTTGGCTACAGCATCCCGAAATGAGCACCGCCTGGTTCTCGCTCAAGCGCCGGCTGCTCATCCTGCTGCTCGGCGGCGTCGCGACTGCCTGGCTGGGCATCTCCGTTTTCAGCTATTACGATGCCCATCACGAAGTCGACGAGCTGTTCGACGCCCAGATGGCCCAGGCCGCACAAACCCTGCTCGCACTCGCCAACGACGAGGGCGAAGCGCGCATCGAGAATCTCGGTGATGCCACCCACAAATATCAGCGGCGACTGCGATTCCAGCTCTGGGATGCCGACGGCCGCCTGCTGATGCGCTCGCAGAACGCGCCGGACACCCCCCTCACCACCGTCGACGGCTTCTCCGAAACCGACGAAGCCCCATCCGGCCATTGGCGCCACTACAGCCAATGGAATGCCGGCCGCACCATTCAGGTACAGGTCAGCGAGGACCATCGCGTCCGCGACGAACTGATCGGCCAGATCGCCCGGCGCCTGATCCTGCCCGCCCTCCCCGGCCTGCCGCTGATCGGCCTGTGGGTCTGGCTGGCCACCCGGCGGGGACTGTCCTCGCTCGACGACATCGCCAACGACATCGCCCGGCGCGACCCGCAACAACTCCAGCCGCTCAACCCGGCCAGCGCCCCGGCCGAGATCCGGCCGCTGCTCGAAGCCCTCAACGGCCTGCTGCACCGGGTCGATCAAACCCTGGAAAACGAACGCCGCTTCACGGCCGATGCCGCCCACGAACTGCGCACGCCGCTTGCCGCCCTGCAGGCCCAGCTGCAGGTCGCCCAGCGCGCCCGCGACGACGCCGAACGCCAGCAATCGCTGAACAACCTGCAGCAGGGCCTGCACCGCGCCGCCCGCCTGGTCGACCAGATGCTGCTCCTTGCCCGCCTCGACCCGGAGTCTGGCCTGCCCGATGCCCGTCCGGTATCGCTCGCCCATCTCGCCGAAGAAGTCTGCGCCACGCAAGGCAGCGACATCCTGGCGCGGAACATCGATTTCGACCTGCAGTCCGCCCCCGGCTGCGTCATCACCGGCCAAGCCGAGTGGCTGCACGTGCTGATCCGCAACCTGCTCGACAACGCCCTGCGCTACACCCCGCCCGGCGGCCGAATCAGCCTCGTCATCGAATCCATCGGCCCGCACATCCGACTGAGCATCAACGACAACGGCCCCGGCATCCCGGCAGAAGAGCGCAACAACGTGCTCCGCCGCTTTCACCGGCTGGAAAACACCCCCCAGCCCGGCAGCGGCCTCGGGCTGGCCATCGCCGCCCGCATCGCCGAACTGCACGGCGCAACCTTGAGCCTGAACGACAGCCCCTTCGGGCAGGGCTTGCGCGTCGTGGTCGACTTTGCCGCCGTCAAGCCATCGTCATTGGCCAATCGATAGGCATTTACCGTGGCGGAATTGCAGTCCACGCTCCCCGTTGCCAGGGAGCGATGCCCGCCGGCGGCGATTTCTTCGGCGACTTCCCGGTAGTTTCAACCCACGCTCCCCGTTGCCGGGGAGCGATGCCGTACCATCCTGGCCGATCCGCCGTGGCAGTTCCAGTTTCAACCCACGCTCCCCGTTGCCGGGGAGCGATGCGACGCGAACATGGCTCCCCTGCGGCGTGGCCGGCGTTTCAACCCACGCTCCCCGTTGCCGGGGAGCGATGCGGGCGAGTTCAAGAACAAGACCATTCCGGATGGTGTTTCAACCCACGCTCCCCGTTGCCGGGGAGCGATGCTCATCTCCACCCCGAATACCTCTCTCATCTTGTCGATGTTTCAACCCACGCTCCCCGTTGCCGGGGAGCGATGCACATCGACACTTATCCAGAGGGCTTGATCAAGTTGATGTTTCAACCCACGCTCCCCGTTGCCGGGGAGCGATGCACTGGACGCAGGATGAATTGCTGAACTGGGGAAGCGTTTCAACCCACGCTCCCCGTTGCCGGGGAGCGATGCGATCGACTGCCTGAAGGAGTCGGACTTCTACAGCGTTTCAACCCACGCTCCCCGTTGCCGGGGAGCGATGCCTGAACTGGCACAGGATGCCGTTGTTGTCATCGACGTTTCAACCCACGCTCCCCGTTGCCGGGGAGCGATGCCAGTAGTTCGACGGCTGCCGGCCTGACGACCATCGTTTCAACCCACGCTCCCCGTTGCCGGGGAGCGATGCGCGCACGATGCGCCTGTCGGAATCGCAGATTCACGTTTCAACCCACGCTCCCCGTTGCCGGGGAGCGATGCACGGCGTCAAGCCGGATACGTGGTACAGGCTCAACGTTTCAACCCACGCTCCCCGTTGCCGGGGAGCGATGCCGACGGTCGGCGTGGGCTTGCAGGCTGGTGCAGATGTTTCAACCCACGCTCCCCGTTGCCGGGGAGCGATGCACGGTTCGTCATGGGGTCGGTGATGACCTGGGCGGTTTCAACCCACGCTCCCCGTTGCCGGGGAGCGATGCCCAAAGTATCGTGTTACCGACTGCTGCCGTGCCAGTTTCAACCCACGCTCCCCGTTGCCGGGGAGCGATGCACGGTTCGTCATGGGGTCGGTGATGACCTGGGCGGTTTCAACCCACGCTCCCCGTTGCCGGGGAGCGATGCGCGGCGCGGCCTAGTGCCTGGGTGATTTCCTCGGGTTTCAACCCACGCTCCCCGTTGCCGGGGAGCGATGCCGCATGCCGTCGTGGTTGATGCCGATGGTTTTACGGTTTCAACCCACGCTCCCCGTTGCCGGGGAGCGATGCCAGTTTCAGGATGGGCGAAATGCCGGTGCATACGTTTCAACCCACGCTCCCCGTTGCCGGGGAGCGATGCGTGCCACCGCAGAATTTAAAATCTTGATTAGGCTGTTTCAACCCACGCTCCCCGTTGCCGGGGAGCGATGCAGCCGGCGAACACCAACTGATTTAACCACCACCCATGTTTCAACCCACGCTCCCCGTTGCCGGGGAGCGATGCATGGAGGGGTGCGCGGGTTACCGCTACCCTTGAAGTTTCAACCCACGCTCCCCGTTGCCGGGGAGCGATGCAGGCCGAAAGCAATGCCGAAATGCGCAAAAATGAGTTTCAACCCACGCTCCCCGTTGCCGGGGAGCGATGCATAGACCCCATCGGCCTTTGATCCGAGAGGGCGTTGTTTCAACCCACGCTCCCCGTTGCCGGGGAGCGATGCGCGGCGCCATCGTGCCGACCGAAGAGATAGACGGCGTTTCAACCCACGCTCCCCGTTGCCGGGGAGCGATGCCCCCAGGCCCGGCAGGCGCTCGCTGAGGCACGGGAAGTTTCAACCCACGCTCCCCGTTGCCGGGGAGCGATGCGCAGAGGCACCCGACCTAACGCGCACCTGGGGAGCCGTTTCAACCCACGCTCCCCGTTGCCGGGGAGCGATGCCACCGCGAAGCCACCCAAGAGCAAACCAAGCGGCAGTTTCAACCCACGCTCCCCGTTGCCGGGGAGCGATGCGCCGGCGAGAATCATTCCGGCCCGACTGGCGAAGTTTCAACCCACGCTCCCCGTTGCCGGGGAGCGATGCGGCAGGATTTCACCGGCAAGCAGGCCGTTCACGCAGTTTCAACCCACGCTCCCCGTTGCCGGGGAGCGATGCGAAAGTTTGTCCGAGGAATGCCATGCTACTTCTCCTTGCGTTTCAACCCACGCTCCCCGTTGCCGGGGAGCGATGCGGTGATGATGTAGGCCACACCCGCCAGTTCAATGGTGTTTCAACCCACGCTCCCCGTTGCCGGGGAGCGATGCCCGAGCGCGTGCGCTACCAAAAAGAGGTGGCCGAGTTTCAACCCACGCTCCCCGTTGCCGGGGAGCGATGCATCTCGGACGGCTTCAGCGGGTCGTTCGCATCGGCTCGTTTCAACCCACGCTCCCCGTTGCCGGGGAGCGATGCGCTGGCGCTGCTGCTCAGAACTATTCCGAATAACCGGTTTCAACCCACGCTCCCCGTTGCCGGGGAGCGATGCGCAAGACGCGCATGCAAACTGCGTGGGCCGATGTTGTCCAGTTTCAACCCACGCTCCCCGTTGCCGGGGAGCGATGCCCGCGGTCGCGTCCGCCTTCCCGGAACCATAGCCGTTTCAACCCACGCTCCCCGTTGCCGGGGAGCGATGCTTGAGGAGTTACAACCATGGCTAACAAGATTGACTCGTTTCAACCCACGCTCCCCGTTGCCGGGGAGCGATGCCGATGAGGATGAGGACTGGGAGGAGTTGATGGAGGTTTCAACCCACGCTCCCCGTTGCCGGGGAGCGATGCCCCCGCACCTTCCCGTACACTCGGCCATTCCACTCGTTTCAACCCACGCTCCCCGTTGCCGGGGAGCGATGCGCACCGCACGCAGCAAGGGCGCAGAATTGCAGCAAGTTTCAACCCACGCTCCCCGTTGCCGGGGAGCGATGCCCGAAGAAGAAACCCCGGCCCAGGCCGGCAAGAAGTTTCAACCCACGCTCCCCGTTGCCGGGGAGCGATGCATGGCACGGCGAGGGCTGCCGTCTCGGGCAGTACCTTGTTTCAACCCACGCTCCCCGTTGCCGGGGAGCGATGCGGGAACGTGGGCCGGCATGGTCTGCTGGCTCTGGCGTTTCAACCCACGCTCCCCGTTGCCGGGGAGCGATGCCTGCTGCCCACTGACGGTGCCCAGCGTCGCGCCAGTTTCAACCCACGCTCCCCGTTGCCGGGGAGCGATGCTCATCTCTCGTAACTACCGAGAGAAAAAGACAAAAACGGCTGCATTGCGCGAACCGCCTTTCCTTTGAGCGGAAAACATCTTACCTGAATCAACACCAGAGCAAAAAGTCCTTGAAATTCAGCCCCTTCCAGAGCACGCGAACATCCCGCAAAAATACCAACCACTCGACGTTCACGGCAGGTCATAGAATCAATGGTGCGTCAAAATTGGTGGCTCGGAAACAGCCGTGTTCCCGCACCTCATACCCGTGCAGTTCGGCGATACGGTAGAAGCGCAAATTGTCTTCATCGACCTTGATCTCGGCAATAAGATCGCGTTCCAGAGCTTCGAACCGGGCCCGGTCGATCTGGCATTCAAAAACGGATTTCTGTACCCGCTGGCCAATACCCTCACACAGCCTGGCAATGCGGCGCAGACGACGACGGCCGTCACGGGTTTCGGTGTTGACGTCGTAGCAGACAATAACCAGCATCAGCGTATCCCAAAGGGCAAGTACTGATCGGTATCGCCGCGCAGAACACGCGCCAGCAGGCGGGCCTGGACATGCGGCAGCAAGCCGAAGGGTACGGTTTCGGCCAATAGCGGATGCGTGAGCGCCTCCTGCTTGCGCTCCTGATAGGCGACCAATACCGCTTTGCGTGCATCGCCTTCGAGCAGCACGGAACCGCCCTCCCGTTCGACAAAACCATCAGCACCAATTTGTCCTCGATTGATCAGGGAGAGCGCCAAACGGTCGGCAAAACTTCGGAACTCCTCCATCAGATCAAGCGCCAGGGCGGCGCGCCCTGGTCGTACCGCGTGCAGAAAACCGATCTGCGGATCGAGCCCGGCCGCTTCGATGGCGGAGCGACAATCGTTCATCAACAAGGAATAAAGAAAGGAGAGCAGCGCATTGAGCCGGTCACGCGGGGGGCGACGGGTACGCCCATCCATGCGAAAATCTCTCCGTGCGGCCGGGCGTATGAGGAAATTGAGCGCAGCAAAATACTGGCGTGCCGCCTCCCCTTCGATGCCGCGCAAGGTATCGAAATCATCGGCAGCAGGTAGCGCACGCAAGGCCGCCGCCAGATCGTTGGCCCCGCGTGCAAGCACGGCAGCATCGTCTTCCGCTTTGCTCTCGCGGGCGCCGCGCAAGAGTACCTGCCGACAATTGCGCACCTTGCCGGCAATGCAGTTGCGTGCCACCCCCATCGCAAATGAGGAGTCGCCGGCCAAGCGGTATTGCGCTTGGCGAAGCAGCACGTTGCCGGAGACAGCTCCTTCCAGTCGCGCCTTGAAACGGCCATTGGCATCAAGCAGCACAAGAGCAACCCCATCCTCGGCCAGGCGATGCATCAAGGGCAAGGAAACCGACACCTGACCAAAGCAAACGACAGCCCCCAGATGGTGCAATGGCACGCGCAAGCGCGTTTCATGCGCGACCTCCAGACGCACCGTACTGTTATCGAGATGGATGTGGCTTTCCGGCTGAGTCACATAGAGGGTATTCAACAGTTGCAATTCAGTCCCCCGCTTCGAACAGGGTGGCAAATGTTGCAATGCGGTCGGCATCCAGCACCGAGGGAAGGCAAAGATCGTGCAACGAGCAACCCCGGCAATAATCATCCGCCCGCGGCGGTGGCGTTTCCCCGGCCGCCAGCATGCCTCGCACGGCGACTATGGCCTCCCTGGTTTTTGACCTTAAATTCTGGTCGACCGCAACCATGCGCCGCCGGCGCGAGGAGGCGTAATACAACGCACCTTCCGGCACCGGTCGGCTAAACATTTCCTCCAGACACAGCGCCTGCGCCGCCAGTTGCACGTCGTCGCAAGCAGCAATGTCGGCCCGCTTGTGGCGGGAGCCGTGCTTGTACTCCACCGGGTAAGGTGTTCCGTCCGGCAGGAACTCCACCACATCAGCCTTGCCCACCAACCCCAGCCGGTCGTTGAACAGTGGCAAGGCACGCTCGATACGTAGCCCGTCGCGCAACTCGAACCCGGGATCATCCACTCGCTTGTGCAAGGCCTGGCCACGCTGGGTGAACAGGTTGTCCTCAAACACCTGCTCTAAATGGATCAGCGCGCACTGGCGCGGGCAGTAACACCAGTGCTGGAGCGCGGAAAGCGGAATGGGATCAAGGGCCTCGTCGTTCATCGCACGCCCCTGCCAATGGCTTTGGCAACTTCCTTGCGGTAGCATTGCCCAAGGAACGAAGGAGGCTGCACCATGATCAATTCTCCCCTTGAAGACATCGAAGCCGCCGCGCTGCAACTGGCGAGTGGCGACCGCGCCAAGTTGGCCGAACGCCTGCTGATCAGCCTGGAAGAAGACGATGAAATCCTCGCCGCCTGGGTCGAAGAGGCCGAAAGCCGGGGCGAAGCGCATGAGCGGGGGGAAATGGGAGCCATCGACTTCGACGAATCGGTTGCCCGACTCAAAGCCAGGCTTGCCGCTGCCGCATGAAGCTGATCGTCCTCAACGCCGCCCAGGCGGAGCTTGAGGAAGCGCAGGCCTACTACCTGCAACACGCCACCCCGCGCATCGCCGCCGCGTTCTTGGCGGACTACCAGAACAGCGCCAGCCGGCTGCTTCAATTTCCCCTGACCGGCACCCCTGTTTCCAAGCGCTTGCGGATTCTGCCGTTGCGCCATTTCCCCTACTCGATCATTTATCAGGTTGGTACCGAACTCATCTCCATCCGTGCCGTCGCCCACCAGCGCCGCCACCCCGGGTATTGGGGCAGGCGGCGCTGAGGCCATTTACACCCGCTTGATCAGCGTCACGCCGCTTGGCAAGTTCGCTTCGTCGATGCACACCTCGTAGTCGGCAAAGCTGCGCGCCACATCCACATCTGCCTTGCGCGTCACCTTGATACGGTCGAACAGCGCATGCGCATGAGCGTTGCCCAGTTCCGAATCGTGCTTGAAGATGTACAGCCCGCGCGTCGACATTTCGCCGCGGGCAGCGGAGCGGTCGTGCTCGAACATCTGTTCCAGCGCCTGCCAAAGCAGTTCCAGGTCTTCCTCGCCAAAGCCGGTCTGCTTGGCGAGGAAGGATGACACGAAGCCGTGCGCCACATAGACGCCGTAAGGCACGGTGTGCTTGCGGCCCATGGTGCGGTTGTCACCCTGCTGCTTCTCGGCTTCGGCTTCGGTCGCCACCGCCATGCGGGTAATCGAATGTTCCTGGGCGATGATCGGATCGACGGAGCGGGCGAAGGTCAGTTGCACCGGGCCGCGCACTTGGCCGCAATTGACGCCGGTCGACATCACCGCGCCAAAGGTGCGTACATCGAAGAAGTTGGCGCACATCCACTGCCGCGCCTTGTCGACCGCGTCGCCACTGCCCTTGCGCTTCTTGTCGCCCTTCAGTTCTTCCTCGGCACCAACGGCAACATAGGCCTTCTCGTGTGTCTGATTGAGAACCGCCTTTTCCTTCACGTAGATGTCGAAGGGTGGCGTTTCGCCCTTCACCAGGCCGACGAAGTTACGCACCTTGCGCTTCAACGAAACATCGGTCACCAACCCATGGCCGGATTCAGCGTCCAGACGCGGCAGGTTGCCGGCATCGGGGTCGCCGTTGGGGTTGCCGTCGCGCACATCGAAAACGAGAACGAAGTCATAGCGGTTATTCAGGCTCATTTGGATTCTCCCTGGGTGGATTCGTCGGATGGGGTGGATTTGCTGAAAAAGTCTTGGCGCTGGTGGTAGTAGCCGAGGCTGAAACGCCCTTGATCGGGCAGGCTCAGGTGTTTGGGGAAATCGGCGATGCCGCCGAGAATTTCGCCGAGCAGGCGCTCGAAATTCACCGCACGGCCGCGATTGGTGAGTTTGGTCAGATGGTGATTCTTCAAGCGCAGCAGCGTGGTGAAAACCGCCACCGGCGTGCTGGAGGCCGCACCGTAATAGCGCTCGCGGATGGTGGCGTTGAGGCCGGGGTTGGCTTCTTCCTGTATCTTTTCCAAGACTGCGAAAAGACGCCCCAGGCGATAAGCCGCATTGGTATTGGCTAGGTCGAGCATGTCGGAAAACTCCTGGATAAAAGAGGAATCGAGGGCGCGGCGGGAACGGTTGAGGCAGGCCTTGATCGCCGCCGCACGCAGGTAAGTGACGTTCTGCTCGGCACGGCAGCGTTGCACCGCCGCATTGAGCCAAGTGGCAGGAAAAGCACTACCGGAGAGAATCGCCCGCATGATGTCGCCGCCGAGATTAGGCGGGATGTTGTCGGCCTTGCCCTGTTGGGCGCAGGCAGCGAGTAACCGGAACAGACTCGGATATTCCGGATCCTTGCCGCCGCGCACCATCTTGAGATCGGCGAACCATTGCCGGATGCGCTGGGCCACTTCATGCAAGGGCGCGGCGTACCAGAAACGAACCGAAATCCGTGCCGCATTTGGCGCCAGTCCGAGGACATAGAAGCGGTTTTCGCCGCGCCCACCATCGAACTGGCCAGACTGAACGGCGCTCAGAACACCACGCACCAGTTCGATGCGGGCATCCGGATCGTCCTGCTGTTCACCGAAAATCGCAGCAAAAACCGATTCGGCCTCGGCATCCTCCTTCTGCGCCCAGAACACTGTCGACGCGTCGCCTACCTGAAAACGCTGCCGCGAATTGCGGTCGAGCAGGTGGTTCAGGGCAGTGGTGTAGGCGAAGGCGGCAAACTCACCAACGGGAGCATTTTCACCTTGGCGCTCAGTTTTTCCGTAGGACTCATACGCTCTCGCGTTAAACGAGACGATGTTTGCGCCCGCTACTTGCGCTCCCCAAACCCCCTTTACGGCGGTGTGCAACAGAGCCAATGTCGTAGTCTGTCCTGTAATCAAACATTGGCCACTGACACCACCTGAATCGGACGCCATCTGCAAGCCAGCCACTACGGCGGGCCGCTGGCAGATCAGGTCGCTGTCATTGTGCAGACGGAATGTCATGACCGGATTGCCTTCCAGGATTTCCGGCCAGCAGGCGTCGTTGCTCAACTGTGTCGCACCACCGCTGGTATAGAAAAGTTCCAGCGCCTGAATGCCCGAATCTTGCCGCGCCGATTCCGGCAGATCGGCAATCCGTTGACGGAAAGCCGCATGCTGTTCGGCCACGCGCTCCGGCTTGTCTCGCGTATCAACACCGAGCACGTATTCGGCGGTATCCCACAGCAGGTTGGCCGCCACGCCGGATGAGCGCTTGACGCCCTTGGGCACCAGATAACGCCGCGCCACCTTCTTTTTGCCTTCGACCTGGCGTGTATCGACGATGCCCAAGGGCCTGCCGTCTGCGGTCAACTCGATGATGAATGGGATTTCCCTATCTTCCAGGCCGAAAGCCGGCAAGCGTCGGGCCGGATCGGGATCGACGGCCTTGCGCTGGTAGTAATCGTAGAGTGACTGGAGAATCATCCCATCACCTGCGCCATCGAAAGATCGATCACCCCGCGCTGCATGTCGGCACGGAAAAAGCGCGGTATTGGGTCGTTGACCGCGGTAAAGTCCATGTCGAACAGCATCCAGCCGAGATCCCGGGTTTCGTCGATGGCCGGCGCTTCGTCGTCGGGCTGGTCGACCAGCCGGAAACGGGCCGCGAATTCCCGGCAGCCGAGATAGGGCTGATTGACGCATTGCCCCTTTTCCGCCCGTCGCTGGAACATCTCGCGGTACTTGGCCGGATTGTTGTGGGCATCGGCGCCCACCGGCACCAGCTCGGCATGGATGCGATAGGCCACATCGCGCAGAAACAGGCCGGCGCGCTGCTGGCGGTCTTCCTCCACGTACAGGGCGAGGTTGCCCTTACCTGCACCCATTGCCGTCTGCGCATTGCGCACCGACACCTTGGAGGCCACCTCGTTACGCCGCACGCTGATCCAGCGGATCGGCTTGAGCACTTCAATGCGCGTCACCTCCCAGCGGATCGCCGGCTTCCACAAGATGGCTTCGAACACGGAACGCGCCGCCGATGGCGTCATCACATCGTAGGATACCCGCTCGACTTTCATTTCCGGGCGCGTAAAGCAGGCGAAATCTCCTGAGACTTGAAGGCAAAAACTCGTCATGGTTTCTCCTTTTGCTTAACAATCATTCTTACGGTTGGCAGTCTCACTGAACGAGAGTCGCCGGATCGCCCGGCACGCCATCGACATTGATCCCCAAAACCTTGTCGTAAAGCACGTCGTTGTCGGCAGACTGCACGTACAAGCCGGGGAAGTCGGCACCCAAGGGTTCGATGTCGCCCTGCTTGAGCAGGCGCTGCAGGTCAGTGTTGTAGATGGTCACGCCGTAGCGCTGCAGCTTGCGCAGGAGCCAGCGGTCCGGCCCCTTCTTTTTCAGGGTGTTCAGCCACATGTCGATGGCGGCGTCGTCAGGGTCACGGCGATAGCGGACGAAGACGGTGGCGCCGTCCTGTTCGTCGATCAACCGGAAACGCTCAGCGGCGGTGCGGAACATCACGTCGGCTTCACGACCGACACGCAGCAACCGACAGATGTCCTTTTCATCCAGCCGGGCATCGCCGTAGAGTTTGCGGAAGAACTCGCCGAAGCGCTGGACACCCATGGGGTCGGCTTCGGGTGGAAGACCAGCCCAGAGAATCCGTGTGGCCTGTTCGGCCAGGCGCAGCAAGCCCGGCGGTGGCGATTTGGGCGGCACGAAGACATGCACTTCGCCCCTTTCCAGCCGCCCTTCGCGGTTACAGCGCCCGGCGGCCTGGGCGATGGAGTCGAGACCTGCCAGCGCCCGATAGACCACGGGGAAATCGATGTCGACACCGGCTTCGACGAGCTGCGTGCTGACCACCCGGATCGGCTTGCCGGCCTGTCCCTTACGTTGCATCTGCCACCGTTCAGCCAGTGCGGCCTTGATCGCCTGGATGGTGTCGCTGCGGTGCTCGGCGCACATCAGGCCGGACAGATGCCAGAGTCCTTCGGGATTCTCTGCCTTGAGTTGCCGGTAAAGGTCGCGGGCATCGGCGCGGCGGCCGACGATAGCGAGCACGGCTTCGTGGCGGGCGATTTCCGGCGCCAGATCGTCCCAGGTTCGCGTCGCGTTGAGATCGGCAGGGAGACGCACCCGCACCCGCTCCAGATCGGCGTAGAGGCCGGACACGTCGTCGACAATCTCGCGCAGTTCTCCGGCTTTGAAGCCGCGCAAGGCCTTGGCCTGATCGAAGCCAGTACGGGTTTCCAGCGTCGGCTGGGTGGCGGTACATAACACCAGCGTGACGCCGTAGTCCTTGACCAGCAGACGCAGGACATCGACCACCGGCTGTAGGTAGGCGACTGGCAGCAATTGCACTTCGTCGAGCACGATCACGCTGCCAACCAGGTTGTGCAGCTTGCGGCAGCGTGAAGTGCGGTTGGCGAACAGACTTTCCAGCAACTGCACATTGGTGGTGACGACCAGCGGCGCATCCCAGTTTTCGCAGGCCAGCCGCGAGCGGGCGGTTTCCTGGCTTTCGTCGACTTCGACATTGCTGTGGTGCTCAATGACATTCTCGTCACCGAAGATGTTGCGGAAGATATCCGCCGTCTGCTCGATGATGCTGGTGTAGGGAATGGCGTACACGATGCGCCTCTTACCGTGGAGCACAGCATGGCGCAGCGCAAAGGCCAGGCTGGAAAGCGTCTTGCCGCCGCCGGTCGGCACCGTAAGGCTGAACACGCCGGGTGGCAGTTCGGCCTTGGCGAGGCAGGCACGCAGGACTTCAGCCCGTTTGCGATTGACCTTGCTGCCGGCTTCGCCGCGCGCTGCGACCTCCTGCGCCATCAACGCCAAACGTTCGGCCAAACGCCGCTCCAACGCGTCGACGGACATGAAACCACTGCGCCTCTCGGCCTTGCCTTGAGACATGAATCGCTCGGTATCGAGAAAATCGGCATCGACCAAGCAGGAAAACAGCATGCGAATCCACAGTGCGAAACGGCCCGGAATATTGCCTTCCTGATCAGTAGGGATTACTCCCGGGTCGGGGAAAGCAACGGACGGTTTCAGAATGGCTTCGGGAATCGCCACCGCCAACGCGTCCTTTCCCTCCTGTACTGTGGCTTCGCGACTGAAACGTTCATGCAGACCGCCGAACCAGTTGTCCAACCCCGCATGATGACCGGCGATCAGATAGGCCAGCACGCGGGCCACAAGCGGACCAGAACGCTCGTCCACTCCAGACAGATACTGCTGTGCCCATAAAGCACCGGCAGCAGAATGCGTTTTATCCGGGCCAGCAACACGACCTTCGATATGTGCGTCCGGATCGCCGCACTGGCGTATGTAGCGCTGGAATCCTTCCCGATACTTGCCGAGATCATGCCAAATGCCAGCCAGCGCTGCCCACGGCGCTGCACCGAACTCAGTGGCAAATTCGGCCGCCAGTTGGGATACACCAACCAGATGATCTTCCAGCCGATGAGCAATCAGGCAACCATCGTCACTCCTGACATGCCCCAGGAAATCGGCGTTTTCCCAGTCTGCATCATCGCGCATCCCCATACCTCCCCACTGCCACCTTCAACAATCCCCGCACTTTCTCCCGCAATCCAGCCGGCCCCTCCACCTCGCAATCCGGCCCGTATTTCAGGATGTCCATGATCAACTCGGGATCATTGCTGTAAGGCAGGCGCAATTGGTAGCTGCCATCTTCACGAAAACAGCCTTGCTGCTCCGGATGCCAGTGTTCTGCTGCAACCCAGCGGGCACGTTCCGGGGTAAAAACGAGCGTAGCCCATTGCACTTGAGCACCGGCGAAAATGCCGTAGCCGGAACCGAGAACCACATCAAGTTCGGACTCCGGAATATCCTGTGCAACGCCATCGAGCGTTTTGACTGCTTTGATCGCATCGACCGCAAAACTGCGTAGCTCATCGCGCAGGTGGCACCAGGCATCGAGATACCAGTTGTCGCGGTAGTGTGTCAGGCGCTGCGGCGAAATTTCACGTTGGCTGGTATCGCCTTTGCTACGGGCAGCATATTCGATGTGGAGTCGGCGCCGCTCCATGAGCGCCGCGGCAATCTGCTGAAAATGTTGCGGTGCATAGGGACGGGCAGCAGCACTCACGATGCGAATGCGCCGCACAATGTCGTCAGCGGACCCCTTGGCGCTTTCGAGCATGCCCAGCAGCCGCTGGCGCAGCGCGTCGACGTGCTCGGCAAGCAAGCCGCCAGGATCAAAGGCATTGAGCAGTTGTTGCATGCTCAGCAAAGCGTGGATTTCGCTGGCCGAAAACCAGACACCGGGGAGTTCAAAACGCTCGACACTGCTGTCGATACGGTAAGTGCCATTTACTCGCTCATAGACGATGGGTACGCGCATGCGCTCGCGCAGATCACGCAGGTCGCGATGCAAGGTGGCGCGGGAGACTTCGAGGCGCTGTTGAAGTTCGGCAAAGGTCACGCTGCGCCGCGAAAGCAGCATACGCTCGATGATCCCAAAGCGCTCGGATTGCGTCATAACCCCACTGAATGTACCAATATCATAATCGCATGGCTTTTCGATAGCCATGACGAGAAACTGTCATCAGGTCTATACGAGCATGAAAGCAACCCATATCAGCGCACAGAATACAAGCTGATCAGGATAAAAATGGTTCGCCATGGCACTATCTCCTGTTAAGGTTTAGTCATTATGCATGGCAAAAGTCTCATGGCGTGAGACTCAAAACATCAGACTTGACGTATCAGCTGCTCCAGGAAGCCCATCGCATCATTCACCCAGCCAAACGCCAAGGTGGACAGCCCCTCGCCCAGTTCGAAAGATTCACCGCGCACGCAGAGCACGAAGCTCGGCGGCGGCTCGGTGCCTTCGGTCTGGCGATAGACCTGTAGCACGGCTGGCGGCGGCAGGGCGTGGGAGGAGTGCGAAGGAAGGGCTGCCGGATGAATGCGCTCGAAGGTGAACGGCGCGGGCGTGTTCTCGCCCGCGTCGATGAAGATGGCTTGCTCGCGGCCGACCAGGTCGAGGGCGTGCTCGATGTTGAGTTGAAAATCCTCGACCAGCTCGACCCGTTCCGTCAGCCCCTGCTCGGCCAGCCAGGCGGCGAGCCGTTCGCCAAGCACCGGCCCGATGGCATCATCGCCCCTGCTCGGGTTACCCACGGCAAAGACGACGATGGGTGGCCGCATCAGGCGCGGCTCAGGCGATGTACCAGACCGCCTTCGGCATCGACCAGTTCCACCGCCAGTGGCATCTTGCCGAGCGCATGGGTGGCGCAGGACAGGCAGGGGTCGAAGGCACGGATCGCGACTTCGATGTGGTTGAGCAGCCCCTCGGTGATTTCGCGGCCATGCAGATAGCGGCGGGCCACATGGCGAATGGCTTCGTTCATCGCCTGGTTGTTGTTGGTCGTCGACACGATCAGGTTGGCCATCGTGACGATGTCGTTCTCGTCCACCTGGTAGTGGTGGAACAGCGTGCCACGCGGCGCCTCGATGACACCAACGCCCTCCATCTGGCGCTCACCCTGCACCATCAGGTCGTCGGACAGCAGATCGTCGTCGTGCAGCAGTTCCTTGATCACTTCGGCGGCATGCAGCATTTCGATCATCCGCGTCCAGTGGTAGGCCAGCGGGGCATGCAGCGGCGAACCGCCGGCGTAGTCGATGAATTCCTTGCGCTCATGCTCGGCAAAGGGGGTCGAAATCTGGTCGCAGTTCTGCACGCGGGCCAGCGGGCCGACCTTGTACCAGCCATGCTCCTTGCCGATGGACCGGATGTACGGAAATTTCATGTAGCTCCACGACCGTACCTCCTCCTCGATGACCTGGTTGTAGTTCTGGTAATCGAGGTGGTCGAAGATCAGCTTGCCGTTGTCGTCGCGGGCGCGCAGCGTGCCGTGGTAGAAATCGAGATCGCCATTGTGGCCGACCAGCGACATGAAGTTGGAGCGGAAGATGCCGAAGCTGTTGTACAGCCCCGGGTCCTGCGTATGCACCTTCTGGATCAGCTGCACGGCGTCGCGCGACCATTGCACGATGTGGTAGATGTCTTTCAGCAGTTCGTCGCGCTCGGCCACGGTCAACGCCTTGTTCACGCCGCCCGGCACGGCGCCGGTGCCATGCACCCGCTTGCCGGCCGTGACGCGGATCACCTCCTGGCCGAATTTCCGGAGCAGCACGCCGCGCTTGGCAGTCTCCGGATGTTCCATCGCCACGCCGACGATGTTGCGCCGGGTCACGTCGCTGTCGAAACCGAATAGCAGATCCGGCGAACAGAGGTGGAAGAAATGCAGCGCGTGCGATTGCAGCATCTGGCCGTAGTGCATCAGGCGGCGCAGCTTTTCGGCGGCCGGGGTCAGCTTCTTGGCGCCGACGATGAGGTCGAGCGCCTTGGAGGCAGCCAGATGATGCGACACCGGGCAGATGCCGCACAGGCGCTGGACCATGACCGGCACTTCCCAGTACGGCCGGCCCTGGATGAATTTTTCGAAGCCGCGGAATTCGACGATGTGCAGGCGCACCTGATGCACCTTGTTCTGCTCGTCGAGCAGGATGGTCACCTTGCCATGGCCCTCAACGCGGGATACCGGGTCGATCGCCACACGGCGCAGGGTTTCGGGGTGTTGAGCTGTTTCAAGCTGGTAGGTCATGGCGCCCCCTCGGTCAATCGTAGTGCATCAGGCCGTGGCCCAACTTGGGCTCGCGGCCGGCCAGCAGGTCGGTCAGCACCTTCCAGATCGCGTCGCCGGACGGTGGACAGCCGGGAATGAAATAATCGACCTTCACCACCTCGTGGATCGGGTGCACCTGGTCGAGCGGCAGCGGCAGCTCCGGATCGTTCGGAATCATGCCATTGGCCAGTCCCGGGCTGGTGTGATAGACCTCTTCGAGGATGGTCGTCAGCGGCAGGTGGTTGCGCTGCGCCGGCAGGCCGCCGTTGATGGCGCAGGCGCCCATGGCGATCAGGATCTTGCAGTGCTTGCGGAACTCGCGCAGCACATGCACGTTCTCGGCATTACACAGGCCGCCCTCGATGATGCCGATGTCGCAATCCGGGCTGCAGTGCTTGATATCGGTCAGCGGCGAACGGTCGAACTCGATATGCTCAAGCAGCGTGAACAATCGCTCGTCGATGTCGAGGAAGGACATGTGGCAGCCGAAGCAGCCGGCCAGCGAGGTCGTGGCGACCTTCAGTTTCTTCTGGGCGGTCATCTCACTTGCCCTCCGTCACGGTTTCCGAAATCGGCGCCTTGTCGTAGGTGCGCTGCCCGATCGGCACGGCAAAACCGCGCCGCTTCTTGAGAATGACCCCCACCGGGCAGACCTGCGCCGCCTTGTCGTCCAGTGTGAAGTCGGTATCGCCCAACTGGCCGGACTTGGCATTGACGATCAGGTGCGTCCCGATGCCCCGCCCGGACAGCGCGAAAACGTTCTTGCCATCGACATCGCGGCTGGCCCGCACGCACAGCGAGCAGAGAATGCAGCGGTTGAAGTCGAGCAGCGCCTCGGGATGCGAGGCATCGACCGGCCGGCTCGGGAAGAAATGATCGTAGTGCGGGCTCATCATGCCGAGGTGGTAGGCGGTGGCCTGCAACTGGCAGTTGCCGCTCTTCTCGCACGACGGGCAGAAATGGTTGCCCTCGACGAACAGCATCTGGGTCAACGCCCGGCGTTCGGCGTTGATTTCCTCGGTATCGCTTTCCACCACCATGCCCGGCGCAGCGCGCATGGTGCAGGAGGCCGTGTGCCGGCCGTTCACCTTGACCGTGCAGAGCTTGCACGAACCATGCGGCTTGAATTCCGGGTGGTAGCAAAGGTGCGGGATGAAGACCCCGGCCGCGCTCGCCGCCTGGATGATGGTCTGCCCCTCGGTGAAAGGGATGGTCTTGCCGTCGAGCGTAAAGGTCAGGCTCATGCTGCACCTCCGTGTTCCGTGCTCAGGTGGGCTGCGGCGTCATCACGCCCGGTCATTTGCCGCGCCGCGGCCAGCGCCCGGTCGAGGTTGAAGGCCGGTGTGAAGTCCTGCTGCGTCATGCGCCGGTCGTAATACGGCCGGAACTTGGCAATGGTATCGAGTACCGGGTTGCAGGCCGTGTGCCCCAGGCCGCAATGGCTCATCGACTGCAGCAACTGGTTCAGCTTCTCGATTTCAGCGAAGTCGTAGGGCGAGCCGCAGCCGTTGTGCAGCTTGTCCATCAGGTTCTTCAACAGCGAGGTGCCGACCCGGCACGGCGTGCAGAAGCCGCAGCTTTCGTGCTGGAAGAAATGCACGTAGTTGCGCGCCACCTGGAACATGTCGCGCGTCTTGTCGAAAATGGTGAAGGCGCCGGCGGTCGGGATGTCCTCGAAGCCGATGATGCGCTCGAACTCGTTCCCGGCGACGCAGATGCCGGACGGCCCGCTGACCTGCACGGCCTGGGTGTCCTGCGCCCCGCAATCCTCCAGCACCTGACGGATGCTGACGCCGAACGGATATTCGTAAATGCCCGGCCGCGCGCAATCGCCGGACACCGACAGAATCTTGGTGCCGGCCGAGTGCCGGGTGCCGATGCCGGCATACCAGTCGCCCCCTTTGAGCGCGATCATCGCCGCCGCGGCAAAAGTTTCGACGTTATTGACGATGGTCGGCTGATCCAGATACCCGTTGGTCACCGGGAAAGGCGGCCGGTTGCGCGGCGTGCCGCGCTTGCCTTCGAGCGACTCGATCAGCGCTGATTCCTCGCCGCAAACGTAGGCCCCGGCGCCAACATGGATCTCGATATCAAAATCCGCCCCGGAAATGCCGAGAATGTTCTCCCCCAGCAACTGGTCGCGACGGCGCCGGGCCAGCACGGCATTCAGGCGGTCAAGCAGGTAACGGTATTCGCCGCGCAGATAGACGAAGCCCCTGGTCGCGCCCACGGCATAGGCCGCCACGGTCATGCCTTCGAAAACCAGATCGGGGAAAGTCGACAACAGTACGCGATCCTTGAAGGTACCCGGCTCCCCCTCGTCGGCGTTGCACACCACGATGCGCTGCTGCCCGGCCTTGAGCGGGGCATTGCGGCAGGCCTCCCATTTCAGGCCGGTGGTGAAGCCGGCGCCGCCCCGGCCGCGCAGGTTGGCACGCTTGATCTCGTCGAGCACGGCAATCGGCCCGCCCATGCCGCTCGGCAGGCCCTCGCGCCAGGAACGCATGTTGGACGCCATGAGCCCCTCGTCCGGCGCCCGGGCGCGTGCGGCACGCAGCGCCTCGCCCGGCTTGAAGTCGGCCGTCAGCAGGATGTCGGCGCGGCGGATGTTGTCTTCGACCTTGAAAAATTCGGCCGGCCAGTCAGCCAGCGGCACCTTGCCGCGGATCAACTCGGCCATGGTATCGATGCGCGCTTCGGTCAACCTCGGGATCGCCCGGTTATTGACCAGCAGCGCCGGCCCCTGGTCGCACATGCCGGTACAGGCCGTCTTGCCGACACTGACCAGGCCATCCTCGGACACCTTGCCGCGCTCGACCCACAGGCTGTTGCACAAGCGCTCCATCAGCGCCCGATTACCCTGCATGCGGTCGGTAATGTTGTCGGAAAACAACACCCGGTACCGGCCGCGTGGCTCGGTATAAAGAAAGGCATAGAAGCCGGCCACGCCTTCGATCTTGGTGCGCGGTACCCCCAGGGTTTCCTGCAGGCGGTCGATGGCTTCCGGGGAAATCCAGTCGCAGGCCTCCTGTATCTCGCGCAGGATCTGCACCATGTTCGACGCGTCACGCCGATAGTGCGCCACTACCCGGTCGACCACACCGGCAACGGCTTCGGGATGCATTGCATTGAGTGCCACGACAACCTCCGAGGAACGGCCTATGACAGCTACAAGACTAGCACTGACCGATGCGCTTTTCTTGTTTTATATCAAGTTTCACGCCCCCCGGAATCGCCAAATCCTCATCTGTCCATGCCACAATGATGCTGCAGCACAGCATTCCGTCACGCACGCCAAATCGGCACTCTTTGACAAGATTGATGCGGCGCACTACCCCAAGCATTGAAAGGATGATCAGCATGACCACGACCAACGCAACGCTCCCCCTGGCCGGCAAGAAAGGCCTGATCACCGGCATCGCCAACGACAAGTCGATCGCCTACGCGGTGGCCAAGGCCATCGTCGAACTGGGTGGGGAAATTGCCATCACCTACCAGAACGACAAGACTGCCCGCTACACCCAGCCGCTGGCCGAAGCCCTTGGCGCCAAGCTGTTTCTCAAGCTCGACGTTGCCGAACCGGGCAGTCTGGAAAGCGTCATCGCCCAGTGCGGCGAGGCCTTCGGCGAAATCGACTTCGCCATTCACTCGATGGCCTTCTGCAATGCCGAAGACCTGCACGGCCGCGTCATCGACGCCAGCGAAGAAGGCTTCGACGCGGCGATGAACATCTCCTGCCACAGCTTCCTGCGCATGGCCAAGGCGCTGGAACCGCTGATGGCGCATGGCGGTTCGCTGATCACGATGTCCTACCTCGGTGCCGAGCGTGTCGTGCGCAACTACGGCGTGATGGGCATCATCAAGGCAGCGCTCGAATCAGCCGTCCGCTACATGGCCTACGACCTCGGCCCCAAGGGCATCCGCGTCTTCGCCGTATCGCCCGGCCCGATCATGACCCGCGCCGCATCCGGCATCGCCAATTTCAACACCCTGCTGGAAAAGGATGCCGAAAAGGCCCCGCTCGGCCGCACCGTGACCATCGAGGAAGTCGGCGCGCTGACTGCCTTCCTGTGCACCTCGGGCTCCTCCGGCATGACCGGCCAGACCATTTACGTCGACGCTGGCGCCCATATCGTCGCCTGATGCCATCCCACCCGGCAGGCATGGCTTGCCGGGCGCCTCTCACCCTCCCTGCGGAGACCGCCATGGCCGACCCGGAAGGACTCCTCCCCGACCCCGTCCCCGACCACCCACTGCTCAATGGCCGTCGGGAAATCGGCCGGGGCGAGAGCACCATCGTCCTCGAAGCGCCGACCGTCGATGGCCAGGAACGCGTCTACAAGGTGCTTTCCTCGCCGACCGACTACGCCTACTACACCGCCGAAGACCGGCCGACCGGCCGTCACTTCCCGATCGTCTATGCCGATCATGGCACCGCCGGCCGTTCCAGCCGGGGCTTTCCTTTCCACATCGTCGAGGTCGAACGGCTCTACCCGCTCCCCGGCTCCGGTGACGCCGCCGAGGTGGCGACCAAGCTCACCTCCTCCTATTACGACGCCTGCCTGATGTGGCGCAACCTGGCCCAGGACATGGGTCGTATCGCGCTGCACCACCTCACCGTCACCCCCATGGGCTGGAGTGACGCCGTCCGGGAGGCGCTCCAGGCACTGGAGATCTTCTCCGAGGAATATGGTGCCCTGCCCGACCTGATCAAGGCCGACAACCTGATGATGCGCAAGGACGGCACCCTGGTTTTTTCCGACCCGGTGTTCATGGAATGACGGCATGACGATCAACCGAATCCAATACACCTCGCGCAAGCTGGCCGAGCAATTGCGCGGCTCGCCCTACATGGCGGTCATTTCGATCACCGACCCGACGGCCCCCGAGGCCAAGCTCGATCCCCTGTTCCGCCACGTGCTGCGCCTGTCCTTCTTCGATGCCGTCCCGGCCGACGAATTCATGCCGGCCTGCCCCGGCCTGTTCGACCATCACATGGCCGGACAGATCGGCAGCTTCATCACTGAACTGCACGCCGCGCCCTTCGACATCTCGTTGATGGTGCATTGCGAATTCGGCATCAGCCGTTCCGCCGCCGTCGCACTGTTTGCCGAAGCATTGACGGGCGCCCCGCTCGACGCCCGCGAATTCACCTACGAAGCCAACCAGTGGGTTATCGACCAGTTGGAAGCGCGCCACCCCGGGGTTCACGTTGCCGTGCCGCAGCCCCTGTACAGTATCGAACGACGCCGGACAGCCCGCGCCTGACGGCTCATGCAGCCGAGCAGGCAGCCCGCCCGAAGTTGCCATTGTCATCATTTCATGCCTAATGGATAATCGCAGGCTTTGCTGCCATCGAAGTCGCCTGCGCCATGCTGTCTGCCCTCAGCGTCATCTTCGCTTCCGAGACCCGCCTCTACGCGCTGTCCTGGCAGGACGGCGCCGGCCCCGACCTGGCCGTCGAAGCCTGGTGGGGCGCTGAACAACTCTCGGCCGGGTTTGAGTACTGCATCGACGTCCTCTCCCCTCACGCCGGCCTCGAACTGAAAACCTTCCTCGGCCGCGCCCTGCGTCTTGCAACCCGCCTGGCCGACGGCCAGCCCTTTACCCGGTGCGGCTATGTCCGCGCGGCCCAGCAACTGGGGTCCGACGGCGGCTTCGCCCGCTACCGCCTGACCGTCGTCCCCTGGCTCTGGCTGCTATCGCGCGGCCGGCACAACCGCGTGTTTCAGGAGAAGCGCGTCATCGACATCGTCGAATCCGTCTTCGCCGATTACCGCGATGTCGCTGCCTGGCAGTGGAGCGACGAAGTCGCCGGCTTCCTGGCCGACACCCGGCCGCGCCGCTATTGTGTCCAGTACAACGAATCCGACTATGCCTTCGTCTCCCGCCTGCTCGCCGAAGAAGGGCTGGGCTGGCGGGTGGCGGACGATGGCGAAGCACCCGGCGGCCACCGCATCGTGCTCTTCGCCGAGAGCCGCAGCCAGCCGGAAGACCGGCTTTCCGCCGCCAGCCCGGTCGGCATCCGCTTCCACCGTGCCGATTCCCAGGAAGAGCAGGACGCCGTCGTTGCTTTCGGCGAGCATCGCCGCCTGTTCGCCGCCCAGATCACGCATCTGGCCTACGACTACACGGCAAAGCGGGCCGTCACCGCCAGTGTGCCGACAGCGCTCGACTTTGCCGGAGCCAACGCGCCGCGCCTGGAAAGCTACGACGACACCGGCCCCTACGCCCCGCAGGAAGCCCCCCGGGGGGACGCCTTCGCCACAGCCGACGAAGCCGAACGCTATGGCCGCCTGGCCATGGAGGCGCAGGAAGCCGGTTGGCGCACCTGGCTGGGCCGCGGCACCGTGCGCAGCCTGACGGCCGGCCAGCGCCTGCGCCTGTCGGGTCTGCCCCTGCCCCCCGGGGTACAGGCGCCCGAAGAGGGCTACCTGATCACGACAAGCACCCATGTCGGCATCAACAACCTCACGGCCGACGCCATGGCCGCGCTGGCCGCCCGCTATGCCACGCCGCAACGCACCGTCCCCCTCGACGGCACCGCCGATGCCAGCCACCCCGTCGCCGCCCCGGCCACCCTGCCTGCCGACCTGCTCGACATCGCCCTCGCCCGCGGCTACGCCAATGCCTTTACCGCGCTGGCCGCCGACACCCCGTGGCGGCCGCGACTGGTCGATGACACCGGCGCCCGCCTCAACCCCCGCCCCACTGCGCCCGGCCCGATGAGCGCCATCGTCGTCGGCCCCGATGGCGAAACCACCCCGAGCGGCGCCGACGAGATCTGGTGCGACCGCCTTGGCCGCATCAAGCTGCGCTTTCACTGGCAACAGGGCGAGAGCCCGGATGACCGTGATTCCTGCTGGCTGCGCGTGCTGCAACGCCAGGCCGGCGCCGGCACGCCCCGCAGGAAGTCCCCTTGGGGGATGGGCTGGCAGTGGTTGCCGCGGATCGGTCAGGAGGTGCTGGTGGATTTCCTGGCAGGCGACATCGACCACCCTTATGTCCTCGGCGCCTTGTACCATGGCCAGGGCGAAGGCGGCGTCCCGGCAACGCCGGGCGGAGCATCTTCCCCAAGCTTTGGGGAAACCGATCCCTCGGTGTTTGATCCGGCCTCCGACCACTGCCCCAGCGGCCAAGGCAATCTCGCCGGTGGCCACAGCCCGGCCTGGCATGGCGCAGCAGCGGACCGTCAGCGCCAGGCCGCAGCCCTTTCCGGCTTCAAGTCCAAGGAATTCGGCGGCCGCGGCTATAATGCCTTCGTCATGGATGACAGCAACCAGCAGCTGCGCGTGCAGCTCAAGTCCACGCAGTACATGAGCGAACTCAACCTCGGCCATCTGATCCACCAGGCGGACAACTACCGCGGCAGTTTCCGCGGTACCGGCGGCGAACTGCGCACCGATGCCTGGGGGGCGCTGCGCGGCGCCCGGGGCCTGACCCTGAGTACCTGGCCCCTCGCCAGCCCCGCCGCGCCCGCCGGGGACATGGCGCCTGCCATGGCGCTGATCCAGCAGGCCGATACCCTGGCGCAGACGCTCTCGAAAGCCGCCGGCACACACCGGACGGTTGAACTGGCCTGCGCCATCGGCACCACCGCGGCAGGCCAGTGCCGCATCGATGATCAGGCGGCGCCGCTCAAGGCCCTGCATCGCGTCGCCCGCGGCATGGTCGATGCCGCCGACGAAACACAGGCCATCGCCGATGCGAACGCCAAGCGCGTCGCCACCGGCCAGGACAAGCTGCCGCACCTGACCGACCCGGCCATCGTCATCGCCGCCCGCGGGGATGTCGCGTCGGTCGCCGGGCAGAGTCTGCAGTTCGTCAATGGCGAATGCACCACCCTGATCAGCGGCGAAGACAGCAACTTCGCCATCGCCGGCCAGACCCGCCTCCATGCCGGCCAGGCGATCGGGCTCCTGGCCGGCGCCATCCAGCCCGGCGACGGCAATACCGGCATCTCCCTCATCGCCGGCCAGGACGATATCGACCTGCAGGCGCAGCGCGACGAGATGAAATTCCAGGCAAAACAGGACATGAAACTCGTCTCCGCCAGCGCCCACATCGACTTCGCCGCGGCGAAGAAGATTCATCTGGCGGTGGAAGGAGGAGCCAGCATCACCATCGATGGCGGCATCACCGTGCAGTGCCCGGGGACGATTACGGTGCAGGCGTCCAAGAAGCAGTTCAGCGGGCCAGTGAGCCAGAACTACGCACTGCCGCAGTTTCCGCAACATGTGTGTATCGAATGCATGTTGGCTGCCATGAAGAGCGGTAGTCCGTTCTCATCCCCCGCTGCCGGATAGGTTAGAGCATGTATTTCGCGGTCGATCCCATCAAGTCCGGCTTGCCGGAGCGAATACTTGCCACCCTTGCTCAATGGCGCGAGCACAATCCCCATGCCTCGGTTTACTGCTACCTGCTGATCGATGCCAGCTTCGACCAAACACTGCCTGGCACGTACCCTTGGCGAAGCCATGTCGACTGCTCGCTTTACGAAGGCACGCATCTTGAAGGCCTGAAAGTGGTTGCGCCGTATCTGCTCCGGCTGCGCGACGCGCCGGAAAAGCAGCTTGCCTGGCTGCGACAACTGGTCGACACCTGCTCCGGCAAACCGATGCTCAGCGTGCTCTTCAGTGCCATTCCCGCCGACCGGCTGCGGGCGCACCTCCGGCCCTACCTGCGGGCACGTACCGATGATGGCCTCGAATGGCCTGTCCGCTGGGCCGATACGCGGGTGCTGCCGGGGCTGATCGCAGCCCTGGAGCCGGAAGAGCGGCGGCACCTTCTGTCGCCGCTTTACGCCTGGATGGCGGTCGACCGTCGGGGTGAGCCCATTATCTGGCAAGGCGAAGGCGATACCGCACTAGATCCCGCCGATTTCGACTGCTGGCCGCTGGATGAGGCGCGTTTCGGCAAACTGGTCGGCGATGCCGAGGCGGATGCGGTGATTAGTCAGATTGACGAAAAGCGCCCCGACCTGCTGACCGATGGCATGCCCGCCGACATCCATCGCCGGGTCTCCAGCCAACTGGCCCTCGCCAGCCGCCACCACATCGACCAGGCACCGGATCGCCTGCATTTTGCGATGCTCGGCCTGATGCTCGCCCCAGAATTCACCGATGCCCCGTCAATGCAAGCCGCACTCGCCCGTATCGCACAGGGCGCCGACTATCAAACAGAAATCGCCGGGCTGCCGGCAGAATTCTGGACACACCACCCACAAGGAAAAACCGCATGAAATGGCTATTCGCCCTGCTCGCCGCCCTCTGTCTCAGCGCCTGCGCCGGCCTTGACCTCGATGACGAAGACGACACCCCGAAGACGGCACCGGCCCAGGTCGGCATCGTCAATCACACGGGTAATTACATCTACTCGGCCAGTGTGAATGGGGCGGGGGGAGGGAAGATGTCGGCCTGGGGTGCGGGTGGTGCAAGTGTCTGCTGCGCCTCAATTCCCATGGTGTGGCGTCCAGGGTTGAAGGTACGAGTACGCTGGAACATGCCGATCGGGACCAAGGATGTGATCAAGGAAAAGATTGTCGAGGTAGAGAAATACGATGAACCCGGCAGCATTTATCTGCATTTTTTTCCAAACGACGAGGTTCGGGTGATTGTCAGCAACATCCAAGGGTGGAGTAAGGATCACCCGATTACGCCCCCCCTCAAACCAGCCAGCGCAAGGTGAATCGATATGTCGAAGCCAATCGAAGCCACGCCCGCCCAAGCCCCATTTCCAGTTCCTGAATACCTTAATGCAGCCAGTATCTCGCCATCAGACTTGCTCAACCTATGTGCCGACGTTTCACAGGAGCCATGCCGTATCCCAGTCAACGTCAGTCTCTTCTTCGATGGCACCAACAATCACATGGATCGCGACCGCGATGGCAAACGTGTGCCGGTTCCGCTGACGAAGGAAGAGAAGCGGGAAGCCAAGCTTAAGGCGAAGGCAGAGGGGCTGCCTGAGGAAGAACCCCAGCCTGCGCCGGTGCTGGATGTTCCGATAGGGCCACAGCAGCGCAGCCATAGCAATGTCGCTCGTCTTTTCGAGGCCTTCCCGTGGGATAAACAAGCGCAGGGCTACCATCCGTTCTACATCCAGGGCGTCGGCACCCCCTTCGCTGAAATCGGCGAGCCAACGGAAAGCCAAGAAGGCAAAGCCTTTGCAAAAGGTGGTTTGCCGCGCATCGTCTGGGGCATTTTCCAGGTAGTAAATGCAATCCATCTAACCGTTTACGGCGGTAAATCTGCGCTTTACACCGACCTGCAAGTCGGCCAACTCGCCCAAGCCTACAGCCGCGAGGTCGGGCGCGTCGATCCGTCCAGCGAGCGTCAGGAGCCGCTGAAGCACGAAGACTGGTTCGCCCCGCATCTGGAAAAACTGCAAGCTGCGCTTGCGGCCAAGCCGAAGCCAGCCATCCCCTCCGTCACCGTGTCGGTCTTCGGCTTCTCGCGTGGTGCTGCCGAGGCGGTGGCTTTCTGCCATCTGTTCGACCGCCTGCTGCAAGCCGGCAAGCTGGCCGGCATTCCGGCCCGCATCCAGTTTGCCGGGCTATTCGACGTGGTTGCCTCGGTGGGCGGTTCGGCCTCTGTGGCGCGCACCTTGCCCATGCCCGACGCCCTGTTCGACGGCCACTGGAGCTGGGCCAACGATGTCGATGAACCTCTGCCCGGCTGCGTCGAGAAAGCCGTTCATTACATCGCCGCGCATGAGTTGCGCATGAATTTCCCGGTGACGCGCATCGTCGGCGCCCGGGAAATCCTCGTCCCCGGCGTGCACTCGGATGTCGGCGGCGGCTATGGCCCGGGCGAGCAAGGAAAAAGTCTAGGTAGCCAGGGGCTCCTCCTGTCGCAGATACCGCTGGCCTTCATGTACCGGGAGGCGATGGCCGCCGGCGTGCCGCTGGTACCGTTCAGCCAGCTGCAGGACCGCGACCGGATCGACTTTGCCATCGACGCCCCGCTGGCCAAGGCCTGGGAGGCTTATGCCGCGGCGCTCGCTGGTCAGGGCAATCTGCTGAAGAAGCACATGGAACTGTATTACCGCTGGCGGGCGGCACGCTTGAACACGCTGGAGCAGACCGCCAGCTTCCAGGCGGCCAGCGCCCAGTCGCAACAGGATTTGCGCGAGGCCAACGCCATGTTGGCCGGCGATCTGGAAGCCCTGCGCCATCGGCGTGATCAGGCCGGCTCGTGGACGTTAGGTGAGGAGCGGCAACCCGTCTATAGCGCCAGCGACACACGGCGCATCAACCAATGGCACTGGATCAGAGCCAACAACCGCACTTCGCTCGACGAGTGGGAACACTTCGCCCTGGCCATCTTCGACCATCCCGAACCGTTGCCCCCGGAAGTGGCTGCCTTCTTTGACGACTACGTGCACGACTCCTTTGCCGGTTTCTACATGGCGGGCGAAGTGACGGAATACGACAAGCGGGCCAAGGTCAAAGAGGTCATGAAGAAAAAACCCAAGGACCGTAACGCGTTCGAAACCCGGGTTGCCGAGATCACACAAAAAACGGCTGAGGCCCAACGCAAGAAGGAGGCCGGCGAACCCCTGAGCGTGGAAGAGGAAGAATTGCTGCAAGCCGCCGAGAAGGGCACCCCCTATCCGACGATGAGCGATGCCGATGCCGCCGATATGCGCAATCCGGCCATCCTGACGCAGACGGCGACACGGCGCGAAGGCGGCGGCTACATCATCCGCCGGGGCTATTACCCGCACGAGGGCTTTTTCCTGCGGCGCAGCCAGTTCGAACAGGAATTGCAACAGGCGCCACGACAAGGAGCCCGAAGCCCAGCGCAACAAAAAGCTGATGCGGCCAAGGCAGAAGCGGCCGACGACAAGGCGCCGCGCGAATTTGTCTAGAGCGATAACCTGCGCATCGATATTCCGCAGGCACGGGCAGCCGGCCAGGCGACAATGGCCGGCTGAGCCCTTCTCTCCCGACACCCGGCTCGAACTCAAGATCTTCCTCAGCCGCGCCCTGCACCTTTCGCTCCTAGGGCCTGTTCTCAATCGTGCGAATAGCCATATGCCAAGTGGAAGCGATGCCGAATAAATCGTTCACAATCAATGACATGGCGAGGGGCTGTTCACAGTGGGTGAATTATGGTCATATCCTGACTTTTGCGCAGGAGTCAGGATGGACCGGACGATGTTACGAGATGACCAGTGGGCACGCATTGAGCAACTGTTGCCGGGCAAGAAGAGTGACCCAGGCCGCACCGCCAAGGACAACCGGCGCTTTGTCGAAGCCGTGCTGTGGATCATGCGCACCGGCAGTCCATGGCGCGATTTGCCGGAAGAACTCGGCCATTGGCACCGCACGTATGTGCGCTTCTCGCGCTGGCGCGAGAAAGGTGTCTGGGAGCGCATGGCAACCGCACTGCAAGGGGATGCCGACCTGGAGCATCTGTTCATCGACTCGACGATTGTCCGTGCCCACCCGCACTCTGCCGGCGCCCAAAAAAAGCCGGCCAACAGGAAATCGGCCGTTCGCGGGGCGGACTGACGACCCAATTGCATGTCGCGGTGGATGCCCTGGGGAATCCGCTGCGGGTCATTCTCTCCGCCGGGCAGGTCGCCGACATCGAGCAGGCCGCCGCACTGATTCAGGATCAACCCGCCGATTTCGTCGCCGCCGACAAGGGCTACGACTCGGATGCCCTTGTCGAAACAATTACCGCGCAGGGCTGCCAGGCAGTCATCCCGCCACGTTCCAATCGACTCAACCCGCGCTCGTTCGACCGGCATATCTACAAGAGCCGCAATCTGATCGAGCGTTTCTTCGGCCGCATCAAGCTGCGCTTTCACTGGCAGCAGGGCGAGAGCCCGGATGACCGTGATTCCTGCTGGCTGCGCGTGTTGCAACGCCAGGCCGGCGCCGGCACGCCCCGCAGGAAGTCCCCTTGGGGGATGGGCTGGCAGTGGTTGCCGCGGATCGGTCAGGAGGTGCTGGTGGATTTCCTGGCAGGCGACATCGACCACCCTTATGTCCTCGGCGCCTTGTACCATGGCCAGGGCGAAGGCGGCGTCCCGGCAACGCCGGGCGGAGCATCTTCCCCAAGCTTTGGGGAAACCGATCCCTCGGTGTTTGATCCGGCCTCCGACCACTGCCCCAGCGGCCAAGGCAATCTCGCCGGTGGCCACAGCCCGGCCTGGCATGGCGCAGCAGCGGACCGTCAGCGCCAGGCCGCAGCCCTTTCCGGCTTCAAGTCCAAGGAATTCGGCGGCCGCGGCTATAATGCCTTCGTCATGGATGACAGCAACCAGCAGCTGCGCGTGCAGCTCAAGTCCACGCAGTACATGAGCGAACTCAACCTCGGCCATCTGATCCACCAGGCGGACAACTACCGCGGCAGTTTCCGCGGTACCGGCGGCGAACTGCGCACCGATGCCTGGGGGGCGCTGCGCGGCGCCCGGGGCCTGACCCTGAGTACCTGGCCCCTCGCCAGCCCCGCCGCGCCCGCCGGGGACATGGCGCCTGCCATGGCGCTGATCCAGCAGGCCGATACCCTGGCGCAGACGCTCTCGAAAGCCGCCGGCACACACCGGACGGTTGAACTGGCCTGCGCCATCGGCACCACCGCGGCAGGCCAGTGCCGCATCGATGATCAGGCGGCGCCGCTCAAGGCCCTGCATCGCGTCGCCCGCGGCATGGTCGATGCCGCCGACGAAACACAGGCCATCGCCGATGCGAACGCCAAGCGCGTCGCCACCGGCCAGGACAAGCTGCCGCACCTGACCGACCCGGCCATCGTCATCGCCGCCCGCGGGGATGTCGCGTCGGTCGCCGGGCAGAGTCTGCAGTTCGTCAATGGCGAATGCACCACCCTGATCAGCGGCGAAGACAGCAACTTCGCCATCGCCGGCCAGACCCGCCTCCATGCCGGCCAGGCGATCGGGCTCCTGGCCGGCGCCATCCAGCCCGGCGACGGCAATACCGGCATCTCCCTCATCGCCGGCCAGGACGATATCGACCTGCAGGCGCAGCGCGACGAGATGAAATTCCAGGCAAAACAGGACATGAAACTCGTCTCCGCCAGCGCCCACATCGACTTCGCCGCGGCGAAGAAGATTCATCTGGCGGTGGAAGGAGGAGCCAGCATCACCATCGATGGCGGCATCACCGTGCAGTGCCCGGGGACGATTACGGTGCAGGCGTCCAAGAAGCAGTTCAGCGGGCCAGTGAGCCAGAACTACGCACTGCCGCAGTTTCCGCAGAATGTTTGTGTGGCGTGTTTGCTCAAAGCCATGAAGAGCGGGTCGGCACTGGCCGCCGTCTGATCCCATGAACGACTACCACGCTGTCGATCCATACGATCATCTCCTGCTGCGCGATAACATCACGCAGCAAATCGGCGCTGCATCCGAAGGGCATTGGTACGCCTTGATCGACCGCGCCTTCGATCACGGGGGAAAACGATTTTCTGCCAGTCCGGCCAATGACTACCCGGTGTATCACACAGGGCACTTGCAAGCACTGGCGACCGTTTCACCTTACCTGATTGAACTGCCGACGGAGTCTCAAGCCCAACTCCGAAAGTTGCTCGGCCGGCTGCTGCTGCATTGCCGTGGCCGTCCCATGCTGAGTTTCGTCCAATCCGGGCACAGCGGAAACGAACTCGTCGACGCGTGGCAAGACCTGCTGGAAGTCGAAACAGCGGATGGACAAGCCTTCCTGTTACGTTTTGCCGATACACGGGTATTGCCGGAGCTGTGCGCGTGCGTCGCGCCCTTATGGCAGCGGCTCGCGCATGTCGTCACTGCGTGGTGGATCATCAATCGTTCCGGAGAACTCGCCGCATTACCCCTGCTAAAAGCGCAAGGAGAAAGCGGCAAGTTCAGGCTCAACGAACGGGAATTCGCTTGCCTGCTGGCATCGGGCCTGCCCGATGCGCTGGCTGACCGGCTGAACGAACACTTCCCCGACCTGCTCGCCAGACGCTGTGGCAGCGCCAATTTCCGACTCTTGCACCGCGGCTGCGAACTGGCCGGCAGGCATGGGATCGAGGCGTTCCCCGATCAGCTGGCGTTGAGCGTTGCGCTGTTATATAGCGACGGAAAACTGCTGGACGACCCGCAGTTCGAGTCCTGGATGCAACAGAAACCCTGGTTGCATGGCTCACTCGAAGCCGCCTTGGGAGACTACCTCGAAACAATGGAGGCAACACCGTGATCTTCCGCCCATCGTCACTCAAGCTTGCCCTGGCCATTCTGGCCAGCCTGTTCCTCGCCGGCTGCCTGGAAGAGGAGAAGGTGGGCCTCAGTTATCACGCCTACAACCATACGGATCAACACATCGTCGCCATCGCTATCAATAATCAGGGTGGGATACTGAATGCCCGAGCCCATGGTGAAGGTGGAGGCGTCTGTTGCGTGGTGCTACCCAAGAAATGGCGGCCTGGCTTGATGGCGACCATCAAGTGGCAAGAAGATGATATTCCGATCTTCAACCCGGACGGCACACGTATGGTGATCGACGGCGTTCCTGCTGCCAAGGAGTCTCCCTGGAAAGAGCGCACCGTTGAGGTGCCGAGGTACAGCGTTGTCGAGCTTGATCGTGGCACCTTCTATATGCACTTTTTCCCCAACGACGAGGTCAAGGTTTTGGTCGCCACACGTTGGGCAGGTTTTGAAGGGCACCCCTATCCGCATCCTGACGGCACCAAACAGCAACCCTGAAAGCACGCGATGACCACAATTTCTCCCTCTCCATTCCCCGAGTCCGGGCAGCGTACACTGTCTGCCCGGGAAACCATGCAGCGCGCCAGGGCGGTCGCCTGCACCCTACCCAAGGACAATACCCCAACGTGTTCCGGACAGCTCTATGTCGGCCTCTTCTTCGATGGCACCGGCAATAATCGGACGGAAGACTACGAAAAACCGCCGGTCGAGCAGCGCAAGCACAGCAATGTCGTGCGTTTGTTCCACACCTTTCTCGATGAGCCCAAGAAAGGATATTTTCGGGTGTATGTGCCGGGCGTTGGCACGCCCTTCCCGGAAATTGGCGACGACAACCGCTACCTCTTCGCCAATCGCGGCGCCGCCGCCGGGGAGAAAGGCGGTCATCGGATCATCTGGGGCTTGATGCAATTGCTGAACGCCCCACATCAGTATGTAACCGGCGGGGCCGAATTGATTGTGAAGTCGATGGCCAAAACCATCTGCAACACCCTGGCCGGTCCCGGCTCACTCGACGCACAACGCCGTGTCGTCCTCAAAACCTGGCAGGATAAATTGGCTGCCGCCCTGAAAGACCGCAAGCCGAGGGTCGAACAGATCAATGTGTCGGTCTTCGGTTTCTCGCGCGGCGCAGCCGAGGCACGGGTTTTCGTCAACTGGCTGTTCGAGGTCTGCAAACAGGAGAATGGCGGCTGGACCTTGGCCGGCATTCCCATCCGTCTGCAGTTCCTCGGTATCTTCGATACCGTCGCCTCCGTCGGCCTCGCCAATCTTACCGACACCGGAACGCTCGCCGGGCATCAGGGCTGGGTGGACAACACGCCGGAGATTCACCCCGCCGTCGAGCACTGCGTCCATTACGTCGCCGGCCACGAGGTCCGCGCCTGCTTTCCGCTGGATTCGGTGCGCGTGAAGACGACCTACCCGGCCAATGCCATGGAAGTCATGTATCCGGGATCGCACTCCGATGTCGGCGGTGGCTATGCCCGCAACGATCTCGGCGTTTCGCCGGCAGCCGAGTCCTTCATGTCCATCATTCCCGGCCGGAACATGTATCACGAGGCGGTGAAAGCCGGGGTGCCAATGATCGAGTGGAATGAACTTGGTAAAAGGTTTGCAGAGTACCGTGACGACCTCACCCCCTCACAATCCGCCATCCAGGACTTCAACGCCTACCTCAAGGCCGCCAAGGTTTCCGCCGGCCCGGTCGAGGAGTTGGGCCGCAAGCACATGGCCTATTACTTCAGCTATCGTTTCAAGCATCGCCATGCCTTTTATCAGCGCCCGCCCTTCACGACGGCACCGGCCAAGCACCAGGATTACCTGCGGACAACGCAGGAAAGCTTCATCGCCCGCCTGAGCAGCCTGACACCTCATATCGATCCAACCCGACCCCGCACCCAGCGCGGACGCATTGCGATGGAACCTGGCTTTGATCCAGCCAAATCGGCCGAACTCCACGAAAAGATGCTGAAAGCCGCCGGCTTGCCAATCAGCCTGCACGATCAGCACGCCATCGCCGTCGCCAAGCGGATCGACACCCGCGCTGTCACGCCGGAGATGGAAACCTTCTTTGACAAATACATCCATGATTCGATGGCTGGTTTCATCGAAACGGGCATCAACGAGTACGCGCTCAATGGCTTGGGAATGACCAAGTTCCGCACCGTATTCAAGGGGAATGACTGAAGCGGCACTCTCGCTGCTTCAGTCCAACATCACTTGCATCAAAGCAGCACCGGCAACGCCCCATAGCCGAGCGCCCGTCCTCTCGCTCAGCCAGCCTTCGCTGGTTGCCCGTGCGACACGCCGGCTGCGTTTGACGCGCCGTTGTTTGCTGCAGCGCAGCATACTATACTGCCTGACATCCGGCGCTTTGCCGTCTGCGTCCTTCCAGGAGTCCGAGATGCAAGTGAGCAACGAGCAACACGATCTGGTGAACAAAACTTATGATGAAATCGCCATCGGCGATTCGGCCAGCCTGACCCGCACGCTGAAGCCGGAAGATGTCAAGTTGTTCGCCATCCTGACTGGCGACTTCAACCCGGCGGTCGTCGACCCCCACTACTCGCAGAGCGGGATGTTCCGCGAAGTGATCGCGCACGGCATGTGGAGTGGTTCGTTGATTTCCACCGTGCTCGGCACGCAGTTCCCCGGCCCGGGCACCATCCTGGTCGACCAGAGCCTGCACTTTGCCCGGCCGGTCACCATCGGCGACACGATCACCATCACCGTCACCGCGCGGCAGAAATTCGACCACAACCAGCACGTCATCTTCGACTGCGTCTGCACCAATCAGGAGGGGTTGCCTGTCGTGCGCGGCACGGCGGAGATTCTTGCCCCGCAAGAGAAAGTTTCCCGCCGGCAAGAAGTGCATATGCCGGAGATCCGCATCGACGACAAGCACGAGCGCTACACCCACCTGCTGGAGCGGGTGAAGGGGCTGGAGCCGATCCCCACCGCCGTTGCCCATCCCTGCGACGAGGAATCCTTGAAAGGCCCGGTCATGGCCTTCCAGGCGGGCATCATCGAGCCTATCCTGGTGGGCCCGGAAAACCGGATCCGCGCCGTGGCCGAGGAATTCGGCATCGACCTGCACGGCATCCGGCTGGTGAATGCGGCACACAGCCACGATGCCGCCGCGCTGGCCGTGTCGCTGGTGCGCACGGGTGATGCCGAAGCGCTGATGAAAGGCAGCCTGCACACCGACGAACTGATGAGCGAAGTCGTCGCCCGGGCCAATGGCCTGCGCACCTCGCGCCGCATCAGCCACGTTTTCGTGATGGACGTGCCGACCTATCACCGGCCGCTCCTCATTACCGATGCGGCGATCAACATTGCCCCGACCCTGGAAGAGAAGGCCGACATCATCCGTAATGCCATCGACCTTGCCCACGTCATCGGCATCCCGGAGCCCAAGGTGGCCATTTTGTCGGCTGTCGAAACGATCAACCCGAAAATCCAGTCGACGCTCGACGCCGCCGCACTCTGCAAGATGGCCGACCGTGGCCAGATCAAGGGGGGCCTGCTCGATGGCCCGCTGGCATTCGACAACGCGGTGTCCATCGTCGCTGCCAAGACCAAGGGAATCCATTCGGCCGTGGCCGGCCACGCCGAAATCCTCGTCGTGCCCGATCTCGAATCCGGCAACATGGTGGCCAAGCAGCTCGAATACCTGGCCAACGCCCTGACGGCCGGCATCGTGCTCGGCACCAAGGTGCCCATCGTGCTGACCAGCCGCGCCGACAGCGCCGAAACCCGAACCGCGTCGTGCGTCATCGCCGCACTGATCGCCCACGCCAACCGCAAGAACGGAACCACCTGACCATGAAGCAAGGAATCCTGACGATCAATGCCGGATCGTCGTCCATCAAGTTCGCCCTCTTCCCGCTCGACCACCCCATTTCTCCGGCGGCCGAAGTTTCCGGCCAGATCGACGGCATCGGCGCCGAAACGACCCAAATGGTCGCCAAAAACCGGGCCGGCGAGCGCATTGCCGATCAGGTGCTGGAAGGCGGCAAGGTCAGCCACGCCCAGGCCTTCGATGCCCTGCTCAAATGGTTCACCGCCAGCCATGCCAACTGGCAGATCGTCGCCGTCGGCCACCGGGTGGTGCATGGTGGCGAGCGCTACTCCAAGCCGACGCTGATCGACGATGTCGTGCTTGGTCATCTGCAGAGCTTCATTCCGCTTGCCCCGCTGCATGAGCCGCACAATGTCGCCGGCATCATCGCGCTGCAGGCCCTGCTGCCCACCGTGCCACAGATTGCCTGCTTCGACACCGCCTTTCACCGCAGCCAGCCGGAAGTCGCCCAGACCTTCGGCCTGCCGCGCCAGATTACCGCCGAGGGGATCAAGCGCTACGGCTTCCACGGCCTGTCCTACGAGTACATCGCCCGCGCCCTGCCGCAACACTCCGGCCGCGCCACGGGCCGCGTCGTCGTCGCCCACCTGGGTAACGGCGCCAGCATGGCAGCCATGGTCGACCGCAAATGCGTCGCCACGACCCTTGGCTTCTCGACCATCGACGGCCTGGTCATGGGCACCCGCTGCGGCAATCTCGACCCCGGGGTCATCCTGCATCTGATGGAAACCAAGAACCTGTCGGTCAAGGACATGACCCGGATGCTCTACAAGGAATCCGGCCTGCTCGGCGTGTCCGGCCTTAGCCAGGACATGCGCACCCTGCTCGCCAGTGACAAGCCGGAAGCCGGCGAAGCGGTCAACCTCTTCTGCTACCGTATCGCCCGCGAACTCGGCTCGCTGGCTGCGGCAGCGGGCGGTCTCGATGCACTGGTGTTCACCGGCGGCATCGGCGAGCACGCCGCAGAAGTGCGGCGCCGCGTCTGCCTGCAATCGGAGTGGCTGGGCATCCGCCTCAATCCGGAAGCCAATGCCCGCCACGAACTGCGCATCTCTGCCGGCAACAGCAGCGTCGACGTGCTGGTCATCCCGACCAACGAGGAGTGGATGATGGCGCATCACGCACAAACCCTACTGGGCCTCTAGCCGCCCGCTGCCCGTCATGGAGCCGCCCCTTCGGGCGGCTTTTTCATTGGGGCAGGGACGGACCAGGACGATCCCCGGACCGACCGCCATCTTCCGGCGCAAGATTTTGACAAAATCCACACCAAGCCGGTGGAATCTGTAATAAAGTCAAAACAACGCCCTTCCGGCACGGTTTCGATGACACGCGCCGCCCTTCTCGTCTGAACGGACTGGCGTGCACCGCCCAGCCAATCCGATGCAGATCCGGTGCGCTCGCTGCCGACACCCGGAATCGGCCGGATGGCAGGTAGCCTGAGCACGCTTTTTTGAACGAGGCCAACGGCACGACGAAAACATGAAGTTCGACCGGATTTCCCGCAGCACGCGTCTCTGGCTGGTCGTCGCACTGACCATTCTGCCGCTGATCCTCTTCACGCTCAGCGAGTATCGCCAAGAGCATGACGCCGCCCTGGCCCGCGTCGAGTTCGAGGCCCGCCTCGCCCTGAAGGCGGCCAAATTCGCCGAGGAGGCCAGCATCCGCGAAATCGGGATGATCCTCCGAACAATGGCCAACGCCAATGACATGGCCGGACTCGATCCCGCGGCATGTGAGGGACTGGCGCGCCGCCTGATGAAGGCTCATGGCGAACTGCACAACCTCGGCGCGGCCTACCGGAACGGCGATCTTTTCTGCAGCGCCCTGCCTTCCGACAAGCCGCTCAACGTTGCCGACCGTGGCTGGTTCGTCGAAGCCGCCCAGACGCCCGGTCTGACCACCGGCCATTTCGTGGTCGGCCGCATCTCGGGCCAACCCGCCATCGTCTTTGGCTATGCCCTGCCGAATGCCGCGCTGTTTGCTTCGACCAGCAGCACCTGGTTCAACCGCTTTACCGGCCTTGCCACGCTGCCGGCTGGCTGGACGTCCCATATCCTGACCCGTGACGGCAAGTCGGTAACACCGCACTTGCACCCCGAGCCATCCGGCGCCGGAGAACTGGACCCGGCCAGCCGCCAGCAGTTTCTCGCGGCGCTGGCCGACCACCAGAGCAAGCTCGTCATGCGGGATGTCGACGGTGTCGAACGCCTCTTCGTGATGACGCCGATGCAGGTCGCCAACGGCGACCTGTTGCTGGCCGTCAGTGTGCCAACGGCCCAATCGCTCGGTCTGGTCGAAGCGCAGTTCCACCGTCGCCTGGCCGTCCTGCTGCTGATCACCTTGCTCTCGGCCGGTGCCGCCCGCCTGCTGCTGCACGAAATGGTCGATCGCAAGTTCGGCGCCGCGCTGGCTGAAATGACCCGTCTGAAAAAGGCACTCGACAACGTCCCGGCCTTCATTTACCTGAAGGATGCCGCCGGCCGTTACCGTTACGCCAACCAGGCCACGCACCGGCTGTTCGGGACCGATGCCGAATCGCTGAAAGGCAAGACGGATGAAGCCTTCTTCCCGCCCGCCACCGTCGCCGCCCTGCATGCGGTTGACCAGCGTGTGCTGGCCGGCGAGCATACCGACGAAATCATCGCGGCCAACGATGCCCGGGGGCAACGGGTCTTCTACCACGAGATCAAATCGCCGCTCTGGAAGGACGATGGCAAGACCCCCTGGGGATTGTGCGGCATTTCCATCGACATCACGCAGAGCCGCCTGGCCGAGGAGGCGCTCGTCAAGCTCTCCCGCGCCGTCGAGCAGAGCGCCCAGAGCATCCTCTTCACCGACCTCGACGGCAAGATCGAGTATGTCAACGATGCCTTCCTCGCCGTCACCGGCTACACCCGCGAGGAAGTGCTCGGCCGGAATCCCCGCCTGCTGCAATCCGGCAAAACACCGCGCGAACGTTACGCCGCCCTGTGGTCGGCACTGCAGGCCGGCGAAACCTGGCGGGGCGAGCTGATCAACCGGCGCAAGGACGGCAGCGAGTTCCTCGAACAGGCGATCATTTCGCCCATCCGCCAGCCGGATGGCACGATCAGCCATTACATGGCGGTCAAGACCGACATCACCGAACAGCGCCGGCACGAACAGGAACTGGAAGAATACCGGGCCGGCCTCGAACGCCTGGTCGCACAACGCACGGAGGAACTGGCCCTGGCCAAGGAGGCGGCGGAAGCAGCCAGCCGGGCAAAGAGTACCTTCCTGGCCAACATGAGCCACGAAATCCGCACACCGATGAACGCCATCATGGGGCTTGGCTTCCTGCTCGGCCAGTCGCCGCTCAATGACGACCAGCAGGACAAGGTGCGCAAGATCCACGTCGCCGCCAAACACCTGCTCAGCATCCTGAACAACGTCCTGGACCTGTCGAAGATCGAAGCCGGCAAGATGACCCTCGACCAATCGGTGTTCAGCCCGGCCGAGGAACTCACCGCCGTCGCCTCGCTGATTGACGAGGAAGCCCGGCGCAAGGGCCTGGCCGTGATCTGCGAAACCGACGACTTGCCCCCCTTCGTCAACGGCGACCCGGCCCGCCTGCGCCAGGCGCTGATCAATTTCGCCGGCAATGCCGTCAAATTCACCGAGCAGGGCAGCATCCGGCTGCACGGCCACATCGTCGACCGGCAGCCCGACAGCTACCTGCTGCGCTTTGCCGTCACCGATACCGGCCACGGCATCGCACCGGACCTTCAGTCCCGCCTGTTCTCGGCCTTCGAACAGGCCGACACCAGTTCGACCCGCCGCCTGGGCGGCACTGGCCTCGGCCTCGCCATCTCCCGCCACCTGGCGCGCCTGATGGGCGGCGATGCCGGCGTGGACAGCCGCCCCGGACAAGGCAGCACCTTCTGGCTCACCCTGCGCGTCGGCCGAACCAGCACGGCCCGCCAACCGGTCGACACCGCCGAACTGGACGGCGAAGCACTGCGCCGCGAACCGCCATGGCGCGTCCTGCTGGCCGAGGACAGCGAGATCAACCGCGACATCATTGCCGAGATCCTGGGCGACGTCGGCGTCACCGTCGACACGGCCGAAGACGGCGGACTGGCCGTGGCCAAGGCCAGCCAGACAGCCTACGACCTGATCCTGATGGACCTCCAGATGCCTGAAATGGACGGTCTGGAAGCCACCCGGCGCATCCGTCGGAGCGGCCCGAACCAGCAGGTGCCGATCATCGCGCTGACCGCCAATGCCTTCGATCAGGTACGCCAGGAGACCCGCCAGGCCGGCATGAACGATTTCGTGGCCAAGCCGGTCGAGCCGGCCATGCTGTTCGCTGCGCTGCTCCGCTGGCTGCCAGCGGCGCCGGCTTCGCCGGCCGTTGCCGAGACGCCGCCCGGCATCACGCCCACCCCGGCCGAACTGGCCGGGCAACTCGACCGCTTGTGTCAGGCGCTGCGCACGGGCGACATTGCCGCCAGCCATCTCTACCTGGCGCTTCGTCCGGTCCTCCGGCAGGCCATGCCGGCGGGCGACCTGCTCGCCCTCGACGAAAGCATGGCTGGCTATGCCTACGACGATGCGCTCCGCCTGATCGAGCACTGGCAAAGCCAACCCGGCAGCGGACAGGCAGGCGGCACGGGGCTAGAATCAAGCGGAAAAGCGCAACACACTGAGACATCGTGAGCCCGGATAACGCCTCCCCTATTTCCGATCTGACCCTGGCCGGCGCCCAAAACGAAAAGCCGCTGATCCTCGTCGTCGACGACACGCCGTTCAATCTGGAAGCACTGGCCGAAATGGTACGCAGCGCCGGTGCCAACGCCCGGGTTGCCAACTGCGGCCAGACGGCGCTCCGCTTCGCCCGTCTTGAACCGCGGCCGGACCTCATCCTGCTCGACATCATGATGCCCGACATGGATGGCCACGCCGTCCTCGCCGAATTGCGCAAGATGCCGGAAACCCGCGACATCCCGGTCATCTTCGTCACCGCCCTGACCGACGAATTGGAAGAGGAACGCGGCATTCGCGAAGGTGCGGCCGACTACCTGACCAAGCCGGTCAAGATGCCGGTGCTGATTGCCCGCATCCGGGCCCATCTGGAAGCACGCCGCGCCCAGTGGCTGCTCGCCAACCAGAAAGCCTGGCTGGAAAAGGAAGTGGATCGGCGGGTCGCCGAGAACACCCAACTCGAGCGCCACCTGACCCTGGCCCTGGAGCGGACCGGCTTCGGCATCTGGGAGCACGACCATGCCCATGACCGCAACCACTGGAGCGAGGGCCTGTGCCAGATGCTCGGCTATGCCCGGGAACCGCAAGGCACGGCTGAATTCATGAATCTGGTTCACCCGGAGGATCGGCCGGTCATCGAGGCACTCATCACCCACCCGCACCGCGACGAGGCCCAGGTGGCCCAGTTCCGCATCCGCCATCACGATGGCGACTGGCGCTGGGTCGAATCGCGGGGCCGCACCGTCGAGTGCGATGCCAGCGGCCAGCCGGCACTGATGATCGGCACCCTGCTCGACATTACCGAGCGCAAGCAGGCCGAAGCCGAACACCGCCTGGCCGACCTCGTCTTCACCGGCATCGGCCAGGGCATCTGCATCACCGATGCCGAGGGCCGCATCCTGCGGGTCAACGATGCGTTCAGCCGGATCACCGGCTACAGCGCCGCCGAGGCCATCGGCCAGACGCCGCGCCTGCTCAAGTCCGGCGTCCATGGCGCCGCCTTCTATGCCGACATGTGGCGGGCCATCCGCCAGTATGGCAACTGGCAGGGCGAAATCACCAATCGCCACAAGGACGGCTCCCTGGTCACCGAATGGCTGTCGATCAGCAGCCTGTGCCAGGACGGCGGCGTCGCCTCGCACTATGTCGGCATCTTCAGCGACCTGTCGGAACGCCAGGCAGCTGCCGAGCGGATCAACTTCCTGTCGAGCTACGACACACTGACCGAACTGCCCAACCGCACCCTGTTCGACGACCGCCTGCAACAGGCCCTGCTCACCGCCCGCCGCTTCGAGCGGGGAACGGCACTGATCCTGCTCGACCTCAACCGCTTCCGTCTGGTCAATGACACGCTCGGTGCGCCGGCCGGCGACGAAATCCTGGTCGAGGTCACCCGCCGTCTCAAGCTGCAGGTACGCGAAGGAGACACCGTGGGGCGCCGGGCCAGCAACGAATTCGGCTTCGTGATGGCCAACCTGAGCCACGAGCGGGACGCCCTGGCCCTCGCCCAGCGCATGCTGGACGCCATCTCGGTGCCCTTCATGGTGGCCGGGCAATCGGTGGCGATCACCGCCAGCATCGGCATCAGCGTTTTCCCGAAGGATGGCGAAACCGTCGAGGCCATGCTCCGCTCGGCCGATGCAGCCCTGCTGCGCGCCAAGCAGGCCGGGCGCAACACCTTGAGCTTTTATTCGCCGGAAATGGACGCCGACGCCGCCCGCCGCCTGTCGATCGAAACGGCGCTGCGCACGGCCCTGACCCAAGACGAATTCAGCGTGCATTACCAGCCGCAGGTCAGTCTGGAAAGCGGCCACATGATCGGCATGGAGGCCCTGCTACGCTGGAATTCGGCCCAGCTCGGCCCGGTTTCCCCGATCGAATTCATCCCGATCGCCGAGGAAACCGGCCTGATCGTCCAGATCGGCGACTGGGTGTTGCGCGCCGCCTGCCGGCAGACCAAGGCCTGGCTCGATCTCGGCCTGCTGCCGCTGCATGTCGCCGTCAACCTGTCGCCGCGCCAGTTCCGCCAGGCCGACCTGCCTGCCCAGGTCGCCGCCGCACTGGCCGAGAGCGGGCTGCCGGCCTCGGCGCTCGAACTGGAAATCACCGAAAGCGCTTTCATCGACGATGTCACCGAAGCCGTCGCCATGTGTCGCAAGCTGAAGGCACTCGGCATCAAGCTGTCGCTCGACGATTTCGGAACCGGCTACTCGTCGCTCGCCTACCTGTCGCGCTTCCCCTTCGACAAGATCAAGATCGACCAGGCGTTCGTGCGCGACATCGTCAACAACCCGGTCAATGCCGCCATTGCCTCGGCCGCCATCGTCATGGGCCGTAGCCTCAACCTGTCGGTCCTCGCCGAAGGTGTCGAAAACGAAGCCCAGGCCAGCTTCCTGCGCAGCCGGCGGTGCGACGCCATTCAGGGCTATCTGTTCAGCCGCCCGCTGCCGGCTGACGAATTCGCTCCGCTGCTCCGCAACAACAAGCTGCTGCCGCTCGCCGTGCCGCCGGCACCGCAGGAAAAGACCCTGCTGCTGGTCGATGACGAGCCGCACATCCTGAGCTCGCTGACCCGCCTCCTGCGCCGCGAGGGTTACACCATCCTGACCGCCACCTCGCCGACCGAGGCCTTCGAGCTCCTCGCCCGGCAACCGATCCAGGTGGTGATCTCCGACCAGCGCATGCCGGACATGTCGGGCACCGAATTCCTCGCCCGCGTCCGCCAGATCCACCCGGCCACCATCCGCCTGGTGCTGACCGGCTATACCGACCTGCAATCGGTCACCGACGCGATCAACCGGGGCGCCATCTACAAATTCCTGACCAAGCCGTGGGATGACGACCAGCTGCGCGAACAGATCCGCGAAGCCTTCCGCATGGCGCACCTCAACGAGGAGCAAAGCTTCCGCGGGAGCTCCGGTGAACCGTAAGCACATCCTCGCGTTCCTGCGGTATTTCCTGCCCCTGACCGGCATCATCGTGCTCGTCAGCTATTTCTATGCCGACAGCCAGCGTGCGGTGGAACGTAGCCACCACGAAGCGGCCGAGCAGCTCAACGTCCGCCTCGGTGCCGGCATGCTGGATCGCCGCCTGCTCATCGTCGGTCGCGATCTGCGCCTGCTCGCCTCCAGCCAGGCGCTCAAACGCTACCTCGAACACGGCGACACGGCGGAACTCGGCCGCATCGCCGAGGATTTCCTCGCTTTTGCCGAGGCCCGCGCCGCCTACGACCAGATTCGCCTGCTCGATCCGGCCGGCCAGGAGCTCGTCCAGATCGAGCACGATGGCCAGCAGGCCCGCATCCGCCCGGCGGCGGCATTGCAGAACATGGCCGAGCGCGATGATTTCCGTGACAGCATCGGCCTGCCTGCTGGCCGTATCGCTGTCTCGCCGCTCGATCTCAACGTCGAAAACGGCCAGGTCGCCCTCCCCCTCCGCCCGACCCTGCGTCTCGCCTTGCCGCTGGCCGACAGCCGGGGCCGGACGCGCGGCCTCCTCGCCCTCCGCTATCGCGCCGGCGAAATGTTGGGCTACGTCGCCGACGTCACCGCCCAGGCCGCCGACCACCTGATGGTGGTAAACCCGGAAGGCCATTTCCTGCTCGCCCCGCAGCGCGACGATGAATGGGGCTTCAGGCTCGGCAAACCCGAGCTCAGCCTGGCCCAACGCTACCCGGCCAGCTGGCCCCGCATCCGGGACATGGAAGCCGGACAGTTTGCCGACAGCGCCGGCTTGTGGACCGTCGCCACCACCCACGCGGCGCGCGGCCTGCTGGAACAGCCCGAGCAGACCGCCCCCGGCGCAGCCGACGGACCTGCCTGGAAGGTCGTTACCCTGCTGCCGGCCAGCGCCCTGCCCGGCCTCTTCGACAACCGGCAAATCGCCCCCTTGGCCGGTTTCCTCCTTGCCCTGGCCGCGGCGGGGTCGGCTGCCCTGGCCCGGGGCAAGCTGCAGCGGGATGCGACGGAGCGACGCTTTCGGGCCTATTTCGAGCGCGCCATGGTCGGCATGTCGATCAGCGGGCCCGACAAGCGCTGGCTGGAAGTCAACCCGGCCATGAGCCGCATTCTCGGTTATCCGCCCGAGGTGCTGCGCCACAAGAGCTGGGAAGAACTGACCCACCCCGACGATCTGCCGGCCAGCCGCGCCGCCTTCGCGCAAGTCCTGCGCGGCGAGCGCGACGGCTTCGAACTGGAGAAACGCTACCTGCGCGCCGATGGCCAGCCCGTCGAGACGCGCGTTGCGGCCCAGGCCATCCGCCGCCCCGACGGCAGCATCGATGCCCTCCTCACCATCGTCGAAGACATCAGCGCGCGCGTCGCCGCGGAAAAAGCCGTTCGCACCAGCGAAGAACGGCTGCGGCGGCTGGGCGACAACCTGCCCGACAGCTACCTGTTCCAATGCCGCGCCGGGCCGGAGGGCCATCTGCAGTTCACCTATCTCAGCTCCGGTGTCACGCAAGTGCTTGGCATCTCGGCCGAAGACATGCTGGCCGGCACCGCGTCACTGTTCGACCTGGTGGATCCCGCCTACCTGCCCGGCCTGCGGCAGGCCCTTGCCGACAGCGCGCGCGCGCAATCGGACTTTCAGCAGGAAGTGCGCATCCGCCGGCCGGATGGCACCTGGCGCTGGCTGCAGGTGCGCTCCCGCCCGCGCCGCTTGCCCGATGGCCAAAGCGAGTGGGACGGCGTCGCCGCTGACATCACCGCACGCCGCGAAGCGGAGGCCCTGCTCGACCAGCAAACCCGCCGGGCCCATGCCCTGCTCGAACTGCCCTGGCTGCGCAAGCAGACGGACGAGACGGAATTCCTCGGCCAGGTGCTGGGCAGCATTGCGGAATTGACTGGCAGCCGCGCCGGTTTTGCGTATACCGTCGGCGACGGGGGCGAGCGGCTGCAACTGGCGGCCTGCTGGCCCGCCCGGCCGGATGGCACCGCCCCCCGCGCCTGCCGGCTTGGCGAGGCCGGCGCATGGGCCGATGCACTGCGCCTGCGCCAGCCGATCCTGATCGACGCCTACCCGAGCGCCGAACAGGACGCCTGCCTGCCGCCGGGCACGGCGCCCCGCCGCCTGGCGGGCGTTCCGGTTTTCGGCGAGGATGGCATCCAGCTGCTGGCCTGCGTCGCCGACAAGCCCGAGCCCTACACGCTGCAGGACATCGAAACCATCCAGCTGATGGCCAACACCAGCTGGCGCATTGCCAGCCAGCATCGCATCGACCAGGCCCTGCATGTCGCCCTGCAGGTGGTGAACGCCAGCCCCGTGGTCTGCTTCCGCTGGCGTGCCGCGCCAGGCTGGCCGGTGATTTTTGTGTCCGACAATGTCACCCGCTGGGGCTACACCGTCGCCGGACTGATGGCCGGCCAGCCGCCCTTCAGCGACATGGTGCACCCCGACGATCTGGCGCGTGTCGTCGATGAAGTCACCCGCTACACGGCCGAAGGGCGCAATGACTACCTGCAGGAATACCGCCTGCTGACCGGCGACGGCCGGTTCATCTGGGTTTCCGACCGCACCCAGGTCGGGCGCAACGCCAGCGGCGAGGTCGAATTCTACGACGGCGTGCTGACCGACATCACCGAACGGCGCGCCCAGACCGAAGAACTGACCGCCATGCTGGCCGCCCAGCGCCAGTTGAACAAACGTCTGGAAGAGGCCCATAACCAGCTGCTGCAATCGGAAAAGATGGCCTCCATCGGCCAGCTGGCGGCGGGTATCGCCCACGAACTGAACAACCCGATCGGCTTTGTCCATTCCAACCTCGGCACGCTGGAAAGCTACCTGCGCGACGTGATGGAGATCATCGACGCCTACGATCAGAGCCTGAGCGGGGAAGGTGATCTGGCTGCCCGCCAGGCCGCGATCGCCCGCCTGCGCGAGGAGCGCGATTTCGACTACCTGCGCCACGACATCGTCCAGTTGCTGAGCGAATCGAAGGACGGCCTGACCCGGGTGCGCAAGATCGTCCAGGACCTGAAAACCTTCTCCCACGTCAGCGAGCAGGAATGGCAATGGGCCGACCTGCACCAGGGGCTCGACTCGACACTGAACATCGTCTGGAACGAACTGAAATACAAATGCCAGGTGGTCAAGGAATACGGCGACCTGCCCCCGGTGTACTGTCTGATCTCGCAGCTCAACCAGGTTTTCATGAATTTGCTGGTCAATGCCAGCCACGCCATCGAAAGCAAGGGAACGATCACCATCCGTACCCGCCGCGAGGGCAACGATGCGGTCTGCATCGAAATCGCTGATACCGGCAAGGGCATCGCCCCCGAGCATCTGACCCGCATTTTCGAGCCCTTTTTCACCACCAAACCAGTCGGCAAGGGGACGGGGCTTGGCCTGTCGCTGTCCTATGGCATCATCAACCGCCATCACGGCCGGATCGAGGTCGAAAGCGAACTCGGCGTCGGCACCACCTTCCGCGTCATTCTTCCCATCAACCCGCCCGACCATTCACCGGAGACTTCGCGATGAGCGAAACCGCCGCCCCCGCCACCCTGCTCTTCGTCGACGACGAACCCAGCATCCTGTCGTCGCTGCGCCGCCTGTTCCGGCCGCATGGCTACCGCATCCTGATCGCCGAAAGCGGCGCCGCGGGCCTTGCGCTGCTCGAACAGGAGCCCGTTGACCTGGTCATCTCCGACATGCGCATGCCGGAAATGGATGGCGCCACCTTCCTCAAGGCGGTACGCCAGCGCTGGCCGAACACGCTGCGCATCCTGCTCACCGGCTATGCCGACGTGACCTCCACCGTCGCCGCCATCAACGAAGGCGAGATCTACCGCTACATCGCCAAGCCGTGGGACGACAACGAAATCGTCAATACCGTCCGCGAAGCCCTCGAGCGCGGCCGCCTGGAAGCCGAAAACCGCCGCCTGACCGCCCTCACCCAGGCCCAGAACGAGGAACTCAAGGCCCTCAACGCCAGCCTGGAGCAAAAGGTCGCCGAACGCACGGCGGAAGTCCGCCAGATGCTGGCCATGGTCGAGAAGGCCCACGCCGAGCTGAAAAAATCCTTCCTGACCAGCGTGCAGGTCTTCGCCGGCCTGAGCGAACTGCGCAGCGGCCAGAACGGCAGCGCGCAGGCCGGTCATGGCCGCCGCGTCGCCGACTGGGCGCGCAACCTCGCGCAACGCCTGGCAGTGGGCGACGCCGAGGTGCAGAACGTGATGCTGGCCGGCCTGCTGCACGACATCGGCAAGCTCGGCCTCCCTGATGAGGTGCTCGGCAAGCCCTTCAACATGCTGACCGCCGACCAGCGCGCCCAAGTCATGAAGCACCCGCAGATCGGCCAAAACCTCCTGATGGCCGTCGAACGCTTCAAGGATGTTGCCACGCTGGTCCGCCACCACCACGAATGCTTCGATGGCAGCGGCTACCCGGACCGTCTGGCCGGCATGGCGATCCCGCTCGGCGCCCGCATCCTGAGTGTGGCCAACGACTACGATGCGCTGCAGATCGGCACCCTGGTCCAGCGACCCTTGCGGCCGGAAGAAGCGCTCACCTTCCTGATCGACAATCGCGGCAAGCGCTACGACCCGACGGTGGTGGACACCTTTGTCAAACTGATGGCCGAAACCCGCAAGAGCGGCCCGGTCGAGCTGCCGCTGCGCACCATGCACCTCAAGCCGGGCATGGTGCTGGCCCGCGAACTGGCCCACCGCGACGGCTACCTGCTGCTCGCCAAAGGCAGCGTGTTGACGGCCGACATCATCAGCCAGCTGATCCGCCTGGAACAGGCGGAGCAGCACAACCTGACCCTCTACATCCGTTCGGAGGAAAAATGAGCCGCGTCATGCTCGTCGACGATGAGGAAGCCATCCTCAAGTCACTCAAACGTATCCTGCGTCTGGCGCCCTGCACCTTTGGCGGCAAGACCTTCACCCTCGACGTCGAAACCTACACATCGCCGCTGGAGGCGCTTGCCGCCGCCCGGCGCGACGATTATGACCTGATCATCAGCGACTACCGGATGCCGGTCATGGACGGCATCGAGTTCCTCAAGGCGACCAAGGAAATCCAGCCCGACGCAGCCCGCCTGATCCTCTCCGGCTACGCCGATCTCAACGCCCTGGTACGAGCGGTGAATGAGGTCGGCATCGATCGCTTCATCGGCAAGCCGTGGAACGACTACGACCTCCTGTCGGCCATCGGCCAGGCGCTCGCCCATCGCGAGCTGCTCCTCGAAAACCGCCAGCTCGCCAACCTGGTGCGGATGGAGATGGGCGACACAACGCCGGAAAAGATGGAGGCCGAACGCCTGGAAGCGATCGAGCCCGGCATTACCCGCGTCAACTGGGGACCGGACGGCTCGGTCATCCTCGACCCCGAATTCCGCGTCAAGGACTGAGCGGCCATGACCGAGCGGCAGGACAACAGCCTGACTTTCAAACTGGTCTACTACGGCCCGGCGCAAAGCGGCAAGACGACCAATCTGCTGCGCCTGCACGACCTGATTTCGCCCGAGTTGAAAGGCGAAATCATGACCATGGAGACCAAGGACGACCGGACGCTGTTCTTCGACCTGCTGCCCCTTGGCTTTCGCGCGCCGTCCGGGCTGCTCATCAAATTCCGGCTATTCACGGTGCCCGGTCAGGTCGCCCACGACGGCACCCGCAAGGCCGTCCTGTCACGGGCCGATGGCGTCGTCTTCGTCGCCGATGCCGACCGGGCGCAGGAAACCAACAATGCCGAATCCTTCAAAAGCATGACCGAAAACTGCCACCGGGTCGGCCTTGATTTCGAGCACCTGCCGCTGGTCGTCCAATTCAACAAGTGCGACCTGCCGGGCGCCGTGCCGGAAGCGGAAATCCGCCAGCGCTGGGGCGCTGCCCCCTGGCCGCTGGTCTTTTCCGTCGCCCTGTACGGGCGCGGCGTCGAGGAAACCTTCCGCGCCTTGCTGGCCAGCGTCTATCGCCGCCACGCCGACGATCTCGGCCTGGCCACAGAACACGGCCTCGACGAAGCGGCCTTCATTGCCGGTGGCCTGGGGCGGGCATGAGCAACGCCGGCTTCGATCGCGAATGGCGTCTGGCCGAGTTGCTCGACCCGGCCCTGTGCGAACGCATCGGCCCGCCGCTCCGCCAGCTGCTCGGTGGCGACGCGGCCCTCCTCGACGCCGACGGACATACCCTGTGGGGCCTGCTCGCCAGCGATGCCCGGCGCCAGGCGCTGGTCCTCGAACTCGAACCCCTCGGCTATCTGGCCAGCAACAGCAGCAACGAGCCCGGCCTGGCGGCCGGCGCCCGCTTGCTGACCCAGTTGCTGCGCAGCCAGGCCCGCTACCGGATAGCCTCCAGCCTGCACCTGGAAGCCGTCGCGGAAGATTTCGAAACCCTCAAGCGCGAACACGCCCGCCTGGTCGAATCGGAAAACCGCTACAAACAACTGGCCCGTGAACTGGAAAGCCGCGTCCAGGCGCAAGTGGCACAACTGGAAGAACGCCAGCAAATGCTCTTCCAGGCCGAGAAACTCGCCTCCGTCGGCCAACTGGCAGCCGGCATGGCACACGAAATCAACAATCCGCTGGGTTTTGCGCGCAGCAACCTGAGCACCTTCGGCGCTTACCTGCAAAAGCTGGCCACGCTGAAAACCCGCCTGGCGGATGCCCAAGCCGCCTGGCAGGAGCTGGACATGGATTTCGTACTCGAAGACGGCCTCGACCTGCTCGGCGAAACGGCCGTCGGCCTCGAACGCATCGCCCGCATCGTCGCCGACCTCAAGAGTTTTTCCAATGTCGATCGTGCCGCCGAGGAACTGGCCGACCTGAACGACAGCATCCGCCAGGCCGCCAGCATCATCGAACGGCAGTTGCCGCCCCAGATCAGCCTGCGCCTGGAACTGGGCGATCTGCCCCGCCTCGTCTGCCTGCCGGGCCATCTCAACCAGCTCTTCCACAGCCTGATCCGCAATGCGGTGCAAGCCATCCAGGATGCCGGCCGCCCCGGCGTCGTGCACATCACCAGCCAGGCCGGGCCGGAAGGGATCAGCGTCTGCATCGCCGACGACGGCGTCGGCATGGCCCCCGAACAGCGCGAACGCGCCTTCGAGCCCTTCTTCACCACCCGTCCGGTTGGCCAGGGCGCCGGGCTGGGCCTGAGCACGGCCCGTAACATCGTTCTCGCCCATGGCGGCCGGATTGCCATCGACAGCGAACCGGGCCGCGGCACGACCATCCACCTCAGCTTTCCGATTGCACCATGACCGACTATTCGGCACTCTTCACTGGCCAGAGCAGTACGCCGCAAGCGCCGGCCACGCACCTGACGCCCGCCAGATACCGCCTGCTCATCGTCGATGACGAAGTGGGCATCCTCAAGGCGCTGACCCGCGTTTTCCGCCAGGAAAACTACGACGTGGTGACCGCCGGCAGCGCCAGCGAAGGCTTGCAGCGCCTGGCCGAGGGCCCTTTCCATCTGGTCATCAGCGACTTCATGATGCCCGGCATGAACGGCGCCCAGTTCCTGCGCGAGGTAAAGCAGCGCTCGCCGGACACCATCCGCATCATGCTCACCGGCCACGCGAATACCGATGCCGTGATGGGGGCCATCAACGAGGGCGCGGTCTACAAGTTCATCCTCAAGCCATGGAACGACGACGACCTGCGCGTCACCGTCGCGCTTGCCCTTGAGCAATTCGACCTGATCGCCCGCAACCGGGCCCTGAAAACGGAAAACGAGAAGAAAGCCAAGGAAATCTCCGCCCTCAGCCGGCTGGCCGTCACCCACCGCAGCCGTCTGGGCATCATGCTGCACAAAAAAAATCTGCTCAACGCGGCGCAACTGCAGGAACTGACCCTGCTGCAGGAACGGCGCAAGGAACCGCTGATCAGCATCCTGCTCGAAAAGGACTGGGTCAGCGAACGGCAGATCCGCGACCTGCTCAAGTCGGAAATGCTGATCGACGAAGTGCAGTTGCCGGAATTCCGCATCGACCCGGCCCTGGCCGAACTCATCCCGCACAGTTTCTGTTTGCGCCAGCTGGTCGTCCCGCTCCGCCTGGAAGGCCGCCGGCTGCTCTTGGCCGTGGCCGATCCGCTTGACGAGGGCCTGATCGACGAAGTCCGCTTCACCGCCGGCCTCGACCTGAAGATCGTCACCGCCGATGCCGAGGCCATCCGGCAGAAGATCGCCGAGCTGTACGGCGATGGCGGCGTCGATTTCAAGGAACTGGAAACCCTGGTCAGCGGCCCGGATCCCTACGAAGGGATCGAGATCGTCATCGAGGACGAGGATGCCGCCCAGCTCGAAGACCTGCTACGCCAGACCGAAGCGCCACCGGCCATCCGCCTGGCCAATGCCATCATCCTCGAAGCCATCCGCCTCGGCGCCTCCGACATCCACATCCAGCCGCGCGTCAAAAGCGTCGTCGTGCGCTACCGCATCGACGGCGTGCTGACCGACAAGATCCACATTCCGCACCACCTGCACCAGTCGCTGGTATCGCGCCTGAAGATCATGTCCGAACTCGACATTTCCGAGCGCCGCCGGCCGCAGGATGGCCGGATCACGGTCAAAACGCCGATGCGGCTGGTTGACCTGCGCATTTCCACCCTGCCGACGATCAATGGCGAAAAGGTGGTGATGCGCATCCTCGACCGCAACTCGACGGTGCATTCCCTTGACCGCCTCGGCTTCTCGACCGCCGACCTGCCGCGCGTCGCCGACATGGTTGCCAAACCGCAAGGCATCATCCTGGCCACCGGCCCGACCGGCAGCGGCAAGACGACGACGCTCTATTCCCTGCTCCAGCACGACGCCACGCCGGACAAAAACTACGTCACCATCGAAGACCCGGTCGAGTACTACCTCGACATGGCCGGCCAGGTGCTGATCCGGGAAAAGATCGGCCTGACTTTTCCCACCGTGTTGCGCGCGCTGCTGCGGCAAGACCCGGACGTCATCCTGCTCGGCGAAATCCGCGATTTCGAAACCGCCGAGGTCGCCTTCCACGCCGCCTTGACCGGCCACCTGGTCTATTCGACCCTGCACACCAACTCGGCCATCGCCACCATTGCCCGCCTGTTCGACCTCGGCCTCAAGCCCTATGTCGTCGCCACTGCGCTGGAAGGCATCATCGCCCAGCGCCTCGTCCGCCAGGTCTGCCCCGTCTGCCGCGAGGAAGCGCCCGTTGACCCGGCGTTGCGCGACCGGCTCGGCCCGGTGTTCGCCGACATCACCCGCATCCATCGCGGCAAGGGCTGCCCGGCCTGTCACGGCAACGGCTACAAGGGGCGGGTCGGCCTCTACGAAGTGCTGACGCTGGATGACGACCTGCGCGACCGCATCGGCGGCGGCGCCAGCATCCTCGAAATCCGCCGCGCCGTGCGCCAGAAGGGACTCAATAGCATCGCCCATCATGCCGCCGAGCGGGTCAAGGCCGGCGCCACCAGTCTTGAAGAAATCCTGCGCGTCCTCGGCCCGCAGGCCGGGGAGGAGTGAAGCCCATGGAAACCTTTGTCTGGAACGAACGCTACATGACCGGCGAAGCCCAGGTCGATGCCGAGCATCAGGAACTGGTCCGCATCATCAACTGGATCATCGGCCATCGCAAATCGGCTGCCGAAAAACAGGAAATGGGCAGGATTCTCGACGAGCTGGTCGATTACGCGGCCAATCATTTCGCCCATGAAACCCAACTGATGGTCGCCAGCGGCTGCGACCCCCGCTTTCTGCAAGCCCACGTCGCCGTACATCAAGACTTCGCGGAAAAGATCATCAAGCTGCGCGAGGCGCGGGTCGGCGAGGACGACATCGAACAGCTGTTGCGCTTCCTGAGCGGCTGGCTGGCGCATCACATCCTCGGCATGGACCAGTCGATGGCACGCCAGTTGCAGCGCATCCGCGCCGGCATCCCCCCGGCCCAAGCCTATGAAGAGGAATTGCAGCGGCCGCACGACCCCTCGACCGACAGCCTGCTCGAAGCCATGGGCGCCCTCTACCGCCTGATCGCCAGCCGTAATGAAGCCCTGGAGCAGGCCAATTCCAGCCTGGAAGAACAGGTGAAGTTCCGCACCCAGGAACTGACCGCCAGCAACGAGCAACTCAAGGTTGAACAAGACCGCCTGCGCCTCGCCATGCAGCAACTGGAAATCACCCAGCGCAAGCTGCTCGAGTCCGAACACCGGCGCGCGGCGGCCACCCGTCGCAACATGGAAAGCATGCTCGCCCAAATCATCGACAACGACCCGGTGCCCACTTTCGTCATTGATGCCCAGCACCATCTGACGCACTGGAACAAAGCCTGCGAAAAGATTACCGGGTTCAAGGCGGACGACATGGTGGGCACCCGCAATCACCAAAAGGTCTTCTACCCGCCGAATGTCCGCCCCGTGATGGCTGACCTCATCCTGAACGGCAGTCTGGAAGAGCAGTTTGATCAGTTCTATCACAAAAACTTCCGGCGTTCGCCAACCATCAAGGACGCTTTTGAAAGCGAGGCGTTTTTCCCCCACATGGGCCAGGGCCGCTGGCTTTACTTTACGGCCGCCCCGCTGGTCAACGAACAGGGACAGCTGATCGGCGCCATTGAAACCCTCCAGGACGTCACGGACCGCCACCTCGCTGAAGAACGTCTGCGGGCACACCAGAACCAGCTCGAACAAATCGTTGCGGAACGCACTTCGGAACTGGCCAAGGCCAACAGTGAGCTGGAAGCCGACCGCAAGGCGCTGGAGGAACTGCTCTCCCGCGTCGAGGAAGCCCAGCAACAATTGCTGCAATCCGAAAAAATGGCCGCCATCGGCCAGCTGGCCGCCGGTGTCGCGCACGAGATCAACAACCCGGTGGGTTTCGTCAACTCCAACCTCGGCACCCTGAAAACCTACATCGGTCAGTTGTTCGCCGTCATCGACGCCTACGAAAGCGCCGCCAACGGCGGTGACCCGGGCCAGATCGCGGCCGCCCGCCAGAAAGCCGATCTCGACTTCCTGCGCGAAGACCTGCCTTCGCTGCTCGCCGAATCGCAGGAAGGCCTCGGGCGCGTCACCAAGATCGTGCAGGACCTCAAGGATTTCTCGCGTGTGGACCAGGCAGAGTACCAGCTGGCCGACCTCAATCGCGCCCTGGAAAGCACGCTCAACGTCGTCTGGAACGAACTCAAATACAAGGCGGATGTCGTCCGCGAACTGGGCGACATCCCGGAAGTCGAATGCATCCCGGCGCAGATCAACCAGGTCTTCATGAACCTTTTGGTCAATGCCGCCCAGGCCATCGAAACGCGCGGCCGCATCACCGTCCGCTCCGGAACGGAAAACGGCCATGTCTGGTTCGAAGTCGCCGATACCGGCAAGGGCATGTCGCCCGAAGTCTGCAAGCGCGTCTTCGAACCCTTCTTCACGACCAAGCCGGTCGGCCAGGGCACCGGCCTCGGCCTGTCGATCTCGTACGACATCATCGTCAAGAAACACCACGGCCGCTTCGACGTCAGCAGCACACCCGGCGAAGGCACCACCTTCCGCCTCTGGCTGCCGCTCCGCGGCGCGCGGGACTAAAAGGAAACGGCCCCGATCACGGGGCCGTTTCGCTTGCCAGGTCTGGCGGGGGCTGTGAGATTCGAACTCACGGACGCTTGCACGTCGGCAGTTTTCAAGACTGCTGGTTTAAACCACTCACCCAAACCCCCGGTAATCGGTCAGCGCGCCATTCTGCCTTGGCTGCCTGAGCCCGGTATGATAACACAGTCGCGCCGACGCGCCCGGCACCGGCGCTTCGTTGAAACTTCCAGCCCGCTCGGCTAGTCTTAGCCTTTGACGAAACAACCGAAGGAGTATGTCCGAATGACCACCCAATACGAATTTGCCCGCCAGACCCCTGCCGATGTCGCCCTCGGTCAGCATCGCGTCCTGCGCAACACCTACCTGTTGCTCGGCCTGTCGATGATCCCGACAGTGCTCGGCGCCCTGGCCGGCATCCAGATGGGGTTCAGCTTCTTCGCCGGTAGCCCGCTGATTTCCTTCGTGCTTTTCCTCGGCATTGCCTGGGGCTTCATGTGGGGCATCGAGAAGAACAAGAACAGCGGCCTCGGCGTCGCGTTGCTGCTCGGTTTCACCTTCTTCATGGGGCTCATGCTGTCGCGCATCCTGCAGCTGGCGCTCGGCTTTGCCAATGGCGGGTCGATGATCGCGCTGGCCGCAGGCGGCACGGGTGCCATCTTCTTCACGCTGTCGTCGATCGCTGCCGTCAGCAAGCGCGACTTCAGCGGCATGGGCAAATTCCTGTTCGCCGGCATGATCCTGATCCTGCTCGCCGCCGTCGCCAACATCTTCTTCCAGATTCCGGCCCTCTCGCTGACCATCGCCGTCGCCGCCGTCGGCATCTTCTCGGCCTACATCCTGTACGACATCAGCCGCATCGTGCAGGGCGGCGAAACCAACTACGTCAGCGCCACGCTGGCCGTCTATCTCGATCTCTACAACGTCTTCGTCAGCCTGCTGCAGCTGATCATGGCCTTCACCGGCGAGCGCGACTGAGCCGGCACTGCTCCGGAGACGTCAAGGGCAGCCCGGGGCTGCCCTTTTTCTTGCCCGATGATCGCCCCTCAGGGCCGTTCGAAAACGGCGATCGATTCGACGTGCGCCGTATGCGGGAACATGTTCATGACCCCCGCCGAGATGAAACGATAGCCCTTGACCGAGACCAGCACCGCCGCGTCGCGGGCCAGCGTCGCCGGATTGCACGAGACATAGACGATGCGCCGCGGCGCATCCGCACCCAGCGCCTTGACCAGCTCGATGGCGCCCTCGCGTGGCGGGTCGATCAGCATCTTGTCGAAATGCCCGAGCTTGGCCAGTGAATCCTCCGTGCATTCGAACAGGTTGGCAACACCGAATTCCACACGCTGGCCCAAGCCGTTGGCGACGGCACTTTCCTGGCCACGCCTGACCAGCGCGGGGCTGCCTTCGATGCCGACCACGCGGGCGCCGGAGCGGGCAATCGGCAAGGTGAAGTTGCCCAGGCCGCAGAACATGTCGGCGATCCGCTCGCCCGGCTGCGGATCGAGCAGCCCGAGCGCCCGGCGAACCAAGATACGGTTCACCGCATGATTGACCTGGGTAAAGTCGGTGGGCTTGAAGTCGAGCTCCAGCCCGAATTCCGGCAGGGTGTAGGAAAGGCGCGGCCCGTCGACCGGATGGAAACGGTAGGCCGAATCCGGCCCCTTCGGCTGCAGGTAAAAAATGATCCCGTGGCAGTCGGCGAAATCGCGCAGTCGCTGTTCGTCCACCGGCGTCAGCGGCTCGAGGATGCGCAGGACAAAAACCGTGCAATGCTCACCAACCGCCAGCTCCAGTTGCGGTATGCGGTCGGCAATGGACAGTGAACCGATCAGTTCGCGCAGAGGCATCAACAGGGCGGAAACATGGGGCGGCAGGATGGCGCAGCTTGCCATGTCGGCAATGTAGCTGCTGCGCTTCTCGTGGAAGCCGATCAGCATCCCTCCCTTGCGCTCCACCTTGCGCACCGAGAGACGCGCCCGGTGGCGATAGCCCCAGGCATCGCCATGAATGGGCGGCAGGATGCTCTCCGGCCGCACACGACCGATGTGCCACAGGCTGTCTTCGAGCACGCGCTGCTTGGCGGCGACCTGGGCGCTCGGCTCGATATGCTGCATGGCGCAGCCGCCACAAATGCCGAAATGCGGGCAGCGGGGCTGGACGCGCGCCGCCGACGGCTTCAGGACACTGACCAGATGCGCCAGTTCGTAATTCGGCTTACGCCGGAAGCTGGCATATTCGACCGTTTCACCCGGCAGCGCACCATCGACGAAGATGGTTTTCCCCTCCTGACGGGCGATGCCGCGCGCTTCATGGTCCAGCGATACGATAGTCCCGATCGGCACGGTCTACTCCGGAAAAAAGCGCGAATTTTATCAATCGGTTACACTAAGCGCCATGGCTCGCGAACTGATCACCACCTGGGCGGAATACCAGACCGCAATCGACCGAATACTGGCGATTGCCTGCCACTGCATTTCCATCTACGACGAGGACCTCAGCAATCTGAAACTGGAATCGTCCGCCCGCCTCGCGCACCTCAAGCGCCTGCTGACCGGCCAGACCGCCCCCGTCCTGCGCATCGCCGTGCGAAACGGCAATCCACTCCGCCAGGCCCATCCGCAGCTGCAAAACCTGCTGACCACCTACGGCCACCTTGCCAGCGCACAGGAAACGCCACCCCAGATCGCCCATCTGCGGGACAGCATGCTGATCGTCGACGGCAAGCACGCCCTGATTCGTTTTGAGCGCGATCTGCCACGCAGTAAATTGCTGATCGACGAAGCCGACGAATTGCGCCCTTACCTCACCCGGTTTGAAGACATCTGGGCTGAAGGCGGCGACCGCATCACCCACACCGTCGTCGGCCTGTAAGGTTGTCCGCGCGCGACTGCGCCATGTCGCAATGCGACATCGGAAACCTGCTGTCCGCCTCATCCGGAATCACGATGCCAGCCGATCGTCCGCTGCACCATCGGCTTCACTATTCCTCCGCCATTCCGCATTGCAACAAATGACGCGCCATCCCGGCAAATTTGTTGCTATAATCGCGTGCTGATCAGGTAGCTCCTGATCTCCCAAAATTCAGAATTTTTTGGCTCTTGTCGATAAGGAAATCCCATGAATAAGTCTATTCTCGTCGCCGCCCTGCTGGCTGTTGCCCTGACTGCCTGTGGCAAGAAGGAAGAGCCGGCTGCTGCCGCTCCGGCTGCTGCTCCCGCTCCGGCTGCTGCCCCGGCTCAGGAAGCCAAGCCGGCTGAGCAAGCTGGCATGGCTGGCATGGAAGCCGCCAAGCCGGCCGAGCAAGCCGGTATGGCTGGCATGGAAGCCGCCAAGCCGGCCGAGCAAGCTGGTATGGCTGGCATGGAAGCCGCCAAGCCGGCCGAAGAAAAGAAGTAATCCTTCTTTCTTCCATAAAAAACGGGGCTGCGGCCCCGTTTTTTATTGCCTGAAATTTTGTATCAGGCCAGGCAGCGCCAGTCGAATCCGCTTTCCTGGGTTGCCACCCCGAACGCCACCGCCGACCCGGCAAAGACGTCGCCCAGCAGGTCGCGCACCATTTCCGGCGCATTGTTGCGCACACTGAGATGGGCCGCCACCAAATGCTGCAAACCGCGGCAATCAATCTGCCGCAGCAAAGAAGCCGCGACATTGTTTTCAAGATGCCCGAGGCGCCCTGCGATGCGCCGCTTGAGCGAAACCGGATAAGTCGAGCGGGCAAGCATCCCGGCATCGTGGTTGAATTCGAGGACCATCCCGTCGCAACCCGACAGCATGTCGCATATATGCGGTGTCGCCTGGCCGGCGTCCGTCAGCACCCCCAGTCGCTTGCCGTGGGCGGCAAAGACATACTGGACAGGCTCACGGGCATCGTGCGGCACCGGGAAAGGGGCGACTTCCAGCTCACCGATGGAGAACGAGCGATGGCTGTCGATGATGCGCAGGTCGAGCCCCGCATCATCGGCCGCACAGGCCGCCCAGGTACCGTGCGTCAGCCAGATGGGAAGGCCGAACCGGCGCGCCACGCGGAACACGCCGCCGACATGGTCGCCATGTTCGTGGGTCACAACGATGCCAGCGAGATCAGCTGCTTGCCGGCCAAGGCGTTGCAGCCGGGTCACGGTTTCCCGCAACCCGAAGCCGCAATCGAGCATCAGACAGGTCGCCCCGGCTTCGACAAGCAGCGCATTCCCCGCACTGCCGCTGCCGAGCGAGGCAAACCGTATCACTGCAATTGCTGAAGAAGCAGTCCGAGAATTTTCTTCGCGGTCTCCGACTTGTCGGTTCCGCCTTCTGCCGACAGCACCTTGACGACGCTCTGCTGCCCATCCTCGCTGACATGGATGCGGTACTGGGCATTGGTGTTGACCGGCGCCTCACTCTTCCAGAATGCCAGCTTGGACAACAGGCCCGTATCCTTCTTGCTGCGATTGTCGGCATCCGGATCGACATAGCGGACGAAATACAGGCCACGCGAGCGATCACGGTCCTCGACGGTAAAGCCGACGCGGTCGAGCGCCAGACCCACCCGACGCCAGGCGCGGTCGAAACGCTCGAAAACCTCCAGGGTGCCTGCACCGTCGTCCGACTTGGCGAGCTTGGCACGGGGTTCTGCCTTGGCCGCGGCAAGCGAGGCTTCGGCCCGCTTTTCCTCGGAGCCCAGGCGCACCATCAGGCGGCGCAGCATTTCGGCTTCCAGCTCCGGGTCGGCCGGACGTGGCTGCCAGCGGGTGTCATCCTTGGCTGACGAGGTATAAACCTCCTCCATGCCGCGATGGCTGATGAAGATATCGGTCGTGCCCGGCGTCGCGCCCGGTTCGAAACGGGTACGGAACTTGTCGCGCTCGCCGGTCGAATACAGCGAATCGAGCAAGCGGCCGAGCGTGTTGCGAATGAAGTCCTGGCCGATCTTGGCGCGGTTCTCCGCCCAGTCGGTTTCCATCACGCCGGCCTCGGGACGCTCGACGTTGATGATGAAGCCGGTTTCCTGCCAGAAATCCTTGACCGTATCCCACAGTTTGTCGGCCGGCGCGGCAACGACCAGCCAGCGCTGGTTACCGGAACGCTCGACACGCACCTTGTCGACCTGCGGCAGGACGGCCGTGTTCTGCGCCTGGGCTTGCGGGGTGCGGTCGGCACTGTAGGCCGAGAAGGTTGCGGTCCCCTTGCCGGCGGCGTCGGGGACCAGATACTTGTCGTCCCGGGTGATTTGCGACAGGTCGGGCGGGATTTCCAGGGTCGGCACCTTGCCGGCCGATTTGTATTCGATCTTGCGCGAGTCGGGGAGGATGCTGCACCCGGCGAGCGCGATGGCAAGCAGGGCAAGGGTGAGGCCGGAAAGCCGACGGTTCATGTTGCAGGTACTCCGCATCAAGCAAGCAGGCCGGCCTGGCGCAGGGCGGCCAGGACGCGAGGCTGGCTGGCCTCGGACAGGGAGGTCAGCGGCAGGCGGATGCCGTTCGGCATCAGGCCGAGCTGATGCACGGCCCACTTGACCGGGATCGGATTGGCTTCGCAGAACAGGTCGCGATGCAGACCCACCAGCTTGAAGTGGATTTCGCGGGCCTTGGCCATGTCGCCCTGACGGGCGGCGACGCACATCTCGTGCATCAGGCGGGGCGCCACGTTGGCCGTTACCGAAATATCGCCATGGTAGCCAAGGGCGATGGTCGCCACGGCCGTCATGTCGTCCCCGGTGTACAGGCCGAAATCCTTCGGTGCCCGGGCGATCAGGTCGCAGGCACGATCCAGGTTGCCGGTCGCATCCTTGACACCGACAATGCCCGGTACCTGGGCCAGGCGGAGGATGGTGTCGTTGGACATATCGGCCACGGTGCGGCCCGGTACGTTATAGAGCAGGATGGGCAGATCGACCGCTTCGGCAATGGCCTTGAAGTGGCGATACATGCCCTCCTGGGTCGGCCGGTTGTAGTAAGGCACGACGGACAGCGACATGTCGGCACCGGCCTTCTGGGCGAATTCGGTGAGCTCGATGGCTTCGGCGGTGGAGTTGCCACCGGTACCGGCGATCACCGGAATACGGCCGGCGACGTGCTCGACGGCGACCTTGATCAGTTCGCAATGCTCCTCGACATTGACCGTCGGCGATTCGCCGGTCGTGCCGACGACGACGACCGCGTCGGTGCCTTCCTGCACGTGCCAGTCAAGCAGCTTGCGGAAGGAATTCAGGTCGAGGCTGCCATCTTCCTGCATGGGCGTGACGATGGCGACAATGGATCCGGTAATCATGGCCTGTATATGAAAAAAGTAATTTCTTGATTGTAACTGATGGGGATTCGCGCCGGAAAGGCGCTTGGTAACAGATTGTTATTTTCCCGGACACCAGCGCAGGGCACGCCGCGCAACGACCATCCGGCCATCCGGCAACTGCAATTCCGGGTGCCGGTCGGGCGCGGCAGTCAGCAACTGGTGGGCAAACGCCTCCAAGCGGCGGGCAACCGGAACCTGCCAGCCAAGCGTGCGCAGGCGGTAGCGCAGCAGATTCTTCAGACGAGGCAGGGAAAGCTGGCGCAGGGCCGACAGGGCGGCGGCATCGCCATCGCTCACCCGTTGCCAGTCAAGCGCCGCCAGTTCGTCGAGCAAGGCGCCGGCCTCGCCAAAATGGCCGGCCGCCTGGGCAAGCGCCGCCTCAGCAGCCGGAAAGCGCTGCGCCAGCGCCACCAGCGCTTCGTGACGCAGGTAATTGCGCGTCAGGCCGGTATCCCGGTTGCTTTCATCTTCGATCCAGGCCAGCCCGGCCTGACGGGCATAGGCTTCGATCTCGCCCCGCGCCACACCAAGCAGCGGCCGCAGCAGCCGCCTTTCGCCGAAACGCCGCTCGGCTGGCATACCGGCCGCCCCGGTGACACCGGCGCCGCGCAGCAGGTTGAAGAGCACCGTCTCGGCCTGATCGCCGCGGTGATGGGCCAGCAACAGGACGTCACCCGCCACGTCGGCAAAAACCCGGTAACGCGCCGCGCGGGCAGCCGCCTCCAGACCACAGCGACTGTCGCTCTCGACAACGACCCGCCGCAGGATAAGCGGCACGCCGAGACGGCGACAGTAATCGGCACAAAAGGCAGCCCACGCGTCGGCATTGGGGGATAGGCCGTGATGGACATGGATCGCCTGCAAACGCCCGGTCAGACCGAGGGCGCAAAGGACATGGAGCAGAACGACGGAATCGCAGCCGCCGGAAAGACCGACGGACAGGGCATCCGAGGGCCCAAGGCGGGCGGCGAGCCAGGCGCCGGCCCGTGCCAGCAGGTTACTTGACCGGCTGTTCCTTGTAGCGGCCATAGCTCATCAGCCGCTCGTAGCGGGCCGCCAGCAGTTCGCTCGTGGACAGCCCGGAAAGCTGCTTGAGGGCCTCCTGCAGGGCCTTTTTGAGATTTTGGGCCATGGCGGCATGATCGCGATGGGCGCCGCCGAGCGGCTCACTGACCACCTTGTCGATCAGGCCCAGGGTTTTCAGGCGCTGCGCGGTGATGCCCATCGTTTCGGCGGCCTCCGGCGCCTTTTCGGCGCTCTTCCAGAGAATGGAGGCGCAGCCTTCCGGCGAGATGACCGAATAGGTCGAATATTGCAGCATCTGTACGATGTCGCCGACGGCAATGGCCAGCGCGCCGCCGGAGCCGCCCTCGCCGATGATGGTGACGATCACCGGCACCTTCAGCTCGGCCATCACATACAGGTTGCGACCGATGGCCTCGGACTGGCCGCGCTCCTCGGCATCGATGCCGGGATAGGCGCCCGGCGTATCGACAAAGGTCATCACCGGAATGCCGAATTTCTCGGCCAGCTTCATCAGGCGCAGCGCCTTTCGATACCCCTCGGGACGCGGCATGCCGAAGTTGCGGTAGATCTTTTCCTTGGTATCGCGCCCCTTCTGATGGCCAATGACCATCACCGGCTGGCCGTTGAAGCGGGCCAGGCCACCGACGATGGCGTGGTCGTCGGCAAAGGCGCGGTCACCGTGCAGTTCTTCGAAATCGGTGAAGATGTGCTGCACGTAATCCAGCGTATACGGGCGCTGCGGATGGCGGGCGACCTGCGAGATCTGCCACGGCGTCAGCTTGGCGTAAATATCCTTGGTCAGCTGGCCGCTTTTCTTTTCCAGACGCTCGATCTCTTCCGAGATATCGACGGCGGAATCATCCTGCACGAAGCGCAGCTCTTCGATCTTGGCTTCAAGGTCGGCAATGGATTGCTCGAAGTCGAGGAAACTTGTTTTCATGGACTGCTCGTTTGCAAAGTTGGGGCGCATTTTACCCCAAAGGCCATAACGCCATCCGGTCAATACGCGACCGGCACCGGATCGAGGCTGCGCCACAAATACCACGTCGCCACCGAGCGCCAGGGGCGCCAGCGCTCGCCGATTTCGGCCAGTACCCGGCGCGACTGCTTCTCGCCGTTGAAATAGCGCAGGAAGATGGCGCGCTGCAGACCGATGTCGTCGAGCGGAAAGACATCCGGCCGCATCAGGTTGAAGATCAGGAACATTTCCGCCGTCCAGCGGCCGATGCCGCGCACGGCGACCAGTTCGGCGATGATCGCCGCATCGTCGAGCTGCGACCAGGCTGCCGGCTGCAACTGGCCATTCAGGAAATGCCGGGCCAGATCATGCAGGTATTCGATCTTGCGTTGCGAGAGCCCGCACCCGGCCAGCCCCGTCACCCCGAGTTCGGCAACGCGCTCCGGTGTCACCTCGCCCAGCGCTGCGGCGAGACGCCCCCAGACGGCATCGGCGGCCTTGACTGAAATCTGCTGGCCGACGATGGAACGGGCCAGCGTCCCGAAGGGGTCGCCCCGCGACACCAGCGAAACACCGGGATACCGGGCGACCAGTTCAGCCATTTGCGGATCGCAATTGGCCAGGGCCTCGGCGGCCTGCGGCCAGTAATATGGAACCATGGCGGCATTATACGGGGCTGTCAAAGCCCCCCTCCCAACCACGCGCGGGAAACATTTCGCTCCCCGCACGAAGACGACGGCATCCAAGCTTGATAATATTGCCAAAAAAACAACTTACCCCGAGATGACGCCATGACCGACACTGCCTACGCCTTCATCCACCCCATGCTGGGACCGGATGACGCCTGGTCAGCCTTCACTGTCGAATTGCCGACCGGCACCCGCAGCCCGGAGCAACTGGCGCATCTGGCCGGTGCGCCGCAAATCGACACCTTCGATCACCGCCTGATCTGGTTCCTGCCCGCCGGCAGCTACGTCCCTTCCCTGCAGCGCCTCGGGGAGCGCGCCGTCATCGTTTTCCCGGACGACGCGCCGGCAGACGAAAAGGAAGCGCTGGCCACCCTCGAAGGCAGCCTGCGTCAGGCTCGGCAGAAGCTTGCCCTGGCCAGCAGCCCGGGCGCCAAGCTGCCGGCCAGCGGCACCTGGGATTACCTGATGCTGACCGCCAGCCACGCCCGCAGCCTGCCGCCCTTTACGCTGCTGGGCATGGCCAGCCGCACCATTGTCGCCCTCACCGCCCCCCACACCCAGAGCGACCGGGACTGGGCGCTCTCCAATGCCTGCACGCTGACCACCGGGGAATACCTGCTGGCCCGCACGCCCGGCCAGCAGAAGGCCGACATGACGCGCCTCAAGCTGCTCAAACTACTGGGCCTGATCGAGGGGGATGCCAGCACCGACGAACTGGAGGAAATTTTCCGCGAGGAGTCGAAGCTGTCATACAGCCTGCTGCGCCTCGTCAATTCGGCCGCGATGGCGCCGCGCAGCCCGATCACCAGCTTCGGCCAGGCGATCAACCTGCTTGGCCGCCGGCAACTGCAACGCTGGCTGCAACTGCTGGTCTATTCCGACCCGAACAACGGCCAGCATCCGACGCCCTTGCTGCAAAAAGCTGCTGTACGCGGCCGCCTGCTCGAACTGCTCGCACCCGGGCTGTCTCTCGACCCGGCCTGGGAAAACGTCGGCGACCTGGCTTTCATGATCGGCACGTTCTCGCTGCTCGACACGCTGCTCAACATGCCGATGCCGGACATCCTGCACCAGTTACCCCTGCCGGAAATCGCGCAACAGGCTCTCGGCACGCGCACCGGCCCGTTCGGACCCGCCTTGGCGGCGATCGAAGCGGCCGACAAGCGCGACCTCCCTGCCGCCGCCAGCCAGCTCGGCAAGCTGGGTATCGCGCCGGCGAATTATCTAGACGCCCAACTGGTGGCGCTCAGTTGGGCCGCCAGGATCTGCACCGCCGGCTGATCAGCCGAAGCGGCCCGACAGGAAGGGGTTGTAGCGGCGCTCTTCGCCGAAGGTCGACATCGGGCCATGGCCGGGGATGAAGGCCACATCGTCGCCAAGCGGAAAGAGCCGTTCCTTGATCGAGCGGATCAGCGTCGCATGATCGCCGCGCGGGAAATCGGTGCGGCCGATCGAGCCCTGGAACAGCACATCGCCCACTTGGGCCAGGCGGCTCGGGGCATGAAAAAACACGACATGCCCCGGCGTATGGCCCGGACAATGCAGCACATCGAGTTCGACCTCGCCAAAGCATACCGTGTCGCCGTCCCGTAACCAGCGGTCGGGCTCGAAGCTGCGCACATTGGGGAAGCCGAACATCTTGCTCTGCTGCGGCATGCCCTCGATCCAGAAGCGATCTTCCGCGTGCGGCCCCTCGATCGGCACGCCGCTTCGCTCGGCCAGGGCGGCGACACCGCCGGCGTGGTCGATGTGGCCATGGGTGACGAGTATCCGGGTCAGGGTCAGCTGTTCATCCTGCAGCAAACGCAGGATGCGCTCGATGTCGCCGCCGGGGTCGATCACCGCCGCCTGACGGGTTTTTTCGCACCAGAGGACGGTGCAGTTTTGCTCGAAGGGAGTAACCGGAACGATCTGGTAGCGCATGGCAAAACGGAAATGGTTGAGGCGGCGGCGATTATCGCACGCTACCCTGCTTGCCCGCTGTTGCCGGCCCCCTTACACTCTGCCGCATCAACCCATCCTGCCCGAAGGCCGCCGGATCATGCTCGACCACGCCCTGCCCGATATCGATTCCTGGACCCTGCTATTCAGCAACAACGGGCTGCCCGTGCTGCGCATCACCAAACGCCGGCTTGACGAGATGCGGGCCGATCTCGACCGGGTCGATGCCCGCGAACTGGCTCACCTGATCCTGCAGGATCCGATCATGACAGTGCGTGTGCTGGCCTACATCCAGCCCCTGCGCGGCCGGGCGCTGCAACGCGACATCACGACCATCGCCAGCGCGGTTATGATGGCTGGCATCGAGCCTTTCTTCCACCGCTTTTCCGAACTGTTCACCATTGAGGACCAGGTCAGGGAAGCCGGTCCGCAGGCCCTGCTTGGCGTCCTGCAGGTCATCCGGCGGGCGCAGCGGGCAGCCGATTATGCCCAGGAATGGGCCATCTGGCGGCACGACATCAACATGGAGGAAGTGCGCATCGCCGCGCTACTCCACGACCTGGCGGAAATCCTCGTCTGGTGCTCGGCGCCCAAGCTCGGCCTGGCCCTGCAGGAAACCCTCCGGACCCATCCGGGCATGCGCAGCGCCGACGCCCAGCGGCAGTTGCTCGGCTTCACCTTCCTCGACATCCAGCGCGAACTCTGCCGCGTCTGGCACCTGCCCGAACTGCTGCGCACCCTGATCGACGATGACAACGCCGATCAGCCGCGCGTCAAGAACGTCACGCTGGCCGTCCGCCTGGCCCGCCATTCGTCCCACGACTGGAACGATCCGGCCCTGCCCGATGACTACGCCGAGATCGGCGAACTACTGCACATTACGCCGGAAGCGGTGCGCCAGCGCCTCGGCCTGGCCCCCATGCCGGCCCGCGAGGCCGACGGCCAGGAAGCCTGATCAGCCGGCGCGGGCCTCCAGCGCTTCCCAGCGCTCAAGCAGCGCCATCAGTTCGTCATCAATCGCCGACAGCCGCTCGGCCGCCTTCTGCGCGGCGGCCGGATCGTCCAGGTAGAGGGCCGGATCTTCGAGGCGCTGCGTGAGTTGGGCCTGTTCCGCTTCGAGATCGGCGATCTTGCCGGGCAGCGCTTCCAGTTCCCGCTGTTCCTTCCATGATAGCTTGTCGCTCTTCGGTCTGGCCGCCTCGGCTGGCTTGGCCGCCGGTTTGGCCTCGGCCTTGACGCGGCTGGCCGACTCCTTGGGTAACGCGGCGTGATAGGCCGCCCAGTCGCTGTAGCCGCCGGCATACTCCTTCCACACGCCATCGCCCTCGGCGGCGATGGTCTGCGTCACCACGTTATCGAGGAAAGTCCGGTCGTGGCTGACCAGAAACAGCGTGCCGTCGTAGTTCTGCAGCAGCTCTTCGAGGAGTTCCAGGGTTTCGATATCGAGATCGTTGGTCGGCTCGTCGAGTACCAGCACGTTGGCCGGCCTGGCAAACAGGCGGGCCAGCAGCAGCCGGTTGCGCTCGCCGCCGGACAGCGAACTGACCGGCGAGCGGGCCCGCTCCGGCGCGAACAGGAAGTCTTCCAGGTAGCCGATGACATGCTTGCGGGCGCCGCCGATCTCGACATAATCCGAACCCGGCGAAATCACGTCGGCCAGGGTTGATGCCGGATTGAGCTGGGTCCGGAACTGGTCGAAATAGGCGATTTCCATCTTCGTCCCCTGGCGCACCTGACCGCTGTCCGGCGGCAGTTCACCGAGGATGAGGCGGAGCAGCGTCGTCTTGCCGGCGCCGTTGGGGCCGATCAGGCCGATCTTGTCGCCTCGCTGGATACGGGCCGAAAAGTCGCGCACCACTTGGCGGCTGCCGAATGCCTTGTTGACATGCACCAGTTCGGCGACCAGCTTGCCGCTCTTGTCACCGGCATCGAGTTGCAGATTGACCTTGCCCAGCCGCTCGCGCCGGGCCTGGCGCTCGGCGCGCAGCCGGTCGAGACGCTGGACGCGGAAGACGGCGCGTGTCCGGCGAGCCTCGACCCCCTTGCGGATCCACGCTTCCTCTTCTTTGAGCAACTTGTCGGCGCGGGCGTTGGCCAGCGACTCCTCGTGCAGCATGGCCTCCTTGCGCGCCTGATATTTGGCAAAGCTGCCCGGAAAACTGGCCAGCTTGCCGCGATCCAGTTCGACGATGCGGGTGCATACGCGATCGAGGAAGGAGCGGTCGTGGGTGATGAAAAACAGCGTGACGCCGGTTTCGATCAGCAGGTTTTCCAGCCACTCGATGGCGGCAATGTCGAGATGGTTGGTCGGTTCGTCGAGAAGCAGCACCTCGGGCGCCACGGCGAGGGCCTGTGCCAGCGCCAGGCGCTTTTTCTGACCGCCGGACAAGGCGCCGACACAGGCTTCCGGATCGAGCCCGAAACGGTCGATCACCCGCTCGGCCTGTGCCTCGTAGGCCCAGGCACCGCGCGATTCCAGTTCGTGCTGCAAGGTATCCATGCGGCTGAGCAGCGCATCGTGGTCCCCCCGTCCTTCGGCCAGGCGATGCGAAATCGCGTGGTATTCGGCGAGCAAGGCCGAGGTTTCCCCCATGCCGGAAACCACCGCCTGAAAGACAGTCATCGCCGGGTCGAAGGGCGGCTCCTGCGGCACGTAGCCAACCCGGATGCCGGGCTGCACCCAGACTTCGCCATCATCCAGCCGCCCCTTGCCGGTGCCGGCCGCCAGGGCGGCGAGCAGGGAGGATTTGCCGGTGCCGTTGCGGCCGATCAGGGCAACCCGTTCACCGGGATCGAGCTGGAAATCGGCATGGTCGAGCAGGGGAACGTGGCCATAGGCCAGGCAGGCATCGTTGAGCTTGAGATAGGGCATGGTCGGCAATGAAAACGGCGCCCCGCAGGGCGCCGCGTTGGGGAGGGGCTGATTTTACCGCCAGCTCGGCAATCAGGTGGTAAAGCGCGCCAGCTGTGCCCGCAGTTCGGCCGCCAGCCGCTGCAATTCCTGCGCCCGTTCGCTGTTGCGAACGGCCCGGCTGTTGCTGCCTTCGGCAGCCTGCGCGATGTTCTCGACGAGGCGGGCGATCTCCTGGCTGGCACTGCTCTGTTCGCGGGTGCTGTCGGCAATCCCGTGCACCACGTCGACCGTCTGTTGCGCCCGCTGATCGATGGTTTCCAGCGACTCGCCGGCCTGCCGGGCCATATCCACGCTGCCACTCATGTTGGTGCTGAGATCCTGCATGCGGGAAACCGCCCGGCCGGTTTCGTCGAGGATGGCCGAAACGGTGCGGGCGATCTCCTGCGTGGACAGCGATGTCCGCTCGGCCAGCTTGCGCACCTCGTCGGCCACCACGGCAAAGCCGCGCCCCTGCTCGCCGGCGCGCGCCGCCTCGATGGCGGCATTGAGGGCGAGCAGATTGGTCTGGTCGGCAATCTCGCGGATGACGCCGACGACGCTGGAAATCTGCTTCGAGCGCTCGCCCAGCGATTCGATCAGGCTGGCCGATTCGGTAATGTCCTGCGCCACGCGCTCCAGTTCGTGCATCGCCCGATAGACCACGTCGCGCCCGGTGCTGGTCACCTGCTTGGCCTCTTCCGAAATCTCGGCAGCCTGGTTGGCATGGTCGGCAACATGGGTGATGCTGACCGACAACTCCTCGACCGAGGCGGCGATGCCGGAGGCCGAAGCCGAGGCCTGGCCGGAGGATTCCCGGGCGGCCTGGGCCGCTGCCTGCAACTCGTCAGCCGCCGAGCCGACCTGGCAGGAGGTCGCGGCCACCCCCTGCACCAGATTGCGCATGCTCTGCGCCATGTGATTGAAGGCGTTGCCGATGACATGCACCTCGTTACGGCTATCGGCTTCCGCGCCCTGGATCACGGTTCGCAGATCACCGGCGGCAATGCGCTCGACATCGGCCACCATCTGCTTCAACGCCCGCAGGCGCGAACTGATCAGCCCGTAGACGATGGTTGCCAGCAGCAGCCCGGCCACCACACAGGCCAGGATGAGCATGTTGCGCATCTCCCGGCTGTCCTCGAGGTACTCATCGAGCCAGCTGCCGGTCGCCACCGTCCAGCCCCAGGTCGACGCCGTCGCGGCGACGACGATCTTGTCGCGCATGACGCCCGAAGCATCGGCGAAGGGATAGCGGAAAATGCCGTTCTTCTGCTGCAACACCTGGCGCAGGACCTCCTTGGTCTGGGCCGGGACATCCAGTTCGCCAATCTGCTTGTCCTGGAACTTCGGGTGCATGACAAACTCGCCGATCCCCTTTTCGTCCGTCGGGCGGGTGATGTAGGCATAGCCGGTCTTGCCGGAAACGAGCGAGCCGAACTGCTCGCGGATACGCTTCAACTCGTTTTCGAGGGAAATGCGGACCGAAAAGGCCAGGGATGGCTTGCCCTCGGCGCCGCGCAGGAACTTGACGGTGCTGAAGTTGTACTTGCCGCCCCGAATCGCCAGCCCCTGATAATCCTGGCCGGCGAGCAACGCCTTGGCGACCGGATCGCCATCCGGCAGCGGCACACCGTTCAACGGCTTGCCTTCCTTGTCCTTGAGCAGGGTGGCGAGGCGATAGACCTTGTTGTCGCGCACCATCAGAAAGGCGGTGTCGCTCCCGGTCAGGTCGCGGAATGCCTTGAGGTGGCGGTCATTGCCATTGATGATCTCGTTGCCGAGCCGGACGACGGGCAGTTCGACGTCACCGGTCTTCACCATGCCAGCGCCCACCTCCGGCTCTCCCCCCAGGTATTTGCGGAAAAACTGGGCTTCGTTTTCACCCCGAATCCTGACCGATTCGTAAATGGAGTCGAGCATGCCGGCCATCAGCTTGGCCTCGTGCTCCAGATTGCGCTCGCTGACGGCGATGGCGGCGCTCTCCGCCTTTTGCTGCATGACCACGATCAGCGCTGCAAACACGACCACAAAGGCGGACATGACCGCCAGGATCAACTGCTGGGCAATCGGGCGTCGGACGAAATTGGCAAACATCACCCCTCCTTGACTTTCGTTATTATGCTGCCGGCCAATCTATCACATCGCCCACAGGCCCGGTACAATGCGCACCTCCGCTGCGCCTCCATAGTTAAATGGATATAACACGCCCCTCCTAAGGGCGAATTGGTGGTTCGATTCCACCTGGGGGCGCCACGCTTCCGGAACCCCCGTGCGAAACACCCGAAAATCCCCCCGCCATCCCGTCGACATCAGCGAAGAGGCTGGTGTCCGCTACCTGCATTTCGGCTCGGACTGGGTGCAAGGGGCCATGCGCATCGCCCGGCCTTGGTCGCTGGAACTGGCCTATACCCGCGAGATGATGGCCGGCCTGCTGCTGCGTCCGCCTGCCGAATGGCCGCGTTCCGCCCTGCTCATCGGCCTGGGTGCCGGCTCGCTGGGCAAGTTCATCTACCGCCACCTGCCGGCGTGCCGGACCACCGTCGTCGAGATCAACCCGCAGGTTGAATTCATCGCCCGCCAGTTCTTCAAGCTACCGGACGACCCGCAGCGGCTCGAGGTCGTCATTGGGTGTGGCGCTGACTACGTACTGGGCGGCGGGCGTGGTTTCGACCTGATTCTGGTCGACGGCTTCGACCCCCGGGGGCGTACCGGACCGCTCGACACCCTCCCCTTCTATCAGGGCTGCCGGGCACGCCTGAGCGATGACGGCCTGTTCGGCATCAACCTGCTCGGCCGCGACCGGAACTTCCCGGCCAGCCTCGAACGACTGAACCAGGCCTTCGACGGACGGGTCGCCGTGCTGCCCGCCTGCGACAGCGGCAACACCATCGCATTCGCAACCGGCGGCAAGCCGGTCGATGTGGCGCTCGACGTGATGCGGGACCGGGCAACGGCATTGAAGCAGTCCACACGCCTCGACCTGCTGCCGACCCTGCTCCGGCTGGAACGCGCCAATCCCTTGCCAGACGGGCATTTGCGCATCTGATTTGCTCTTTTTCTTGATTTTGAAGATTGGTGGGCTACAAAGAAAGTAAGCTCTCCACCGAAAACAACGACAAGGCGGCTCATCACAACTACAAGCAGGGGTTTATGACCCGACTGACTTCTTGTTCCCTCGTCAAAGGAGGCGCCGATGTTGTCTATTCAGGATGTGCTGGATTACTGCGATCTCGATCGCGGCGAAATCGAGGCAATTGCCGAGCACGAGCATATTCCCATCACGCTGGCCGCGGAAATGAGCGAAGCCCTGCTTTGTTCGCCGGAAGGCGTCTGCAAACTGCATGTGATGTTTCTGGAAAACATGCAGCATGCTTTCGACAGCGGCAATTTCGAGCATGTGAATGAGCTGGCGGCGGCCTACCAGCACCTGCAACGCACCCATCCGTTGCCGAGCATGGGTACGCGCTGAGTTCCGCTGACCATCGAGCGACGGCGGAGGCCGTCGTTTTCGTTCGTCCGGTCGCGGTCCGGCGCGGGATGCGGCCGGAGTAGCCCGTGTGGTGCGGTCAGCGCCCCTGTCCGTAGCCGTTCTCGACGGCATAGAGGGCAACCTGGACGCGGCTGCTCATGTTGAGCTTCTTGAAAATGTTCTGGACATGGATCTTGACCGTGCTCTCGGCCAGATCGAGCCGGCGGGCGATTTCCTTGTTGCTTTCGCCATGCGCCAGCGAGGCCAGGATGTCGCGCTCGCGTGGGGAGAAGCGGTCGCGCTCGATGGCGGCAGCATCGCTCCGGGGCGGATTGCGCACCCCCTGGATCAGCTTGGCCGTCATCTGCTGCGAGACAACCGACTCCCCTTGGGCCGCCTTGCGGATGGCATCGACCAGGGTGTCGGTTTCGATATTCTTGAGCAGGTAGCCGCAGGCGCCGGCACGCAAGGCTTCCATCAGGTCCTGGGCGTCTTCCGAAACGGTCAGCATCAGGACGTTCACCTCCGGCATTTCCTCGTTGATCACCTTGACCGCCTCCAGGCCGGAAATCCCCGGCATGTGCAGGTCAAGCAAGGCGACATCCGGTTTCAGCGAACGGACACGCTTGATCCCCTCAAGGCCATCACCCGCTTCGCCGACTACTTCGAAATCGTCGGTGCGCTGCAACAGCGACTTGATGCCGCTGCGGAAAAGGGTGTGGTCATCGACCAGCAGCACACGTATTTTTTCAGCCATTTCAGACAGCCTCCCTGTGTTCTTTAGGCAGGGTGAGGGTCACGCAGGTGCCCTGCCCCGGTTGCGATGTTATCCGACATTCACCGCCGATACGGTGGGCGCGTTCGCGCATGATCTTCAGGCCGACGTGGCGATCCGACTGGCAATTGGGATCGGTTTGCGGGTCGAAGCCGACACCGTCATCGACGATCCTCACCCGGCTGTTCGTCATGTCCTGGTCAACCACCACCTGCACATGGCCGGCCTTGGCATGCTTGCGGATATTGGAGAGCGACTCCTGCACGATGTGCATGATCTGGATTTCGTCGGTCGGCGGCATCGGCACGGGCGAGCCGTTGCGCTCGAAATCGGTCTGAATCCCGGTCTGCCCCTCGAATTTCTCCAGCGCCGCACGGATCGCCGAATCGAGATCGGACTGGTGCACCCGGGTCCGGAAATGCACGAGCAATTCCCGCACGTCGTCGTAGCTTTCCTGCACCCCCTCGCGCAGCTGGCCGGCCGTCTGCAAGGCTTCGTCGACCCGCCCCTTCTTCAGCGAATCCTGCAGCAACTGGACCTGGATATTCAGGAAAGCCAGGCCCTGGGCGATGGAATCATGCAGCTCCTGGGCCAGCAGGTTGCGCTCTTCCGAAACCGCCAGCTCTTTCTCGCGCGATTTGAGACGCTGGTTCTCGATCGCCACGCCGAGATGCTGGCCGAGGGTTTCGAGCAGCTGCACCTCCTGCGCGGAAAGCGCCTGCGGCCGGCGAAAATAGATGTTGTACACACCCAGGCGCTGCTTGTCGTAGAGGATGCTGAATGCCGTTGCCGTGGCGAAGCCTTCGCGCACACAGGTTCGCAAGCGCATGCCGGGCGGCGGGCGGGCGGTATCGAAAGCAACCGGGCTGGCCGTCTGAAAAGCCTGCCCGCACAGGCAGTCGGCACAGTTCATCTGGCTTTCGCTGGCGACGAATGCTTCGGACAGGCCGTCGTGTGTCATCAGGTAAAGGTTGTCGGACTGCGGCATGTAGAGCCGCACGGCACCGCCATCCGCCCCAAGGGCGGACTTGATGCGCGCGAGGAATCCCTCGCACAGGGTTTCCAGCGGGGCCGGCTCGCTGAGGAAGGAGGTCACGTCATACAGGATGCCGAGTTCCCGGTTGCGCAGCGCCAGTCGGCGGGTCTCGGCCTCGACCCGCTCTTCCAGCGTGGCATACACCGATTGCAGGTGTTCGGCCATCTGGTTGAAGCCAGAGGCCAAGCCGCCGAGTTCATCGTCGCTCGACACCGGCAGGCGGACGGTCAGATCGTTGCCGGTCATGCGCTGCATGCCGGCATGCAGCACATTGACCGGCCGGATGACCAGACGCAGCAGAAAGCTGATCAGGAGCGCCAAGCCAGCAAAAGCCAGCAGGATGTGCGCCGCCTGCACACTGCGCAGCAGGCCGGTGTCGCGGGCATAACTGTGCTCCATGGCGACCACGAGGTCGTTGATAGTGTTCACGAAGGGTTCGAGTTCGCCGTCGAAACGCTCGACGATGGCTTCCCGCTCGGCACCCGCACTGCCGAGATACGCGACGACCAGCGGCCGCACGGTACCCTGCCAGGTCTGTTCAACCGCCTGCAGGCATTGCAGCACCTCGCTGCTGCGCGCCGACGACAGCGGGCGCACGGGGTCGCCCTGTTCCAGATCGCGCAGCATCTTGTCGAAACGCTGCATCTCCGCCGCCAGGGATCTTTCCGTCTCCGGCCCGTGGGCTTCCAGGGCGCGCGCCATCAGGTGGCCGATGCGATAGGCTCGCATCCGCTGGCTGCCGGCATCGTTGATCGCCGCCGCGACGCCCTCCAGTTGCCAGGAGAGGAGCAGGGTCGTACCGATCGCCACGGTCGCGATGATAAATAAAACCACTAGCATGCCGACGATCTTGCGTGACAGCTTGCCCGGGGTGTCGTGCATTCCGCGTCTTTCTTCCATGAATGAAAGAACCATAGCGCCCGCCCGGGGAAATGCAAAGAACCTGCATCAAGAAAAATGCCCGCCGGGCTGGCCGGCGGGCGAAGGTCGCTGAGGAGAGCGCGCAGCGACGACGAAGCGGCAAACGGATCAGGCGGCTTCTTTCTCGACGTGGGCCTGCTTTTCGTACAGAAACTCCAGCACCGCGGCGCGATACCCGATGTAGGCCGGATCGTGCGCCAGGGTCAGGCGATCGCGCGGGCGCGGCAGCTTGACGTCGAGCACTTCGCCGATAGTGGCAGCCGGGCCGTTGGTCATCATGACGATCTTGTCGGAGAGCAACACGGCCTCGTCGACATCGTGCGTAACCATGACAACCGTAGCCTGCGTCGCTTCACAAATCTTCATCAACTCATCCTGTAGTTTGGCGCGGGTCAGCGCATCCAGCGCGCCGAAGGGCTCGTCCATCAGCAGCACCTTCGGCTCCATGGACAGCGCCCGGGCGATGCCGACGCGCTGCTTCATGCCACCTGAGATTTCATGCGGATACTTGTGCGCCGCATGCGCCAGGCCAACCAGCTCGATCGCGGCCTGCGTGCGTGCCTTCAGCTTCGGCTTGCCTTCCTTGGTGCCGAACACGCGCTCGACGGCCAGGTAGATGTTCTCGAAGCAGGTCAGCCAGGGCAGCAGGCTGTGGTTCTGGAAGACCACGGCACGCTCCGGGCCGGGGCCGGCGATTTCACGGCCATCGCAGAGCAAGGCGCCAGCAGTTGGCTTGGTCAGGCCGGCGATCAGGTTGAGCAGGGTCGATTTACCGCAGCCGGAGTGGCCGATCAGCGCCACGAACTCCCCCTTGGCAATATTGAGGTCAATGTCGCGCAGGGCGACGAACTTGCCTTTCTTGGTGTCGAAGGTCTGGCCGACACGCTCGATCTGTACGAACTTTTCCATGATGGTGGCTCCTTACGACGATTCTTTGGTCAGCTTCTTGGCCAGCAGGATCAGCGCCTGCTCGAGGATCAGGCCGACGATACCGATCACGAAGATGGCGATGATGATGTGCTCGACCTTCAGGTTGTTCCATTCGTCCCATACCCAGAAGCCGATGCCGACGCCGCCGGTGAGCATTTCTGCGGCGACGATGACCAGCCAGGCGGTGCCGATGGAGAGGCGGATACCGGTGAGCATGTAGGGCAGCACGGCCGGGAAGAGGATCTTGGTGACGACCTTCCACTCCGAGAGGGCGAGTACGCGGGCGACGTTGAGGTAGTCCTGCGGCACCCGCTGCACACCCTGGGCGGTGTTCATGATCATTGGCCAGATCGAGCAGATGAAGATGGTGTAGGTGGCAGCCGGGTCGGCCTTTTTGAACACGAGCAGGCCGATCGGCAGCCAGGCGAGCGGCGACACCGGGCGCAGCAGGCTGATGACTGGATTGACCATGGCCGACAGGAAGGCCGAGCGACCGAGGATGAAGCCGAGCGGAATGCCGACCAGCGCCGCGAAGCCGAAGCCGATGGCGACGCGCTGCAGCGAGGACAGCACGTTCCAGCCGATGCCCTGGTCGTTCGGGCCGTTGCGGTAGAAAGGATCACTGAACAGCGTGACGGCAGCGTCCCAGACCTGTGCCGGACCGGGAATGCCACCCCCCTTGTGGGTGGCGACATGCCAGATGCCAATGAGCACCAGCAGGCCGAGGACCGGCGGCAGGGCCGCACGGAAGAAAGCGCCGAGTCGTTCGCCGAACGGCACGCCGGCCGGCTGGATTGCAGTGGTTTCCATTGGGGTTTCCTTGGCCGGCACGGCAACAGGTGTCGCGGCCGGCGTGTTGTGGGTAGCGGCTTCGGCGGATTTTTCCGTACCGTACGCATCGTTCATCGTCATTGCGCTCATGGGGCTCTCCTTGGCTCACCGTCATTCCCGGCCGAACCGGGAATGACCCATCTCGGGTTGTCAGGCCTTGACCTTGAAACCATCGGCGTATTTGGCCGGATCCTTGCCATCCCAAACCGTGCCGTCGATCAGCTTGCTGCTGCGCATGTCGCTCTTGGGCAGCGCGACGCCGGCGGCCGTCGCGCCCTGCTTGTAGATGTCGATGCGGTTCACCTGCTTGGCCACCTCGAGGTATTTCGGGTGATCCTTCAACAGGCCCCAGCGCTTGTGCTGGGTCATGAACCACATGCCGTCGCTGAGGTAGGGGAAGTTCACCGCGCCGTCGTTGAAGAATTTCATGTGGTTCTTGTCGTCCCAGCTCTTGCCCAGGCCGTTCTGATAGCGGCCGAGCATACGGGCGACGATGACTTCGGTGTCGGTATTCACATAGGACTTGCTGGCGATGGTCTCGGCCGTCTTCTGCTTGTTGGCCAGCGAGGCGTCGATCCACTTGCCGGCATCGAGAATGGCTGCGACCAGGGCGCGCGCCGTGTTCGGATGCTTCTGCACCCACTCCGCGGTGGTGCCAAGCACCTTTTCCGGATGGTCGGTCCAGATGTCCTGCGTCGTCACGGCCGTGAAGCCGATGTTGTCCATGATGGCGCGGTTGTTCCACGGCTCGCCAACGCAGTAGCCATCCATGTTGCCAACGCGCATGTTGGCGACCATTTGCGGCGGGGGCACGGTGATGGTCTTGACGTCCTTCAGCGGGTTGATCCCCTGGGCCGCCAGCCAGTAATACAGCCACATGGCATGCGTGCCGGTCGGGAAGGTCTGGGCAAAAGTGTATTCCTTCTCCTTTTTGGCTACCAGCTTGGCCAGGCTCGGACCGTCGATGGCCCCCTTGTCCTTCATCTGGTTGGAAAGCGTGATCGCCTGACCATTGGTATTGAGCGTCATCAAGACGTTCATGTCCTTCTTCGGCCCGCCGACGCCAAGCTGCACGCCATAGATCAGCCCGTACAACACATGCGCCGCGTCGAGCTCGCCATTGACCAGCTTGTCACGCACCGAAGCCCAGGAGGCTTCCTTGGACGGGATGATCTTGATGCCGTACTTTTCATCGAACTTCATCACCGAGGCCATTACGACGGAAGCACAATCGGTGAGCGGAATGAAGCCGATCCTGACTTCCTTCTTTTCGGGGGCGTCCGAGCCAGCGGCCCAGGCACCGCTGCGAACGCCGGGGGGAACCATGGCCATCAGTGACACTCCCAACGCGGTTGAAAAAAAATCACGACGTGAAACGTCCGGTGTGCAGGCATCGCCAGTCTTTTTCGGTTCCATTGCTTGCTCCTTGATTAACAAAATCGAAAAACAAAACGGGCGCCGCATCCTCGCCCCTTGTCAGCAGCGTGGATGGACGCCCTTGTCCCTGGGCCGGATCTTCCGGCTCCCGCCCGGCCGCCATTGACCGTGCGCTTTGTCAGGACTATCGCAATGGCCATGCCAGCCCTAGTTATTTCGAGCTAACTCTAAATAACTATCTATTTTTCAATCACTTGGATTCCCGATCCGGGAAGAAAGGCCCGCCCCGGCGATGCACTATTGCAGTGCAACACGGGCCGGCGCCGCACCCGCTTAGAGCAGCACCCGGGCCATGTCGATGACGTCGCGCGCCACCTTGGCGATGGTCTGGCCACGCTCCATCGCCAGCTTGCGCATGGCGTGGTAAGCCGCCTCCTCATCGAGGCCGCGCGCCTTCATCAGCACACCCTTGGCCTTGTCGACCAGCTTGCGGTCGGACAATTTTTGCGACACCGCATCCAGTTCCCGGCGCAGGGCCTGGGTGTCCTCGAAGCGGGCGCGCGCCACCTCGACGATGGGCTTGATGCGCTTCGGGTCGAGGCCATCGACCACATAGGCCGAAACGCCCGCCCGAACGGCATCGCGAATGGTTTCACGGCCATCTTCCTGAGTAAAGATGACGACCGGGCGCGGCATGTTCTTGTTCATCGCCGCCAGGTTCTCCAGTGTGTCTCGGCTGGGCGAATCGGTATCGATCAGGATCACGTCCGGCTGCAGCCTCTCGACCTCGGCCGTCAGGTTGTCGGCACCGGCCAGGATTGCGGCCACCTGATAGCCGGCAAGGGCGAGCCCGGCGCAGATTTCGCCGGCGCGCGTCCTGGATTCATCAATGACAAGTACGGTAAGCATGACGCTTACAGAGCAAATTACAGGCCAGCTTCCTGCAATGCCGCCGCAGCCATCGCCTGGATCACGGTTTCATGTTCGCCGATGGCATCGCCCTGAATGAATTCGACATCGGGATGCGCGTCCCGCAACGCCGCCAGCATTTCCGGCAAATCCCGCTTGAGGTGCCCGCCGCGTGCGACGAACATCGGCATCACGACGATCCTGCTCACCCCGGCAGCCAGCAGGCCGGCGATCGATTCGGGCAAGGTTGGGGACATGAACTCGAGAAAAGCCAGCTCGACAGGTACGCCGGGCCGGCGCGCCTGAACAGCCGCCTTGACGCGGCGCAGGGGATTGGCCCACTCCGGGTCGCGGGCACCGTGGGCAAAAAGGATGAGTGCGGTTTTCATGATGCGGGCCTCGTGGATGTCACCCCATTATCCCAGATTGCACACCACGGACTGGCGGGCAGGGCAAAGGGGCGGCGTATGACGCCTTACGCGGGTAGACAGCAAAATGTGCACACCTTTGCAGATAAAGTGCAAAAATCAACAAGTCCGCTGTTCTCAGCGGAAGGGCTGTTCGGCATAATCGGGAGCAATGAACCGCCGACAGCTCATTCAAGCACTCCTTGCCCTCGCTGGCAGCAACCTGGGCCTTTCCGGCTGTGCCTACAGCAGCCCGGTCAACGTCGGCATCCACCCCTGGCCGGGTTACGAACCGCTGCTCTTGGCCCGCGATTTCGGATGGCTGGGCGAGGCGGTAGTTCTGCATGAGGGCAGCAATGCCGGAGACTCCATCGCCGGCCTGAAGGACGGCAAGCTGAACGCCGCCTGCCTGACACTGGACGAAGTGCTCAGCGTCCGCGGCAGCGGGGTGCCGCTGACGGTCATCCTGGTGACGGATGAATCGGTCGGTGCCGATGTCGTACTGGCCAAGCCGAATATCCGTACGCCGGCGGAGGTAAGGGGCAAGCGGATCGCCGTCGAACAAGGGGCCCTGGGAAGCCTCGTGCTTCAAAAACTGTTGTCCGCGGCTGGCGTGACGCCGGCCGACATTGAACTCGTCGACGCGCCGCCCAACGCCCAACGCGCCCTGTGGCAGGCGGGAAAAATCGATGTCGCGATCAGCTATCCACCATTTGCCGCGCAACTGCTCGAGGCGGGGGCAGTCCGCATCTTCGACAGCCGGCAGTTCCCGCACACCGTCTTCGACACGCTCGCCGTGCGCAGCGACCAGATGGCGCAACTGGATTCCGCCTTGCAAGCACTGATCAATGGCCACCTGCGCGCCCTCGAACACCTGCGGACCAGCCGCGAGGACGCCCTGCGCCGCATCGCGGCCCGTCGTGACCAGCACTTTGAGGAGGCCGAAGCCGCTTATCGCGGATTACACCTCCCCGCACTCAGCGACAACCGCCGCTTGCTGATGGCCGACGGCGACCTGATTGCGGCAGCACGCCATTTGAGCCAGTTGATGCACACCCATGGCCTGCTCACCGCGCCAGACACCCTGGCCGGTCTGGTCAGCGCCGCTTATCTCCCGCGAGCGGATTGACCCCATGCTGCCCCGCCGCCCCCTGCTTCACCTGCTGCTCTTGCTGCTACTGGCCTTGGCCGGCGGACTGGCCTCCGCCGCAGAGCCCTTGCGCATCGGCATTTTTGCCTACCGCCCCCAACCCCTCATGGTGGAGCGTTTTCAGCCCCTGGCGGATTACCTCAGCCAGGCGCTGGGTGGCCAGCCCGTCGAGCTGCAGGTCCTCGAGCAAGCGGAGCTCGAGGCGGCCCTGGCCGAAAACCGCCTCGATTTTCTGATGACCAATCCGTCGCACTACCTGATTGTGCGCAGCCGCAGTCAGTTAACCAGCATCATTGCCACCCTCATCAGCCGTGAAGATGGCCGCGAAGTGAGCAGTCTGGGCGGCGTCATCATCACCGCAGCGCAACGCGAAGACATCAACACACTCCAGGATTTGCAAGGCAAGCGCATCGGTGTACCGGGCACCCGCTTCCTGGGCGGCTACCAAACCCAGGCCCTGGAAATGGTGGAAGCCGGAATTTCCCTGCCGACCGGCGACAATCTGCGCATCCTCGAGCATCACGACAAGGTGATCGACGCCGTGTTGGCCGGCCAGGTCGATGCCGGTTTCGTGCGTACCGGCATCATCGAGAGCCTGGAAGACGAAGGCCGGCTCGATCCGGCGCAACTCAAGGTCATCCACCCGCAGAAGCTGGCCGGCTTTCCCTACCGTATCTCGACCCGTCTCTACCCCGAATGGCCCTTCGTCGCGCTCCCCGCGGTCGACCGCGCAACCCTGCGTCGGGTCAGCACCGCCCTGCTCTCGCTCGATGCCGAACACCCGGTCGCCCGCGCTGCCCACATTGGAGGATTCGCGCCTCCCGCCGACTATGCGGCCGTGGACAACCTGGCCCGCCGCCTGCGCCTGCCCCCCTACGATGTCGCGCCGCAATTCACCCTGACCGATGTCTGGCATCACTACCGCCTCTCCATCATCAGCGGCGGCACGGCACTCGGCCTGATCGTGCTGCTGCTGGCGCTGGTCATTCGGCGCAACCAGGCGCTCTCGGCGCTCACCCACTCGCTGCGCGACAAGGAGGAGACGCAGCGACAACTGCTGGCCCGCCTGAATACCGTCGCCAACGCCTCACCGGCCCTCTTCTGGACCGCCGGCCTCGACAAGGGCTGCGACTGGTTCAACCAGCGCTGGCTGGAATTCACCGGGCGCAGCATGGAACAGGAACTGGGCAACGGCTGGGCGGAAGGCGTACACCCTGACGACTACGATCGCTGTCTGGCCACCTACGTACGCGCCTTCGATGCCCGTCAGCCGTTTTCGATGGAATATCGGCTCCGCCACCGTGATGGGACCTTCCGCTGGCTGCTCGACCGTGGCCTGCCGCGCTATGACGCCGACGGCCAATTCATCGGCTACATCGGCTCCTGCCTGGACATCAGCGAAGAAAAGGCGATGCAACTGGCCCTGAAGGAGCTCAACGCCAGCCTGGAAGAACGCGTCGCAGCCCGAACCGCCGAACTGGCAGCGGCCCGGGACGCCGCCGAAGCCGGCAGCCGCGCCAAAAGCGCCTTCCTGGCCAACATGAGCCACGAACTGCGCACACCGATGAATGGCGTGATGGGTATGATCGAACTGGCCAAGCGCCGCATGACCGACCCAACGGGACTGGATCAGCTCGACAAGGCGCAACGCTCGGCCACCCGCCTGCTCAGCCTGATCAACGACATCCTGGACCTCTCCAAGATCGAAGCCGAACGGATGGCGCTCGAAGACATCCCGTTCGATCTCCAGCAATCGGTCGAACACGTGCTCAGCACGCTGGGCCCCGGTGCCGCCGAGAAGGGCCTGCGCCTTGAGCGCGACATACCGACGGCACTCCTCGCCACCCCGTTAAGCGGCGACCCGTTGCGCCTCGGCCAAATCCTCCTCAACCTGATCGGCAACGCCATCAAGTTCACCGAACGCGGGACCGTGACCCTGCGCCTCGTCGCCGTCGCCGAAACCCCGACCCAGGTGCAGGTGCGCTTCGAAGTCAGCGACACCGGCATCGGCATTTCCCCCGAAGCCCAAGAGCGCCTGTTCTCCGACTTTGAACAGGCAGACAACAGCATGACCCGGCGATACGGCGGCACCGGCCTCGGCCTGGCGATCTGCAAGCGCCTAGTACACCTGATGGGTGGCCACATCGGCGTCAATAGCCAGCCCGGCCAGGGTAGCACCCTCTGGTTCGTCCTGCCGCTGAAGAAATGCCAGCCTGCCGCGCTGCCTGCTGCAGCCGCCAGCAGCCCGGAGATATCCGCCGAAGAACGCCTGCGGCAGGCGTTTGCCGGCAGGCACATCCTGCTGGCCGAAGACGAGCCGGTCAATCAGGAAATTTCACGCAGCCTGCTCGAACACGCCGGGCTGCTCGTCACCGTGGCGGCCGACGGCGCCCAGGCCGTCGCGATGGCCCGGCAAGCTCCCTACGACCTCATCCTGATGGACATGCACATGCCCCTGATGGATGGTCTGGAAGCAACCCGGGCCATTCGCCGCGACTCACCCAACAAGACCACGCCGATCATTGCGCTGACAGCCAGCGCTTTCGACGACGATCGCACAGCCTGCCTGGCCGCCGGCATGAACGGCCATATCGCCAAGCCGGTCAACCCGGAAATGCTTTTTGACACCCTGCGGCAATGCCTGGCGCAGGGAAAATCGTAGCAAGGCGGCAGAAACACGGCTGTCCCACTCCACCGCCCTGCTATCTCTTGGTTCGAGAAGTCAGGACTCGCCCGCAGGACAAGCCATCCAGGCCAATCAGACATGTCTGAGTTTTGGCCAGCTACCGAAGTCAATTCAGTTCGTCAAGCAGGCCCCGCTTCTCGAGCGCAACGTAGATTTCCTGAAACCCGGAGAATATTTTTTGAGAGAGGGCCCCTGACAGAACGCTACTCCACACATCTGCGTTATCACCCCAACGACCTGGATCAAAATTTCGCCACCACGGCCAGTGGGGTTCTCCGCTTTGCCCCACGGCAAACGCTTCCAGTAGCGCTTCAGTCACCCTAGCCCTGAAATTTCACAAAGAGGTCGGCGGAACCGCCGGAAAGGCGCTCTAGCCCGGAAATTTCACCAGCAGGCGCAGGCCGTCATTTCTGAGGGGGCGAGGGCTTGATTGTCGGCATTGGGAAGGGTGGCTGCCCAAATATTGAGCAGTATTGCGGATTGAAGGCGGA
>JBKBHB010000009.1:0-116619 GCA_046297855.1 Azonexus sp.
ATGGCGTCAGACCCACCGTCGTGCCGCCTGCTGGGCGGTGACCTCCGGCGCTACGCGCCTACGCTCCCCGCCCAGCAGGCCACGGGCAAAACGGAATTTACAGAAAGAACGATACACAACTGACGACTTTCAGGGTTGCAATGTCGTTTCCGTCGCCTTCTTTGGTGTAAGGAACGTAATTGCTCACCGTCAATGTGGCGCTACCTCGAATGCCGCAACCTTTGGATTGCATTTTGAGACGAAAACCAAGCATCTTCGCGGCGGCTTCCGAGTTTGAAAAGCAGAACCAGGGAAGCCGCGTATCACCGGCAGGACGTGGAACTAGACGCGCCGAATGCCCGGAAGGAAAGAAACAGACCTGCCTCCCAATAACGTCAAGACTGTCTTGATCCGTTCGGTATTGGTAGCGGCCAGAGAATGTCGTTTCCTCGGCGGCAGCATGCACACCAAGACTTGCAACGACGAGCAACGAGGTAAAAGCGGGCAGCTTGTTCATGATGGCCAACGTCGAAGCTCAGGGGCGCGCCGCTTGCGGCGCGTCCCGCTGGAGCGCAGTGTTAGGCCTCACCGCTCGGACACCGCGAGCTGCGCACCGAGCCCAGCAAATGCCCCGGCGAAACCACGACGCAACCAGCTCTGGACGCGTGGGGACTCGATGACTGCCTTGCGGAAGGCATGGGCCAAGAGACCGTAAATGATGAACACGCTGAAGGTCATGGCCATGAACACCGCACTGAGCCCAAGCAACTGCAGTAGAGGCGACGTGGCGCTGGGCTCGACAAATTGCGGCAGGAACGCCAAGAAGAATATGGTGAGCTTGGGATTGAGGATGTTCAACAAGAAAGCCTTGGTGACCAAGCCAAGCGCGCTGCTCTTGCCTTGTATGGGCTGGACTGCGAAGGCTGAACGATCCCGCCAAGTGGCAACCGCGAGGTAGAGCAAGTACGCGACGCCTGCGTACTTGAGTACTTGGAATGCCAGCGCGCTTGTGTGCATGACTGCGGCCAGGCCGAGGATGGTTGCCAGCAGGTGCGGAACGATGCCAAGTGTGCAACCGACGGCGGCGAAGAAGCTCGCGCGCCTGCCTTGCGCAAGACCCGTGGACACGGTGAAGACGACACCGGTGCCGGGGATGAGCACTACGATGAGAGATGTAATCAGGAATTCGGCGGTGAACATGAGGAGAGCTTTCCTGTGAGGCCTAACTATTAAGTAAGCCTCCCAAAACGGCAGGCATTTCCATTAATTCGTTAAACGATAAATTCCATAAATTCATTGGGATGCGCTAGAATTCGGCCTCCCAAATTGCACGTGTAATCCGTCATGAACCAGCCGCCCAGGCTTCTGGATCGCGTTCGCGAGCGGATCCGCTTCAAGCACTACAGCTTACGGACCGAGGATACTTATGTCCAGTGGATAAAGCGCTTCATTCTTTTTCACGGCAAGCGCCATCCGGCGGAGATGGGGGCGGCTGAGGTGGAGGCTTTTCTGACTCATCTGGCGGTTGAGGGGAAGGTGGCGGCATCGACGCAGAACCAGGCGCGCAGCGCGCTGCTTTTCCTCTACAAGGAGGTGCTGGGCAGCGAGCTGCCGTGGCTGAACAATGTGGAGCAGGCAAAGAAGCCGCGCCGCCTGCCCGTGGTGCTCAACGAGGACGAGGTGCGCGCGGTGCTGGCCCGCCTGGATGGTGTGCATTGGCTGGTGGCTGCTTTGTTGTACGGCGCTGGCCTGCGCCTGATGGAGGCGTTGCGCCTGCGTGTCCAGGATGTCGATTTCAAGCGGCGCGAGATTCTGGTGCGTAGCGGCAAGGGCTTCAAGGACCGGGTGACGATGCTCCCCGACCGTGTCGCATCCCGCCTCCAGGGGCATCTGGCAAGCGTTCGCGAACTGCATCAGAAGGATCTTGCCGAGGGTTTCGGCGAGGTCTTCCTGCCCTATGCGCTGGAGCGCAAGTACCCGGCTGCTGGCAAGAGCTGGGGCTGGCAGTACGTGTTTCCCTCCAGTCATCGCTCGGTAGACCCGCGTTCGGGCAAGACGCGCCGTCACCACATCGACGAGCAGACCATTCAGCGCGCCGTCCGGCAGGCGGTGCGCTCGGCCGGCATCGTCAAGGCGGCGACGCCGCATACGCTGCGGCATTCGTTCGCTACCCACCTGCTGCAGAAGGGGCAGGACATTCGCACGGTGCAGGAGCTGCTGGGGCATGAGGACGTGCAGACGACGATGATTTACACCCATGTTTTGAACCGCGGCGGCCGTGGTGTGGCGAGTCCGCTGGATGTCTGATTGGATGAATACAACGCTTTCGCAAACCCGAAAACCCGTCCGCCGTGCCGATGCGCCGGAAGTCCGTTGCCTGAGCAGTGACTTGAAGCGCCTGCGGGGTTTGCAGCGCGAATTGCTGAGGGCCAGCGGCGAAAAGCAGCAACGGCTGCAGGCCGATCTGGCCGCATTGATGGCGCGTTCTGCCGCGGCGGTGGAGGAACGCCGCGCCAGGCTGCCGAAGCCGGAGTTCCAGACCGACCTGCCGGTCAACGAGCGGCGGGCGGATATTGCCGGTTTGATTGCCAGGCACCCGGTGGTGATCGTCTGTGGCGAAACCGGCTCGGGCAAGACGACGCAGTTGCCGAAAATCTGCCTCGATCTCGGCATTGGCGCGCGCGGGCTGATCGGTCATACGCAGCCGCGCCGGCTGGCGGCGCGGTCGGTGGCGGCGCGGCTGGCGCAGGAGCTGAAGACGCAGGTGGGGGCCGGGGTTGGCGTGAAAATCCGCTTCCACGACAAGACGACGCCGGAGAGCTGGGTCAAGCTGATGACCGACGGCATCCTGCTGGCCGAGTCGCAGTCCGACCCTTATCTGAACGCCTACGAGGCGATCATCATCGACGAGGCGCACGAGCGCAGCCTGAACATCGACTTTTTGCTCGGTTACCTGAAGCAGTTGCTGCCCAAGCGCCCGGATTTGAAGGTGATCATTACCTCGGCCACCATCGACGCCGAGCGGTTTTCGCGGCATTTCAACGGTGCGCCGGTCATTGAGGTATCCGGCCGGCTGTACCCGGTTGAAGTCCGCTACCGCCCGGTCGACGATCTCGAAAAGCAGGACGACGAGCGCGATCTGTACGACGCCATCGTCGATGCCGCCGACGAGTTGGCCCGTCTCGGTCCCGGTGACATTCTGGTTTTTTTGCCCGGCGAGCGGGAAATTCGTGAGGCAGCCGAAGCGCTACGCAAGCACGCGCTGGCCCGGCCCGGCCTTTCCACCGCGCACGCGCCGGAAATCCTGCCGCTTTTCTCGCGCCTGTCGGCTGGCGAGCAGGACCGCATCTTCAAGCCCTCAGGCGGTCAGCGGCGGATCGTGCTGGCGACCAACGTGGCGGAAACCTCGCTCACTGTGCCGGGTATCCGCTATGTGATCGACACCGGGCTGGCGCGGGTCAAGCGTTATTCCTACCGTAACAAGGTCGAGCAGTTGCAGGTCGAGAAGATTTCGCAGGCGGCGGCGCGGCAGCGGGCCGGCCGTTGCGGCCGGGTGGCGTCCGGCGTCTGCGTGCGGCTTTACGACGAGGCGGATTTCAACGCCCGGCCGCCCTTTACCGATCCGGAAATCCTGCGCTCCTCGCTGGCCGGCGTCATCCTTCGCATGAAGTCGCTGCGCCTGACCGATGTCGAGAGCTTTCCCTTCATCGAGCCGCCGCCAGCCAAGGCGATCAGCGACGGCTATGCGTTGTTGCAGGAACTCGGCGCGCTCGACGACGACAAGAAGCTGACGCCGGTTGGCGAAGCGCTGGCCAGGCTGCCGCTCGATCCGCGCATCGGCCGCATGCTGGTCGCCGCCCGCGATCTCGGCTGCCTGAAGGAGGTGCTGATCATCGCCGCCGGCCTGTCCACGCAGGATCCGCGCGAGCGGCCACAGGATCGCCAGCAGGCGGCGGATGAAAAGCACAAGCTGTTTGCCGACGAGAAGTCGGAGTTCCTGAGCTGGGTGAAACTATGGACCTGGTTCAAAGCTGCGGTGGACGGCAAAAAATCGAACAAATCGCTGGTCGATACCTGCCACGCGCATTTCCTTTCCTACCTGCGCCTGCGCGAATGGCGCGAGGTGCATGGCCAGCTGCACGCGATGGTGTGCGAACTCGGGTGGAAGGAGAACGAGATTCCCGGCACCTACGACGCCATCCACATGGCGCTGCTCAGTGGCCTGTTGGGTAACATCGGCTGCAAATCGGACGAGTCCGGCTACTACCTGGGGGCACGCGGTATCCGTTTTCTGATCCATCCCTCGTCGCCGCTGCAAAAAAAGGCCGGCAAGTGGATCATGGCCGCGGAGATCACCGAGACGACCCGCCTCTTTGGCCGTTGTATCGCCCGCATCGAAGATGCGTGGATTGAAAAAGTGGGCGCTCACCTGATCAAGCGCCAGTATTTCGATCCGCACTGGGAGAAGAAAGCGATGCAGGTCGCCGCCTGGGAGCGGACGACGCTCTACGGCATCGTCATCAACCCCAAGCGGCGCATCCACTACGGCCCGCTGGCGCCGGCCGAGGCGCGCGAAATTTTCATCCGCCAGGGTCTGGTCGGCGAGGAAATCGACGAGAGCTTCGCCAGGCGCTGGCCCTTCTTCCAGCATAACCAGAAGCAGATCCGCGACATCGAGAAGATCGAGCACAAGCAGCGCCGGCAGGACGTGCTGGTGGACGACGAGCTGATCTATGCCTTCTACGACCATCTCATTCCGGAAGGCATCCACAACGGGGCGACCTTCGATCACTGGCGCAAGACGGCCGAGCAGGAGAATCCCAGGCTCCTGTTCCTGGCCAAGGACGACCTGATGCGCCACTCGGCGGCCGGCGTGACGACCGAGGCCTTCCCGCACCATCTCAAGGTGGGCGGTGTGGAGTACGCGCTCACTTATCACTTCGAGCCCGGTTCGCCGCGCGATGGCGTGACGCTGACCCTGCCGCTGGCGCAGCTGAACCAGATTCCGGCGGCGCGCATGGAATGGCTGGTGCCCGGATTGCTCAAGGAAAAGCTGGTGCAGCTGATCAAGACCCTGCCGCAGAAGATCCGTGCCAAGCTGGTGCCGGTGCCGGAATTCGTCGAGGAATTCATCGCCGCCACGGCGGGGAATGACAAGAAGATGAATGCCGGGCTGATCCCGCCGCTGATCGACTACATCCTCGAAGCGCGCGGCCTGAATGCCCGCGGCTGGGCGGTGACGCCGGATGCCTTCCGGCCCGACGCGCTGCCGCCGCACTTCTCGATGAACTACAAGTTGATCGACGAGCACGGCCGGCAGCTGGACATGAACCGCAGCCTGGTGGCGCTGCGCGCCGAGTGGGGCAGGGAGGCCAAGGAAGAATTCGCCGAACTGCACGAAACGCCTGCTGAATACACCAAACTGACCGACTGGACCTTCGGCGAACTGCCGGAACTGATGGAGGTTCAGGTCGGGTCAACTGCGGGCAAGCAGACGGTGATTGGCTACCCGGCGCTGGTCGACGACGGCGATAGCGTCAGCCTGAAGGTTTTCGATTCTGCCGAGGAGGCGGCCGAAACCCACCGCCAGGGCCTGCGCCGGCTGTTCATGCTGCAGTTCCGGGAACAGGTCAAATACTTCGACAAGAACGTCCCGGGCATGAGCCAGATGGGTATGCAGTTCATGGCGCTGGGCACCGCCGAGGAATTGAAACGGCAGATCGTCGACCTGACCTTCGAACGCGCCTGCCTGACCGAACCGCTGCCGACCACGCCGGAAGCCTTCAAGGCGCGCTGTGCCGAAGCCAAGGCGCGGCTGGGGCTGATCATGCAGGAAGTCTGTCGCCTCGTCAGCACGGTGCTGACCGAATGGCAGGCAGTGACCAAGAAACTGCCCGCCTTCAAGGCGCACCCAGCGGTGGTGGCCGACATCGAGGCGCAGTTGAAGCGGCTGCTCGGCAAGAATTTCGTGGTCGATACGCCCTTCGAGCGCCTGCAACACTTCCCGCGCTACCTGAAGGCAATCGGCGTGCGTCTGGACAAGCTCAAAGCCAATCCGACGCGCGACGCGCAAGCCATGGCCGACTACGCCAAGCTGTGGGCGAACTACGAGCGTCGGGCGCTGCAGCTGGCCAAAATGGGGACGAGCGATCCGCAGGTCGAGCAATTCCGCTGGCTGCTCGAAGAATTGCGGGTTGGCTTGTTCGCGCAGGAGCTCCGGACGCCGGTGCCGGTTTCAGTCAAGCGTCTGGAAAAACAGTGGGAGGGGATCAAGCATGGGTGACGTGAATGAGTGAGGTCATGCTGGCGCTGGCGCGCACCTTCGCCAGCCTGCGTCACGGCAAGGTCTGGCTCTATGTGCTGACGCCGGCCCTCGTTTCGCTGCTGTTCGCCGTTGGCCTTGCCATGGGTGTGCTCGGCTGGCTGGTGCAGCAGATGATGGACTATCCGCCGATGACCCTGCTGGTTGGCTGGGGCTTGGTCTGGCTGGCGCATGTCCTGGCCTATCTGGGCGGCTGGATGGCGATCTTTGCGCTGGCCTATCTGATGGCCTCGCTGCTCGCCGCCATCGTCATTTTGCCCCTGATGTTGCGTCATCTGTCGCAGACCGAGTACCGCGATGTCGCCGCCATGGGTAAGGACAGTTTTATCGCGGCAGCGCTGAACAGCATGGGCGCCTCCCTGATTTTTGTCCTGGCCTGGGTGGTGACCATCCCGCTGTGGCTGATTCCCGGCTTCTCGCTGCTGATTCCGTTGCTGCTGATGGGGTGGCTCAACCGCCGAACCTTTGCCTACGATGCCTTATCGATGCACGCCACAGGCGCCGAATGGCAGGCTTTGCGCCGCGCGCACAAGATGCCGCTGTTCATGCTCGGCCTGACCATGGCCCTGCTGGCCCATGTGCCGCTGGTCGGGCTGCTGGCGCCGGCGCTGGCGGCGCTATCATTCGTCCATTACGGGCTGGAAGCCCTGCGCCGCTCACGGGGCGGTGCGCTGGTCACTATCGAGGGAGAACGTGTATGAGCCGTACCTTTGGCGCCATCATCATCGGCGACGAAATCCTGTCCGGCAAGCGGCAGGACAAGCACTTTGCGAAGATCGCCGACATGCTCGGCGCGCGCGGCTTGCGCCTGAGCTGGGTGGAGTATCTGGGGGATGACCGTCGGCGCCTGACCGAAACCTTCAAGCGCACGATGGCGGCCGGTGACGTGGTGTTTTCCTGTGGCGGCATCGGCAACACGCCGGACGATCATACCCGGCAGGCCGTTGCGGCCGCCCTGGGCGTTGGTCTGGAATTGCACCCCGAAGCGTTCGAGGAGCTGAAAGTCCGCTTTGCCGGCGAGGAAATCACCGACCAGCGCAAGCTGCTGGTCACCTTTCCGCAAGGGGTGAAGATGATTCCCAATCCCTTCAACCGCATTGCCGGCTTCATGGCCAACGAACACTACTTCGTGCCGGGTTTTCCGCAGATGGCGCACCCGATGATCGAGTGGGCGCTCGACACCTTTTACAAAGGCGAATTCCAGCCGGTGGCCGATACCGTCGAAAAGGCTTTTCTGCTGACGGGCCCGACGGCCTACGAAAGTGCGCTGCTCGACCTGATGGAACACATCGTCGCCGCCTACCCGACCCTGCGCCTGTTCTCGCTGCCCTCGCTGGTCGGCAAGGAGCGCAAGCATCTGGAACTGGGCGTCGAAGGCGCGCCAGCACTGGTCGACAAGGCGATGGAGGAAATTCGTCTCGAGGTCGAAAAACGGGGAATTACCTGGGTTTGGCGGCCGTAGTCTGTTCGCTGTCGCCCCAAAACAAAAGCCCGCTGTAAAGCGGGCTTGCATTGTTTTGCCGGCAGGCAGCGAATTACTTGGCGGCAGCCTTCTTGGCGGCAGCAGCGGTGGCGCTCTTCTTGGCCGGTACGGCAACTTGGGCGGCTGCCTGCAGGTTGGCTTCGGCGATATCCGAGAGTTGCTTGGCCATCGAGGTCATCTGGTCGAAGGCCTTGGTCGAGGCGCCGAGCATGGACTGCATCGTGGCGGCGAATACGTCACCGCCGACCGGGGCTGCGGCCTTGGCTTTTTCGACGGCGGTTTCGGCCGTCTTGGTGAAGCTGCTGTACTGGGCTTCCATCACCGAGGTGATTTCCTTCTGCATTTCGGAAACCAGGTCATAGACGCTACGCGAGTAGCTCAGCAGTTTTTCGACGTTCGGTTGGGCCAGTTCGCTGTTCAGCTTGGCGACTTCGCTGGCATCCTTGGCCGCCAGCAACTGCTGGGCGTTGGCAACCGTGTTGTTGAAGAACTCGCGGGAGGCCGCCATGTTCAGGGCGGTCAGGCGCTCGACACCGTTGAAGGCGGTCCGCATCAGGGCCATCATGACTTCGGCGTTGGCTTTCTGGGCGGCGGTCAGTTGTTCGATATTCGGGTTGCTCATCATCTTCTCCAGTTCGTGTTTGCAGGCGTGGATGAAACAAGGCCCCTGTCGGGGCAGGGGCCTGATTGCAGCGGGATTACTTGGCTTTCTTGGCGGCGCTCGCGGTGGCGCCAACGGCCTTGACGGTGGCGTTGGTGGCCGCGGCAACGTTGGCTTCGGTGATTTCGGCAACCTGCTTGGCCGCCTTGTTCATGTTGTCGAACGCGGAGTTGGCGGCGGCGATGGCGCTCTTGACGGCGGCGACGGCCACGTCGGAACCGGCCGGGGCAGACTTGGCGGCCTTGTCCAGCAGGCTGGCGACCGACTTCTGGAACTCGGAGAACTGGGCTTCGACCATCTTGGACAGTTCTTCCTGGGTCTGGGCCGAGATTTCATAGACCGAACGGGAGTAGGCAACGGCCTTCTCGACATTCGGCTGGGCCAGGGAGGCCTGGATGGAGAGGGCTTCCTGAACGTCCTTGGCCCCCATCAGGGCCTTGGCGCCGGAGACGGAGTCTTCCATCACGGAACGGGCGGTGTTCAGGTTCAGGGCGGCGATGCGCTCGGCGGAAGCCAGGGCGGTGTTGGCCAGGGACAGCAGGGAGTCGACGGTAGCCTTGTTGGCAGCGGCGAATTGCTCGGGAGTGGTGAACATGGGTTTATCTCCTAATGAAAAGTCATGCAGTGCGATGAATCTCGTGCGGTGCTGCCCTGTGGGATGTTGCGCTGCAGCATGGACTTCATTATAGGGATGATTGCCCGCTTGTCAAGTCTGTTTTGTGCAGTGCACAAAATGAAATAAACCGATGTAAATCATGTGCTTGGCGTTTCCGGAAATGGCGGGTGATTGAGAGGTTTGGCAGTGCGGCAGGCGGCCTTGCACTATTCTTGTGCAGGCTGGCTGCCCAGGCCGGCAGCCCCTTTGAGCTGCAGGCGTTCGCCGCGGCTGGCCGGACGTTCCGCTTCCGTTTCCTTGTTCTTGGGCTGAATGACCGCCCGAACGCGTGGTGCGGCGCCTGTCGGTGTACGCGTTTCGCCGGCGGTGACCAGGTATTTTTCATTCACCGCGTCGTACCAGATGTAGTCGCCCCTGACCAGGTCTTCGCCGCTTTTCACCCAGGCCCGGTGGAACAGTTCGGCAACCTCGGCATGGGTGTCGTATTCGATGCGTTCGGCTTCACCCTCAATATATTCGTCCTTGCCTTCCCGCTTCTGGCGGAAATAGGCGAGTCCTTTCTTGCCGCTGAAGGCGGTCCCTTTCTGGAAGCCGTAGCGGTCTTCGGTGATGATGATCCGTTCGGCCTTGAGCACCATGCTGCCCTTGGTGATGACGACGTCGCCTTCGAGGATCTGGATCTTTTTGGCATCGTCGATCGACACCTTGCCGGCCTCGATCAGCATCGGCTTGTCGCGGTCGGCCTTTTCGGCATGGGCGGGAAGGGAGGCCAGCAGGCAGAGGCTCAGCGTGACGAGGCGAACGTTCATGGCTTGTTACTCGGTCGAATGTACTGCCCCTTGACCTGCGATTGCAGAACGAAGGTGGATGTGTTGTTGTCGATTTCGGCGCCGACGCCGCTCACCCAGGAGGGGCCCCGGGTAATCTCGACCTGGCTGTGGGTGAAGGCGAAGCCCGTTTCGGTCTGCACTGTCAGGTCGGGCGTGCGGGCCACCAGTTCAAGGCTGTCCGGCGTCGCGGCGCGCGTAATGCGCACGTCATCCCACAGGAAGGCCACCTCGCCCTTCGAGGTGACCTTGGCGAAATTCGATTCGATCCTGATCGGCGGTGCATCCGGGCGGTAGCTGATCAGCACCGGCGACGTCAGTTCGGAACTGTCGTCATCGGGGTAGTGCACGAGAAGCGGGCCGGTCAGCCGGTACTTGACCTGGCCGGTATCGTCGAAACGGCGCACGACATAATTTTCGGCGATGGCGTCGGGATCGTGGCGCAACTTGCCGTCATGCTTGTCGTCACCGGGGGCGGTAGCGCGCTGCAGCCAGAAGGTCAGCCCGGCCAGCATGGACAGGATGATGATCGGAAAGAGTTGGCTTGGCCAGTGCTTCATGCGGCGGCGAGATAGGGCGCGAAGGCTTCGTCCAGCTTGCCTTGGGCGGCCAGGATGAATTCGATGGCCTCGCGCACGGCGCCCTGTCCGCCGGCTGCCTCGGTGAGGACATGGGCGCGTTCCTTGACGATCGGGCGGGCATTGACCGGCGCAATGGCCAGGCCGCACCGGGCCATGGCCGGCAGGTCGATCAGGTCGTCGCCCATGAAGGCTAGTTCAGGCCAGGTCAGGCCGAGTTTGACGAGCAGTTTTTCGGCAACCTCGCGCTTGTCGCCGACTCCCTGATAGACGTGTGCGACCCCGAGATCGGCGGCACGGTGCGAGACGACGCCGGAATTGCGGCCGGTGATGATCGCCACCTCGATGCCGACGCGCCTGAGCAGCACGATGCCGAGGCCGTCCTGGACGTTGAAGGTTTTGAATTCGTGGCCGTCATCGGAATAGTGCAGGCCGCCGTCGGTCATCACCCCGTCAATGTCGAAGGCGATGAGCTTGATGCGGGCGGCGCGGGCTTGAGCGTCCATCAGATGACCTTGGCGGTGAACAGATCGTGCATGTTGAGAGCGCCGATCAGGTGATTGTCGGTGTCGACGACGAGCAGGGCGTTGATGCGCAGGCGCTCCATCATTTCGACGGCTTCCACGGCCAGGCGATCCGGGCCGATGGTGCGGGGATTCGGGTGCATGACCGAGGCGATGTCGCCCTGTTGCAGATCGATGCGCTTTTCAAAGGCGCGGCGCAGGTCGCCATCGGTGAAAATGCCGAGCACGGTGTTGGCCGGGTCGGTGATCGCCACCAGGCCCAGCCCGCCGCGCGACATGGCGATGATGGCGTCGGTGATCGGGGTTTCCGGCTTGACGGCCGGTACGCGGTCGTCGCTCCGCATCACGTCACGGACATGGGTGAGCAGGCGGCGACCGAGCGAGCCGCCGGGGTGCGAGCGGGCGAAATCCTCCGGGCCGAAACCGCGGGCGTCAAGCAGGGCGACGGCCAGGGCGTCGCCCAGGGCCAGGGCGGCTGTCGTGCTGGCGGTGGGCGCCAGGTTGTGCGGGCAGGCTTCCTGCGCAACGCCGGCGTCAAGGTGGATGTCGGCTTCGCGGGCCAGGGTCGAGCCGGGGGCCCCGGTCATCGCGATGATCCGGGCGCCTTGGCGCTTGAGCGCCGGCAGGATGCTGAGCAGTTCGCCGGATTCGCCGGAGTTGGAAAGGGCGAGCAGCACGTCGTCGCGCGTGATCATGCCGAGGTCGCCATGGCTGGCCTCGGCGGGATGGACGAAGTAGGCCGGCGTGCCGGTGCTGGCCATGGTGGCGGCGATCTTGCGGGCGATGTGGCCGGATTTGCCCATGCCGCTGACGATCAGGCGGCCCCGGCTGCCGAGGATCAACGCGACGGCGCGGCTGAATTCGCCATTCAGGCGGCCTTGCAGGGCCGAGACGGCGGCAGCCTCGATGCTCAGGGTCTGGCGACCCAGTTCCAGAGCGCGTTCCGGGGAAAAGCGATGGGCGTTGAGACTTGGGTTCATGGCGGGGCTGCGGTTAAGATGTGTGAAGTATACCCGAATCGAGAAAACGCCCCTTGAGCGCACTTTCCCTCGTCCTTTTGCTGCTTGGCGCCTCGGTGATGGCCGTGGTCGTTTTCCGGCGTTTCAACCTGCCGCCGGTGCTCGGTTACCTGTTCGTCGGCAGTGTCATCGGGCCGCACGCCCTGAACCTGATGGACGATATCCATCGCGCCGAATCGCTGGCCGAGTTCGGCGTGGTTTTCCTGATGTTCTCGATCGGCCTCGAGTTCTCGCTGCCCAAACTGTTCGCGATGAAGCGCATCGTGTTCGGGCTGGGGTTGCTGCAGGTGGCCGTCACCATGGGGCTCGTCGCCGGTCTGGTCATGCTGTTCGGCGTCAGCTGGCAGGTCGGCATTGCGCTGGGCGGCGTCTTTGCCATGTCGTCCACGGCGGTCATTACCAAGCTGCTCGCCGAGCGCATGCAGCTAGACTCGGCACACGGCCGGGAGATCATGGGCGTGCTGCTGTTCCAGGATCTCGCCGTCGTCCCCCTTCTCGTCATCATCCCGTCGCTGACCCAGCCGCCGGAGAGGCTGGCCGCGCTGCTCGCCATCGCGCTGGCCAAGGCCGTCATCGTGCTCGCGCTGATTCTCGTCTTCGGCCAGCGCCTGATGCGTAAATGGTTCCACTTCGTGGCCCGAGCCAAGTCGTCAGAAGTGTTTATCCTCAACGTGTTGCTCATCACGCTGAGCCTGGCGACGATCACCGAACTGGCCGGCCTGTCGCTCGCGCTGGGCGCTTTCGTCGCCGGCATGCTGATTTCGGAAACGGAATACAAGTTCCAGGTGGAGGAGGACATCAAGCCCTTCCGCGATGTGCTGATGGGGCTGTTCTTCGTGACGATCGGCGTCAAGCTCGACATGCACATCCTGCTCGGCCTGTGGTGGCAGGTGTTGCTCGCCCTGCTTGGCCTGCTCCTGATCAAGGGGCTGGTCGTCGGCCTGCTGTCCTGGCGGCTGGGGGCCTCGCCCGGTAACGCCATCCGCTCGGCGCTCTGGCTTTGCGCCGGGGGCGAATTCGGCTTCGTGCTGCTTGGCGAAATCGTCCGCCTGCCCCGCGAGATCCAGCAGGTGGCCCTGACCGCGCTGGTCCTCTCGATGCTGATGGCGCCCTTCATCGTCCAGTACAGTGAACGCATCGTCGTTCGTTTCGTGGCCAGCGAATGGATGATGCGCTCCATGCAGCTGACCAAGATTGCCGCCCAGTCGATGGGGGCGGAAAAGCATGCCATTTTGTGCGGCTTTGGCCGCAACGGCCAGTATCTGGCCCGCTTCCTGGCACAGGAGGACATCAACTATGTGGCGCTCGACCTCGATCCGGATCGGGTGCGGGATGCGTCGGCGGGTGGCGAAAACGTTGTCTACGGCGATGCCGGGCGCAAGGAGGCATTGATTGCCGCCGGCCTGATGCGGGCCAGCGTGGTGATCGTGACCATCAGCGATACCGCCTTGGCTGAGAAGGTGCTGCATCACGTCCAGGAGTTGCGGCACGACCTGCCGGTTGTCGTGCGGACTTTCGACGAGCGTGACATGGAGCGCCTGACGCGCGCCGGCGCAGCGGAAGTCGTTCCGGAGGCGCTCGAAGCCAGCCTGATGCTCGCCTCCCACGCCCTGGTCCTGGTCGGGGTGCCGATCAACCGGGTGCTCAAGCGCATCCGCCAGACCCGATCCAAGCGCTACAGCCTGCTGCGCGGCTTTTACCGCGGCATTTCAGACCGCGATTACGACGAGGATGACGAGCACCACCCGCGCATGCATTCCGTGTTGCTCGAGCCCGGGGCGGCCGCCATCGGCAAGACGCTCGATGAGCTGGACCTGGAAAACCTGGGGTGTGAAGTCAGTGCCATCCGCCGCCGCGGAATCCGTGCCGTCGAACCGGCGCCGGAAACGCGACTGATGGAAGGCGACGTTGTGGTCGTGCTTGGTCTGCCGGAGGCCATCGCCGCGGCAGACGAGCGCCTGTTGCGGAAATGACAAAGCCCGCCGTGGCGGGCTTGGCGGGTTTGCCGGGGGGTTAGAAACCGGAACAGACAGTGAACAACTGTTGATCGTTATTGCCTGGAACAAGGAGTGTGGCATCCGCCTGGCTGGCTACGCCGTCGGCAATGACACGCACCGTGCCGGTTTGGGTGTTGCCGTCATCCAGCATGGTATCCAGCTGGCGGGCAAAGCGGCCCTGGATGCCGCCGGAGCAGACATAGAAATTGGCGGGCCACGGCGTGGTCGGTGCAGTCAGGATGGCATCGCCGGTGATGCCTACCCGGCCGCCGTCGGCATTGCGATAAATGTATTCCGCGTTACCAACGACCGGCGTGCCAGTGGCCAGTCCGGCGAGACGGACGTGTTGCCAAAACAGATAGGATTCGTCGGTCTGCGTGACCGAGTTCCAGGCGCCGTTGATGCGCGCGTTGTTCAGCGTCGCTGCCGGGGTTGTCGCTGCGACGCCACCCTGAACGTGGTTGGCGACCGCCGCATCGTCGCCGGGAAGGGCGCGGAAGCGATCCTGATAGGCATAGACGAACGATGAAACCGAGCGGAAGTCGTTGGCGAAGTTCTTGACCTTTGCGCTGTTGATCAGTTCTTGCCCCTTCAGGACGCCGCCCATCAGCAGGCCGATAATGACCAGTACGATCGCGATCTCGACGAGGGTGAAGCCCTTTTGTTGGTTTTTCATGGCATGCTCCGGATATGAATCTGCTGACTCCTACGCAATAAGCGTGCCTATGACTTTAGGCCTAAAAAATGGCAAACCGGCGCCCGGGGTTGTCAGAATGTGTCGAAAAATGGACAGGGTGTCGAAAAGATGAACGGCAAAACCGTCCTGCGCCTGGCCGATTGTCTGGCCCATCGGCCTCACGGGTTATTGGCCGGGCATTTGCTGATGTTGCATGTTCTGGCCTTTGGCGGCTGGCAGGCGCCCGCGGTACGCCTGCTGTGGGTGGTCGCTTTGGGCTTGTTCCTGATTTGGCAACCCTTTGTGGCCGGCGAGCGGCACATCAGCGGACGGCAGGCCGGGCTGCTGGTCGGCGCCACCCTGGTGTCGACGCTGTTGCTGGGGCCGTGGCTGTTGCTGATCTGGTGCGGCGCGCTGGCTGCGTCTATCGGCGGTCGGGTGATGGGTACCGAACACCGGGGCGAGCGGACCGGTTATCTGTTGGCCTTTGGCTATCTGATCGCACTGACTGTCCTGGGCGTCGTACCGGAAATTTCGACGGCCGCCCGGATCGACAGTGGCCTGCGCCAGATGGTGGCGTGGTTCCTGCCAATCGCTTTGCCGCTCCTGCTGCTATTCCCGGCCCGGCCGCCGCAGCGGAAATCCGGTGAAACCTTCGATCTGTTCTACGGCATGCTGGTTTTTCTGGTGCTGGCCGTGCTCGTCCTGGGGGCGCTGGCGTACATGCCGATCGGCGGGGCGGGCTATGTCGAGTCGCTGTTCAAGACTTCCATGACCGTCGCCATCGCCCTGCTGATCGTCGCCTGGGCCTGGAATCCCCGGGCCGGCTTCTCGGGGATCGGCTCGGCGATTTCGCACTATTTGCTGTCGCTCGGCATGCCGCTCGAGCAATGGCTGGTCCAACTGTCCCAGGAGAGCGAGCGGCATGCCGATCCGGCCCGCTTCATCGAGGCGATGATGCAGCGTCTGGCCGCAGCGCCCTGGGTGCTGGGTGTCGTCTGGCAGTCGGGCGAGGCATCCGGGGCGGTTGGTGCGTCGTCGCCGCATCGGCATGTCTGTGCGGTGAGCGAGCTGACCCTGATCGTCCATTTCCGCCATGCGCCGTCGCCAGCCATGCGCTGGCATGTCGAGTGGCTGCTGCGCCTGGCCATCGAGTTTTATCTCGTCAAGCGCCAGAGCCAGCAGTTGCAGCGCATGGGGTATGCCCAGGCGATTTACGAAACCGGCGCCCGGGTGACGCACGACGTCAAGAACCTGCTGCAGTCCCTTCAGGTGCTGTGTTATGCGGCTTCCCAGCCGGGCGACCCGGCCGAGGTGGCGAACCTGCTACGTCGCCAGTTGCCGCAGATTGCCGACCGCCTGAAGTCGACGCTGGACAAATTGCAGTCGCCGCAGGTTGCCGATGCCGAAGCGATCGATGCCGACCTGTGGTGGCGGCGCCTGCAGGATCGCTATGCCCACGCCGCAATCGGGTGGCATGGGGAGGGAGGGGGGCTGGCTGGGCGGCTAATTCCGCGTGCCCTGTTCGACAGCGTGGCGGAAAACCTGCTGCAGAATGCTCTCGCCAAGCGGCAGCGCGAACCGGGACTGGTCATCGAGGCGTACCTTGACGAGGGGGGACTGATGGTTGCCGACAACGGTTCGCCGATTCCATCGGCCGTGATGCAGGGGTTGCTGCATGCCCCGGTCGCTTCCGAGGACGGGCTGGGCATTGGCCTTTATCACGCCGCCCGGCAAGCCGCCGAACTCGGCTATCAACTGCGTGTGGCGGAAAACCAGCCGGGCAGGGTCGCCTTCAGACTGGCGCCGGCGCCTTGAGCCGGTAGAGCCGATAGACCGGCGTGTTGCCCTTGCCTTTCAGATAAATCTCGCGCGGTGCCGAAAAGTCGAATTCGCCAGCCAGGCGACGGTAGGTGGCGGTGTCGACATGGATCATACCCGGCGTGCCTTCGCTGGTGATCCGGCTGGCCAGGTTGACCGTGTCGCCCCATAGGTCATAAATAAACTTCTTCTTGCCGACCACACCGGCAACCACCGGCCCGGTACCGATGCCGATGCGTACGTCGAGATGTTGTGCATTGACAGCAAAGTCGCGGTGCAGGAGGTCACGCATGGCGATGGCCAGTTCGGCGATGGCTCGCGTGTAGTCGTTGCGCTCGCTATTCAGCCCGCCTGCCACCATGTAGGCATCGCCGATGGTCTTGATTTTTTCCATGCCGAATTGCTCGGCCAGTTCGTCGAAGGAGGAAAAAATCCGGTTGAGCATGGCAAACACCTGTTGCGGCGTCATGCCCTCGGCCAGCCGGGTGAAATTGACGATATCGACGAACATCACGGTGACGTCCGAAAAGCCATCGGCAATCGTCTGGTTGTCGTGCTTCAGGCGCTCGGCGATCGGGCCAGGCAGGATGTTGAGCAGCAGGCGCTCGGAACGTGCCTGCTCTTCCAGCAGCAGGCGATGGGTTGCTTCTAGGCTGGCCTGCAGTTTGGCCTTTTCGAGGATGGCGTAGCGCAGCAGCAGATAGACGATGCTGGAAATGGCGGCGAAATTGAGGGCGAAGAAGAAGACGCTGGTTTCCGTCGATACCCGGTGAGCGTTGCTGATCGGCGAGTCGGCGAGGTAATAGTCGAAAAAGCCGGAGAGGCCGGTCAGGAAGATATAGGCGATAAACCAGGCGATCGACTCGCGTGCCCCGCAAATCAGGACGGCGCCGATCGGCGCCAGCAAGCCCCACAGGCTCATGCCGCTGGCCGTGATGAAATTGCCGATGCTCCATTGCACGATAAATGGGGCAAACAGGAAAAGCGACAACTGGGTGATGCGAAACCAGTCGAAATTGCCGCTCTGCAAAAAATAGATGAGGTTGGCGACGAGCAGCAGCTGGAAAACGAATGGCGCGTTCGCCGAAAACTGCGGCCCCATCTGGCCATAGAGGAAGAGCCAGAGCATCGATCCGGTGCAGAACAGGCCTGTCGCAAAAACCAGCAGCGACTTTTTCAGGCGCATCTCGGCATCGTCGGCGGGATGGATGCCACCATTGCGCAAGGATGAAATGAAGGACTGCAGACTCACGGGAGGATGGCCGGGCTGATTTATAACGTTCGCATGGCCAGTGTGGCAGCCGGGCCGCCCGCGGTCAATAAGCCGGTAATCAGGGCAGACGGCCGGCGGCGATCAGGCGGTTGTAGAGGATGTTGGGGGAAATCCAGATGACGAGGTCGTCGAATTCGCTGGGGCCGGGCGGGGTCGGCGTGTGATAGACGAAGACGCGGTCATTGTCGCCGTTGGCTACTTCGTCCGCACTGCTGGGGGGCAACCCCCCGTTTTTTCCCCGGGAATAGATAACAGCAACCGCGTTGTTCGACAAATCAGTGCCGCTGGCACAGAGGGCGTTGGCGCCGCTGTTTGTCATCCCGGAAGCCGTGCTGCAGATGCGTAAATCAGCTGCCAGGGCTGTCCCTGCATTCCATGCCACCTTGATTTGATTGGCGGTCGTTACCTGTGAGGAGATGGCTTTCGTCGTAGCGTAACGTATCGGGTTACCCCAGCCGTCGATGGCATATCCGGCTTCATTGGTTGGTCCCAAGCCCAGTGTTACGGCAGGCAGGAAGCCATCCCAGTTGTCGTTACAGCTACCACCGCCAGGGGGCGCTTCAATACCCGTTGCACCACTGACCGCCGGGCAGGGCAGGCGTCCATTTGCAGCAGCAAAGCCGAGAAGGGCATCTCGTGCTTCGTTGAGTCGACGCTGAGTTTCCGTGGCGGCGACATTGTCGAACTGGGCACTTACTGCCATGATGAGTCCACCGGACAGCAAGGCCACAATGGTTAGCACAATGGCCAACTCAATCAGGGAAAAACCGCCATTGCGGTGGATGGTCAAGGGCATGGTGTCGCTGAACAAGGGATAACCGTCAAAGTGTTGCCCCCCATGCCAAGTCTCGCGGAATTTGAACTGATGAAACTGTAGCTGACTTGCGCAAACCAAAGATTGGGATTTCCGCTCGGGGAGAGCCATGCACGCGTGGTCGCGTCAAAGTTCAGGCTGGCCAAAGAGGCGCTGTTCGGCGGGAAGGTCCCATGGTCATTATGGTAGCGCCATAATCCATTTTGCAAGCCGAAAGCTCCGCGAATCTCGGCCAGAACCCTGAAGGTCATGGCCTTGTAGAGCTCATTGCTGGTCAGGGTGATCATCCGGTCATTAAACGCATCGGCTGGGCCGGCGGTGATGAACGGGCCGCTGGCGTTACTGAGATCCAGGTAATTGCTGACCAGGGGAGGGGATCCCGCCGTTGGCATGGGGCGGAGTTGACCAGGTAGGGCGGGGCCCGGGGAGATGATGAGGGCAGCTGCAGCATTGGATTGCCCATCGACCACGAGTTGTCCATTGGCGACTCCTGGGCTCCCCACCGGGGCTGTGTTGCGAAAACCGGGTGACAGTACGTACCAAAGTGGTTCTCCAACGGCATCCCGGAAATTGTCGAGTCCCAATGTTCGCCATGGAAGGCGGCCAATCAGGAGGGCAGCGTTCGAGCAGGTGCTTTGGGCGCTTCCCTCATTGGGGGTTCCGATCAAGGAGGTGTCTTCCGGGCAAGGCAATCGTCCGGGTGTTGTTCTGTGGGTAACCGACCACGCAACGAGAGCCTCCTTGGCTCGCTGGAGCGATTGGAGTGTTCTTCCATTCGAAGCAAGCCGTTGTTGGGATGGCGTCATGGCAAAAAGGAGTATCGAAGCGCCCAGGCTTGTTAGCACAACAAGCACCAACAGCAGTGCCATTCCCAACTGAGAACGCTTGGCCGTATGCATGACTAATGGGGCTGACGTGGGGGCTTGACGACGATTCGCCCGTTCTCGAGCAATCCCTCGGTCTGCCCGCTTTCCGGGTAATACGTGTGCCCGACCGGCAGCGGCGGCAGCCGGCTCCGGTTGTCCCAGTCGGCTTCGCCGTTGATCCAGCGGGTACGGCGGCCGCTGCTGCTGCGGACTTCGCCGTTCAGGGTCTGGCCGGCTGCATTGTCGCCAGGGGCCGGCTGGCCGAATCCCGGGTGACGCTGGCGTTGCTGGTCGAGCGCGGCGCGTTGCCGGGCATCGAAGAAGAGGCGGCCGAGTGGCGGGGCTTCCGCCTGGCCGGGCGGGCTGGCGAGGCCGAGGAGCAGGGCAAGGAGCGGGGTGAGGCGGCGCATGGTCAGTGCATCTGGTTCGGCAGGCGGGCGGTCAGCCAGTCCAGCTCGCATTCGGCAGTCAGTCCGGTGGGAGTGTCGGGGCGCTCCGTCGGGCCGCTCGGGGGCGCCAGCTTGCAACTGCGGACGATGACCAGCGCCTTGGCCTGCTGCTGGATACGGTCGAGGAAGTCCAGCAGGTCGCCTTCGTGCACCAAGCGTAGCTGGAGGCGCAGGGGGCTGTTGAACCAGGCCGGGCCCCCCGGGATGTTGCCGGGGAGCGGGGTCTGGGCGGCAAACTCGTATTTCATGCCGGGCAGGCGCAGGGCGCGTTGGGTGTCGCGCAATTGCTCCAGCCAGTCGAGGCGCTGCTCATCGCCCAGGATGCCGCTGCCTTGCAGGCGCTGCAGGCTTTGCAGGCGGGTCTTGAGGTCGAGTTCCTCGCTGTGGAACTGGCGCAGGCGCTGTTCGAGGCGGGATTTGGCCTCGGCGGCCCGCTGGCGTTCGAGACCGGCCTGCCGGGTATTCTCCTGCGTCCACCAGGCGAGCGCGCCGGCCGTGCCGAACAGCGCCAGCGCGATGAGGATGGGCAGGGCGAGCTTGCGCAGGTCGCGCTCGGTCAGTGTCATGGCGCGGGCTTCCGGATGATGTCCAGCGTGAACTGGCGTGGCTTGGCTGCTTCCTCGCTCCCGTCGCCGCCGCGCAGCGTGCTACCGGGTTCGATATCGAACGGCCGTTGCCGGACGGTGACGGTGACTCCGGGCGCCAGGCGCAGGCTGTCGATGAAGTCATCGAAAATGGCAAGTACCTGGCGGGGCTCGGCCTGGGGGAGGTTGATCGAACCGCGCAGGGTGGTGGTTTCGCCGGTTTCCCCGGTGCTGGCCGGGGGGAACGGGAGTGGATTCTTCCACGCGATGCTTTCGAGGATGATGTCCGGCATCCGTTCGAGGATCTGGCCGACCAGGCTGAAAACGGCATCGGGCCGGCGCTGCAGGGTGCTGAGTTCGGCATGGCGGCTGGTTAGCTGGCGCAGGGTTTCGCTGTCGATCTCAAGCTGCGGCAGGGTGCTGGCCGCGACCTGATAGTGCCGGTCGAGCTCGGCGGCGCTGGCACTCAGGCTGCGGGCATCTTCACGCAGGGCATGGGCGTCGTAGAGCTGCTTGGCCGAATACAGCAGGCTGCCGAGGAGGGCGACGAGCCCGGCGGCGATCAGGCCATCACGCAGCTGGGCGAGGCGGAAATGGTGCCGGCACGCCTCGCCGGCAAATTGCTGGCGAGGCGTGGCGATGGCCAGCAGGTGCATGAACAGCGTGTCGCTTCGGTTGTCGTCGGGCAGGGCGTGCAATCCCAGCCGGCTGGCGGCAGTGTGGCTGTCGATGAGGTGGAAGGCCAGCGACCCACGGTCCGGGCAGGCATTTTCGATGGCCGGCAGGGCGTGCGGATGGGCAAGGATGTAAACCGGGAGTGCTTCCTCGCGGCCGATCAGACGCTGGCCGATCAGGTATTGTTGCAGCTTGGCAGCTTCGGTGGCGAAGGTGCTGGCGATACCGGCGATACTGCTGTCGGCCAGCGGCGTCATGCGCGAGAAATGAACCTGGCCGTCGGCCAGATAGCTGGAACGGACAGAATGGTCCTGCATGCTGAGCAGCAGGCAGCGGACGGTGTCCAGTCCGAGCTTCCTGAGCAGCGGGCCGCCGAGCTGGGCGAGGCTGTAGATGCCGGAAAGGGCAATTTCGCCTTGGGTCAGCCGCTGCAGCCAGGGTTCGAAATGGGCCGGATTGGTCAGGGCGGCGAGGAGCAGCTTTTCGTTCTTGCGCTGGGTCTTTTCATAGCCGAGCGAGATGGCGGTGGCCAGCGTGGTGCCCTGGAAGTGCTGGCCGATCTTGCGGCTGATCAGCGTCTGCCGGTCGGCGCCGCGCAGGAAGGGAATCGTTTCGTGGGCGTGTCCTTCCTCGGCGACATTGGCGAGCAGCGCGAAACGGTCCTGGCGGTGGGCGGCAAGGTAGTCCGTGAAGCGCTGCCAGCCGGTTTCGTCGTTGTCGAAGTCGTCCTCCGGCAACAGCCGGCCCTGCTGCCAGGCGTAGGCTGACAGGCGATGGGTGTTGAGATAGAGGATGCGGCTCTTCACGTCCTGATTTTACTGATCACGTCGTAGATCGGGCCGATGACGGAGAGCATGATCCAGCCGAGCAGGGCGCCCATGAACAGGGTGAGCATCGGTTCGATCATCGCCTGGGCTTTGCCCACCGATTCCTTGACGTCGCGGTTGTAGAAATAGCTGACGTTGAGCAGCGCCTTGTCCAGCCCGCCGGTGCTCTCGCCGATGCGCAACATGCGGACGACGAGGGGCGGAAAGAGGCCGACATCCCGGAAGGCGCCGGCCACGTTCTGCCCCTCGCGGATGGATTGTTCGACCCGCTCCAGGCCACGCCGGATCGCCCGGTTGCCGACGATGTCTTGCGTCGTGCGGATCGACTCCAGCACCGGGATGCCCGAGGCGTAGAGCATGGCGAAGGTGCTGGCGAACCGCGACAGGATGATCTTGCTCAGGATGGGGCCCAGCACCGGCAGGCGCAGCTTGGCGTCGTCGAAACGCAGGCGGGCCAGCGGGTTGCTGCGCACCAGCTGCAGGCCGATGAGGAAGGCGGCGAGCGGAATGGCCAGGAACAGATACCAGTAATTGACCAGCAGGTCGGACACGAAGAACAGCACCTGGGTATGCGGTGGCAGCGTCTGGCCCATGTTGCGCACGAAGAGCTTGAGCTGCGGCACCATGTAGACCATCAGGAAAACGGTGGCGGCGAGCACGATGCTCGCCACGAAGGCCGGGTACAGCAGCAGCTTGCGGGTGTGCGAAGCGAGTTCGTCCTCCCACTTCAGCGATTCGCTCAGGCTGACCAGCACGTCCGGCAGGTGGCCGCTCGCTTCGCCGGCGCGGATCAGGTTGCAGAACACCTGGCCGAACACCTCGGGGTGGTCGCTCATCGCCTGCGACAGGGTCTGGCCGCCCTCGATGCCTTCGATCAGGCCAGCCATCACCTCGCGGAAGCGCGGATGCTCGATCGAGTCGCGCAGGTCGGTCAGCCCCTCCAAAATGGGTACGCCGGCCCGTGTCAGTTGCTCCAGATGAAAGCAGAAGTTGATCAGCTCCGGCCGGGGCACGCCGCGCGCCCCGAACAGGCTGCGATGCTGGACCGGCGAGCCGGTCACCAGGTCGAGATTCATGCGCTTCAGGCGCATTTCGAGGTCGATCAGGTTGATGGCATCGAGGCGTCCGTAAATCATCCGCCCCTCTGCACTGACCGCCTTGTAGTCGAAGATCATCGTTACATCCGGTCGGTCAGGTCGACGACGCGGGCCAGTTCCTCCAGCGAGGTCACGCCGTCGATGACGCGTTTCAGACCATCGTCGGCCAGCGTCGTGAAGCCCTGGAGCACGGCGCGGCTGCGGATTTCGTGCGTGGTGGCCCGGCGGGCGATCAGTTCATCGATGCCGGCATCGATGCGCAGCAACTCCATGATCGCGATGCGGCCGCGATAGCCCTGGAAATCGCACGACTCGCAACCCGTGGCGCGGAACAGCACCGGGCGCGGCCCCTCGCCCAGCGGGCCAAGCAGGCGGATTTCGTGCGGCTCGGCGTGGTACGGCGTCTTGCAGTGTTCGCACAGGCGGCGGATCAGGCGCTGGGCGATGATGCCGATGATGTTGCCGGCCAGGATGTCGGGCAGCACGCCGATGTCGAGCAGGCGGGGAATGGCGCCGATCGCCGAGTTGGTGTGCAGGGTGGTATACACCTGGTGGCCGGTCATTGCCGCGCGGAAGGCCATCTCGGCCGTGTCGGCGTCGCGCACTTCGCCGACCAGGATGACGTCCGGGTCCTGACGCATCATCGAGCGGATGCCGTTGGCGAAATCGAGCTTGGCCGCCTCCGCCACCGAGGTCTGGCGCACCATGGCCATCGGGTACTCGACCGGGTCTTCGAGGGTCATGATGTGGATGCCCTCGCTGTTGATGTGGTTGAGCACCGAGTACAGCGTGGTCGTCTTGCCGCTGCCGGTCGGGCCGGTGACGAGGATGATGCCCTCCGGCCGGGAAATCATCAGTTTCAGCTGGTGCAGGTGCTCCTCGGCCAGGCCAAGGCCCTCCAGGGGCACGATGCCTTTCTGGCGGTCGAGGATGCGCAGCACGATGTTCTCGCCGTGGATGGTCGGCTGGCTGGCAACCCGGAAGTCGATCGGCCGGCCGGAGACCGTCAGACTGATCCGGCCATCCTGCGGCGCGCGCATTTCGGCGATATTCATGCCCGACAGCACCTTGATGCGCACCGTCATGGCCGGCCAGTAGGATTTGTGCAGGGCACGGATCTGGCGCAGCATGCCGTCGATGCGATAACGGATCCGCAGGAAATTGGCCTCCGGTTCGAAGTGGATGTCGGATGCCTCGCGCTTCACCGCGTCGGTCAGGATCGAGTCGATCAGGCGGACAACCGGCTGGCTGTACTCGTTGTCGGCGGCCGACAGGCTTTTCCAGTCGATTTCGCCCGTTTCGATCTCGTGCAGGATGCCGTCGATCGAGAGTTCGTGGCCGTAATACTGGTCGATCGCATGGTCGATTTCCGATTCGCCGGCGAGCAGGGTCTCGATCTCGGTGCCTTCCTCGAGCAGGGCACGCACCCGATCGAGGCCGACGATGTCGTTGACATCGGAAATGGCCAGTGCGAGACGGTGGTTTTGCGCGTCGTAATCGAGCGGCAGGAGGTGGTGGCGCTTGGCCAGGTCGCGCGGCACCAGCTTGAGCGCCTGCGGGTCGACCACCGCATTGCCCAGATCGATGCTCTGCTTGCCCAGGCTTTCGGAGAGTGCCTGGCGCAGTGTCGCTTCGGTCACGAATCCGAGGGAGACGAGCAGCTTGCCGATCGGCTGGTTGCACTTCATCTGTTCCAGCAGCGCGATGCGCAACTGGTCTTCCGACAGGATGCCCTCGGCAATCAGGATCTGGCCGAGCGGGCGGCGTTGCAGGGGGGATGGGCTCATGTCGGCATCAGCGCGGCGGGTCCAGTTCCGCCAGACGTTTTTCGGCGCCGGCGCGGTCGAAGGCAGCCGGGCGCCGGCCGGCGGCTTCCAGCGCCAGGCGGTAATGCTGGGCGGCCAGGCGGGGTTGGCGCAGGTGGTCGAGGCTGACCGCCAGGTTGAACAGGTAGTCCGGATTGTCAGCGTCGGCGGCGACGGCGTTGAAATAAACCTGCTGGGCTTCCGGCCAGCGATTCTGGCGGGCATACAGGTTGCCCAGCGCAAAGTTGAGCGGCGCCGATTCCGGTGTGGCCGACAGCAGCCCTTTCAGGCGGCTCTCGGCACCCTGCGGGTCGGCATCTGCCGCAGGGCCGCTCAGCGCGGCGGCCTGTACTGCCGGATCAGCCGGATTGGCGACGAGGGCGCGCTGGCGCAGCGACTCGGCATCGGCCAAGCGGCCCTGCTGCTGGGCGATGCCGGCCAGTGCCAGCAGGGCATCGGTATTGTTCGGGTCGCGGCGCAGGGTCTGCTCGAATTCCCGTCGCGCCAGTTCGATCTCGCCCCGCTGCAGGCTGGCGTGGCCGCGGGTCAGCGCAGGATCAACCGTCGGCTGGCTGCGGGTGAGGCGAATCGGAATGGGATTGGCGTCGGGCTCGGCAGTGGTTGGTACCACCACCGCCTCCCGGCGGGGGGCGAACAGCGCGGGTGCCGCATCGCGCGGTGTCGGTGATTCAGCAATGGCCTGCGGCGGCACGACGGGCGAGGGGGGCCGCGGCGGCGCGGGTGGGAGAGGTGACGGCGCGACGGTGCGGGCCACGACCGGCGCGATCGCGCGTGAGCCCCGGTCCAGCGCATCGAACTGATACCAGACATAGCCGCCGATGCCGACACCGGCCAGAACGAGGGCGCCGAGCGCCAGCCAGAGCGGCCGGCGTGCAGGGCTGTGGGCGGCGGGCGCCTGTTTGGCTGCGAAGGCGTTGCGCACGGCCTGGCGGTTCGAGGGTTCATTGGCTGGCGAGCGAGGCAGCGCGCCGGGCGGGGGCGTCGACTTGGGGGGCAGGGTGCTGGCCAGATCGGCGTCAACCGCATCGATATAGTGTGCCAGGTCGGGCAGGGGGTTACCGCCGGGGAGGGGCGTCTCGCCGGGCAGCGGTTCCAGGCTGAGGGCCGGCTCCGGCCCCTGGCCCGGCTCCATGCCGAATTGCGCCCGCGCTGCCTCCTGCTTGGCCGTTTCGGCCCGTTTCAGCGCGTCCATCAACAGGCTCATGCGCAACTCCTCAGCGGCTGGGAACGACGTTGAAGGGCTGGGCTTCGTTCGGCTGGGCGAAGAAGTCGTCGCCGGGCAGGTAGCCCTTCAGGCCGGCGTAGTCGCCATCGAGGCTGGCATCCTTGATGACGATGGGGCGGAGCAGGATGACCAGTTCGGTCTTTTGCGCGGCGTTGTTGCGGTTGTTGGCCACTTCGCCAAGCAGGGGAATCTGCCCGACCAGCGGCACTCGCTGCGTCTGATAGTCGACCTTGTCTTCCATCAGGCCGCCAAGCACGGCGATGTTGCCGCTGGCTACGCGCATGACGGATTCGATTTCCTTGGTCCGGATGACCGGCACCAGGTTGTTGATGTTGTTCTTGCGCAGGTCCGGGTTCGGGTCGGCCACTTCGCGGGCGACGGAGGTAATCGTTGGCCGGACGTTCAGGGTGATCGCGTCCCCCTCGCCGATCTGCGGCGTGACGCTGACCACCAGACCGACCGAGACGGATTGCGGCGTCGTCGTGTAGGTGGTCGTGGCGCCGAAATTGGCGGTGGTCGTGGTGTCGGCCTTGACGTTGAAATAAACGTAGTTTTCGACCACCTTGAGCAGCGCCGTCTGGTTGTTCATGACTGACAGGCGCGGGCTGGACAGCACCTTGGTCGTGCCGAAGGTGTTCAGCATGGTGATGGCGGCCGTCGGGTCGCCGCCGCTGTAGCTCAGGTTTACGGCATTCCGGGTCAGGGCGTCGCCGCTGAAGGTGAAAAGCCCGCCGGAGGTCAGCTTGCCCCAGTTGATGCCTTGCTGGTAGCCATCGTTCAAGGCGACTTCAACAATGGTCGCCTCGATCAGTACCTGGCGCCGGGCAGCGTTGACCACGCGATCGACGAATTCCTGGATACGGTCGTGCTGGCGCTGGGTGGCGCGGACGGTGACGATGCCGCTTTCCGCGTTGACGATGACCGAGGCGGCTTCGCGGAAGGTGCTGTGGCGGACCAGCGTGGTGGCTGTGCCCTGGCTGGTCGAGTTGGGGGATGGATTGCCCTGCAGGGCGTTGGCGATCGCTTGCGCTGCCCGCCGGCCAGTTTGCGGCAGGGCCGCGGCGCCGGTCGCGGTCTGTTCGCTGGCTTGCTCGTAGCTGGTTTCGCTGGAGCCTTCCGGCAGCACCTTGTCGGTTTCGCGCAGGATGTCCTTGATGTTTTTTTCGAGCGATTCCCAGAACTGGTTTTTCGATGAATTCTCGATCCGCGTGTTCGAGATGTTGCCGGCGGCGGCGCCGGTCGGCGAGGTGGCCTGGGCGCTGCCCGGCGTGCCGGTGGCGATCTGGGTATTGGCCGAAACCGTGCCGGTCACGTTGCGCGCCATGTTGACGTAGTCGACCTTGTAATGTTTCAGGAAGGGCGAGTCGGGCATCACGGCCAGGTTCGGGCCGTCGAGTTCGTAGCGCATGTCGACCTGCTTGGCGATGCGGGTGAGCAGTTGCGGCAGGGTCTGGTCGATGGCGTTCAGCGTGACGTTGCCGGTGATGCCGGGGTGGATGTCGACATTCACCCGGGCATCGCGGGCCAGGGCGAACAACAGGTCGCGGACCGGGACGTTGTTGACGACGACGCTGTAGGTTTCGGCCTTGCGGGTCGGGCGCGGCTTGGGCAAGGCCAGCGTCTGCTGGACCGGTGGCGGGATGCTGCCGGCAGTCGCGGTCGGCGCGTGCTCGCCGTTCAGGTGTCCCTTCAGCGGCTCACGCGGGGTTGGCGCGGAGCAGGCAGCAATCAGGAGGGCGGCGAGCGGGATGCTGAAATATCCGATTTTCATCGGCTGGAGCCTTGTCTGCGGTAGTGGCCAATGGGGTTTGCTTTCCGTGTCGATGCTAGCACGTAAATCACCCCGGCCGCATATTCCCCGCCTGCCTCGTGCCGCTTACTTCAATTTGCTGACCTGGCGGGGAAAGGGCTGGATGGCCTTGATCGATTCCGGCAGGGCCAGCATGGCCTGTGCTGCTTCTTCCCGGCTCTCGAAGTCGCCGTAGATGACGCCGAGGCGGTCGCGTCCGGACAGGCTGGAGCGATAGACACGGAGATGGGCCGGGTCGAGGGCCACCGTGGCGCGGGCCAGGAAACCTTCGACCTCGCCGGTGTGCGTTGCATCGGTCGCCAGCAGCTGGATGAAATAGCGGTTGCGTGGGGTGCCCTGGATCCATGCCTCGTACTGCGCCAGGTGCTGGCGGGTGAGGGGACCGAAGCGGATTTTTTCGTTGGCCGCCGGCGGGGGCGGGGTGACGGGATGGCCTGGCCTGGCGATCTCGGGCGCCGGGGCGGGAGGGGGCGGTGGTTGGGGTGTCGTCTGGCGCGAGCCCAGCGTGACGGCCATGCCGATCAGCAGGGCGGCGATGCCGGCGCCGGCCAGTCCCCAGAGGAGCGGTTGGGGGTTGAAGCCAGCCCTGGCCTGCAGCGGGGAGAAGCGGGCATCCTGCTCGGCGGTGCGCACCTCGTCGGCGCCGACCTGGTGGCTGCCGCGGGCATAGGCGGCGAGCAGGGCCTTGTCGGCGATGATGTTGATGCGCCGCGACAAGCCTTCGGAAATCCGCGTGATCAGGCGGAGCGCTTCGTCGGTGAAGGGGTTGGGGCCGTGGTAGCCGGCCGCCCGCAGGCGGAATTCGATGTAGGCGGCGACGTCGGGCTGCTGGAGCGGTGCCAGGTTGAAGTGCTGGGTGATGCGTTCGCGCAACTGGCGCATGTCGGTGGCGGCGAGGCGCTCGTCCAGTTCCGGTTGAGCGAAAAGGGCGATCTGCAGCAGCTTGGTGGCCTTGGATTCCAGGTTCGACAGCAGGCGGATTTCCTCCAGCGACTCGGCCGGCATGGCGTGCGCCTCATCGATCAGCAGAACGACGCGCTTGCCTTCGGCGTAACGCGCGATCAGTGCCTCCTGCAGGGCGCGGGTCAGCGAATGCGTTGCCCGCCCATCGGCCGGAATGCCCAGTTCGTCGGCGATGGCGCCGAGGATCTCGCCACGCGACAGGGACGGATTGGCCAAATACAGGGTTTCGACGTGGGCCGGCAAGCGTTCAAGCAGCATGCGGCAGAGCATGGTTTTGCCACTGCCTACTTCGCCGGTCACCTTGACGATGCCCTCATCCTGCGTGATGGCATAGATCAGCGCATCGAGCGTCGGGCCGCGATTGGCGCCGGTGAAGAAGAAATCGGTATGCGGCGTGATGCGGAACGGCGGTTCGCGCAGGCCGAAATGCTCGAGGTAAAGGCTCATGGCCGATTCCAGCTTTCCATGCGGTTGTACAGGGTGGTGCGATTGATGCCGAGGCGGCGGGCCGCTTCGCTCATGTTGCCGTTGCTCAGGGCGATGGCTGCTTCGATGTAGCTGCGTTGCCAGACTTCCAGCGTGGCGTCGAGATTGAGATGTCCGGCGCGCGCGAGATGCTGGCGCGCGGCCTGGCGCACCTCATCCGGCTGCGCTGCATCGAGGCCGGAGCCGGTCGGGGGCGGACTGTCCGGGTAGTCGAGTTCGGCGCGCAGCTGCTCGGCAGTCACTGCCTGTCCGGCGTAACGGGCAGTCAGCCGGATGATGATGTTGCGCAACTCGCGGACATTGCCGGGGAAGGTGTAGTCCAGCCACAGCGACTGGGCGTCCGGTGCCAGCGTGAAGGGCTCGGCGCGCACGGAAGCGGCGCAATGCTTGCGGAAGTGTTCGAGGAGCAGCAGGCGGTCGAGACCGGTTTCCCGCACCGGCGGAACGGCGACGGTGAATACCGACAGCCGGTGATAGAGGTCGGGCCGGAAGCGGCCGGCCTTCATCTCCTGGCGCAGGTCGCGGTTGGTCGCCGTGATGATGCGGGCCGTGGAAATCCGCGTCTGGGTTTCGCCGACGCGCTGGTACTCGCCGTTTTCCAGCACGCGCAGCAACTTGGGTTGGAGGTCGAGCGGCAATTCGCCGATTTCGTCGAGGAACAGGGTGCCGCTGTCGGCATCTTCGAAATAGCCGGCCTTGGCCGTATGGGCGCCGGTGAAGGCGCCCTTGGCATAGCCGAACAGGGTCGGTTCGAGCAAGGTGGGCGAGATGGCGGCGCAATTCAGCGCCAGGAAAGGCTTGTCGCGACGTTCGGTCAGGCGATGCAGGTAATGGCTGGCGACGATGTCCTTGCCGCTGCCCGATTCCCCCTCGATCAATACCGGATAGGCCAAGTCGGCGTATTGCCCGAGTTGCAGACGCAGGCGCTGCATCGGCAGGCTTTCGCCAATCAGGCCGCCCGGGGTGTCGCCGGTGGGCGGGGTGTCGAAACGCAGGACTTGCCGGAAGAGTTCGGCCAGGCGTGCCGGGTTGCACGGCTTGGCGACGAATTCAACGGCCCCCAGGGTGCGCGCATGGCGGGCGTTTTCATCGTCGCTCTGGCCGGAGAGAACAATGATCTTCAGATCGGGATGCAGGGCGAGCAGGTCGCCGATCAGTGCAAACCCCTCGTCCGGCCGGTGCGGCAAGGGGGGCAGGCCGAGGTCGACCAGGGCGAGGCGCGGCGGGCTGCGCAGTTGCCGCACCAGGCTGCGGGCATGGGCGCGGGAGTGGCTGGTCAGAACGTCGTATTCCTGGGCGAAGGCGAAACCGAGGGATTCGCTGATCAGGGAATCGTCGTCGACAATCAGCAGGAGCGGCTTGGCGACTGGCAAGGGCGCAACATTCCATATGAAATTTTTCCGATTATAGCCTTGTCGTTTCCGGGCGACGGATGGGACTTCTGTTAAAATCGACAGACTTTTGTTTTGGGGTTGCATTTTGTCCGACGACATCCTGGTCGATATCGAGGACCTACACTTCACTTATGACGGCCGGCCGGTGCTGCAGGGGATCAACATGAAGATCCCGCGCGGCAAGGTCGTCGCCATCATGGGCGGTTCCGGCTGCGGCAAGACGACGCTGTTGCGTTGCATCGGCGGCCAGTTGCGACCCAGCAGCGGGCGTGTCCGCCTCGAGAAGCATCAGGTGTGCGGCCTGTCGCAGGCCGAGCTGTACAACCTGCGGCGGCGCATGGGTATGCTGTTTCAGTTTGGTGCGTTGTTTACCGACATGTCGGTTTTCGACAATGTTGCCTTTCCGATGCGCGAACACACCGATTTGTCCGAGGAAATGATCCGCGATCTGGTGTTGATGAAGCTGGAAGCGGTCGGGTTGCGTGGTGCGCACAAATTGATGCCGGGTGAATTGTCTGGCGGCATGGCCCGCCGGGTTGCCCTGGCCCGCGCCCTGGCCCTTGATCCCATGCTGGTCATGTACGACGAGCCGTTCACCGGGCTCGATCCGATTGCGCTGGGTGTCATCGGTCAGCTGATCCGCAAGCTGAACGATGCGCTGGGGGCGACCTCGATCATGGTCACCCACGACATCCAGGAGTCCCTGCTCATCGTCGATTACATCTATTTCCTGAATGGTGGCCGTGTCGTCGCCGAGGGGACGCCGGACGAAATTCGGGCCTCGTCCGATCCTTTCGTGCACCAGTTCGTTCATGCCGAGCCCGACGGGCCGGTCCATTTCGATTATCCGGCGCCGTCCATCCGGCAAGAGTTCCTGTCGGGGGTGAGGCATGGCTAGGCTGGCCGACGGGCTGCGCAAGCTCGGCCATGCGACGGTCGAGCGCATCTGGCGCCTGGGTTTTGCGGCCCGCTTCTTCTGGGTCGTGCTGCGTTATTCCGGCGCCTCCTTCCGGCGTCTGCCGCTGACCTTGCGCGAAATCTACTTCAGTGGCGTGCTGTCGCTGGTCATCATTCTCGTTTCGGGTCTCTTTGTCGGTCTGGTGCTCGGCCTGCAGGGCTTCGAAATCCTGCAGCGTTTCGGTTCGACCGAGGCCCTCGGCACCCTGGTTGCCCTGTCGCTGACCCGCGAACTGGGGCCGGTGCTCGCTGCCATCTTTTTCGCGTCGCGCGCCGGATCATCGGTGACGGCGGAAATCGGCCTGATGAAGGCCACCGAGCAACTGAAGGCGATGGACATGATGGCAGTCAATCCGATCGCCCGGGTCGTCGCACCGCGCTTCTGGGGGGGGGTGATCTCGATGCCCCTGCTGGCGGCCATCTTTTCGGCGATGGGGGTGCTGGGTGGCTGGCTGATCGGCGTCGTCTTCATCGGCGTCGACGATGGCTCCTACTGGTCGCAGATGCAATCCAGCGTCGATTTCCGCTTTGATGTCTGGAATGGCATCGTCAAGAGCTTCGTTTTCGGTGTCGCGGTTTCGCTGATCGCCGTTTTTGAGGGCTACGACTCCGTGCCGACCGCCGAAGGCGTGTCGCGGGCAATCACGCGTACCGTCGTGACGTCCGTGCTGGCGGTGCTGGCCCTTGATTTCGTTCTGACATCGTTCATGTTCCGGGGAACTTCATGAACCGTACCGTACTCGACCTGTGGGTCGGCTTTTTCGTCGCGCTCGGCATCGCTGCCGTGATGTTTCTGGCTCTCAAGGTAGGCAACCTTTCTTCGGCGCACTTGTCCGATACATATGTGCTGCAAGCCAAGTTTGATAACATAGGTGGCCTCAAGGTACGTGGGCCGGTCAAAAGTGCCGGCGTCGTCGTCGGGCGGATTTCCGACATCCGCTTCGATCCGGAGACCTACGAGGCTGTCGTGGTGATGACGATCGATGGCCGCTATCGTTTCCCGAAGGATACCTTTGCCTCGATTTTCACGGCTGGCTTGCTTGGCGAGCAGTACATCGGGTTTGACGCCGGGGGTGACGAAAAAATGCTGCAGGCCGGCGATACCATTGCCAAAACGCAGTCGGCGGTCGTTCTCGAAAAGCTGATCAGCCAGTTTTTGTTTAGCAAGGCAGCAGACGGACAGGACAAGAAATGACGAAAAATCTCGGCTTCTCTGGCATGCGCAAGACCCGGCAGTGGGCGGCCTGTGGCCTTCTCGCGCTGGCCTGCATGGGCGGTGCGCTGGCAGAGGAAAATCCGCACGATCCCTACGAAGGCTTCAACCGCTCGATGTTTGCGGTCCACGAGGTCATCGACCAATACGCCGTGAAGCCGGTTGCGCAGGTTTACGACAATGTCGTTCCGTTGCCGGTCAAGGCCGGGGTCGGCAATTTTTTCGGCAATGTCGGCGACCTCTGGATCGGCGTCAATAGCGCGCTGCAGGGCAAGTTTGGCGACGCCGGGGTTGATCTGGGGCGTTTGCTGATCAACTCGACCGTGGGCATTTTCGGCCTCTTCGACGTTGCCAGCGAACTCGGCCTGGAGCGGCATGACGAGGATTTCGGCCAGACCATGGCGGTCTGGGGCATTGAGGGCGGCGGCTATCTGTTCTGGCCGGTGATCGGTGCGCGCACGGTGCGCGACACGTTCGGCGGGGGGGTCGACCTGGTGGCCGACCCGGTCGGCTACGTCGATCCGGTGCCGGTGCGCAACAGCCTGCGCGGGGTGCGCATTGTCGATATCCGGGCCAGCCTGCTGCCGGCTGACAAGGTGGTCGAGGAAGCGGCGCTCGACAAGTACGCCTACATTCGCGACGCGTACCTGCAGCGTCGCCGCAACCAGATTTTCGATGGCCGGCCCCCGCGCCAGGATGATTACTGAGCCAACTGTTCCAATCACATGAAGAAACTGATTAGCCTGTTTTTCGCCGGGTTCCTCGCGACGGCTGCCGTCGCCCAGGAGGCGCCGGATGTTCTCGTCCAGCGTGTTACCGAAGAGGTGCTGGAAATCGTCCGGCACGACAAGGATATTCAAAACGGCAGCACCAGCAAGGTGATTGACCTGGTCGACAAGAAGGTCCTGCCGCATTTCAACTTCCAGCACATGACCGCGCTGGCCCTCGGCAAGGAATGGCGCAAGGCCAATCCGCAGCAGCAGCAGCAATTGACCGCCGAGTTCAAGACGCTGCTCGTCCGCACCTATTCCAATGCGCTGACCAGCTACAAGAACCAGAAAATTGTCTACAAGCCCTTCAAGATGGCCCCGACCGATACCGACGTGCTGGTGCGCACCGAAGTGCATCAGCCGGGCAGCAACCCGGTTCAGCTGGACTACAGTCTGGAAAAGATGGAAGGCGGCTGGAAGGTCTACGACGTGGTGGTCGCCGGCATCAGCCTGGTCACCAATTACCGCGACCAATTCGCTCAGGAGGTCCGTAATGGCGGTATCGACGGCCTGATCGCCTCGATTGCCAGCAAGAACAAGTCGCTGGAAGCGAACCAGAAGAAATGATCGAACGTCAGACCGGGTGCCTGCGGGTGACGGTACCCCTGATCATGGCCAATGCACGCGGCCTGCTCGATGCAGGCCGCGCTGCTTTGCAGCCGGGAGAGGTCGTTTTCGATTTCTCGGCGGTCAACGAGGCCGATTCTTCGGCGATTGCGGTGATGCTCGGTTGGCTGCGGGCAGCCGATACGCTGGGGGCGCGTGTCCGGTTTGCCCACATTCCGGCGGGTGTCCGTGCCCTGGCCGAACTGTACGGCGTGACCGATCTCCTGCCCCTGGCCTGACGGGGTCCGTATGCTGCCGGCCGTTTCCATCGTCGATGTCGTCAAGCGTTTTGGTTCGCTCCAGGCGCTGGCCGGTGTGTCGCTCGACATCGAACAAGGCGAATTCTTCGGGTTGCTCGGGCCGAACGGCGCCGGCAAGACGACCCTGATTTCCGCCCTGGCCGGCCTGGTGCGACCGGATGCCGGAACCCTTCAGGTCATGGGCCATGACGTCATTCGCGATTTTCGCGAGGCGCGTCGGTTGTTGGGGGTCGTGCCGCAGGAGCTGGTCTTTGATCCGTTTTTCAACGTGCGAGAAACCTTGCGTATCCAGTCCGGCTATTTCGGCATCCGGAAAAACGACGACTGGATCGACGAGATCCTGGCCAATCTCGACCTGACCGGCAAGGCGGACGTCAATATGCGCCGCCTGTCGGGGGGCATGAAGCGCCGGGTGCTGGTTGCCCAGGCGCTGGTGCACAAGCCGCCGGTGATCGTCCTCGACGAGCCGACGGCCGGGGTCGATGTCGAGTTGCGCCAGGGCTTGTGGCAGTTCATTCGCCGCCTCAATGGCGAAGGGCATACCATCATTCTGACCACGCATTACCTCGAGGAAGCCGAAGCCCTGTGCAACCGCATCGCCCTGATGAAGCAGGGGCGGGTGGTCGCCCTCGATACGACGGCGAATTTGATGGCGGCGCATCCGGGTGCGTCGCTGGAAGAGGTTTTCGTGCGGACGCTGCAATCGTGATCGGTTTTCTCACCCTCCTCGAGAAGGAATTCCTGCGTTTCTGGAAAGTGGCCTTCCAAACGGTAGCTGCGCCGGTGCTGACGGCCCTTCTCTACCTGCTGATTTTCGGTCATGTGCTGGACGATCATGTCCAGGTGCATGGCGTGCGCTACACCAGCTTCCTGATTCCCGGGCTGGTCATGATGCAGGTGCTGCAGAATGCCTTCGCCAATTCGTCGTCCAGCCTGATCCAGGCCAAGATCACCGGCTCCATCGTCTTCGTGCTGCTGCCGCCCATTCCCTACGGTGCGTTTTTTGCCGCCTATGTGCTGGCTGCCGTGCTGCGCGGCATGATGGTCGGGCTCGGTGTACTGCTGGCGACAGTCTGGTTTGTGGACCTGCACTTGGTCGCGCCGCTGTGGAGCATCGCGTTTGCGATGCTGGGGGGCGGTTTGTTCGGTGCGCTGGGGATGATTGCCGGTATCTGGTCGGAGAAGTTCGACCAGCTGGCCTCCTTCCAGAATTTTCTGATCATGCCGCTGACCATGCTGTCCGGTGTCTTTTATTCGATTTATACATTGCCTGCCTTCTGGCAAGGCGTGTCGCATTACAATCCCGTCTTTTACATGATCGACGGCTTCCGTTACGGTTTCTTCGGCGTTTCCGATGTCGCGCCCGAAACCAGCCTGCTGGTCGTCGTCGCCTGCTTCGCCGGGGTGTCCTGGGGGACGCTCAGCCTGCTGAAGCGGGGTTGGAAGCTGAGAGCCTGAATACGATGCATCCCGAACACATCAAGCAACTCATCCTCGCCGGCATGGCCTGCGATTACCTCGAACTCGACGGTGACGGGCAGCACTTCCAGGCCCTCGTCGTGAGCAGCGAATTCGTCGGCAAGAATCGTGTGCAGCGCCAGCAGCGTGTTTACCAGACCCTGCAGGAAAAGCTGGCCACCGGGGAGTTGCATGCCCTGTCCTTCAAGACCCTGACCCCGGAAGAATGGAGCGCCCAACGTGGATAAGCTGCTGATTGAAGGGGGGAGGACCCTCTCCGGGGAAGTCGCCATGTCCGGCGCCAAAAACGCCGCCCTGCCCATTCTGTGCGCCTCGTTGCTGACCGCCGAGCCCGTGCATTTCACCAATGTGCCGCACCTCAATGACATCTCGACCATGCTGCGCCTGTTGGGCGACATGGGGGTTGGCGTCACGATGGAAGGGGTCGATGGTCTCGTCCTGAACGGCGGTGGCCTGAATAATCCGGTGGCTTCCTACGAGATGGTCAAGACCATGCGCGCCTCGATCCTGGTGCTCGGTCCGCTGGTGGCCCGTGGCGGAGAAGCCCGGGTGTCGCTGCCGGGCGGTTGTGCCATCGGTGCCCGGCCGGTCGATCAGCACATCAAGGGCCTGCAGGCGATGGGGGCCGAGGTCAGGGTCGAGCAGGGCTACGTGCATGCCCGCGCCAGTCGCTTGAAGGGGGCGCGCATCTGTACCGACATGGTCACCGTGACCGGCACCGAGAACCTGATGATGGCGGCCTGTCTGGCCGACGGGGAGACCATCATCGAGAACGCCGCCCGCGAGCCGGAGGTGGTCGATCTGGCCAACTGCCTGATTTCGATGGGGGCCCGCATATCGGGCGCCGGCACCGACGTCATCCGTATTCAGGGGGTGGATGCCCTGCACGGGGCGACGCACGCCATCATGCCGGACCGTATCGAGACCGGCACCTATCTGTGTGCCGCTGCCGTCACCGGCGGTGACGTCCGGCTCCTGAAGACCTCGGCCGCTTACCTGGATACGGTGGTCGACAAGCTGATGGATGCCGGCTGCGAGATCACCGTCGAGCGGGACGCCATTCGCTTGCAGGCCCCCGGGCGCCTCAAGGCCGTCAGCCTGCGGACGGCCCCCTATCCGGCCTTCCCGACTGACATGCAGGCCCAGTTCATGGCCATCAACTGCGTGGCCGACGGGGTGGCGACCATTCGCGAGACCATCTTCGAAAACCGTTTCATGCATGTCAACGAGCTGATGCGCCTCGGGGCCAACATCCAGATCGAGGGCAACAACGCCATCGTGCGTGGCGTCGAACGGCTGGAGGGAGCGACGGTTATGGCGACCGACCTGCGAGCCTCGGCTTCGCTGGTCATCGCCGGCCTGGTTGCCGAGGGGGAGACGCTGATCGACCGCATTTATCACCTCGACCGGGGTTACGAGCGCATCGAGGAAAAGCTCGCCCGCCTCGGTGCGTCGGTCCGGCGCGTGCGCTGATCGCGCGGCCCGGCGCAGCAAATTTCAAGAAATTTCGTTTTCCCCCTGAGGAATCGTCAGAAAACACTTGGCGTAATTCGTTTACTCCTCCATACTCCGAAGCTCGGGATTTCCAGGCAGTGTGTTGTTCCTGCACCGTAATCGGTTTGTCAGCTCCTCGGTCTTGGCTCTCGTAATTTTTTTCAATCTTTTCCAAGGAAGCTACACATGGCAACTGGTACCGTTAAATGGTTCAACGACGCGAAGGGTTTTGGTTTCATCTCTCCGGACGGCGGTGGTGAAGACCTCTTCGCGCACTTCTCCGCCATTCAGGGCAACGGGTTCAAGACGCTGGTCGAGAACCAGAAGGTCACCTTCGACGTGGTGACCGGCCCGAAGGGCAAGCAAGCGGCGAACATCCAGAAGGCCGACTAAGTCGTCCTGCGGTTCGCGAAAAGCCCGGTTCGCCGGGCTTTTTTGCGTCGACGGGGGCGCCCTGTCTGCTGTTGGTCAATCTTGATCGGGGCAATGGGGGCGGAGGCGACCGGGCTTGTCGGCGCATGCGTTAAAATGCGCACTTTGCTTTCAGGCGATTTCCCCCGTGACGACCATCACCATCGCCCTCTCGAAGGGCCGCATCTTCGACGAAACCCTGCCGCTGCTGGCCGCCGCAGGTATCGTCCCGACCGAAAATCCGGAAACTTCGCGCAAGCTGATCATTGAAACCAATCAGCCGAACGTGCGCGTTGTCATCGTCCGCGCGACCGACGTGCCGACCTACGTGCAATACGGCGCGGCCGACATCGGCGTGGCCGGCAAGGATGTGTTGATCGAGCACGGCGGCGAAGGCCTGTATGCGCCGCTCGACCTGAATATCGCCAAGTGCCGCATGATGGTCGCCGTGCCGGAAGGCTTCGACTACGCCAATGCCGTGCGCCAGGGCGCCCGCCTCAAGGTTGCCTCCAAATACACCAAGACGGCACGTGAGCACTTCGCCAGCAAGGGCGTGCATGTGGATCTGATCAAGCTCTACGGCTCGATGGAACTGGCACCGCTGGCCGGCCTCTCGGACGCCATCGTCGATCTGGTGTCGACCGGCGGTACGCTGAAGGCTAACAAACTGGTTGCTGTCGAGCACATCATGGACATCTCGAGCCGCCTGGTGGTCAATCAGGCATCGCTCAAGGTCAAGCGCGAAACCCTGCAACCGATCATCGACGCCTTTGCCCAGGCGGTGGAGAAGTAACATGACGATCGCCATCCAGCGCCTGTCGACCAAGGACGTCGACTTCCTGTCCCAGCTCAAGACACTGCTCGCCTTCGAGGCCGCAGCCGACGAGAACATCGAGCGCACCGTCGCCAGCATCCTGGCCGACGTAAAGACGCGCGGCGATGCGGCGGTGATCGAATACACCAACCAGTTCGACCGCTTGAGCGCCAAAGCCATGGTCGATCTCGAACTGCGCAAGGACGAACTGCAAGCCGCGCTCGATGGCCTGCCGGCCGAGCGCCGTGCGGCGCTGGAGGCTGCCGCCAACCGCGTGCGCGCCTATCACGAGCACCAGAAGCAGCAAGGCTGGTCCTACACCGAGGCCGATGGCACGATGCTCGGCCAGATGATCACCCCGCTCGACCGCGTCGGCCTCTACGTGCCGGGTGGCAAGGCGGCGTATCCGTCGTCGGTGCTGATGAATGCGATTCCGGCCAAGGTCGCGGGCGTCAAGGAACTGATCATGGTCGTCCCAACGCCGGGCGGCGAGAAGAACCAACTGGTGCTGGCGGCAGCCTGTCTGGCCGGTGTCGACCGCGTCTTCACCATGGGCGGCGCCCAGGCCGTCGGCGCGCTGGCCTACGGCACGCAGACGGTGCCGCAGGTCGACAAGATTGTCGGCCCGGGTAATGCCTACGTTGCTACCGCCAAGCGCCGCGTCTTTGGCATCGTCGGCATCGACATGGTGGCCGGCCCGTCGGAAATTCTTGTGGTATCCGATGGCTCCGGCAACCCGGACTGGGTGGCGATGGACCTCTTCTCGCAGGCCGAGCACGACGAACTGGCGCAGTCCATCCTGATCTGTACCGACGCCGCCTTCATCGAGCGCGTGCAGGCCAGCATCGAGAAGCTGCTGCCGACCATGCCGCGCCAGGAAGTGATTCGCACCTCACTGACCAATCGCGGTGCCTTCATCCTGGTGCGCGACATGGACGAAGCGGTGGCCATCGCCAACCGCGTCGCGCCGGAGCACCTGGAGCTGGCGCTGGATCATCCGGATCCATGGGTTGAGAAAATCCATCACGCCGGCGCCATCTTCATCGGCCACTACACCTCGGAATCGCTCGGCGACTACTGCGCCGGTCCGAACCACGTGCTGCCGACTTCCGGTTCGGCGCGCTTCTCGTCGCCGCTCGGTGTCTACGACTTCCAGAAGCGGACCAGCCTGATCAAGGTTTCCAAGGCCGGTGCGCAGACGCTGGGCAAGATTGCTTCGACCCTGGCTCAAGGTGAAGGCCTGCCGGCACACGCCCAGTCGGCCGAGTTCCGGCTGGAAAACTGAGCAAAAGCGTTGTCCAACGCCATAATGTCTGAATCCCCAAACCGCCCGGACCTCCGGGCGCTTTTTTTCAGCTTTTCGTCGGTCGGTCTGTCCGGCTTTGGTGGGGTATTGCCCTTCGCCCGCCATATGCTGGTCGAAGAGCGGCGCTGGATGACTGCCGAGGAGTTCAATGCCCAGCTGGGTTTGTGCCAGTTTTTGCCCGGACCCAATGTGGTCAATCTGGCAGTCGTCGTCGGCAAGCGCTATCAGGGGCTGTATGGCGCCATGGTCGCGCCGCTTGGCCTGCTTGCCGGGCCACTCGCCATTGCGTTGCTGCTGGCCCTGTTTTACGACGCCTATGGCAGCCTTCCGGTGGCGCAGAGCATGTTGCGCGGTATCGCCGCCGTCGGTTGCGGGCTGTTGCTCGCCATGGCCTGGCGCATGGGCATGGCGATCCGGGAAAAGCGCTGGTTCCTGCCCTTTACGGTAATGGTCGTTGCGGCCATCGCTGGCCTGCGCTGGCCGATGCCCTGGGTGATGGTCGCCGGTCTGGTGCTGTCGGGGGCCGTCGCCTACTGGCGCCTGGGGCGGCCATGATCGTCGTTCAGCTCTTTATCGACTTTGCCCTGCTGTCCTTCGTGGCGTTTGGCGGGGCGACCGCGTTGCTACCGGAGATGCACCGGGTCGTTGTCGAGAATCACCACTGGCTGGACGATACGACTTTTACCCACCTCTATGCCATCGCCCAGGCTGCGCCAGGGCCGAATGTGTTGGTCGTGACGCTAATCGGCTGGAAAGTGGCCGGGCTGGCCGGGGCATTGGCCGCAACGACGGCAATGTGCCTGCCGATGAGCATTGTCATTTACCTAGTGATCGATCGTTGGGAGGGATTTGCCGGCAAGCGCTGGCAGCGGGCGATCAGCCTGGGGGTGTCGCCTTTGGCGGTGGGGCTGATTTTTTCAGGGGCGACGCTGATCGCACAGGCCGCCGATTTTGGCGGGGCCGCCTGGCTGCTGGTGGTTGCCACGGTGATCGCCAGTTTGCGGCTCAAGCTGCATCCCCTGTGGTTCATCGCAGTCGGCGCCGGCCTTGGGCTGGCGGGCCTGGTTTGATCGGGCGTCGCTGATTCAGCCAAGAATCTGTTGCAGGGCCCCGGCCAGCGCCCGGCATTCGTCGTCGGTGCCGACCGTGATGCGCAGGAACTGTTCGATGCGCGGCAGCTTGAAGTGGCGGACGATGATGCTCCGCTCGCGCAGCGCCTTGGCCAGTTCCGCGGCATCGTGCTGCGCATGGCGGGCAAAGATGAAGTTGGCAGCGGAGGGCAGTACCTCGAAGCCGAGTCGATGCAGGTCGGCGGTCAGGGTTTCGCGGGTGGCGATGACCTTGCGGCAGCAGTCGGCGAACCAGGCATCGTCCTCGATGGCGGCGACGGCGCCGGCGATGGCCAGGCGGTCGAGCGGATAGGAGTTGAAGCTGTTCTTGACCCGTTCCAGCGCTTCGATCAGGTCCGGGTGGCCGATGGCATAGCCGACGCGCAGGCCGGCCAGCGAGCGGGACTTGGACAGCGTGTGAATGACCAGCACGTTGTCGAAGCGGCGGGTGAGCGGAATCGCCGTCGTCCCGCCGAAGTCGATGTACGCCTCGTCAACCACGACGACCGAATCCGGGTTGGCGCGCGCGATGTCGGCAATGGCGTCAAGGGCCAGAAGGCGGCCCGTCGGGGCGTTCGGGTTGGGAAAGATGATGCCGCCGACGGGGCGGCCGGTGTAATCGGCCGGATTGATCGTGAAATCGTCGGCTAGCGGCACCGTCGCATAATCGATGCCGTACAGGCCGCAATACACCGGGTAGAAGCTGTAGGTGATGTCCGGAAACAGGATCGGCGCGTCGTGCCTGAGCAGGGCCTGGAAGACATGCGCCAGCACTTCGTCCGAGCCGTTGCCGACGAATACCTGATCGGGGGTTGCGCCATAGCGACGGGCGACAGCCTGCTTCAGCTGATCGGCGTTCGGATCCGGGTAAAGGCGCAGGCGCGCGGCATCGTCGCCGAGTTCCGCCTGAATCGCCGCCAGCACCTTGGGCGAGGGGGGGTAGGGGTTCTCGTTGGTGTTCAGCTTGATCAGGTTGGCGATCTTGGGCTGTTCGCCCGGCACGTAGGGGGTAAGGTCGCGGACGACCCGGCTCCAGAAGCGGCTCATGGGGTATTCACGAAAGGCGTAAAAGGTGGGCGAAATGGTATCATGCCCTTCCGATTCAACGTTTTGCAGCCAACCGACATGCGGCAAGCCGAAGTAACCCGTAATACCCTCGAGACGCAGATCACCGTGCGGCTCAACCTCGATGGCACCGGCCAGGGCAAGTTTGCCACCGGCGTCCCGTTTCTCGACCACATGCTCGATCAGATTGCCCGTCATGGCCTGATCGACCTGGAGGTCGATGCCAAGGGCGACCTGCACATCGATGCCCACCACACCGTCGAGGATATCGGCATCACCTTCGGCCAGGCCCTGGCCAGGGCGTGGGGGGACAAGAAGGGACTGACCCGCTACGGCCACAGCTATGTGCCGCTCGACGAAGCCCTGTCGCGCGTCGTGATCGACCTTTCCGGCCGTCCCGGCCTGGAATTGAATGTCGATTTCACGCGGGCCATGATCGGCAGCTTTGACGTCGATCTGTTTTCCGAATTCTTTCACGGCCTGGTGAACCATGCCGGCATGACGCTGCACATCGACAACCTGCGCGGCAAGAATGCCCACCACCAGGCTGAAACGATCTTCAAGGCCTTCGGCCGCGCCCTGCGCATGGCGGTGACGCCGGACCCGCGCATGGCTGGTGCCATGCCGTCCACCAAGGGTACGTTGTGATGGCTGGCGGCTTGGGCAGCGGCACCATTGCCGTCATTGACTACGGCATGGGCAACCTGCGCTCGGTCTCCAAGGCGTTGGAGCACGTGTCGGGGGGCAGGCCCGTCGTCGTCACTGCCGACCCCGCCGTCGTCGCGGCGGCCGGGCACGTCGTCTTCCCGGGGCAGGGGGCCATGCCGGACTGCATGGCCGAACTCGATGCCCGCGGCTTGCGGGACGCCGTGTTGCAAGCAGCCCGGGAAAAGCCGTTTCTGGGCATCTGCGTCGGCGAGCAGATGTTGTTTCAGCACAGCGACGAAGGTGACGTGCCGGCGCTCGGAGTCTTTCCCGGCAATGTCGTGCGTTTTCCCGAAGACCAGATGCTCCTGGCGAGCGGCGAGCGCCTCAAGGTGCCGCATATGGGCTGGAACCAGGTACGCCAGACGCCGCATGCCCTGTGGAACGGTATCGCCGATGGCGCCCGCTTCTACTTCGTGCACAGCTATTTCGTGCAACCCGCCGAAGCGGCACTGGTGAAGGGGACATGCGACTATGGCGTGCCCTTTACCTGTGCGGTGGGGCGGGATAATATCTTCGCGGTTCAATTCCACCCCGAGAAAAGCGCCCGCGACGGTTTGCAACTGCTGAAAAACTTTGTCGAGTGGCACCCCTGATTCGCGTTCGTCGAATTTATTCTCCTAGACTTCCATGCTGATTATTCCCGCGATTGACCTGAAGGACGGCCAGTGCGTCCGTTTGAAACAAGGCCTGATGGAACAGGCGACTGTGTTTTCGGAGAGCCCGGCCGAACAGGCGCGCCACTGGCTCGATCAGGGGGCGCGTCGCCTGCATCTGGTCGACTTGAATGGCGCCTTTGCCGGCAAGCCGAAGAATGCGGCAGCGATCAAGGCCATCCTGGCTGAAGTCGGCGACGAAATCCCGGTTCAGCTGGGGGGCGGCATCCGCGACCTCGATACCATCGAGGCCTGCCTCGACGGCGGCCTGAGCTATGTCATCATCGGCACGGCGGCGGTCAAGAACCCGGGTTTCCTGCACGATGCGTGCGTCGCCTTCCCCGGCCACATCATCGTCGGCCTGGATGCCAAGGACGGCAAGGTGGCCACGGACGGCTGGTCGAAACTGACCGGCCACGATGTTGTCGACCTCGGCAAGAAGTACGAGGACTACGGTGTCGAGTCGATCATTTACACCGACATCGGCCGCGACGGCATGTTGTCCGGGATCAACATCGAAGCCACCGTGCGTCTGGCGCAGGCCCTGACCATTCCGGTCATCGCGTCCGGCGGCCTGTCCAATCTCGACGACATCCGCAACCTGTGCGCCGTCGAAGGCGAGGGGGTGGTCGGCACCATTGCCGGGCGCGCCATCTACGACGGTTCGCTCGATTTCGCGGCCGCCCAGAAGCTGGCCGACGAACTGTCGCCCAAAGCGGGCGCCTGATGCTCGCCAAACGCATCATTCCCTGTCTGGACGTCACGGCAGGCCGTGTCGTCAAGGGCACCAATTTTGTCGACCTGCGCGATGCCGGCGACCCCATCGAGATCGCGCGCCGCTATGACGAACAGGGGGCGGACGAGGTGACTTTCCTCGATATCACGGCGTCCTCCGATCAGCGCGACATCATCCTGCACATCGTCGAAGCCTGTGCCGAGCAGGTATTCATTCCGCTCACCGTGGGCGGCGGCGTACGCAAGGTGGAGGATGTCCGCCGCCTGCTCAACGCCGGTGCCGACAAGGTGTCGATGAATACGGCTGCCGTGCAGAATCCCGATCTCGTGTTCGACGCTTCGTCCAAGGTCGGTTCACAGTGCATCGTGGTCGCCATCGACGCCAAGCAGGTCGCGCCGGGTAAATGGCATGTGTTTACGCACGGCGGCCGTCACGACACCGGGCTGGATGCCATTGAATGGGCGAGGAAGGTCGAGTCGCTGGGGGCCGGCGAAATCCTGCTGACCAGCATGGATCGCGACGGCACCAAGAACGGGTTCGATCTGGCGCTGACCCGCGGTGTGTCCGACGCCGTGCGTATTCCCGTCATCGCCTCGGGCGGTGTCGGCAATCTGCAGCACCTGGCTGATGGCGTAACCGAAGGCCGTGCCGATGCCGTGCTGGCTGCCTCCATCTTCCACTTTGGCGAATACACCGTGCGTCAGGCCAAGGAATACATGGCGGCGCGCGGTATCGAAGTCCGCTGGTAATGGCCGATCTCGACCATTCCCTGCCTTGGCTGGATGCCCTGAAATGGGACGCCGATGGCATGATTCCGGCGATCGCCCAGGATCAGGACGGTCGCGTCGTGATGTTTGCCTACATGAACCGGGCGTCGCTACAGGAAACGATCGCCTGCGGCAACGCGGTATACTGGTCCCGTTCAAGAAAGCGCCTGTGGCGTAAAGGTGAGGAATCCGGACATTTCCAGAAAGTGAAGTCGATCCGCACCGATTGTGACGGCGACGTATTGCTGCTGACCATCGAGCAGGTTGGCGGCGTGGCCTGCCACACGGGGCGCGCAAGCTGCTTCTTCAACGAGTTGGATGGGGATCGCTGGGTTCCCGTCGATCCGGTTTTGAAAGATCCGAAGGAAATCTATCGATGAGTACGCATGATATTCTGCACCGCCTGTCCGAAACCCTGGCCAGCCGCAAACATGCCGATCCGGCAAAGTCGTATACCGCCAAGCTCATTTCGGAGGGGCCGGATTCGATCCTCAAGAAGATCGGCGAGGAGTGTGCCGAACTGATCATGGCCGGCAAGGAGGGCAAGCGGCTGCCCATCGTTCGGGAGTCCACCGACGTGATTTATCACATCCTCGTCCTGCTCGCCTTCTACGACATGGGCATCGAGGACGTCTCGCAGGAAATGCGCCGTCGGGAAGGCATTTCCGGCATCGACGAAAAGGCTTCGCGAGGCCAGCGGTGAGCGACTGCATCTTCTGTAAGATCGTCGAGGGCCAGATTCCGGCATCCCGGGTTTACGAGGATGATGACATCCTGGCCTTCAAAGACATCAACCCGGCCCGCCCGGTGCATGTGCTGGTCATCCCGAAGAAGCACATCGCTTCGCTGGCGACGGTGACGGCGGACGATCAGCCGGTTCTGGGCCGGATGCTGGTCAAGGCCAACGAGATCGCCGTGGCCCAGGGCAGCCCGGACGGTTTCCGGGTCATCATCAATACCGGGCGTGTCGGGCAGCAGGAAGTGCCGCACCTGCATGCCCATATCGTGGGCGGACCGGACCCGGTCGGCCCCATGCTGAAACGTATTTAGGAGACTGACATGGGTAGTTTTTCCATCTGGCACTGGCTGATTGTTCTGGTGATCGTCATGCTGGTATTCGGGACCAAGAAGCTGCGCAACATCGGCCAGGATCTGGGCGGTGCGGTGAAAGGCTTCAAGGAGGGCATGAAGGAAGCCAATGCGGACAGCAAGCCGGCCGAGGGCGCCCAGCCGACCCAGCAGGTCGGTGGCCAGACCATCGATGTCGAGGTCAAGGAAAAGACGAAAGGCTAGTGGACGGTTGCTCGTGTTTGGCTTTGGGCTAATCACAGGCAACTAACGACTGACAACCATGTTCGATATCGGTTTTTCCGAATTGATGGTGATCGGCGTCGTGGCGCTGATCGTCATCGGTCCCGAACGCCTGCCCAAGGTGGCCCGTACGCTTGGCCATCTGCTCGGGCGGGCGCAGCGCTATGTCAACGACGTCAAGTCGGACATCAATCGCGAAATCCAGCTGGACGAACTGAAAAAGCTGCAAGCGCAGGTGACCGAGTCGGCCCGGGCCATGGAAGCATCCGTGCGCCAGGAATACGAGTCGGCCCGCGCCGCGGTCGAAGCCCCGGCGCAGGAGGCGGCTGCCGAGCTGCAGTCGGTCGCCAGGCTGGCCGAAGGTCTGCCGCAGCAGGCATCCGACACGACGAGCAAGCCCCCGGCATGAGCGAAGCACCCGAAGAATCATTCATCTCGCATCTGGTCGAATTGCGCGACCGTTTGCTGCGCAGCCTGATCGCCATCGCTGTCGTGCTGGGGGCCTTGTGCCTTTACCCGGGGCCTGGCGCCATCTACGATATCCTGGCAGCGCCCTTGACCAAGGCTTTGCCCGAAGGAACGAAAATGGTGGCGATCGGCGTCATCACGCCGTTCATGGTGCCGCTCAAGGTTACCGCGATGGTGGCCTTCGTGCTCTCCCTGCCCTTTATTCTCTATCAGGCATGGGCATTTATTGCGCCTGGCCTGTATGCCCATGAAAAGCGTCTGGGGATTCCGCTGATCGTTTCCAGTACGCTGCTTTTCATTCTCGGCATGGCCTTTTGCTACTTTTTTGTGTTCGGGCAGGTATTCAGTTTCATTGCCAGCTTTGCCCCGAAGAGCATCACGCCGGCGCCGGACATCGAAGCCTACCTGTCGTTCGTGATGACCATGTTCCTCGCATTCGGCATTGCCTTCGAGGTGCCGGTGGCGCTCGTCGTCCTGGTCAAGCTGGGGGTGGTCACGGTGGAAAAACTGACGGAGTGGCGCTCCTACTTTATCGTCGGTGCCTTCGTGGTCGCAGCGGTGGTCACGCCGCCGGATGTGGTGTCGCAATTGGCACTGGCGATTCCGATGTGCCTGCTGTACGAACTGGGCATCCTGGCGTCGCGTTTGGTCACCCGGCCGGCGCCGCCGGCTCCGGTTGCCGGGGAAGCCGGCGCGACGGATGCGGAGATGGACAAGGCGGAAGAAGAGTTCCGCAAATTGTCCTGAGCGATCCCAGCCCTGTTGCGTGAAAAAGGCCGGCCGATCAGGCCGGTTTTTTCAGAGGGCCCGGCCGGGTCGGCAGCGTCTTGAGCGGGCAGCCGTCCTCAAACCACCACAGGGTGCCCGGCGGCATCTCGACCCAGGTTTCGTTATCGGTAAGCGGCAGCGTGGCGATGACGGCGACGCGGTCATCCGGCGAGGTCACGTCGCGGAAGTCGACGGTCATGTCCTGATCCTTGAGATGGGCCTGCGCGAAGGGCGCCTGGCGGACGATGTGGCTCAGGCGCGTGGATGCGTGCGCAAACAGGCAATCGCCGTTGGAAAGCAGGAAATTGAATTCGCCATGACGGGCGACATCGAGCGTCAGGCGATGCACGGCATCGAACAGGGCGGAGCGCTCCGGCGCCTGGCTGCCGAAGGTACGGCGCAATTCCTGCAGGAGCCAGCAAAAGGCCCTTTCGCTGTCGGTCAGGCCGACCGGCATGAAGCTGCCATCCAGCGTCGGGTCAAAATCGAGCAGATTGCCGTTGTGGGCGAAGATCCAGTAACGCCCCCACAGTTCGCGCATGAACGGATGGGTGTTCTCCAGGCCAACCGAACCCTGCGTCGCCTTCCGGATGTGGGCGATGACGTTGCAGGAGCGGATCGGATATTGGCGCACCAGTTCGGCGACCGGTGAGGTGGCCGAGGGTTGCGGGTCGAGGAAGAGGCGGGCGCCGTGCCCCTCGAAGAAAGCGATTCCCCATCCATCGGAATGTACATCGGTCGCTCCGCCCCGCGCCTGGAAGCCGCTGAACGAAAAGCAGATGTCGGTCGGGACGTTGCAGTTCATCCCCAGCAGCTGGCACATCGCGCAACTCCTAATCGCGCTCGGTGCGCATGGCGGGGCGCTTGCCGATTTTGACCTGCACCTCGACGATCGCCTTGTCGCGGCGCAGGCGGAAGGTGGCCCGTTCCTGCGGGGTGAGGGCAGCGATCAGGTCGAGCATGACTTGCGGATCCTTGACCGGCTTGCCATTGACCGAGAGGAGGACATCGCCGGGGCGGATGCCGGCCATGTCGGCCGGGCTGCCGCGCATGACGCCGGCGATCAAGGAGCCTTCGGTGTCCGGCAGGCCGAAGGATTCGGCCAGCTCGGGCGTGATTTCCTGGGCCTCGACGCCGATCCAGCCGCGCGTGACCGAGCCGGTCCGGATGATCTGCTCCATGATGCTGCGCGCACTGGAAACCGGGATGGCGAAGCCGATGCCGAGTGAACCGCCGGTGCGCGAATAGATCGCGGTGTTGATGCCGACCAGGTGGCCCTGGCTGTCGACCAGCGCCCCGCCGGAGTTGCCCGGGTTGATGGCGGCATCGGTCTGAATGAAGTTTTCGAAGGTATTGATGCCCAGGTGCGAACGGCCGAGCGCGGAAACGATGCCCATGGTCACGGTCTGGCCAACGCCGAAGGGGTTGCCGATGGCGAGCACGACATCGCCGACGCGCAGGCTGTCCATCTGGCCGAAGGTGATGGCCGGCAGTTTCTCCGCCTTGATCTGCAGGATGGCGAGGTCGGACTCCGGGTCGCTGCCGACGACCTTGGCCTTGTAGGTCTTGCTGTCGTTGAGCGATACCTGGATGTCGTCGGCCCCCTCGATGACGTGGTAGTTGGTCAGGATGTAGCCATTGGGGCTGACGATGACGCCCGAGCCCAGGCCCGAATTCTGGCGGGGTTGTCCTTCCGGGCGCTCGCCGAAGAAGTGGCGGAAGATGGGGTCGTCGAACAGGGGGTGGCGGGGTTGGCGGACGGCCTGCGTGGTGTAGATATGCACCACAGAAGGCAGGGCAGCCCGCGCGGCGTCCCGATAGGAGCCGATCGGAGCGCGGCCCGTCTCGTCGCTGTTCGGCGCCTCCTGTAGGGCGACGACCGTCTGGCGCTGCGGCAGCCATTCCGGCTTGAGGGTGGAAACGACGAACAGGAGGGCAAGCGCAACGGTTGTCGTTTGTGCAAAAATCAGCCACAACCTCTGCATGGAATCGTCTCGAATGAAGCGTGAAGAATTGGTCAGCTATCTGGACGGGCTCTTGCTGCCCGGAAAGTTCAAGGATTATTGCCCAAACGGCCTGCAAGTGGAAGGACGCGACCAGGTCAGGCGTCTGGTGGCCGGTGTTACCGCCAGCCAGGCTTTGCTCGATGCGGCGGTGGCGCGCCGGGCCGATGCCATCCTGGTGCACCACGGCTACTTCTGGAAAGGCGAGGATGGCCGGGTGACCGGCATTCGTCGGCAGCGTCTGGCGACCTTGCTGGCGCACGACATGAATCTGCTGGCTTACCACTTGCCGCTTGATGCCCACCCCGAGCTGGGCAACAACGCGCGCTTGGCGCAGTTGCTGGGCTGGGTGCCGGAGGGGCGTTTTGGCGATCAGGACATCGCCTGGCTGGGTCGCCTGGCCCAGCCGTGCGATCTGGCGGAACTGGCCGGCAGCGTCCAGCGCGTGCTGGGTCGGGCACCGCTCGTCATCGGCGAGGCCGGACGGCCGATTGCCCGTATCGGCTGGTGTTCCGGCGGGGCGCAGGGCTATTTCGAGCAGGCCATTGCGCTCGGCGTCGATGCCTACCTGTCAGGCGAGATTTCGGAGCAGACCGTGCACCTGGCCCGCGAGAGCGGTGTCGCCTACCTCGCTGCCGGGCATCATGCCACCGAGCGCTATGGCGTGCAGGCGCTCGCCGGGCATCTCGGCCGCCAGTTCGGCATCGCGTGCGAGTTTGTCGATCTCGACAACCCGGTCTGACCGGCGATCAACGGTTCAGTGGCGTCGCTGCAGGTTGTAGCCGTCGGCCAGGATGCGCATGAGCAAGGCGATTTCTTCCACCACTTCGAGCGGGAAGCCGCTGCGCTGCCCGGTGCGGGTGTCGTGCACCAGGCCGTACAGGTAATCGATACAGGCCTGTGAGCCCCACAATTGAACCACCTTCTGGGTGACGTGTGGGAAATCTTCCAGGCGCTTCAGGCCGGAAACCGGCGTCGGGGATTCGTTCCAGTCGGGAATCCGGGCATTGAAGCGCTCGCGCATTCGTTCCGCCAAGGTTTCGAACTCCTGCCGCATGCCGCCGCGCCGGTACAGGTCGAGCAGCATGTTCCATGGTTCGAAACTGTTCGGCATCGTCTGGTCGATATGCTCGGCCAGCGTTTCGGCGGCGCCCCCCAGGCGGCCAAAGGCAAGCATGATTTCGGCCAGTTCGAGCACGGAATGTTCGTCTTCGTTCCGGGCCTCGATGACTTCGGCTTCCGGCTGGAGCGGGATGTCGCATTCCCCGATCGGCTGCGGCGCCGCTGCGGCGGTGGGCGGGCGGGGGATTCCGCTTGCCTCCGGGGCTGGCGTCCCAGGGAGGGGGGCGGCGGCTTCGGCTGGCCGGGGGGGATGGCTTGGGGTGGCTTCGCTGCGATAGCCGGAAAAGGCCAGCGGCACTTCCTCGTCGCCCGGATAGCGGCGCCGGCGGCTCAGGAATTACGCCATGCCGATCGACAGGCCGGCGCCGAGGGAGGCGCTGAGCAGCAGTTCGAGCCAGTTCGATGAAGTCGTCTGCATGGCTGCCGCGCTCCGGGTTTCGAGGGCGGGGGCCGGCACGGCGGGGGGCGGCTGTACGCTCTGCGCCAGTTGCAGGCGGCTTTGCGCGTCGAGGGCCTTGGTCGCCAGGTCGATGGTCTGATCCATTTTCTCGAGTTCCTGTGTCAGGCGATGCAGGGTTGTTTCGAGTTTGAGCAGGCGCTCCTCGGTTTCGGCCAGTGAGGTGAGGCCGGATTGACCGGCGGCCCGGGCCGTGGGCGGTTCGCCGGCGGCTCCCAGCACCAGGCGGTCCTTTGCCCCCGGGAGGGGGGCGGGGGGGGGGCGGTGGCTGTGGGCTGCCGGCCAGGCGTGCCTGGTTGGCGAGGGGGGGCGGCTTTCGCCTCGTCGGTGCGGGCGAGCGGGCGATCCGCTGCCTTGGGCGGCGGGGCAGGGCGTTTGCGTTGCGGCGGCATTTGGACAAGCGTGCCGTCGGCCAGCGGCATGTCGCTCTCCAGCTCGGGATTGGCCTCTTGCAGCGCGGCCAGCAGTCGCCGGCGTTCGGCCGGATTGTTCGGTGCCCGAACCTCGGCGATGGTTTCCAGCGTTTCCCCTTCACGGGCCCGCCATGTGGACGCCTTGCCCGGCGGTCGGACAGCCGTGTCGGCATGAAGGGGGGCGCGGCTTGGGCCAGTTCGATCGGCGGCTCCGGCATCAGGACGTACTGGCGTTCGAGGTCGTAACCGCAGTTGGCGCGCACGCCGATGGTGAAGACCGGCTCATAGACCGGGCGCTGGCCGACGATCTGCAGGATGTAGGACGCGCCGCGCTTGATCAGCCGGGGTTTGGCAGCGGTCACGACCGGGAAGTCCGCGCCGTGCAGGGCGACCATCGAGAAACAGGCGGCAATCGGCGTTTCGCTGCGTTCGCCGAGAATGGGCACTTCCGCCATCAGCGGTTCCCCAATGCGGGAGTGCAGGGCAATGTCACCGAAACCGATGGCGTTGGCCAGGGCTGGGGTAAGCACGGTAGTCAATGCGACAATGCGGGCCAGTGTGTTTCCCATGATGCTTCTCGCAATCCGGTTTTCTTTTCTTGAAATCTATCACTTTCGTTATGCCCCGGGGGTGAAATATTCCACGACGGGCGATGAACAGGATCGATCATGAACTACGTCTTTGCACCGCATCCCGTTGTTTCCTTGCCGGTGGCCGGCAGTACGCTGCGCTTTCCGGTGCGACGGATATTCTGTGTCGGCCGCAACTATGCCGAGCATGCCCGTGAAATGGGGGCGACCGATCAGGCCGAGGGGCGTGAGCCGCCCTTCTTCTTCACCAAGCCGGGCGACGCCGTGGTCGGCGGGGAGAGCGAGGTGGCTGTCTGCTACCCGCCATGCACCGACAACCTGCATCACGAGGTGGAACTGGTCGTCGCCCTCGGCGACGGCGGGCAAAACGTCGCGGTCGGGGCGGCCCAGCAGCTGATTTACGGCTATGCTGTCGGGCTGGATCTGACCCGGCGCGACCTGCAGGCCCGGGCCAAGGCGAAGGGACACCCCTGGGACATGGGTAAGGGCTTCGACCAGTCGGCCGTGGTCGGCCCCATCACGCCGGCGGCGGCTTGCGGCCACCCGGCCCGGGGGCGGATCTGGCTTGAAGTCAATGGTCAGCTCCGCCAGCAGGGCGACCTGTCCGACATGATGTGGACGGTGCCGGAGACCATCGCCAACCTCTCCACCCAGGTCAGGCTGGAGGCTGGCGATCTGATCTATACCGGAACGCCGGCCGGCGTGGGGCCGCTGGTCCGTGGCGATGTCCTGATGGCGGGTGTGGATGGCGTGGGCAGCCTGCACGCGCGCATCGTCTGAAGCGGCCGGCGCCGCGATGTGGCGCCCGGCGACCTATTTCGGCCGTCTGTCGATGACGCGCCGGGCCTTGCCGATGGAGCGCTCGATGCTGTCGATATCGACCACCTCGATCCTGGCGGATATGCCGATGTAGGACTTGATGTGGTGCTGCAGGTCGTGCGCCACGTATTCCTTTTCCGGCCCGCTGGCGAACTGGAATTCAGGCTTCATCTCGACATTGACCCGGAGCGAATCGAGGTGGCCGTCACGCGTCACTTCGAGAACGTAATGCGGTGACAGCTTCGGCTGCTTGAGGATGAGTTCCTCGATCTGCGACGGGAAGACATTGACCCCGCGGATGATCAGCATGTCGTCCGAGCGGCCGGTGATCTTGCCGATGCGGCGCATGCTGCGCGCGGTGGGCGGCAACAGGCGGGTCAGGTCGCGCGTCCGGTAACGGACGACCGGCATGGCTTCCTTGGTCAGCGAGGTAAACACCAGTTCGCCCTGGCTGCCTTCGGGCAGCACTTCACCGGTCGCCGGGTCGATGATTTCCGGATAGAAGTGGTCTTCCCAGATCACCGGGCCATCCTTGCTCTCGGCGCACTCGTTGGCGACACCGGGGCCCATCACCTCGGAGAGGCCGTAGATGTCGATCGCGTCGATGCCGAAGGTGTGCTCGATTTCGCCCCGCATGGCGTCGGTCCAGGGCTCGGCGCCGTGGATGCCGATGCGCAGGTCGGTGCTGCGCGGGTCGATTCCCTGCCGGCGGAATTCGTCGGCGATGTTGAGCATGTAGGAGGGCGTCACCATGATGATGTCCGGCTTGAAGTCGCAGATCAGCTGGACCTGCTTCTCGGTCTGCCCGCCGGACATCGGGATCACGGTGCAGCCCAGCTTTTCGGCACCGTAATGGGCGCCCAGGCCGCCGGTGAACAGACCGTAGCCGTAGGCGACATGCACGATATCGCCGGCCCGGCCGCCCGCGGCGTAGATCGAGCGGGCGATCAGGTCGGCCCAGGTGTCGATGTCCTTCTGCGTGTAGCCGACGACGGTCGGCTTGCCCGTCGCGCCGCTCGATGCGTGGACACGGACGACCTGCTGGCGTGGTGTGGCGAACATGCCATAGGGGTAGTTGTCGCGCAGGTCCTGCTTGCTGGTGAAAGGAAACTTCGCCAGATCGGCGAGCGACCGGAAATCGTCCGGATGCACCCCGGCCGCGTCGAAGGCGGCCTTGTAGTGCGGCACGTTGGCGTAAGCGTGATGCAGCGTCCATTTCAGGCGCGTGGTCTGCAGGGCCGCGATTTCGTCGCGGCTGGCGTTTTCGATGGCGTGCAGGCCTGTTTTCATTCTGTCCTCCCTCCTGAACCGCGCATTTTCATGGCATAGGCAAAAAAGGGCTTGAGGCAGATCAAGGGCCGCATGGATTGCTGGTCGGCCGGCTGGCCGCGCCGGCGGCATGCGACAATGCCGCTCATGTTGCTTGCTGTTGCCCGGGGCCTGGTCGCCCATGCCTTTCCCATCCTGATTGCCCAGCTGGCTTCGATCGGCATGATGGTCGTCGATACCGCCGTGCTCGGGCATGTCAGCCCGGTCGATCTGGCTGCCGTGGCGATTGGCGGCGGCATCCACGTTTCGGTCGTGTTTGCCCTGGTGGGGGTGCTGCAGGCCGTCGCTCCGGTCGTTGCTCACCTGCATGGCGCCCGGCGGGACGGCGAGGTGGCCAATGTATTGCAGCAGGGCTTCTGGCTTGCCACCCTGCTTGCCGTGCCGGGCATCCTCTTCCTGACGCATCCGGGCGGCGTGCTCGGCTGGTCGGGCATGGATCCGGCGGTCGAGGCCAAAGTCCGAACCTATCTGGGGTTGCTCGCCTGGGGCTTGCCGGCTTCGCTGTTTTACCGGACCTTCTACGCCTTTTGCAATGCGCTGGGCAAGCCGCGCGTGCTGATGGGCATCGGCCTGTTCAGCCTGGCCCTGCACGCCCTGCTGGCCTGGGGCCTGGCGCAGGAGGGCTGGCTCGGCGAGCCGCTCGGCGTGGCCGGTTGTGCCCTGGCCAATGTGCTCATCGCCTGGCTGGCCTGCGGCAGCGGGGCGCTCTACCTCGCCTTCGGGCCGCTCGGGCCCCGTTACCGGCCCTTTGCCAACTGGTCCCGGCCGCGTTGGGCGACCTGGCGGGAACTGCTCCGCCTGGGGGTGCCGATGGGGCTGTCGAATCTGGTCGAGATCACTTCCTTTACCCTGATCAGCCTGTTCGTTGCCTCGCTTGGGGCGACCGTGGTCGCCGGCCACCGCATCGTCGCCAACCTGTCGGCCCTGATTTACATGCTGCCCCTGTCCTTGGCCATCGCCACCATGGCGGTCCTCGGCCAGGCGGTTGGGGCGCGCGACCGGGCCCGGGCGCGGCTGACGGTTCAGGCCGGGCTGGTGCTGGCAGCGGGCGCTTCCTCGCTGGTCGGCCTGCTGCTCTGGCTGACGGCCGGACCCGTCGTCGCGGCTTACACCGACGATCCGGCGGTTCGTCTGGTGGCGGTCGGGCTGGTCGGCTACGTGGCCCTCTATCAGTTCTTCGATGCCCTGCAGACCGTGGCCGGGCATTGTCTGCGTGCCTATCGGGTCACCTTCGTGCCCATGCTGGTCCAGGTCGTCTGCTTCTGGGGTGTCGGTTTGCTCGGTGGCGGCTGGCTGTGCTATCGCTGGTCGCCGCCGCTCGGCGTGGCCGGCTTCTGGCTGGCCTCCGTGCTCAGCCTGATGGCCGCTGCGGCCTTGTTGCTGCCCCTGCTGCGCAAGGCGATGCAGGCCTCGGAAAGGCTTCTGTAATTATGAATTTTGGGCTAATCTAGTTTGGGATCTCTGTGATAAGATCGTGAATTCAAAACGGTATAACCGGGTGGGGTCGGGGGATCGTTCGGCTACCGCTCATTGCTCGCAACTCAACTAAACGCAAGGAAAGCGCATGAAAATTCACGAATATCAGGGCAAGCAAATCCTGAAGAAATTCGGCGTTACGGTTCCGCGCGGGATTCACTGCACGACCGTCGATGACGCGGTCAAGGCAGCCGAAACCCTGGGCGGCAAGGTCTGGGTGGTCAAGGCCCAGATTCACGCCGGTGGCCGTGGCAAGGGGGGCGGTGTCAAGGTTGCAACCTCGCTCGAAAAAGTTCGCGAATACGCCAGCCAGATCCTCGGCATGCAGCTGGTCACCCACCAGACCGGCCCGGAAGGCCAGAAGGTCCGCAACCTGCTGATCGAAGAAGGCGCTGACATCCAGCACGAATACTACGTTGCCTGCCTGACCGACCGTGCCACCCAGTCCGTCGCCATGATGGCCTCCTACGAGGGCGGCATGGACATCGAGGAAGTCGCCCACAAGACCCCCGAAAAGATTGTCAAGGTCTTCATCAATCCGCTGGTCGGCCTGACCGACGAGCAGGCCCTGACCCTGGCCAAGGGCATGGGCATGAACGAAGCCTCCATCCCGCAGTGCGTGCAGACCCTGAAGAACCTGTATACCTGCTACATGGAAACCGACGCGTCGCTCGCCGAGATCAACCCGCTGATCCACGAATCCGACGGCACCGTCAAGGCGCTCGATGCCAAGTTCAACTTCGACTCCAACGCCCTGTTCCGCCAGCCGGAAATCGTCGCCATGCGCGACCTGGACGAAGAGGATCCGGACGAAATCGAAGCCTCCAAGTTCGATCTGGCCTACATCTCCCTGGATGGCAACATCGGCTGCCTGGTCAATGGCGCCGGTCTGGCCATGGCCACCATGGACACCATCAAGCTGTTCGGCGCCGAGCCGGCCAATTTCCTCGACGTGGGCGGCGGCGCCACCACCGAGAAGGTCACCGAAGCCTTCAAGATCATGCTCAAGAACCCCAAGGTCAAGGGCATCCTGGTCAACATCTTCGGCGGCATCATGCGCTGCGACACCATCGCCACCGGCGTCGTCGCCGCAGCCCGCGAAACCCACCTGTCCGTGCCGCTGGTCGTCCGCATGAAGGGCACCAACGAAGACCTGGGCAAGCAGATCCTGAAGGATTCCGGTCTGCCCATCATCTCTGCCGATTCCATGGCCGAGGCCGCCACCAAGATCGTCGAAGCGGTCAAGTAAGGAGCTACCGAGAATGTCTATCCTGATCAACAAAGACACCAAGATCATCACCCAGGGCATCACCGGCAAGACCGGTCAGTTCCATACCGAAAAGTGTATCGAATACGCCAACGGCAAGAACTGTTTCGTTGCCGGCGTGAACCCCAAGAAGGCCGGCGAGAAAATCTTCGACGTGCCCATCTACGCCTCGGTCAAGGAGGCCGCTGCTGAAACCGGCGCCACCGTGTCCGTCATCTACGTGCCGCCGGCCGGTGCCGCTGCCGCCATCTGGGAAGCCGTCGAGGCCGACCTCGATCTGGCCATCTGCATCACCGAAGGCATCCCCGTCCGCGACATGCTGATGGTGCGCAACAAGATGAAGGAAAAGGAAGCCAAGGGCGGCAAGAAGACCCTGCTGCTCGGCCCGAACTGCCCTGGCCTGATTACCCCGGACGAAGTGAAGATCGGCATCATGCCGGGTCACATCCACAAGAAGGGCCGCATCGGCGTCGTTTCCCGTTCCGGCACGCTGACCTACGAAGCCGTCGGTCAGCTCACCGAACTGGGCCTCGGCCAGTCGTCCGCCGTCGGTATCGGTGGTGACCCGATCAACGGTCTGAAGCACATCGACGTCATGAAGATGTTCAATGACGATCCGGACACCGACGCGGTGATCATGATCGGCGAAATCGGCGGTCCGGACGAAGCCGAAGCCGCGATGTGGTGCAAGGAAAACATGAAGAAGCCGATCGTCGGCTTCATCGCCGGCGTCACCGCGCCGGCCGGCAAGCGCATGGGTCACGCCGGCGCCCTGATTTCCGGCGGTGCCGACACGGCCGATGCCAAGCTCGCCATCATGGAGGAGTGCGGCTTCAAGGTGACGCGCAACCCGTCCGAAATGGGCAAGCTGCTCAAGTCCTTGCTGTAAAATCCGGGTTTAGCTCAACCGGAAAAAGGCGGGCCTCGGGCCCGCCTTTTTATTGGCGCCTCGGGTCATGGAACTGGATATTTCGTCAGCCGCATTCTGGCTTGCCGTCGGACAGATCATACTGATCGACATCGTGCTTTCCGGCGACAACGCCGTGGTAATCGCGCTGGCCTGTCGCAACCTCTCGCCGGCGCAGCGCCGGCAGGGCATCCTGTGGGGTGTGGCCGGTGCGGTCAGCCTGCGGGTCGTGCTCACCGTGTTCGCTGCCCTGGTCATGAACCTGCCCTGGCTGAAATTCGCCGGCGGCCTCTTGCTGCTCTGGATTGCCATCAAGCTGATGCTGCCGGAAGACGAGGAGGGCCACGATATCGAACCTTCCGCTCATTTGTGGGGGGCGGTGAAGACCATCGTGGTGGCCGATTTCGTGATGAGTCTGGATAACGTCATTGCCGTCGCCGGGGCTGCGCATGGCAGCCTGCTCCTGTTACTGTTCGGCCTGGCGGTCAGCATCCCGTTGATTGTCTGGTCGAGCCAGCTGATCCTGCACGGGATGGAACGCTTTCCGTCCATCGTGCTGTTCGGCGCCGGCCTGCTCGGCTACGTAGCCGGTCAGATGATCTTTTCCGACCCCGGCGTGACCGGCCTGTTGCCACCGCTGCCGGCCTGGTCGGCCAAGGCGGCCGGGGCCGCGGGGGCGCTGCTGGTTGTCGCGGTGGGCCGCTGGCTCGAGCAGCGCATCCTGGCCCGGCAGGATGTCACGATCGTTTAGGGAGAAATGCGCATGGCCTTGTATCTTTCGGAAGAGGATGTCAAACAGGTGCTGACCATGGAAATGGCGCTCGACGGTGTCGAATCGGCCCATCGCGACCTGGCGCTTGGCCGGGCCTGCGATACGCCCCGGGCGCGCAGCCGCCTGCCGCAGACGGCGCTGCACATCCTGCAGGGCGCCTTGCCGGAGCAGGGCATCCTTGGCTACAAGGCCTATACCAGCAACCGTTCCGGCAACCGTTTTCTGGTGCATCTGTTCGATGCGGCGAGCGGACGGCTGCGAGCGGTCGTTGCTGCCGACTATCTGGGCATGATGCGCACCGGCGCGACGAGTGGCGTCGCCGCCCGCTGGCTGGCCCGACCAGATTCGACCATCGCCGGGGTGTTCGGGGCCGGCTGGCAGGCGGAAGGCCACGTCCGGGCAATCTGCGCCACGCTGCCGCTTGAGCAGGTCAAGGTTTTCAGCCGGAAGGCTGACAAGCTGCAGGACTTCTGCCGGCGCCTCAGCGAACAGACCGGCATCGCCGTCGTTCCGGCGCAGAGCGCCGAGGATGCCGTGCGCGGCAGCGATGTGGTGGGCACCGTGACGACGGCGGCGCAACCGCTGTTCGATGCCGATTGGCTGGAGGAAGGAACGCATATCAACGCTGCCGGCTCGAATGCGCTGATCCGTCAGGAGCTGTCGGAAGCCACGGTGCGCCGCTGCGCGGTGATTGCCGTCGATTCCGTACCGACGGCGCTGGCCGAATGCGGCGACCTGCTCCCCCTGCTCGAAAAGGGCCGGCTGCACGAGCGGCAGTTGCTGGAACTGGGCGACGTGATCGCCGGTCGTCGGGCAGGGCGGGAATCGGCCGGGCAGATTACCTTGTTCGAATCGCAAGGCATGGCGATTCAGGACCTTGCCGTCGCCTGGCGGGTCGTGCAGGCCGCCGAGACGCGCGGTCTGGGCGTGGCGCTGCCGTTCTGAGCGCCATGCTGCCGGAAAACGCCCTCGCCGTTGCGCTGAGCACCGATCCCGGATTGCTCCGCACGCACAACGAGGATGCCGTTTTCGTCGATGGCCGCCTCGGCCTGGCCATCCTGGCCGACGGCATGGGCGGCTACAATGCCGGCGAGGTGGCCAGCGGCCTGGCCACGACGCGCCTGGCAGCCGATCTCGGGCGCCTGATTGCCTCCTCCGCGCTGCAGGGTCATGCGGCAGGCCACGATGCCGCCACCATCGAGCGCCATATCCTGAATGAAGTCGGGGCCGCCAATTTCGCCATTTTCCATGCTGCGCAAAGCACGCCCCGCTATGCCGGCATGGGGACGACGCTGGTGCTCGCCTGGCTTTACGACAACCGGATGAGCGTTGCCCATGTCGGCGATTCGCGTCTGTACCGGCTGCGCGGTGACGATTTCGCCTTGCTCACCCACGATCATTCGCTGATTCAGGAGCAGGTCGACAGCGGCCAGATCAGCCCGGCGGCGGCGCGCCATGCCGCCGGCCGCAATCTGGTCACCCGCGCGCTGGGCGTGGCGCCCACCGTCGAGGTCGATGTTTGCGAATTCGACGTGCAGGTCGGGGATGTCATCCTGCTGTGCTCCGATGGTCTGAACGACATGGTCGACGACGAGGACATCGCCCTTGCCCTGCGCACGCTCAGCGGAAACCTGCAGCTGGCCGCCGACCATCTGGTGCATATGGCCAACGATCATGGCGGACGGGATAATGTATCGGTTATCCTGATCAGGGTATTGACCGACTTTGCTGCGCCGCGTGGCTGGTGGCGGCGATTGCAGCAACGACTGACATAAGACGAGGAAACTGCGATGGCAAAACTGATCCTGTCGATGGACGGCCTGGTGCTCAAGGAAATCCCGCTCAACAAGGAACGGCTGACGATCGGCCGCAAGCCGCATAACGACATCCAGATCGACAACCTCGCCATCTCCGGCGATCACGCCGTCGTCGTCACCATCCTGGCCGATTCCTTCCTGGAAGACCTGAACAGCACCAACGGCACGCTGGTCAATGGCCAGCCGATCAAGAAGCATTTTCTGCGCAACAACGACGTCATCGAACTCGGCAAGTACAAGCTGAAGTACCTTGCCGACCTGCAGGCCGGTGCGGCGGCCAGCGATTTCGAACGGAATGCGGCGATCCGCTCCGGGCAACTGAAAATGCCCGGCGAACTGCAACTGGAAAACCCCGATCCCCTCGTCCGTTCCAGCGTCGGTGTCGTGTCGCAGCCCAAGCCGCCGCACCCCACCGCCGGCGCCGCCATCCAGTTGCTCAACGGGCCGAATGCCGGCAAGGAGCTGGAGCTGACCAAGACCCTGACCACCCTCGGCAAACCCGGCCTGCAGGTCGCCGTCATCGCCCGCCGGCCGCATGGCTACTTCATCACCCATGTCGAGGGGCGCCAGTTCCCCCTGGTGAATGGCAAGAGCCTGGATGCCCAGGCCCATCCGCTCGCCGATCATGACATCATCGAGATTGCCGGAATCAAGATGGAGTTCTTCCTGCGCGCCTGAGGGCCGCCCCTTCTGTGTCCCCTTTCGTGAGGTATTTCACGCTGCGCACTGGGCCGCTGCGATTCCCGGGGCTAGAATCGGACTGATTTGCGGCACTCGGCACGGGCTGTCTGCCGCATGGGCAATCAAACCATGGCAGTCAACCCACAGGCTCCCCGCACATGAAACTTCGCGTTCTCGGTTGCAGTGGCGGCATCGGCGGCCGGCATCTGCGCACCACATCCTTTCTCGTCGATCAGGACATCCTGATCGACGCCGGAAGCGGGGTGGCGGACTTGTCGATCGCGGAGTTGGCGGCCATTGATCATGTCTTCCTGACCCACGCCCATCTCGACCACATCCTCGCCTTGCCGCTGATGGCCGATTCGGTTGCCGACTGGCGCCCGACACCGCTCGTCGTCCATGCCATCCCCGCTGTCATCGAGGCGCTGCGCCAGCACATTTTCAACGGGGCCATCTGGCCGGATTTCACCCGCCTGCCGGATGCCGAGCGGCCCTTCGTGCGCTTCGCCCCGCTCGAAATCGGCGTCGCCGTCGACCTGGGCGGGCGGCGCATCAGCGCCCTGCCGGTCAGCCATACCGTGCCCGCCGTTGGCTACTGTCTCGATTCCGGTGCCGGCAGCCTCGTCTTTTCCGGCGATACCGGCCCTTCGGCCGAATTCTGGAAGGCCGTCAATGCCCTCCCGAACTTGCGCTACCTGCTGATCGAATGCGCTTTCTCCAACCACGAAATTCGCCTGGCGGAAGCCTCCCGCCACCTGTGCCCGCAGCTTCTCGGCGAGCAGCTGGCCTGCCTGCAGCAACCCTGCGAGGTGCTCATCACCCATCTCAAACCCGGGGACATCGAGCGGACCCTGCGCGAAATCGAGCGCGATCTCGCAGCGTACAATCCCGCCATGCTGCAAAACAACCAGATCCTCCTTTTCTAACATGAACGACGACGGGACTGCCGTGCCCGAAACCGCTGCCGCGCTCGAAGACGTTTTCCGGCGTCTCGACCAGCTCAACGACATCGGCGCCTCGCTGTCCAACGAGCATGACATCGGGCGCCTGCTCGAAAAAATCGTCCTCGCTGCCAAGCAGATCACCCGTGCCGATGGCGGAACCCTTTACCGGGTGACGGAAGACCGCCGCTTCCTGCAATTCGAGATCGTTCGCACCGATTCGTTGCACATCGCCCTCGGCGGTACCCGCCCGCAAGCCGCTTCCGGCCTTTTTCCCCGCCTGCCGCTGTGGCGCGAGGATGGTTCGCCCAATGACGGCATGGTCGCCGCCTACGCCGCCATCACCGGGAACACGGTCAACATTGCCGATGCCTACACCGCGCAAGGTTTCGATTTTTCCGGCACGCGCCAGTTCGATGCGCGCACCGGCTACCGTTCGCAATCCTTTCTGACCGTGCCGATGAAGGATCACGCCGGCGAGGTGATCGGCGTCCTGCAACTGATCAATGCGCTCGATCCGCACACCGGCCAGGTCGTCGCCTTCTCGCCGGCCGACCAGCGTCTGGCCGAGTCGCTCGCCTCGCAGGCCGCCGTGGCGCTCAGCAACCGGCAACTGGTGCAGCAGCTGGAATTGCTGTTCGAATCCTTCGTTCGGCTGATCAACCTGGCGATTGACGAAAAATCGCCCTACACCGGCGGCCACTGCCAGCGCGTGCCGGAACTGACCATGATGCTGGCCGAGGCCGCCGACGCCATCACCGAAGGGCCGCTCGCCGATTTCAAACTGACCGATCAGGACCGCTACGAACTGCGCATCGCCGCGCTGCTACATGACTGCGGCAAGGTGACGACGCCCGTTCACGTCGTCGACAAGGCCACCAAGCTGCAAACCCTGTTCGATCGCATCGCGCTGATCGACACCCGCTGGGAAGTCGTGCGGCGTGATGCCGAAATTGCCAAATGGCGCCGCATCGCCGAAGGCCAGCCGGCCGAAGCGGCGGAGCAGGCGTATCGGGCCTTTTGCCAGCAACTGGACAGCGACCGCGCGCACCTGCGCCGCGCCAATATCGGCTGCGAAAAAATGGACGAAGCGGCCATCGCCCGCGTCCGGCAGATCGCCGAAGCCTACCGCTGGCAGGGGCCGGACGGTCAGGAGCAGCCCTTTCTCAGTGCCGATGAAATCGAGAACCTGACCATCCCCTCCGGCACGCTCAATGCCGCCGAGCGCGACATCATCAACCACCACATCGTCGCCACCATCCGCATGCTCGAACAACTCCCCTGGCCCCGGCACCTCAAGAACGTGCCGGAATATGCCGGCGGCCACCACGAGCGGGTCGACGGCACAGGCTACCCGCGCGGCCTGAAGCGTGAGCAAATGAGCTGGCAGGCCCGGATGATGGGCATCGCCGACATCTTCGAGGCGCTAACGGCCAAGGATCGGCCGTACAAGGAAGGCATGGGCCTGGCGCAGGCGCTGGACATCCTGGAAGACTTCTGCCGCAGGGGACACATCGACCCCGATTTGTACGACGTGTTCATCAAGGGCCGTGTCTTCCAGCGCTATGCCGAAGCCTTCCTGCGGCCGGAGCAGATCGACGGCTGAGTGGTGCGCCCGGATGAAACGGGTTTGGGGCGGGGGGGCTGCCGCATTTGGGCGGTTCGATGTGCCGAAAATTGTCACCCGGGCCCGTGGCGTACGGGCGCGATGCCCTACCTGTTCGCTGCATGGGGATGCTAATTGACTGAATTGAAAGGGGTTTGGAATGGGTTCCGGGGCCGATGGGCGGCGCGGTGCAGGCTGGCACGGAATCTGTATGAGACAAGGCAAGCGGCTTTTCCGCCGATTACCTTAGAGGAGATTGACATGAAACAGGTTCAACAAGGTTTCACCCTGATCGAACTGATGATCGTGGTGGCGATTATTGGTATTTTGGCCGCGATCGCATTGCCTGCTTATCAGGATTACACGATTCGAGCCCAGGTCTCGGAGGGCTTGGTACAGGCTAGTGCTGCGAAAGCGACTATCTCGGAAAACTTGGCGGCGGGGAATTTGAATAACGCTTGCAATGGGGTGACGACTGGTGTCCGGAACGGTCGTACTACGATTACACGATGTGTCGACGCTGGCAATGGTGTAGGCCCTGTCACCGTTACTACCTCTGTTGCGGCTAGCGGCAACAATACTGTTACGTTCGATTTGGTTGGTACGCTGGCAGCGTCTGGTGTGACGTGGGTTTGCAACAACGCAAGCAACCCCAGATTTGTGCCCGCACAGTGCCGTTAAACAGGCGCTATCAACAGAAAAAAGCCGGAGAATGTGCTCCGGCTTTTTTGCTTCTTGAGCCTCCCATTTTCATTTGGGGAGGCTATGTGCTCTGTCTCAATGGCCCGGCGCGGCCTTGTGGGCATGGCGCCCTCATTTCGGCAGGCGTTGCGCCAGCCAGTTCTCGATGGCCCCGTCCAGGCGCTCGATCAGCAGGGCATGGCGCCCGCGGATCCAGGCCTGGAGGGGGGCGGGGCTGGCGTGGCCGGTTGCCGTGCCGACCATGCTTTCTGCCGTGACGCAGTCGTTGATCTGCCCCAGTTCGTCCTGCAGGCGGGCGAGGGCGGCGAGGTAGGGGCGGAGTTTGGCGGGGTTGGCCAGCGGGGCGAGGAATTCGAGGGTGTAGCGCAGTTTCTTGAAGGCGATGCGCATCCGGTGCCGTTCGGCCGGGCTCAGCGCGGTGTGGCGCCTGGCCAGCCGGCGGGCCTTGCGGGCGTGGCGGGCGAGTTGCTGGCGGGCGAATTCGGCGAGCGGCAGGGGGAGGGGGTCGCCCAGCGTATGGACGGCGGCGGTGAATTCGAGGAGCAGGCGCGGGTATTCGTCGACGGCGAGCAGGGCGGCGACGGACTGGCGGGCGTGCCTTGCCTTGCGCTGGGCGATCTTTTGCAGGCGCTTGCCGTGCTTGTCGGCGGGGAAGGCGGCCAGGAAGGGGGGCAGGGTCTCAAGCAGGAAGACATCCCAGTTGCGGGCTTCGCCGAGGGCGCTGGCGAGGGTTTGCCAGGTCTGGCCGTAGGCGGCGACGAAGTCGGCGGGCAGGACGGGGGCGAAGAGCTTGACGGCGGAGCGCAGGCGGCGCAGGGCGACGCGGGCCTGGTGGACGAATTCCGGATCGTTGCCGTTGAGCAGGCCCTGTTCGTTGCGCTGGAAGTGTTCGAGGCAGTTGAGGGCAATGGCGCGAAAGGCGCCGACCGGGCTCATGCCGGCGTCGAGGGCGGCGGGCCGGGCCTTGCAGGGGGTGGGCGGGGTGCCGAGGAAGAGGTGGTAGCCGCGCTCGGCCTTGCTGGCGATGGCCGGGTGCAGGTGGTGGTCGCTTTGCAGTTGGCGGGTCAGCCAGAAGAGGTCGTCGACCTTGCCGGAGAGCAGTTCGAGTTCGATTTCGCAGATCGGCTGGCGCTGGCCGCGGCTTTCGATGTGGCCGCGGTCGATGGCCAGTTCGATCAGGGATTCGCCAAACGGAACCTGCCAGGTCTGGCGCTTGAAGTCGGTGGTGAAGACCGCTTCGAGCTGGTCGGCGCGGGCTTCGAGAAAGCGCCGGAAGTCGTCGTGATCGACATGGCTGAAATCGAAGATGCCCGGCGTGGCCTGGGTTTCCCACTCGCTGCGCATGGCCAGGCCGCCGCTGGCCGGTTCGGCGGATTTGACGGTGCACAGCCATTGCCAGCCCTTCTTGCGAAAGCGAACGGCAACGCGGCGCTGGTGCAGTTCGAGGCCCGGCGTGTCGAAATAGGTGTTGAGCAGGTGCTGGTTCTGCGCCGGGATGTTGGCCAGCAGCGGGTGCTTGGCGAGTCTGGTTGCGGCCTTCGGGCTCAGTTGCAGCTTGAGTTCGATTTCGGTGCTCATCGTTCCCTTCCTGGTGGGACTGGTGCCGACATGGCGGGTTGCCCCGCTCAGTGGTGGGTTTCGACGTCGGCGACGAAAACGTAGCCCTGCGAGCGCAGGGTCTTGATGAAACTGCTGCCATCGGCCTGCTTGCCCAGGGTGCGGCGAATCTGGCTGACGTGCACGTCGATGATGCGATCGTACGGCATGTATTCGCGCTTCAGGACGCGCGAAAGCGTTTCGCGCGACAGCGTCTCGAACGGGTGCTCGAGGAAGGCAAGCAGCAAGGCGTAGCCGGAAACGCCCAGCGTGGCGGGCGGGTGGTCGGTGTGCGTCAGTTCGCGGGAGGCGGTATCCAGCGTCCATTCGCCGAAGTGCAGCCGGCGCAGGTCGCCACGTGACATCGGGGTGCTGCGCTGCGTGCGGCGCAGCAGGGCGCGGACACGGGCCAGCAGTTCGCGCAGGTTGCAGGGTTTGGGCAGGAAGTCATCGGCGCCGATCTCGATGCCGATGATGCGCTCGATTTCGTTGGAGCGCGTCGTATGGATGAGAACCGGCACATCGGAAGTCTGGCGCAACTGGCGCAGCAGTTCGAGACCATCGCCGTCGGGCAGGCTGAGATCGAGGATGACAATGCTCGGGGCCTGCACCAGTTGCTGCCACATGGCGGCCCCGGTGGGAGCGTGGAGGCTCGCGATGCCGGCGCTGGCCAGGGTCGAACTGAGGAGGTGGCGGGTGTCGGGATCGTGTTCAACGATCAGTGCGGTTGGCCGCATGGGCTCGATTCGTCGCATACGAAAAGGGGGATTGTAATCGATTGCCGGTGGGCGGATATGCCTGAAGAATGGCGGACGGCAGGGGGGGCGTGCCAGGGGCGCGGCGGCCTTCAGTCAGTCCGCCGCCTTGTGGCAGAATCGGACGGAATCATCGAGTCGCCATGCGCATCGGGCGTTGGCAAGGGAGGGATCATGGGGTGGCAAGGGGCGATGCGGCGTTTGCTGTGCGGCGCGGTCATGGCGGTCTGGGCGGCGGGCTGGGGCGCGCATGCCCAGGAGGTGCGGGCGCCGAGCAAGGGGCAGACGCTGTATCTGCCAATTTATTCGCACATGTTGTATGGCAACCTGGGCAAGAACGGCAAGGCGTCCTACGTGCTGCTGTCGGCGCTGGTCAGCATCCGCAACACCGATGCCCGGCGGCCGGTGCGCGTGCTGTCGGCCCGTTATTTCGACACCAACGGCAAGCTGCTGGGTGAGCGCGTGCCGACGCCGATGCTGATTCCACCGCTGGGAACCCTGGAATTGTTCGTCGAACTGAATGACGCGTCCGGTGGCTCCGGGGCCAATTTCATCATCCGGTGGGATGCCGAGCAGCCGGTCAGTCCGCCGCTGGTCGAATCGCTGCATGCCAACATGGATGGTGGCAAGGCGGTGATTTTCATGACGCAATCGGTGCCGCTCGCCGAATGAGCGATTCCCGCGGCATGGCCGCCCTCAATACCGCGCAGACCGGCTATATCGTCCGTCTGGTCTATGTCGCGATCGGACTGCTGGTCTTCGTGCATGTCTTCGGTACGGTCGGCTACATGATCCTGACCGAGGGCAAGTATTCGTGGTTCGATGCCTTTTACATGACCTTCATCACCGTGGCGACCATCGGCTATGGCGAGATCATCGACATGTCGAGCAATCAGCCGGCCCGGGTGCTGACCGTGGTGATCGGCATCCTCGGGGCGGGCAACCTGTCGCTGCTCTTTTCGGTCGTCACCGTGGCGCTCCTCGAAACCGATCTCAATGGAACCTTGCGGAGAAAACGCATGGAAAAAGCAATCCGGAAACTGAAAGGCCATTACATCCTGTGCGGCTTCGGCCGGGTGGGGCGCAACATCGCACACGAACTGGAGGCGACCCATCGCCATTTTGTCGGGGTGGACGAGGATTTGCAGCTGCTCGAGGATTACAAGGAAAGGAACCCGGGTTTCCTTTACCTGCATGGCGACGCCAGCGACGACGATGTGCTGAAGGCGGCCGACCTGGAGGATGCGAGGGGACTGTTCGCGGTGACCGGCGACGATTCGCGCAATCTGATGATCGTCATCACCGCCAAGCAGTTGAAGCCGGAACTGCGCGTCGTCGCCCGTTGTACCGAAACGCGCAACATCGAAAAGATGCGCAAGGCGGGCGCGGATGCCATCGTTTCGCCCGATTTTACCGGCGGCATGCGCATTGCCTCGGCGATGATCCGGCCGCACGTGGTGTCCTTTCTCGACGAGATGCTGAAGTCGGAGAAGAACCTGCGGGTCGAGGAGGTGGCGGTGCCGGCCGGTTTCATCCCCAAACCGCTGGGCACCCTGGAACTGCGCAGCGCCCATTACGTGCTGCTCGCCGTGCGCGAACGCAATGGCAACTGGCAGTTCAATCCGGACAAGGATTTCCTGCTCAAGCCGGGCTTCACGTTGATCGCCATGGCCAGCCCGGTCGGGCGCAGCGAGATCGAAAGCCTGCTGATCGAGCGGGCTTCCTGAGCGATCGACGGGCTTTTCCTTGCGGCAGTTGACGTTAACGTCAGCTAGAATCGGGGTCGCCTTGCGCCAAGGCCCCGACATAACGACAAACCTGACGGAGAACCCATGCTGCACCTGACACCGGAACAAATGAAGCGTCGCTGGCTGGCGCTTGGCATCGTCGCCCTGGCTTACGTGCTGTCCTTCTTCCAGCGCTTCGCGCCGGCCGGCATTGCCAATGACCTGGCGGCCGCTTTCGAGACCTCGGCCGCCTCGCTCGGCGTGCTGGCGGCAACCTATTTCTATGTGTATACGGTGATGCAGGTGCCGACCGGCATGTTGGCCGATACGCTGGGGCCGCGCCGCATCCTGATGCTGGGCGGCGTGATGGGGGGCGTCGGCAGCTTCCTGTTCGGTCTGGCCCCCTCGCTCGACATTGCCCTGGTCGGACGGACCCTGATCGGTCTGGGAGTGTCGGTGGTCTTCATCGCCATGCTCAAGCTGATCGCCGTCTGGTTCGAGGAACGCCGTTTTGCCACCTTGGTCGGACTCTCCATGCTGATCGGCAATCTCGGCTCGGTGCTGGCCGGGGCGCCCCTCTCCGCGGTGGCGCAGGCCACCGGATGGCGTGGCGTTTTTGTGGGCGTCGGCGTGTTGTCGCTGGTCCTGGCGGCGCTCTGCTGGCTGGTCGTGCGGGATCGTCCGGAGGCGGCCCCGGTGGCAGCGCCCCGTTTCGACCGCACGGCACTTTTCAACAGTCTGCTGTCGGTGGTGCGCAACCGGGCCACCTGGCCGGCCATCCTGGTCAATACCGGCCTGTGCGGCGCCTTCTTCACCTTTGCCGGCTTGTGGACGGTGCCCTACCTGATGCAGGTGCACGAAATGACACGTCCGGTTGCCGCCAACCACCTGTCGCTGTGGTTTGGCGGCTTCGCGGTCGGCTGCCTGGCGCTCGGTTCCCTGTCCGACCGCCTGGGCCGGCGTAAGCCGGTCATCATCGTCGCCAGCCATGTGTATGGTGCGGTGTGGCTGATTCTGCTGTCGGGCATCCGCATGCCGCTGGAGGTGTCGTATGTCCTGTTCGCCCTGCAGGGGCTGGCGACGGCAAGTTTCTCGCTGACCTGGGCTTGCGCCAAGGAAGTCAATCCGCCGATGCTGTCCGGCATGTCGACCAGCGTGACCAACATGGGCAGCTTCCTCGCGGCCGCGGTCTTCCAGCCGGTGGTCGGCTGGGTCATGGATCTGGGCTGGAAGGGCGAGATGGTGGCCGGGGCGCGTGTTTACGATCTGGCGGCCTGGCGGGGGGGGGTCGGGGTGGCGACGGCACTGGCGCTGGTCGGCATCGTGTGCAGTTGGTGGATCGTCGAAACGCGCTGCCGGAACATCTGGAAGCCGGCCTGAAAAAAGCGATAATAATCAAGGTGGTCATGCCGGCGTGCCTTGCTCTTTTCAGGTAAATTAGCGTATTCTTATATTCATGAAGACAAATATTCTCTCCGCCCTGGTCCTGGGATGGGCGCTGTCGGCGCCTGTCGTTGCCGAATCGCTTCCCGTCGTCGTGGTCAAGCCGCATGCCGTCGATCTGCTCTTTCCGGCCGAGGCCGTCGTCGAGGCCATCCAGCAGGCGACCGTCGGTGCGCAGGTGCCGGGCAGGGTGCTGGAGGTCAAGGCCGATGCCGGCCAGGCGGTGAAGAAGGGCGACGTGCTGATGCGCATCGATGCCCGCGAGGCGGCGGAAGCCGCGCGTGCCGCCGAGGCCCAGTACGCCAATGCCAAGGTGAATTACGAGCGGACGAAGAGCCTGGTGGCCCAGAAATTCATGAGCGCCGCGGCACTCGACAAGGCGAAGGCCGATTTCGATGCGGCCTCGGCCAATCGCGCCGCGGCGAGCGCCACGCAGAGTCATGCCACCATCGTCGCTCCGATTGCCGGCATCGTCGCCCGCCGCCATGCGGAGCTGGGCGACATGGCCATGCCGGGCGCGCCGCTGTTCACCATTTACCAGCCGGGCGGCCTGCGTGTCACGGCGAACATTCCGCAGTATCGTCTGAAAGAGATGCGCAACGTGAAGGCGGCCCGTGTCGAGTTTCCGGAGTTGGGTAAATGGGTCGAGGCCACCTCGGTTCAGGTGTTGCCGACGGCCGATGCGGCGACGCATGTGACGCCGGTGCGCGTCAACCTGCCGGATGTGCCGGAAGCGGTGCCGGGCATGTTCTCGCGTGTCCATTTCATCACCGGCAAGGCCGAGAAGCTGGCCGTGCCGGCCAAGGCCGTGCTGCGGCGCGGCGAGGTGGCGGCGGTTTACGTGCAGGCCGCCGACGGCCGCCTGAGCCTGCGCCAGTTGCGCCTGGGCGATATCGTCGGGCAGGGCGAGATCGAGGTGCTGGCCGGCCTGGCACCGGGCGACCAGGTGGTGACCGAGCCGGTGAAGGCCGCGATTGCCCTGAAAAATTCGCCAGCGGGCAAGTAAGCCATGCGCGCTGAACACACTTCCCTCGGTATTTCCGGGCGCATCGCTGCCGCTTTCCAGGCTTCTCGGATGACGCCGCTGCTGGCGCTGGTCGCCCTGCTGATGGGCATCTTTGCCACGCTGGTCACGCCGCGCGAGGAAGAGCCGCAGATCGACGTGACGATGGCCGACGTGCTGGTCGCCTTTCCGGGCGCTTCGGCCAAGGATGTCGAAAATCTCGTGGCCCGGCCGGGCGAGCAGGTGCTGTCGCGCATGCATGGTGTCGAGCATGTCTATTCCATGTCGCGCCCCGGCATGGCGGTGATCACCGTGCAGTTCGAAGTCGGCGTCAAGTACAACGATGCGGTGCTCCGCCTGCACGATACGGTGATGGCGCACCGCGATTGGCTGGCGCCCAACCTGGGTGTCATGGAGCCGGTGATCAAGCCGCGCGGCATCGACGATGTGCCCATCCTCGGCCTGACCTTCTGGACGGCCGATCCGGCCCGTTCGGCCTACGACCTGCAGCAGGTGGCGCGGGCGGTCGAGATCGAACTCAAGCGCATCAAGGGTACCCGTGACGTGTCGACGCTGGGCGGTCCCGATCACGCCATCCGCGTGCTGATGGACGCCGAACGGATGAATGCCTATGGCGTCACGCCGCAGGATATCGCCGGCGCGCTGAAGGTTTCGAATGCGCTGCAAAGCTCGGGCAGCCTGACGGCCGGCAACCGCGAGGTGATGGTGCAGACCGGCACCTATCTCGAATCGGTGGCCGACGTGAAGCGTCTGGTCGTTGCCGTGCGGGGCGATGCCCAGTCGCGCAAGCCGGTTTACCTGGCCGATGTGGCGAGCGTCGAGGACGGCCCCGACCAGCCGAAGCGCTACGCCTGGTTTGGCACCCGGGATGGCGAGTATCCGGCGGTGACCATCCAGTTGTCGAAGCAGCCGGGGGTCAACGCCGCCGACGTGGCGAGCGCCGCCATCGCGCGCATCGAGGCACTGAAGAACACGGTGATCCCGGAAGGGGTCGAGGTCACGGTAACGCGCAACTATGGGGAAACGGCCACCGAGAAGGCGCAAAAGCTGATTGGCAAGCTGATTTTTGCCACGGCCTTCGTGGTTGCCCTGGTTTTCTTCGCGCTCGGCCGGCGCGAGGCGGTGATCGTCGGCGTTGCCGTGACGCTGACCCTGGCCGCGACGCTGTTCGCGTCCTGGGCCTGGGGCTTTACGCTGAACCGTGTGTCGCTGTTCGCGCTGATTTTTTCGATCGGCATTCTTGTCGACGATGCGATCGTGGTGGTCGAGAACATCCATCGCTGGCAAGGGCTGCATCCGGACAAGGGCCTGCTCGAGATCATTCCGGGGGCGGTGGACGAAGTCGGCGGGCCGACCATCCTGGCGACGCTGACCGTGATCGCCGCCCTGCTGCCGATGGCTTTCGTGTCCGGCCTGATGGGGCCGTACATGAGCCCGATTCCGATCAACTCGTCGATGGGCATGGCGCTGTCCTTGGCCATCGCCTTTGTTGTGACGCCCTGGCTGGCGGCCAAGCTGATGAAGTCGCACGGCAGCGGGCACGCCGAGCCGGTGCAGTCTAAGCTCGATGCCACGCTCGATGCCACCTTCCGCCGGCTGCTGACGCCCTTTCTCGATCCGGTGAAAGGGGGCGCGGCCCGCGTCAGGCTGGCCATCGCCATCGTGCTGCTGATTGCCGGTTCGGTGTCGCTGGCCTGGTTCCAGCTCGTCGTGCTGAAGATGCTGCCCTTCGACAACAAGAGCGAATTCCAGGTCGTGGTCGATTTGCCGGTCGGCACGCCGGTGGAGGAAACCGCCCGCGTGCTGCATGAAATCGGCGCCGAACTGGCCAAGGAGGCTGACGTCGTCAATTATCAGGCTTATGCCGGAACGGCCAGTCCGATCAATTTCAACGGGCTGGTCCGCCAGTACTATTTGCGTGCCGCTCCGGAGAAGGGTGACATTCAGGTCAACCTGGTGGACAAGAAGCATCGCTCGCGGCAGAGCCACGAGATTGCCGTGTCGGTGCGCGACCGCATCGAGGCGATCGGCCGGAAGAATGGCGGCGTTGCCAAGGTGGTCGAAGTGCCGCCCGGTCCGCCGGTCATGTCGCCCATCGTGGCCGAAATCTACGGTCCCGATTACGCCGGGCAGATGGCCGTCGGCAAGCGGGTGCGCGCGGCGTTCGAACAGACGTCGGATATCGTCGCCATCGACGACTACATCGAGGCCGATGCCCGCAAGTTCGTTCTGCACGTGCTGCAAAGCAAGGCGGCCCAGCTTGGCGTGGCGCAAAGCGACATCGTCGAGGTGGTGACCATGGGGCTTGCCGGCATGGACGTGACGCCGGCGCGCAATACCGAATCCAAATTCGAGATTCCGGTGCGCATCGCCTTGCCTGCCGAGAAGCAGTCCTCGCTCGACGCCTTGCTCAAGCTCCGTGTCCGCTCGCGTGACGGCGTGCTGGTGCCGGTCTCGGAACTGGTCGAAGTGCGCGACATGGCGCGGGAAAAGGCGATCTACCACAAGGATCTGCTGCCGGTGGTGTATGTCGTGGGCGACATGGGCGGCAAGCTCGATTCGCCGCTCTATGGCATGTTCGACATCCGCAGCAAGGTCAACGGCATGGCCCTTCCGGAGGGGGGAACGCTCGGCGAATGGTTCATCCGTCAGCCGTCCGACCCCTACGCCGGCTACAGCCTGAAGTGGGACGGCGAATGGCAGGTGACTTACGAAACCTTCCGCGACATGGGCATCGCCTACGCCGTCGGCCTGATCCTGATCTACCTGCTGGTCGTCGCCCATTTCGGTAGCTATCTGGTGCCGTTGATCATCATGGCGCCGATTCCGCTGACCATCATCGGCGTCATGCCCGGCCACGCGCTGTTCGGCGCGCAATTCACCGCCACCTCGATGATCGGCATGATCGCGCTGGCCGGTATCATCGTCCGCAACTCCATCCTGCTCGTCGATTTCATCAAGCAGCAGGTCGCTGCTGGCATGAGCTTCCACGACGCGGTGATCCAGTCCGCCGCCGTGCGGGCCAAGCCGATCGCCCTGACCGCGCTGGCCGCCATGCTCGGCGCGCTGTTCATCCTCGACGACCCGATCTTCAATGGCCTCGCCCTGGCCCTCATTTTTGGCATCCTGGTGTCCACCCTGCTCACGCTGGTCGTCATCCCGGTGCTGTATTTCTCTGCTTTCAGAAAGGAACATTCATGACCATCGAACGTGCAATCCGCATCATGGCCGGCTTTTTCGTCGTTCTCTCGCTGGCCCTCGGCTGGCAAGGCAGCCCGGTTTTCGTTTCCGAGTGGTTCCTGGCCTTCACTGCCTTCGTCGGCCTGAACCTGCTGCAAAGTGGTTTCACCGGTTTCTGCCCGCCGGAAAAGCTGCTGGCCAAAATGGGCTTCAAACGGGGTGACGGTGGTTCGTGTTGCGGCTGAGCAAACGTCGGAAAGTGCTTTGAGATAAAGGGTTAAAAACCTGTGCCAAGCGCTTGTTCCGGTTGTGGAAAGTCTTTTTTCGCGTCGTCGGAAAATTAGGCTGAAAGTTATAGACGACTCGGCTACACTGCGCCCCATCCTCGTGTCTTGGTAGTCGTATCTTGAGTTCCAGCCCGGCCGTCGCCGGCCGACAATTCAGATGGTTCGCCCTGGCGGCCGTCATCCTGCTCTGGAGCGCCATTGGGTGCTCCCTGTGGCTGATGCGCCAGCCGCCGGCCACCCGGCCTGTCGTCGGGCTGTTCGTGGGGGTAGGCGCCCTGTTCAGCGGGTTCGTCTGGCTGCTGCTGCGCCAGATGAACCGGCTCGGCCGGTCGGCCGAGGCCCGGCTCGCCCTGCAGCGCCTGATCGTCGATCAGGCGTCCGAGGCGATGATGCTGACTGACCGGGCACAGCGCATCCTGTCGGTCAATGCCGCCTTCGAGACGATCACCGGCTACCCGGCGCGGGAAGTCATCGGCAACACGCCGACCCGGCTGAGTGCCGGGCATCCCGGCCTGGCCGGCCACCGCACGGTCTGGGACCACGTCGCCGCGCATGGCTACTGGGAAGGCGAGTTGTGGGACCGGCGCAAGGATGGCACCCTCTATCCGCGGCAAATGCGTATTGCGGCCCTATGCGAAAAGGGCGACGATGTGTCGCACTATCTGGCCGTGTTCAGCGACATCAGCGAGAGCAAGGCGCAGGCGCAACGGCTGGAGTACCTGGCGCGCCACGATCCGCTGACCAACCTGCCAAACCGGCTGGCTCTCGATGCCCGTTTGACCGAGGTGATCGACGGCTGTGTGCCGGGCATCGACCGTTTGGCCTTGCTGGTGATCGATCTCGATCATTTCAAGACGATCAACGATTCCCTGGGCCATGCGGCGGGCGACAGGCTGCTCGGCGAACTGGCGCGCCGGCTGGCGGCGGAAATGGGGACGGCGCACCGCCTCTTCCGGCTGGGCGGCGACGAGTTCGTCGTCTTTGTCGAACAACTGGATGGCGAAGAAGCGCTGATCGAACTGTCCAGCCGGCTGATCCGGGTGACCGGCGAGCCGCTGGAGATCGACGGTCATGTGCTGCATGTCACGCCGTCCATCGGGATCAGCCTCTATCCGGAGGATGGCCGCGATGCGCAGGCCCTGATCCGCAACGCCGATACGGCGATGTATTACGCCAAGGCGAACGGCCGGGCCAATTACAAGTTCTTCACCGAGCCGATGAGTGCCGCAGCCACCCAGCGCCTGCATCTGGAGAGTGCGCTGTGGCGCGCCCTGGCCGAAAACCAGCTGGTTCTGCACTACCAGCCGCAAATCGACCTGCTCGCCGGCAAGGTGGTTGGCGTCGAGGCGCTGGTTCGCTGGCGGCATCCGCAGCGGGGCCTGATCGGGCCGGCCGAGTTCATTCCGGTTGCCGAGGAATGCGGCCTGATCCTGCCGCTCGGCCACTGGGTGCTGCTCACGGCCTGCCGTCAGGGCAAGGCCTGGCTGGATCAGGGTATCGACGTGGGCGAAATGGCCGTCAACATTTCGGCGCATCAGTTCCGCCAGCCGGAATTCGTCCAGTCGGTACGCCGTATCCTGGCCGAGACCGGCCTGCCGCCCAGCCGGTTGGAACTGGAAATCACCGAGAGTACCGTCATGCACGGGGTAGACGACGCCATCGCCACGCTGACCGAATTGCGCGGCATGGGGATTCGCCTGGCGATCGACGATTTCGGCACCGGCTACTCGTCGCTTGCCTACCTGCGCCGCTTCCCGCTGGACCGTCTGAAGATCGACCGCTCCTTCCTGGCCGATATCGATACCGACCGCGACGCGGCCTCGCTGCTGACGTCGATCGTGCTGCTCGGGCGTTCGCTTGGCCTGCAACTGGTCGCCGAGGGGGTCGAGCGCTTTGCCCAGGCCGAATTCCTGCGCACCCTGGAGTGCGAGCGGGTGCAGGGTTTTCATTTCTATCAGCCGGTCACGGCCGAGGAAGTCGTCGGTTACAGCGGTTTTGGCCTGATTGCTGCCGCAGCGGCCTGAAACCGGCGGCTGGTGGCGAATCCGGCCGGGCCCTGGCATTCGGTCGAGGCCCGGCCGTTGCCTTTCGCGCTAGAATTTCAGGCTGGACGACACGGAGTTCTGCATGAAAATCGGATTCATTGGCCTCGGTATCATGGGGCGCCCGATGGCGCTCAACCTCATCAAGGGCGGGCATGAGGTGACTGTCTGGGCGCGCCGCGCCGAATCGATGCGCCCGCTGTGCGAAGCCGGCGCCAGGGCGGCGGCCAGCCCGGCCGATGTGGCGCGGGGCAATGAACTGGTGATTTCCATGGTGGCTGACGCACCGGATGTCGCCGAGGTCATGCGGGGCGTGGCCAGCGGTGCCGGGCCAGGCCTGGTTGCCGTCGACATGAGCACCATCGCCCCGGCCGCGGCGCGCCAGATCGGCCGCGAGCTGGCGGCGGCCGGTGTCGATTTCATCGACGCGCCGGTCTCCGGCGGGGAAGTCGGCGCCATTGCCGGCACGCTGTCGATCATGGCGGGAGGCAGCGCGGCGGGGTTTGCCAAGGCCCGCCCGGCGTTCGCCTGCCTGGGCAAGAATATCGTGCATGTCGGCGAGTCCGGTGCCGGGCAGGTGGCCAAGGCGGCCAACCAGATCGTGACCGGCATGGGGGTGCTGGCGGTGGCCGAGGCCTTTGCCTTTGCCGCCAAGAACGGCGTCGATGCCGGCAAGGTGCGCGAGGCCCTGCTCGGCGGCTTTGCCTACTCGAAGATTCTCGAAAACCACGGCCAGCGGATGCTCGACCGCAATTTCAAGCCCGGCTTCAAGAGCTGGATGCACGAGAAGGATCTCAATATCGTGATGCAGACGGCCCATCAGCTTGGCCTCTGCCTGCCGGGTGCGGCGGTGACGGCACAGATGTTCAATGCGATGGTCGGCTCCGGCCTGGGCGAGGAGGATTCGATCGCCGTGCTCAAACTGCTGGAACGTCTGTCGGGGCAGGCATGAAGGTCGGCTTCATCGGACTGGGCGTCATGGGACGCCCGATGGCCCTGCATCTGCAGCGGGCCGGTCACGACCTGCATGTCTGGGCGCGCCGCCCGGCGAGCGTGGCCGGCTTGCCGGCCACGGTGTGCCAGACACCGGCCGAATTGGGGCGGCGGTGCGAGGTGGTGTTCACCGTCATCACGTCGAGCGCCGATGTCGAAGGCGTCGCGCTGGGGACGGATGGCCTGATCGAAGGCATGGTGCCCGGTTCGGTGCTGGTCGATTGCTCGACCATTGCGCCGGATGCGGCGCGTCACATCGCGGCCCGGCTCGCTGAACAGGGCGTTGCCATGCTCGATGCGCCGGTCTCCGGCGGGGTGCAGGGCGCGATCGACGCCACGCTGGCCATCATGGTCGGCGGCGAGGCCGGGGTGCTGGAACGGGTCAGGCCGCTGCTGGAGTGCCTTGGCCGGCGCATTGTGCATATTGGCCCGAACGGCGCCGGGCAGGTGGCCAAGGCGTGCAACCAGATGATCATGGTCGCCGCGATTGAGGCCGTGGCCGAGGCGATGCGCCTGGCAGCCGCGTCCGGTGTCGACTGCGGCAAGGTGAAGGAGGCGCTGGCTGGCGGTTCAGCCGCTTCGCGGGTGCTCGATGTGATGGGGGAGCGCATGGTGCGCCGCGATTTTGCGGCCGGCATCGAGGCCCGCCTGCATCACAAGGATTTCGGCCTGGTCCTCGCCGCCGCACGGCAGAGGGCTGTGCCGGTGCCGCTCGCCGCTGTCGTCGATCAACAATTGAATGCGCTGATGGCGCAGGGCTGGGGGCGCGACGACACCGCCTCCCTGCTGCGCGTGCTGGAAATGCTGTGAGTCAGATCGCCCAGCTTTCCGAAGCCGAGATCGAGGAGCGATTTTTCATCACCGGAAGCCGGCCGGTTGCCTTCCTGCTGGCCGGCTTTGCCCGCGACGGCGACGCCTTTTCGGTTCAGTGCGATACGGGGGCGGTTTTCCTGACCACCTTGCTGGCCGCGCGGCCGGAAAGCAATCTGCTCGTCGTCGATTGCAGCGGCAGCGAAGAAGCCAATCGCCAGTTTTTGCGCAGCGAGCGCAATGTCTTCATCGGTCGCCCGGCGGGCATCCATGTCCAGTTCGTGACCGGCCAGGGGGCGGAAAGGATGCATGACGGCCGCCGGGCGTTTGCCGTTCGCCTGCCGAGCAAGGTGCTGCGTCTGCAGCGCCGGGATGCGTTCCGGATCGAAACGCCGCGCCTCCGGCCGCTGACTTTTTACGGGCGGCTGCCGGAGGGCGGCTTGCTCAGCCTGCCGGCCCACGACATTTCGGTGGCCGGCATGGGACTGACGGCCAGTGCGCTGCCGGATGCCGTGCAGCCCGGGGTGCGCCTGCCGACCTGCCATTTTTCGTTGCCGCAGGACGACAACGACCTGCTTTTTGCCGCGACGGTGCGCCACGTCACTGAGCAGGAGAGTCGCCTGGGCAACCGCCAGTGGCGTGTCGGCCTGGCCTTCGAAGACCTGCCCGGCACGGCCGAAGCGCGTATCCAGCGCTATATCACGCAGATCGAGCGCGAGCGGCACGAGCTGGCCTGAACCGCCGGTTTTAGCACAGGTCGCAGCGGTGGATTTCTACCGTGGCGTGCACGATTTCCTGGTGGATGCCGAGGGCTTCGCGAATCTGCAGTGGGGTCAGTGCCGCATCGTGGGTGAGCAGGCTGATGGCGCAGGCGTAAGCGCCATTGCCGACGCGCCAGACATGGAGATCGGTGATCTGCGTATTGCCTGCTGCCGGCAGAGCGGAGATGACCTTGCGGATTTCGGCGACGACCGGGTGATCCATCTCGCGGTCGAGCAGGACGCGGCCGCTCTGCACGATCAGCTTTTTCGCCCACAGCGCAACCAGGACGGCACCGACCAGTCCGGTCGCCGGGTCGAGCCAGGCCCAGCCCCACAGCCAGCCACCGGCCAGCGCGGCGATGGCGAGCAGCGAGGTCAGCGCGTCGGTGACGACGTGGATGTAGGCCGCCTTCAGGTTCAGGTCGTGGTGATGTTCGTGCCCAGGCGGATGGTCATGGTCGTGGGGATGGTCGTGTGCCTGGCCGAGAATCAGCGCGCAGACCAGATTGACTATCAGGCCGCCGACGGCAACGCGCATCGCTTCGGCGTAATGGATCGGCTGCGGCGACCACAGGCGTTCCAGTGAGCCGAGCACCATCGCGCCGGCGACGCCGAGCAGGAAAATGGCGCTGGTGTAGCTGGCCAGCACTTCGATTTTCCAGGTGCCGAAGGCGAAGCTCGGGTCACGTGCATATTTGCGCGCCGCACTGTAGGCGAAGGCGGAGAGGCCAATGGCCAGGGCGTGCGAGCTCATGTGCCAGCCGTCGGCGAGCACCGCCATCGAGTTGAACCACCAGCCGGCAACGATCTCAACCAGCATGGTGGCGAGGGTGATCCACAGCACCAGCCGCGTGCCGCGCTCGGCGGCGGCATTGCCGGTGCCGTATTCGTGCTTGTGCGCCCAGCGCGTCAGGTCGTGCGTCGTGCTCATTGCTGCCCGTAGCCTTTGAATTTTTCGAGGACTTCGGCCATTTCGACCGCGTTCAACAGGACCGGTTCGCCGAGCTGGCAGGCGCGCCAGTATTGCTCGCACAGTTCTTCCAGTTCGACGGCCAGCGCCAAGGCTTCGGCCAGGTCGCGGCCGGCGACGAGCAGGCCGTGGTTGGCGAGCAGGCAGGCCCGGCGGTCCCGCATGGCGTGCAAGGCGGCGTCCGACAGCGCCTGCGAACCGAAGAGGGCGTAGTCGGCGCAACGGATGGTGTCGCCGCCAAAGCGGGCGATCATGTAATGGAAGGGCGGAATGTCGCGGCGCAGGCAGGCCAGGCTGACGGCGAAAGGCGAATGCGCGTGCAGTACGGCGCCGACTTCCGGCCGGCTGGCATAGAGGTCACGGTGAAAGCGCCATTCCGAGGAGGGCTTGCGCGCGCCGAGGTGCGAACCGTCGAGCGCCATGTGCGGGATGTCATCCGCCGTCAGCGCCGCGTAGGCCATGCCGGTCGGCGTGATCAGAAAGCCGTTGCCGTCGCGTACGCTGACGTTGCCCGAAGTGCCCTTGTTCAGCCCGGCCGGCTGCAGGGCGCGGGCGGTGGCAATCAGTTCGGCGCGCAAATCAGGCATGGGCTGCTTCCGGGTAAAGCCCGAGCAGGCCTTCGCGGCTGGCGGCGCAGACGCCGCGCTCGGTGATGATGGCCTTGACCAGCCAGTTCGGCGTCACGTCGAAAGCCGGGTTGGCGACATCCTCAGCGGCTGGCAACTGGCGCAGGGCCGATGGCTGTGCGTGCTGGTCGAGGCCGTGTACGAGGCGGAATTCGTCGCCATCGCGTTCCTCGATCGGAATGTCGGCGCCCTCGGCGCAGGCGAAGTCGATGGTCGAGCGCGGCGCGGCGACGAAGAAGGGAATGCCGTTGTCGGCGCAGGCCAGCGCCTTCAAATAGGTGCCGATCTTGTTGGCGACATCGCCGTTGGCGGCAATGCGGTCGGCGCCGACGATCACCGCGTCGACCTTGCCGCTGCGCATCAACAGGCCGGCCGCGTTATCGGCGATCAGCGTGTGCGGCACGCCGTGGTGTTCCAGTTCCCAGGCGGTGAGCAGGCCCTGGTTGCGCGGCCGGGTTTCGGAGACCCAGACATGCACCGGAATGCCGGCATCGTGCGCGGCGTAGATCGGCGACAGCGCGGTGCCGTGGTCCACGGTGGCCAGCCAGCCGGCGTTGCAGTGGGTCATGACGTTGAGCGTCTGGCCGTCGGCGACGATCAGGTGCTTCCAGGCATCCAGCCCGTGCTGGCCGATGGCGGCGTTCTGCGCCACGTCTTCCTCGGCAATGGCCGCCGCTTCGACCCAGGCGGCATCGCAGCGGTGTTCCGGCGCCAGCGGCCGCAGCACCCTGGCCATGCGGGCCAGGGCCCAGTGCAGGTTGACCGCCGTCGGCCGCGTCGCACCGAGGACAGCGATGGCTTCGTCCAGCCGCGCGTCGGAAGCTTCGAAGTCGAGCGCGATGGCCAGGCCGTAAGCGGCGGTGGCACCAATCAGCGGCGCGCCGCGCACCTGCATGGCGCGAATGGCGTACGCCGCCTCGTCCAGCGTGGCAACGCGAACCCAGTGCAGCGCGTGCGGCAGGCGGGTCTGGTCGATGATGTCGATGGCGCGCTGCTCGGGATGGGCGCGCAGGGTGCGGGTGGGGGTGCCGTCGATGTTCATGGGGCGCATTGTGGCATAGCCGCTGTCCAATGAAACGCGGGGGAGGGGCTGAAAGGCGGGCGACAAGGCAGTCATGGCCAGAGGAAACTGAAGTGACGCTCCGGTTTTTGCTGAATGACGTTTTGCCCGGATGGGTGGCCAGCGGCGGCAATCAATGTTAAAAGACCCTGGATCACGCAGAAAGGCCGCATGGAACACAATATCACCCTCATCACCACCCTCGCCGCCGGTTTCGGTACGGCGCTGATACTCGGCTTCATCGCCGAACGGATCAAGTTGCCGGCCCTGGTCGGTTATCTCGTGGCCGGCATCCTGATCGGGCCGGCAACGCCCGGTTTTGTCGCCGATATGCACCTCGCCGCGCAACTCTCCGAAATCGGCGTCATGTTGCTGATGTTCGGCGTTGGCCTGCATTTTTCGCTGGGCGACCTGCTTGCCGTCAAGCGTATCGCCGTGCCCGGCGCGGTGGTGCAGATGAGTTGCGCGACACTGCTCGGCCTGGGCGTGGCGACGCTTTGGGGATGGGATTGGGGGCATGGCCTGTTGTTCGGCCTGTCGCTCTCCTGCGCCAGTACCGTCGTGCTGCTCAAGGCGCTGGAAGCGCGTGGGGTGCTCGACAGCATGAACGGGCGCATCGCGGTGGGTTGGCTGGTGGTCGAGGATCTGGCGACCGTGCTGGTCCTTGTCCTGCTGCCGCCGCTGGCCGGGATGCTGGGCGGTGCGGTGGCCGCTGGCGCGGCGGGCGGCTCGCTGGGCATGACCGTGGCCAAGACGCTGCTGCAGGTTGCCGCCTTCATCGGCCTGATGCTGCTGGTCGGCCGCAAGGTCATCCCCTGGCTGCTCTGGCAGGTGGCCGGCACCGGGTCGCGCGAATTGTTCACGCTGGCCGTGGTGGCTGCGGCAATCGGCATTGCCTACGGCGCGGCCCATCTGTTCAGTGTCTCGTTCGCGCTGGGTGCCTTCTTTGCCGGCATGGTGATGCGCGAGTCGTCCTTCAGTCATCGCGCTGCCGAGGAGTCCCTGCCCCTGCGCGATGCGTTTTCCGTGCTCTTTTTCGTTTCGGTCGGCATGCTCTTTCAGCCCGCCATCCTGGTCGAGCAGCCGTGGCGCGTGCTGGGTGTCGTCGCCATCATCATGCTCGGCAAGACGCTGGCGGCATTCGCGCTCGTCCTCGCCTTCCGTTATCCGCTCAACACGGCGCTGGTCGTCGCTGCCAGCCTGGCCCAGATTGGCGAGTTTTCCTTCATTCTGGCCGGCCTGGGCCAGGCGCTCGGCCTGATGTCGGCCGAAGGCATGAGCCTGGTTCTCGCCGGGGCCCTGATTTCGATTGCCCTGAACCCGGTGATGTTCTCCGTCGTCGAGCCGCTGCGCCGCTGGGTCTTGGCCCGCTCGGCCATCGCCCGCCAGCTGGAACGGCGCGGGGACCCTTATGCCGAACTGCCGATGAGCACCGAGCGCCGCTTCCTGGAGCGGCAAGTGGTGCTGGTCGGCTATGGCCGGGTTGGCCAGCGCATTGCGGAGGATCTGCGCCGGCAGGAGATTCCCTTCGTCGTTGCCGAACAGAACCGCGAACTGGTCGAACAACTGCGCCAGCAGGGCATCCCGGCCGTGTCAGGCGATGCTGCCGAGCCGTCGGTGCTGATCCAGGCGCACATTGCCGATGCCGCCATGCTGGTCGTCGCCACGCCCGATCCGGTCAATGTGCGGCAAATGGTCGAAACGGCCCGTACCCTCAATCCCGGCATCGACATTGTGCTGCGTACGCACAGCGAGGCGGAATCGGCCCTCTGGCGCAAGGAAAATCTCGGCGTCGTGTTCTTCGGCGAAGAGGAGCTGGCGCGGGGCATGGCCGGCCATGTCTTGCGCCGGATCGGAGAGATCGCCGGCCGGGCCTGATGCCCGGGCGACGGGTTTGGCGAATGGAAAGGAGCGCGCGATGGCGACACTGAACCACTTCCTGGCGGCAACCGACTTGTCGGCACCGGCCCGCCATGCGGCAGAGCGGGCGGCGGCTCTGGCCGAGAGCCTGGGCGCCCGCCTGGCGCTGGTGCATGTCGCCAGCCGGGCGCCCCTCGACCAGTTGCGGCAGCTGCTGTCGGCGGGCGAGGACGATATCGCGCAGGAGTTGCTCGATCGCTTGCGCCTCGACCTGCGCGGACTGGGCGAGGCGATTCACCAACGCTACGGCGTGGCGCCGGCGCTGTCGGTCGGGATCGGCGACCTGCTGCCCAGTCTGCTGGCCGAGGCTGATGCGCTACCCGCTGATCTGCTCGTCCTGGGCGCCCGCGGCGCCAGTTTCCTGCGCCACATCCTGCTTGGCTCCACCGCCGAACGCCTGCTCAGTTCAGCGCGCTGCCCGGTGCTGGTGGTCAAGCAGCCGCCGCACGAACCCTACCGCCACCTGCTGGTGCCGGTCGATTTTTCTCCCATCGCGGCCCGCACCCTCCGCCTGGCCGCCGCCCTGGTTCCGAATGCCCGCCTGACCGTGATGCACGCCTACGATGTGCCGTTCGAGGGGCAGTTGCGCTATGCCGGCGTCGATGATGCGAAGATCGCCCACTACCGCAGCCTGGCTGCCCGCCAGGCGCACACCCGCCTCGATGGCCTGATCGGGGAGAGCGGCATCGATCGTTCGCGCATCAGCGCCCTGGTCGTGCAGGGCGATGTGTCCCAGCGCATCCTGGAACAGGAGCAGGAGTCCGACTGCGACCTGATCGTGGTCGGCAAGCATGGCGAAGGGGTGTTCGAGGAGCTCCTCCTCGGCAGCACGACGAAGCACATCCTGGCCGAATCGCAGAACGACGTTCTCGTCGCCGTCTGAGCGGCTGTGGCATAGTGGGGTCCTTGCCCCGCCTTGCCCGAGCCGTATCATGGAAACGCCGATCCGCATTGATTCCCGCTTCCCCGCCATGGGGGCGACCATCTTCACCGTCATGTCCCGCCTCGCCAGCGCGTGCGACGCCGTCAACCTGTCGCAGGGTTTTCCCGATTTCCAGGCCGAGCCGGCCCTGTTCGATGCCGTGCATCGCCACATGCTGGCCGGCCGCAACCAGTATGCCCCGATGGGCGGCCTGCCGGAACTGCGCCAGGCCATCGTGGACAAGGTGGCGACGCTGTACGGCCCGCGCTTCGATGTCGAATCGGAGGTGACGGTCACGGCTGGGGCGACACAGGCGATTTTCACCGCCATTGCCGCCTTCGTCCGGCCAGGCGACGAGGTCATCGTCTTCGAGCCGGTCTATGACAGCTACGTGCCGGCCATCGAGACGGTTGGCGGGCGGGCCGTTTTCGCGCAGCTGACATTTCCGGACTATGCGCCGGACTGGGAGCAGGTGCGCGGCCTGATCAATGAGCGGACGCGGATGATCATCGTCAATTCGCCGCACAACCCGACCGGCAGCCTGCTCGCCGCGGCCGATCTCGACCGGCTGGCCGGCCTGGTGCGGGGCAGCGACATCGTGATCCTGTCCGACGAGGTGTATGAGCACATCGTCTTCGACGGCGAGCGGCACGCCAGCCTGTGCGCCCATGCTGAACTGGCGACGCGCAGTATCGTCGTGTCGAGCTTCGGCAAGACCTATCACATCACCGGCTGGAAGATCGGCTACGTCGTCGGCCCGGCCGCGCTGATGGCGGAATTCCGCAAGGTGCACCAGTTCAACGTGTTTACCGTGCATGCGCCGTCGCAACTGGCCATCGCCGAATACATGCAGGATGCTTCCCGTCATCTCGGCCTGGCGGCCTTCTACCAGGCCAAGCGCGACCATTTTCGGCGGTTGATGGCGGCGACGCCGTTTACCTTACTGCCCTGTCGCGGTACCTATTTCCAGCTGGCGCGCTATGTCGGCCTGTCCGACCTGCCCGACCGCGCTTTCGCCGAGTGGCTGACGCGCGAGGTCGGCGTGGCGGTGATTCCGGTTTCCGTCTTCTATGCCGACGGGCGCGACGATCAGGTGGTCCGCTTCTGCTTCGCCAAGCGCGAAGCCACGCTGGAAGCCGCTGTCGAGCGTTTGTGCCAGGCCTGGCCGGGAAAGCCGGCATGATGAAAAATGCTTGACCCGCGTGGCGGGCGGGGCAAATAATCAATCCACCAAGCATTTCATGGCAATCGACGGAGAAAACAGGATGGGAATGATTCAGGAATTCAAGGAATTTGCTGTCAAGGGCAACGCCATGGATCTCGCGGTGGGGGTCATCATCGGCGGGGCCTTCGGCAAGATCGTCGACTCCATCGTGGGTGACCTGATCATGCCGCTGGTCAGCCGTGTCGTCGGCAAACTCGATTTTTCCAACCTGTTCATCGTCCTCGGCGATAACCCGAACAACCTGAGCACGCTGGCCGATCTCAAGAAGGCCGGCATCGCGGTCTTTGCCTACGGCTCCTTCCTGACCGTCGTGGTCAATTTCATCATCCTGGCCTTCATCATCTTCATGATGGTCAAGCAGATGAACCGCCTGCGCAAGGCCGACGCGCCGGCCCCGGCCCCGGAAGCCCCGCCGCCGACGCCGGAAGACATCGTGCTGCTGCGCGAAATTCGCGATGCGCTGAAGAAGTAGAAGTAGGGGCTCCCGCGCCCATGGCAAGGCCGCCTGCGGGCGGCCTTGCTGGTTTACCGGCCGCCGTCCGGTCTGCAACAAATCGTAAAAGGCGGCGTGCTTCGTCTATCCCGGCGCCGGGTCGGGCGTTATGCTCGACAGAACCATTTGCTGAGCGGGGAGATCATCATGAAACGCACCACACGACTGGCCGTCCTGCTGGCCGGCATGGCGATGCTGGCTGGCTGTGTCGTGGCGCCGGCCCCGGTTTATCGCGAGCCGGTCTATGTCGAGCCGCCGCCGCCACGCGTGGAATATCCCGGTTATGCGCCGGTCGTCGGCTATGTCTGGATCGGAGGGTACTGGACATGGGTCGGCCATCGTTACGAATGGGTTCCCGGGCGCTGGGCGCCGCCGCGTCCGGGCTATCGCTGGGTGGCGCCGCGCTGGGAGCGCGAGGGCAACCACTGGCGGCAGCATGAAGGGCGTTGGGATCGTGATGACCGGGCGCCCCGCGGGAATCCGCCCCCGCCACCGCGTTACGAACCGCCCCGCCCGGCGCCGATGCCGCCATTCCGCCAGGGGCGCGTGGAGCAACCTCAACCGCCGCAGCCCTTGCCGGCTCCGCTGCTGCGGCGCGACATGGACGGTCCGCCACCCGGCCGGGAGATGAACCGCGAGATGCGTGGCCAGCCCGAGCTGCGCCCGGTGCCGCCCGTGCCCCATCGCCCAGAGTTCAGGCGGGATGACCACGAGCGGGGAGAGCGCGGTGACGGCAAAGGCCGCCGCAACCGGGATGATGACCGCTGAGGGGGCTCAGGGGGTGCCGAAGACCGCCTGCCACAGCGTGCGGACGGCGCCGATGTGCGCTTCCACCGCTTCGCGCGGAACCGGCGCCTTGGGCGTGGCCGACAGGCGCCGGGCGTGTTGCAGGCGGCGGTATTCGCGATAGGCGTTGCCGGCCGCCTGGGCCTGTGCCGGATCGATCAGCCCCAGTTCGCCAGCCATGCGCAGCAGCGCGATGTTGCCGAGGTTGCCGGTCAGTTCGGCATATCGGTGAGCATGGCCGAGGATCAGGTACTGGACGATGAATTCAACGTCGATGATACCGCCCGGGTCGTGCTTGAGGGCAAACTCGGTTTCGCTGTTCAGGGCGTGAGCGGCATACATTTTCTGCCGCATGGCGACGACGTCTTCCTTCAGTTGCGCGAGGTCGCGCGGCAGACGCAGGATTTCGGTGCGGATCGCCTCAAAACGCTGGCCAACGGCCGGGTCGCCGGCGCAGAAGCGGGCCCGGGTCAGGGCCTGGTGTTCCCAGGTCCAGGCGTTCCTGAGCTGGTAGTCGCGAAAGGCATCCACCGAAACGGCGAGCAGTCCTGCGTCGCCGTTCGGGCGCAGGCGCAGGTCGGTCTCGAACAGGATCCCGGCCGGGGTCTGGTTGGACAGCCAGCTGTTCAGGCGCTGGCTGAGGCGGGTGTAGTTCTCCTCGGCGTCCATCGCGTCATCGTCGAACAGGTAGACGAGATCGAGATCGGACGCGTAACCGAGTTCCTTGCCGCCCATCTTGCCGTAGCCGATGACGGCGAATTTCGGTGTTTCGCAATGCCGTTTCTTGATCGTGCCCCAGACCAGCGGCAGGGTTTCCTGGACCAGCGTGTCGGCCAGTTCGGTCAGGTGGTCGGACAGGCGTTCGATGGTCTGCAGGCCGGCGAGGTCCTGGGCCAGCAGGCGGAAGACCTGGGCATGGTGCATTTCGCGCAGGATGTCCATCTCCCGCTCGGTGTCGCCGGCGTGTTGGGCCAGCGTGGCGCGCAGGTTCTCGCGGAAACCGGTCCAGTCGGTGGCGATTTCGTACAGGCGTGGATCGAGCAGTTCGTCGAGAAGCAGTGGGTAGCGGTTCAGGTAGTCGGCGGCCCAGTGCGAGGCGCACATCATGTCGGCGACGCGGCGCAGGGCCATCGGATACTGCTGGAGCAGGGCCAGGTAGGCGCCGCGCCGGGCGATGTGTTCGAGGAAGCCGATGCCGCGGGCCAGCGTCGTGTCCGGGTCGGGCGTGGCGCCCGCCGCCTCGATCAGGCGCGGGCCGACGGCGTCCAGGCGCGAGCGGTTGGTGGCGGGGAGTTGCTGGTAGCGGCTGGAGGCGCGCAGGTCGGCGAGGCGGGCAATAGCCTCCTTCGGGTGGCGGAAGCCGAGGTTGCCGAAGCCTTCGAGGGCTGTTTCTTCGTCCAGTTGCCCCAGCCACAGGCCGGTCAGCGGGTGTTCGCCGGCTTCGGGGTCGGAAAAGACCGCCTCGAAATGGCGACTGACGATTTCCCGGTGCTGGTTGAGGACGGCGAGCATGGCCTCCCAGTCGGCGAAATCCATGCTGCGGGCGATCTTCTCCCGTTCGGCCGGGTCTTCCGGCAGCATGTGCGTTTGTTTGTCCTCGACATATTGCAGACGATGTTCCAGCCGGCGCAGGAAGAGATAGGCGGCGCGCAGTTCCTGTTCGGTTTCGGCCGGGATCAGCTTGCGTTCGGCCAGCAGGGGCAGGACGGCCAGCGTCGGGCGGATCTGCAGCGCCGGGTCGCGGCCACCGCGAATGAGCTGGAATACCTGGGCGATGAACTCGATTTCGCGGATGCCGCCGGGGCCGAGCTTGACGTGCTCGGCCATGTCCTTGCGCGCCACTTCGCGGCGAATCTGGGCATGCAGGTCGCGCATGGCGTTGATGGCGCCGAAATCGAGGTATTTGCGGAAGATGAAGGGGCGGGCGCAACGCTGCAGGGCGTCGATCCAGCCGACCATCGCGTCGTCCGCCGCGTTCGGGCCGCTGTTCATGACCCGCGCCTTGATCCAGGCGTAACGTTCCCATTCGCGCCCCTGGGTGACGAAATAGTTTTCCAGTCCGTCGAGCGAGCAGACCAGCGGGCCGGAGTCGCCGTTCGGCCGCAGGCGCATGTCGACGCGGAAGACCTGGCCGTCGGCCGTGATGTCGCCAAGCGCCTGGATGACGCGCTTGCCAAGGCGGTTGAAGAAGTCGAAATTCTCGATGCGCTTTTTGGCGCCGGCGGTATCGCCGTCCTCCGGATAGATGAAGATGTAATCGACGTCGGACGAAACGTTCAGCTCGCGTCCGCCGAGCTTGCCCATGCCGACGACCATCAGGCGCTGCGGCCGGCCCTGTCTGTCGAGCGGTTCGCCGAACATCTCGACCAACTGGCGGTGGTAATGGTCGAGCGCGAAATTGGTCGTCACGTCGGCCAGCAGGGTCATGCTTTCCACCACTTCGGCCAGCGGTGCCAGGCCGCACAGGTCGCGCAGCGCGATATGGGCCATCGCCCGCTGGCGCAGACGGCGCAATGTGCTGCGCACGGCTTCGTCATCGGCGAATTCGCCGCGCAGCGGTGCCTGCAGCAAGGCCTCGGAGAGCGGCGCCTCCCAGGTGGCGGCCAGCTCCGGGATCAGATCGGGCCGGGCGTAGAACAGGTTGCTCAGGTAGCGGCTGTGGTCGAGGGCGCGCTGCCAGCGGGGGTCGAGAGAGGGCGTCATGGGATTGGGGGCGGCGGGGTATCCGGAAAGGATAGAATGATGGTTTTCGCGATCACCCGATTGTAGTGAGCTATTACCCCCCATGGCAAAGCGGTTTTGCCGGTGACTGAGCCGGTGCGTCACGATGCCGGCCAGACCCGGCAGGAAATTCGCCGGGCGGCCTATCGCCGTCTGTACTGGCTATGGCCCCTGCTGGCCCGGCCGGGGGTGGCGCGCGCCCTGCGCTGGGCGGGCTGGCTGTTCTTCGCTACCTGGCTGGCCTTTGTCGGGCTGATCCTCGTCCTGCGCCATGGCGTGCTGCCGCGGGTGGCCGATTACCGGGCGGCCATCGAACAGGCGGCGAGCCAGGCCGTTGGTCAGCCGGTGCGCATCGGTCGCATCGAGGCTCGCTGGCGCGGGCTGAATCCCGATCTCGTGCTCGATGACGTGGTGGTCGTCGATCATCAAGGCGGGGTGGCTTTTTCGCTGGCCCGCGTCGAAGGCGTGCTGTCCTGGCACAGCCTGTGGCGTGGCCGGCCGACCCTGGCGCTGCTCGCCTTTGACGGCCCGGTGCTCCATGTGCGGCGCGAAACGAACGGCAAGCTGACCATCGCCGGCATGGCTTCCGAGGGCGAGAGCGATCCCGCCTTTGCCGAGTGGGTGCTGGAGCAAAGGCGCATCCGCATCCATGATGCGACCATCGTCTGGGAGGACCGCCTGCGCCAGGCGCCGCCGCTCGTTCTCGAGGATCTCCAGCTGGCCCTGGATAACAGCGGCCGGCGCCATCGATTCGGTCTTTCCGCCGCGCCGCCGGACCACCTGGCGGCACGTCTGGACATTCGGGGCGAAATCCGCGGCGACCTGGGCGACGCGCTGGAACACCTGACCGGCAAGGTTTTCGTCGAACTGGACTACGCCGACCTGGCGGGCTGGCGGGCCTGGGTGGATTATCCGGTGGCTTTGCCGCAGGGCCGCGGGGCCCTGCGCGTCTGGGGCGATCTGGCTGACGGGGCAGGGCAGGTGACGGCCGATGTCGCGCTGGAGGCGCTGCGCATCCGCCTCGGCCAGAAGCTGCCGGAACTCGACCTGGCCAGCCTGCGGGGCCGTCTGGCCGGGCGCTACCGGGCCGGCGAGTGGGCGGTTTCCGGGCACAAGGTGGAACTGCTGACGCAGGACGGCGTGCGGGTCGCGCCCACCGATTTCAGGCTGGAATGGCGGCAGGCGTCGCCCGCTGGCACCATCCAGGGCTCCGCCAGCGGCAGTTTTCTCGATCTGGCCATTCTGGCCCGGCTCGCGGCCTACATGCCGCTCGACGCGCGCAGCCGCCAGCTGCTGGAAACCCACCAGCCGCAGGGCCACATTGTCGAATTGCGTGCCGGCTGGACCCTGACCGGTGATACGCTCAGCCGCTACAGCCTGCGCGCCGGCTTTCGCGACCTGGGCCTGCGGCCGGGCGGTTATTTTCCCGGTGCTGCCGGACTCTCCGGCCATATCGACCTGACTGAAAAAGGGGGAGACCTGATCATCGATTCCGGCGCATCCGGCCTCTCCCTGCCGGCAGTTTTTCCCGAGCCGGATATTGCGCTGACCGCCCTCAAGGCCCGGGTCGGCTGGAAGAATGGCCGCGACGGGACCGATATCCGCCTCGACAAACTCGAATTCGCCGGGCCGGACGCGGCCGGGGCGGCGCAGGGCCTCTATCGTTATACCGGCGACGGCCCTGGCGAGATCGATCTGACGGCCCGCGTCGACCGGGCCGATGCGCGGGCGGTCTGGCGCTACATGCCGCACGTCGTCAATGCCGAGGCGCGCGCCTGGTTGCGGCGCGGCCTGATCGGCGGGCGCGGCTACGACGGGCGCCTCGTACTGAAGGGCAATTTGCGCGATTTTCCGTTCCGCGACGGCAAGGGGGGCACCTTCCTGGTCACCGCCAAGGCGGCCGATGCCCGGGTCGATTACGTGCCGGGCTGGCCGGCCATCGACGGCATCGCGGCGGACATGAGTTTCGATACCGGGATGAAGATTGTCGCCAGCCAGGGGCGCATCCTGGGCGCTTCGCTCTCGGATGTCACGGTGCGCATCCCCGACTTCGAGTCGCACGAGGAAATGCTGCTGGTGCGCGGTCTGGCCCAGGGGCCAACCAGCGAATTCCTCCGCTTCATCGAGCAAAGCCCGCTGGGCGAGACGCTCAACCATTTCACCCGCGACATGAAGGCTGCCGGGAACGGCAGCCTGAACCTGGAGCTCGATATCCCGCTGCGCCACGCCCACGATACCCGGATGCGCGGTGACTACCGCTTCCAGAACAACCAGTTGCAGCCGCTGGCCGGTCTGCCGCCCATCGCCCAGGTCAATGGGCGCCTGCAGCTGACGGAAAGCACGGCGACGGCGCAGGACATCGTCGGCCGGGTATTCGGCGGGCCGCTCAAGGTGCAGGTCCGCAGCGTCGGCGGCAAGGTCGGTATCCAGGCCAGTGGCACGGCCCAGATCAAGGAGGTGAGCAGTCACTTCGGCTGGCCGCTGATCAACCATCTGACCGGGGGGGCGGCCTGGAAGGCCGACATCGGCATCCGCCAGCGGACGGCCGAGGTCGTCGTCGAGTCCGACCTGGTCGGCATCAGCTCACCGCTGCCCGAACCGCTGAACAAGACGGCCAACACGCCGCTGCCCCTGCGTATTGAACAGACCATGCCGGATGCGCTGCGCGAACAGTACCGCATCGTCCTCGGCAAGCTCGGCCAGGGGGTCCTGGTCAAACGGCAGGACGCCTGGGAGCGGGGTGTCCTTGCCATTGGCGAAGGCGAGCTGCGGTTGCCCGACAAAGGGCTGGCCATTCGCATCGCGACGCCGCGTCTCGATGCCGATGCTTGGAAGAACTACCTGCCGGACAACGGCGGGGCGGTCAAGGGCGGCGATCCGGGGGGGCTGGCGCTCGCTGCGCTCACCGTGAAGACGCCGTTGCTGCGCCTGTTCGAGCGCGATTTCAATCAGGTCGAAACCAGCCTGCGGCCGCGCGATGGCGGCTGGCAGATCGGGCTGAATACCCGCGAGGCGGTCGGCGACGTGTTCTGGAAAAGTGCGGGCGAAGGCTGGGTGGAGGGCAATTTCAAGCGCCTGGTCCTGCGGCCGGCTGCCGAAGTGGCCGAGGGCAGCACGACCCTGATCAATGCGCTGCCCGGCATGAGCCTGAGCGTCGATGACCTGCAGATCGGCGAACGGGCGCTGGGCAAGCTGGAATTGAAGGCGCGCAACGACAAGGGAGCCTGGAACCTGGACCTGCTCAGCCTGCAGAATCCGGACGGTGTGCTGAAGGGCAAGGGGGTCTGGTATAACACCGGCCGCCATCAGACCCGGCTTGATTTCGAGCTGACGGCGAAGGATGTCGGCAAGCTGCTCGACCGTCTGGGTTACGTCGATGCCGTGCGGCGGGGCAGCGCGAAGCTGACCGGCGACCTGCAATGGAGCGGCCCGCTGACCGGAATCCACTATCCGTCCCTGAGCGGCCAGTTGAACGTCGCCGTCGACAAAGGCCAGTTCGCCAAGCTGGAGCCTGGCGTCGGCAAGCTTCTTGGCCTGATCTCGCTGCAGTCGCTGCCGCGCCGCCTGACCCTCGATTTTCGCGACATCTTCAGCGACGGCCTGGCCTTCGACAACATCGAGGGCAAGCTGGCCATCCACCGCGGCATCATGCGTACCACCGATCCGTTGCGCATCTCCGGGCCGGCCGCGCAAATCGAAATGACCGGCGAGACGGACCTGAAGAACGAGACGCAGGACCTGCAGGTCACGGTGCGTCCCGAGCTGGGTGGCCTGGCTGCAGTCGGCACGGCGGCACTGGTCAATCCGGTGGTTGGCGCCGCTGCGCTGGTGGCCAACACGGTGCTGCAGAAACCGCTCAACCGGCTGTTCAGCTACCGCTATCATGTCACCGGTACCTGGGCCGACCCGCAGGTCGACAAGACCGGCAGCGCGCCGGCAGGGGGCCAACCCCATTCCGATGAGGACAAAAAACCGTGAGCAAGCAAAATGGCCGCATCGCCGGCATCCAGATGGTGTCCGGGCCGCGGGTGGGCGACAACCTGGTGGTGGCCGGCCGCCTGATCGCGGACGCCGTGGCGCAGGGCGCCCGGTTGGTCGTGTTGCCCGAGTACTTTCCGATCATCGGTGCCGTCGACGCGGACCGCGTGCGGGCCAGCGAGCCTCCCGGCGACGGGCCGATCCAGGCGTGGCTGGCGGAAACCGCGCAGCGGCACGGCATCTGGCTGTTCGCCGGGTCCCTGCCGCTGCAGGCCTCGGTGCCCGACAAGATGCGCAACAGCAGCCTGGTTTATAACCCGGCCGGCGAATGCGTGGCACGGTATGACAAGATTCACCTGTTCGGTTTTCGCAAGGGCGACGAAGCCTATGACGAAGCCGCCTTCATCGAAGCCGGCGAACACCCGACTGCCGTCGAGACGCCCTACGGCCGGGTGGCCCTGTCGATTTGCTATGACCTGCGTTTTCCCGAGTTGTACCGCTCACTGGGACCGGTCGATCTGATCCTGGTGCCGGCCGCCTTCACCGAAACCACCGGCCGGGCACACTGGGAAATCCTGCTCCGGGCGCGGGCGATCGAGAACCAGTGCTATCTGCTGGCGGTCGGACAGGGCGGCCGGCACGAAAGCGGCCGCCTGACTCACGGCAACAGCATGATTGTCGACCCTTGGGGTGAAATTCTCGACCGCAAGCTGAAGGGGCCGGGCGTCGTCATTGCCGACCTCGACCACCAGTGCATCGCCGAAACCCGCGAGAGCCTGCCGGCGCTCGCCCATCGCAAACTGTAAGGAAGTTCCATGACCCAACCGAGCGCTCTGGCGCAAGCCGAATCCCTGCTGCTGACCCCCTTTTCGCTGAGCGAAGCGGACCTGTCGCGCACCTTTGGCCAGATTCTCAAAAACCAGGTCGATTACGCCGACCTCTATTTCCAGTATTCCCGTTCCGAGGCCTGGAGCCTGGATGAAGGCATCGTCAAGTCGGGTAGTTTCAACATCGACCAGGGCGTCGGCGTACGGGCCATTTCCGGCGAAAAGACCGCCTTTGCCTACTCCGACGACATCAGCGCCCGGGCCCTGGGCGACGCAGCCCAGGCCGTGCGCGCCATCGCCGCGGCCGGGCAGGCGGGCAGCCTGCCGGCCCTGCAGTCCGCCAAGGCGGCGCATTCGCTGTACGTGCCGAACGACCCCATCGCATCGCTGCCGGCCGACGCCAAGGTCCGGCTGCTCGAACGTCTGGAAGGCTATGCCCGGGCCATCGATCCGCGCGTCGTCCAGGTCATGGCCTCGCTGGCCGGCGAATACGAGGTGGTCCTTGTCGCTGGTTCCGATGGCCGCCTGGCGGCCGACATCCGGCCGCTGGTGCGCTGCTCGGTATCGGTCATCGTCGAGGAAAACGGCAAGCGAGAACAGGGGGGGGCGGGCGGCGGCGGCCGTTTCGACTTCGGCTATTTCGACGATGCCGTCCTGCAACGCTATGCCCGGGAAGCCGTCCACCAGGCGGTGGTCAACCTGCATGCCGAGCCGGCCCCGGCGGGGCAGATGACCGTCGTCCTGGGTTCCGGGTGGCCCGGCATCCTGCTTCACGAAGCCGTCGGTCACGGCCTGGAGGGGGATTTCAACCGCAAGGGCAGTTCCGCCTTCAGTGGCCGCATCGGCCAGCGTGTCGCGGCCAAGGGCGTCACCGTCATCGACGATGGCACCATCGCCGACCGCCGCGGCTCGCTGAACATCGACGACGAGGGCAACCCGACGCAGCGTACCGTCCTGATCGAGGATGGCATCCTCAAGGGCTACATGCAGGACGGCCTGAATGCCCGCCTGATGGGTGTCGGTCCGACCGGCAACGGCCGCCGCGAATCCTTCGCCCACCTGCCGCTGCCCCGCATGACCAACACCATGATGCTGGCTGGCGAGCACGATCCGAAGGAAATCATCGCCTCGGTCAAGAAGGGTATCTACGCGGCCAATTTCGGCGGCGGCCAGGTCGATATCACCAGCGGCAAGTTTGTCTTTTCCATGAGCGAGGCCTACCTGATCGAGGACGGCAAGGTGACGCGGCCGATCAAGGGGGCGACGCTGATCGGCAACGGCCCGGATGCGCTGACCCGCGTCAGCATGATCGGCAACGATCTCCGGCTCGACCCCGGCGTCGGTACGTGCGGCAAGGACGGTCAAAGCGTGCCGGTTGGCGTCGGTCAGCCGACCTTGCGAATCGATGGACTGACCGTGGGGGGTACTGCATAATGACTAGTTATTTGGTTGGAGGTGACCTGTGCGGACGCTGTTCTGGGCAATCGGTTTTCTGGTAGCAAGTGTTTCGGCCTCGGCGCAGCCCTCTGCCGTCGAGCGATTGAACGCCGTGCAGGGGGATCCGGTTGCGCTGAAGGCCGCCATCGAGGCCGGACGCAAGGCATCCTCCTTCTGCGCCAATTGTCACGGCGAAGCAGGGATCAGTAAAACCCCGGAAGTGCCTAATCTGGCGGCGCAGCATCCCACCTACTTGCTCGAGCAGATCCGCAAGTTCGGCAGCGGCGAACGCCAGGATGCCTTCATGCAAGGGTTGATCAAAGTGTTGAAGGACGAAGAGCGCGTCCAGATCGCCTTGTTCTACGCCGCGCAGCCCGCCCGGCCGGCCAGGGCCAATGCGGCGCAGGCGGCCCGCGGCAAGGAGCTGTATGCCAAATTGTGTTTGCGCTGTCACGGTGAACAGGCGCACGGCAATGATCTTTACCCGCGCCTCGCCGGGCAGAATGCCGCCTACCTGCAGATCTCGGTGGCACGCTACCGGGATGGCACGGGCATCCGCAACAACCAGCTGATGGCCATCGCAACCGCCCCGCTGAAGAACGACGACATCGCGGCGATTGCCCAGTACCTGACGCAAATGCCGTGATGCTTCGCGGGTTTGTGTCACATTGTTGATACAAATCATAGCCGCTCCGCCGCGTGGACATATAATGCTTGGCTTCGACATGGCGTTGAGCGGAGGCCTTCTTGAAGACCATTCTGGGTGTTTGTCTTGTCTTCATCCTCGGCTGGGGTGGCGGCAGCGCCCTGGCCCAGATCAACGACATCCATTCGGCGATCAACAAGGCCGGTCGCGAGCGGATGCTGTCCCAGCGCATGGCCAAGGCCTATTTCCAGATCGCTCAGGGGGTCGATGTCGAGCGCAGCAAGAAGGTGCTCGATGCGTCCGTCACCGCTTTTGACCGCCAGTTGGTCGAGTTGAAGAACTACGCGCCGACGCCGGAGATCCGGGCGACCTACGTTAATCTGGAGAAATCCTGGCTCGACTACAAGGACTATCTGATCGGCAAGTCGCCTTCGCCCGAAAACGGCCGCCAGGTGCTGGCGCTCTCCGAAGAAGTCCTCGCTCTTGCCCAGCAGGGAACACAGCAGCTCGAGCGGCAGGCTGCCTCATCGGCCGGCCGCCTGGTTAACCTGGCAGGGCGCCAGCGGATGTTGTCGCAACGGATGGCCAAGTTCTACCAGGCGGCCGCCTGGGGTGTTGGCGATGCCAGCGGGGCAACGCATCTCGAGACGGCGCGCCAGGAATTCAGCCAGGCCCTCCAGGAGCTCGGCGCGGCGCCTGCCAATACGCCCAGGATCAAGGATGGCCTGGCGCTGGTCAGACAGCAGTGGTTCTTCCTTGAGAACGCCCTCCGCCAGAAAGTCGGCGCCGACAAGCGTGCGCAGCTGGCCGTGGCAACAACCAGTGAGCGCATTCTGGAAGAGATGGAGGTCGTCGTCGGTCTGTACGAGGCGCTGCCAAAATAAAAAACCGGGCGCACCGGCAACTGTCGGCGGCGGCTGGGCGGATGGCCGACCTCGAATCGCCCGAATTGATCCGGTAGAATGCCAAGTTTTCTGCACTTCCTGAATGGGTCTGGCCATGACGCCGCACAGCACGCAAACGAGCAAGCCGAATACCGACGACGTCCGCATCCGCGAGATCAAGGAGCTGGTTCCGCCAGCCCATGTCTTCCGCGAGTATCCGTTGTCCAATCGTGCGGCGCAAACCACCTACAATGCCCGGCAGGCCATCCACCGCGTGTTGCATGGCGCGGACGACCGCCTGCTCGTCGTCATCGGTCCCTGCTCGATCCACGATTACGACGTGGCGATGGACTATGCGAAGAAACTGGCGAAGGAGGCCGAGAAATACCGGGACGACCTGATTGTCGTCATGCGGGTCTATTTCGAAAAGCCGCGCACCACGGTCGGCTGGAAGGGCCTGATCAATGATCCGCGCCTCGACAACACCTTCCGCATCAACGAGGGCCTGCGCCTGGCCCGGCGCATCCTGCTCGAAATCAACGAACTCGACCTGCCGTGTGCGACCGAGTTTCTCGATACCATCACGCCGCAATACACCGCCGACCTGATCGCCTGGGGCGCCATCGGGGCGCGCACCACCGAATCGCAGGTGCACCGTGAACTGGCTTCCGGCCTCTCGTGTCCGGTCGGCTTCAAGAACGGTACCGACGGCAACATGCGCATTGCAGTCGACGCCATCCGTGCCGCCAATTCGCCGCACCATTTCCTGTCGGTAACCAAGTCCGGTCATACCGCCATCGTGTCGACCATGGGCAACGAGGACTGCCACGTCATCCTGCGCGGTGGCAAGGAGCCCAATTTCGATGCGGCCAGCGTCGAGGCAGCCAGCCAGGAAATCGCCAGGGCCGGCCTCGCCGCCCGTCTGATGGTGGACTTCTCGCATGGCAACAGCCGCAAGCAGTACAAGCTGCAGATGGAAGTGTGCAACAGCATTGCGGAGCAGCTGGCGGCGGGTGATGAGCGCATCGTCGGCGTCATGGTCGAATCGCATCTGGTCGAGGGGCGTCAGGATCTTTCGCCGGGCAAGCCGCTGACGTACGGGCAGAGCATTACCGATGCCTGCATTGGCTGGGAGGACAGCCTGGTGGTTCTCGACCGCCTGGCTGCCGCCGTGCGGGCACGGCGTGTTGCCGAAGCCGCCGAGTGAGCCGGGCTGGCATCCGGTTCGCGGGGGGGATCAACTAAATTCCCGCTTTTCCCCTTGCCGGGGCAAGGGCTGTGCTAGAATTCGCCGCGGCGGGTCTCCCCGCATTGCAGGGTGGTGAACCTGGTCAGGTCCGGAAGGAAGCAGCCACAGCCATTGACTGCAAGTGCCGGGGGTTAGGCTCGCCATTTTCATTTTCTTTTCGTGGGTATGGGGCGCATGAGTTATCAGGTTCTTGCGCGAAAGTGGCGGCCGCGCAATTTTTCGACGCTGGTTGGGCAGGAGCATGTCGTGCGGGCCCTGTCGCACGCCCTGGCCGAACAGCGGCTGCATCATGCCTACCTGTTCACCGGCACCCGCGGCGTCGGCAAGACGACCCTTGCGCGCATCCTGGCCAAGTCGCTGAACTGCGAAACCGGCATTACCGCCACGCCCTGCGGCCAATGTTCCGCCTGCCAGGAAATCGATAGCGGTCGCTTCGTCGATCTGCTCGAAGTCGATGCGGCAACCAACACCCGTGTCGACGAAATGCGGCAGTTGCTCGAAAACGCCGTCTATGCACCGACCCGTGGCCGCTTCAAGGTCTATGTGATCGACGAAGTGCACATGTTGTCCAATTCGGCCTTCAACGCCATGTTGAAGACGCTGGAGGAGCCGCCCGAACACGTCAAGTTCATCCTGGCGACGACGGATCCGCAGAAGATTCCGGTTACCGTCCTGTCGCGCTGCCTGCAGTTCAATCTGAAGCAGATGCCGGCCGTGGCCATCACCGGCCACCTGGCGCATATTCTCGACGCCGAAGGAGTGCCCTACGACATGCCGGCCCTGGCACTCATTGCCCGCTCGGCGGCCGGCAGCATGCGCGATGCCCTGTCGCTGCTGGATCAGGCCATCGCTCATGGCGCCGGCAAGGTCGACGAGGCGCAGGTGCGCGGCATGCTGGGCACGGTCGACCAGGATTTCCTGCTCACCATCCTCGAGTCGTTACAGGACGGCGATGCGGCTGCATTGCTGCAGGTCGCGGCCGACATGGGGGTGCGCAGCCTGTCGTTTTCTGCCGCGTTGCAGGAACTCGGCGCCCTGTTGACCCGCCTGCAAATCATCCAGTGCGTTCCGTCCGCCGTCGATGATGACGAGCCGGAGAAGGAGCGTCTGGCCGCCCTGGCACGCGCGTTTTCACCGGAATTCGTCCAGCTGGCTTATCAGATCGTCAATGTCGGACGTGTGGAGTTGGCCAGCGCGCCGGACGAGTATTCCGGTTTCGTGATGACCCTGCTGCGTCTGCACACCTTCCGCCCGAGCAGCGTCGCCGATGTGGTGGGCGCGGTGGCGCCGCGCCGTGCCGGGGCGGGCGCCGCCGGAGTACCGCCGGCAAGGCTGGCCCCGGCGCCCGCTTCGGCTTCGGTTGCGGCACCGCCGGTGGTTGCGGAGTCGCCGGCCGCCCGTCCGGAGGGGGCGTCGGCAACGCCTGCGGCCCCCGCCCCGGCACAGGGGTATGACTGGCACCAGATCGTCGCGGCCTTGCCGGTCAGCGGGCTCGCCAGGGAGCTGGCCCAGAATTGCGAACTGCGCCAACTGGAAGACGGGCTGTGTCTGTTGCGTCTCCCCCCGAAGCAGGGGCACCTGCAGATGAAGCCGAGTCCCGAGCGCCTGCAGCAGGCGCTGGCGGACTATCTCGGCCGGCCGGTGCAGTTGCGCATCGAGGTCGGTGACATCGCAGTCGATACCCCCGCCGCGACCGCCAGCCGCCAGCGCCAGGCCATGCAGGAGCGGGCGGCAGCAGCGATTGCCCAGGATGGTTTCGTGCGCGACATGATCGATACGCTCGATGCATCCATTGTCGAATCCTCAATCAAACCCATCGCCTAACGGAGAAGCGAATATGATGAAAGGTGGCTTGGCTGGCCTGATGAAGCAGGCCCAGGCAATGCAGGAGAACATGAAAAAGGCCCAGGAGCAGCTCGCCCAGATGGAAGTCGAGGGGCAGGCCGGGGCCGGCATGGTCAAGATCGTGATGACCTGCGCGCACGAGGTGCGTCGTGTCAGCATCGATCCGTCGGTCATGGATGACCGGGAAATGCTGGAAGACCTGGTTGCGGCAGCCATGAATGATGCCGTACGCCGTGGCGAGGATCTGAGCAAGGAGAAGATGTCTGGTTTCACGGCCGGGCTCAATCTGCCGCCGGGTTTCAAGCTCCCCTTCTGAGATCGTGAATCCGTCGGGTCTCGAAGCCCTGATCGAGGCGTTGCGTTGTTTGCCCGGCGTAGGACCCAAGTCGGCGCAGCGCATGGCCTATCACCTGCTGCAGCGCGACCGCGCCGGGGCCCGGCGTCTGGGGGAGGCTGTCCTGCATGCGCTGCAGGCGGTGCGTCATTGCCAACGCTGCAATACCTTTTCCGAAAGCGACATTTGCGAGCGCTGCCTGTCGCCACGCCGCGATCCCACCCTGCTCTGCGTGGTCGAGACGCCGGTCGACATGAACATGATGGAGCAGACCCTGAGCTATCAGGGGCTCTACTATGTTTTGATGGGGCGCATTTCGCCGCTTGACGGTGTCGGGCCGCGCGAACTGGGGCTGGAGCGCTTGATGGCGCGGGCGCTCGACGGCGAGGTGAAGGAGGTCATCCTGGCGACCAACTATACCAATGAAGGCGAAGCGACGGCGCATTACATCACCGCGATGCTCAAGGCGAAGGGTGTCAGCGTGACGCGCATTGCGCGCGGTGTGCCGGTCGGTGGCGAACTGGAATATGTCGATAGCGGCACGCTGGCGCAGGCCTTGCGTGAGCGCAGGTCCTGTTCTGACTAATCTGCGGCTATGACCGACGGGGCTGCTTGTCGTATAATTTAGTGTTTGTTTCTAAACCCATCCAATACCTTTAGGGGTCAGCGTTATGAGCAATCAAGGAAAAGTGGACTGCGGACGGCGGCGTCTGGTCGTTGCGACCGCAGCCGTGGGCGGGGTGGGCGCGGTCGCCGCGCTTGTGCCGTTCGTCTCCAGCTTGCTTCCCTCCGAGCGCGCCAAGGCAGCAGGTGCTCCGGTCGAAGTCGATATCAGCAAACTCGAACCCGGTCAGATGATGACGGTCGAGTGGCGGGGCAAGCCGGTGTGGATCATCAATCGCACGAAGGACATGCTGGACACGTTGCCCAAGCTGGCCGATGCGGTGGCTGATCCCAAATCGGAAAAGAACCAGCAGCCGGCATACGCCAAGAACGAGACCCGTTCGATCAAGCCGGAAATCCTGGTCGTGGTCGGCATCTGCACCCACCTGGGCTGCTCGCCGTCCTCCAAGTTCAAGAAGGGCGCCGAAGAAGGCATGGCGGCCGACTGGCTGGGCGGTTTCCTGTGCCCGTGCCATGGTTCCACCTTCGACTTCGCGGGTCGTGTCTTCAAGGCCAAACCGGCCCCGACCAATCTCGAAGTGCCGCCGCACTACTACATGGCCGATACCCGCATCCTGATCGGCGAAGACAAGAAGGGAGCATAAGAAATGGCTGCTGGCAATTTCGAGAAATACAAGTCTGACGGTTCCCTCGCTGGAAACCTGCTGGAATGGGTGGACGCCCGTTTCCCGGCGACCGCCATGTGGCGGGGCCATCTGTCGGAATATTACGCACCGAAGAATTTCAACTTCTGGTATTTCTTCGGTTCCCTGGCCCTCTTGGTTCTGGTCATCCAGATCGTGACCGGCATCTTCCTGGTCATGCACTACAAGCCGGATGCCGCGCTGAACGCGAACGGCGTACCGGTCGCCTTTGCCTCTGTCGAATACATCATGCGCGACGTGCCGGGAGGCTGGCTGATCCGCTACATGCACTCGACCGGCGCCTCGGCCTTCTTTATCGTGGTTTATCTGCACATGTTCCGTGGCCTGCTCTACGGTTCCTACCGTAAGCCGCGTGAACTGACCTGGCTGTTCGGGGTCGGCATTTTCCTGTGCCTGATGGGCGAAGCCTTCTTTGGCTACCTGCTGCCGTGGGGCCAGATGTCCTTCTGGGGTGCCCAGGTCATCGTCAACCTGTTCTCCGCCATTCCGGTCGTCGGTCCGGATCTGTCGATCATCATCCGGGGTGACTTCGTCGTCGGTGATGCGACGTTGAACCGTTTCTTTTCCTTCCACGTCATCGCTTTCCCGCTGGTTCTGATCGGTCTGGTCGCCGCGCACGTGCTGGCCCTGCACGAAACCGGTTCGAACAACCCGGACGGTATCGAGATCAAGGCCAACAAGGATGAAAACGGCATTCCGCGCGACGGCATCCCGTTCCATCCGTATTACACGGTCAAGGACATCGTCGGCGTCGTCGTCTTCCTGATGGTTTTCTCCGCCGTGCTGTTCTGGGCGCCCGAGGGCGGTGGCTACTTCCTGGAAACGCCGAACTTCTACCCGGCCGACCCGCTGAAGACCCCGCCGCACATCGCGCCGGTCTGGTACTTCACGCCGTTCTACTCCATCCTGCGTGCCATGGTCTGGAACTTCTTCGGTCTTGACGCCAAGTTCTGGGGGGTGGTGGCGATGGGCGCCTCGGTTGTCATCTTCGCCTTCCTGCCCTGGCTGGATCGCAGCCCGGTCAAGTCGATCCGCTATCGCGGGCCGATTACCAAGGTGATGCTCACCATTTTCGTGATTTGCTTCTTCGTCCTGGGTTATCTGGGCACCCTGTCCCCGTCTCCGATGGGCGAGCTGATTTCCCAGGTGTGCACGGTCTTCTACTTCGGCTTCTTCCTCGGCATGCCGTGGTGGTCCCGCATGGACAAGTTCAAGCCGGTCCCTGACCGCGTGACGATGAAGTGAGAGGTTGCCTAAAATGAAAAAATTCCTGATCGCATTGCTCTTCGCCCCGATGCTGGCCCTGGCCAGCGGCGGCAACGTGCACCTCGACAAATGGCCGGGTTCGGTGAGCGACAAGGCAGCCTTGCAGAATGGCGCCAAGCTGTTCGTCAATTACTGCCTGAACTGTCACGGTGCGTCCTACATGCGCTACAAGAACCTGATGGATCTCGGCCTGACCGAGCAGCAGGTCAAGGACAACCTGATGTTCACCTCGGACAAGATCGGGGGGCTGATGGCGGTTGCCGCACGTTCCGACGAGCAGAAGCAGTGGTTCGGCGCCACCCCGCCGGATCTGACCATCATCGCCCGCGCCCGTGGCGAGGCCGGCAATGCCGGCGCCGGTGCCGACTGGCTGTACACCTATCTGCGTTCCTTCTATCGTGACCCCAACCGTCCGACCGGCTGGAACAACGTGGTGTTTGAAAACGTCGGCATGCCGCACGTCCTGTATGGTCTGCAGGGCCAGCAAGTGCTCAATCACGAAACGCACAAGCTGGAACTGGCGGTTCCTGGCCAGCTCGCTCCGGCAGAATTCGACAAGGCGGTATCCGACCTGGTCGGTTTCATGGTCTGGATGGCCGAACCCCAGCAGGAGTTCCGCCGCACCCTGGGCTTCTATGTTCTGGCCTTCCTGGCTGTCCTCTTCGTCGTGTCCTACGCGCTGAAGAAGGAATACTGGAAAGACGTTCACTAAGCCGTCGCGGCTTGGCCAACGGCATCGCGGGTCTGGCTTCGGCCAACCCCCGATGCCGAATCTCATTTTGAGGGTAACCACAAATGATGAATCTTTACTCGGGCACGACTTGCCCCTTCAGCCATCGTTGCCGCATCGTCCTCTTCGAGAAGGGCATGGACTTCCAGGTCATCGATGTCGACATGTTTAACAAGCCGGAAGAAATGGCGGCGGTCAATCCCCACAACCGTGTGCCGGTGCTGGTCGAACGCGATCTCGTATTGTTCGAGCCGAACATCATCAACGAGTACATCGACGAACGCTTCCCGCATCCGCAATTGATGCCGGCCGATCCGATCATGCGCGCCCGCGCCCGCCAGTTGCTGGTCGGGATGGAGCGTGAAATCTTTTCGTTCATGGAAATGATCGAAAAGAACGGCAAGACGGCCGACAAGGCACGGCAGGAGATCAAGGCCCGCCTGACCGAGATCGTGCCGATCTTCAACAAGCAGAAGTTCATGCTGGGTGATGAGTTCTCGATGCTCGATGTGGCCATCGCGCCGTTGCTCTGGCGTCTCGATCACTATGGCATCGACCTGGGCAAGGCCGCGGCGCCGCTGATGAAGTACGCCGAGCGCATCTTCAGCCGCCAGGGCTTCATCGACGCGCTGACGCCGTCGGAAAAGGCGATGCGCAAGTAAGCATGGAGCTGCCGTCCACCAAGCCTTACCTGCTGCGTGCCCTTTGGGAGTGGTGCTGCGATAACGGCTTCACGCCGCATATCGCGGTCGAGGTCGACGAGCGTACCCGGGTGCCGCGCGAATATGTGCGCGGTGGCCAGATCGTGCTCAATCTCGGGCCGGCGGCAACCAACAAGTTGCAGATGGGCAATGAGTTGATCGAGTTTCAAGCCCGCTTCAATGGGGTCGCCCGTGATTTGTCAGTGCCGGTCGGTCGCGTGACAGCGATCTATGCCCGCGAAAACGGTGCCGGCATGGCCTTCGAGTTGGAGGACGGGCATCCGGCCACCGGGGGAGAGGCCACCGGGCAGGATGCGCCGGCAGCGCCGGCCGACGAACCGCCGCCCGAGCCACCCCGCCCCAAATTGCAACGCATCAAATAGGGCTGGCCGCACCGGCGGATGCACCAAAACAGGGAAATTTCCTCCGGGAATTTCCCTGTTTTCATGCCAAGTCCCTGATTTTCCTGGGTGGCATGGCTGTTGCTCGGTAACGGGCCGAAAGGAAAATCATGCAGAGCGAAGTCAAATCCACGTGCTGTTATTGCGGTGTCGGTTGCGGCGTCCTGATCCGCACCGAGGGGGGGCGTATTGTCGGCGTGCGAGGGGATCCGACGCATCCGGCCAATCAGGGGCGGCTGTGCACGAAGGGCGCGACGCTGGATCAGACCCTTCTCCCCGCGAGCCGGCTGCATTACCCCGAGTGGCGTGCGATCCGCGGACAGCCCGGCCGGCGTGTCAGTTGGGATGAGGCTCTGGATCAGGCAGCCGAGCGGTTCGCGGCGACGATCCGGGCGCATGGTCCGGACTCGGTGGCATTTTATGTTTCGGGGCAGTTGTTGACGGAGGATTACTACGTTTTCAACAAACTGGCCAAGGGGCTGATCGGCACCAACAACATCGATACCAATTCGCGGCTCTGCATGTCTTCGGCCGTCGCCGGCTACAAGCTGACGCTCGGCGCGGACGCACCACCGTGCAGCTATGCGGATATCGGACACGCCGGGATGATTCTGATCGCCGGCGCGAACCCGGCCGTGGCCCACCCGATCGTCTTCCGCGCCATCGAGGATGCCCGGGCTGCCAATCCCGCCTTGAAGATCGTGGTGGTCGACCCGCGGCGCAGCGAGAGTGCGGCCATCGCCGATCTGCACCTGCCGATCCGGCCGGGCAGCGATATTGCCTTGTTCAATGGCATGTTGCACGTACTGATCCGCGATGGCCTGGTTGACCAGGCCTACATCGCCCGTCATACGGTGGGGTTCGATGAACTCGCGGGGATCGTGGCTGGCTACACGCCGGCGGCCGTCGCCGAGCGCTGTGGGGTGCCGGCGGCGGACATCGAACGGGCGGCCCACTGGTTTGCCCGGCGGGGGCCTGCCTTGTCGCTGTATTGCCAGGGGCTCAACCAGTCGGCGCACGGCACCCACAACAATGCGGCGCTGATCCACCTGCATCTGGCGACGGGCCAGATCGGCCGGCCGGGCGCCGGGCCGTTCTCGCTGACCGGCCAGCCGAATGCGATGGGCGGACGCGAGGTGGGCGGCTTGTCCAACCTGCTGTCGGCCCACCGCGATTTGGCCAATCCGGCGCATCGGGCGGAAGTGGCTGCCCTGTGGGGCATCCCCGCCGTACCGGAGAAACCGGGTAAATCGGCCATCGAACTGTTCAAGGCGGTGAAGCGGGGCGAGATCAAGGCGGTGTGGATCGCTTGTACCAATCCGGCGCACTCCCTGCCCCATCAGGCGGCGGTGCGCGAAGCCCTGCAGACGGCAGCGTACGTGGTCTTGCAGGAGGCTTACGGCAATACCGATACGGCGGCCTATGCCGACCTGCTGCTGCCGGCCAGCGCGTGGGGTGAAAAGCAGGGCACGGTCACCAATTCCGAGCGGCGCATCACGCATGTGAAGGGCGCGGTGCCGCCGCCGGGCGAGGCGCGCCCGGATTGGGCGATCGTCGTCGATTTCGCTCGTCGCTTGGGACGCCGTCTGGGGGTCGATGGCGAGCGCCTGTTCCCCTATGCCGATGTCGAGGCGATATTCAATGAGCACCGCGAGAGCACGCGCGGTCGCGATCTGGACATTACGGGCCTGAGTTATGCGCTGCTCGATGCCGCTGGACCGCAGCAATGGCCGTATCCGGAGGGCGCGCCCGGCGGTCAGGCGCGTCTCTACGGCGACGGGGTTTTCCCGACGGCCGACGGCAAGGCCCGCTTCGTTCCTGTGCGGGACGTGCAGACGGCCGACCTGGCGGATGCCGACCATCCGCTCAGCCTGATTTCCGGCCGCATGCGCGATCACTGGCATGGCATGAGCCGGACCGGAACGGTGCCGCGCCTGTTCAATCTGGAAGACGAGCCCGTGCTGGCCATGCATCCCTGCGACATGCGCCATCGTGGCCTGCGCAGCGGTGATCTGGCCCGGGTCAGCAACGACCGGGGCTTTGCCATGGTGCGTGTCGAGGAGCGGGCAGGGCTGAAGAAGGGCGTGGTCTGGATGCCGATGCACTGGGGCAGCCAGTTCATGAACACGCCCGGGGCCAATGCCGTGGCCTGTGACGCCATCGATCCGTATTCGAAACAACCGGAGCTCAAGCATGCGGCCGTGCAGGTCGCCAAGGCCGATCTGCCTTATCCGGTTGCCGTCGTGCGCCGTTGCGCCAGCCAGTCCGAGGCCCTGGCACTGCTGCAGTCGGTGCGCCCGTTGCTGGGGGACTACCCGTATGCGGCGCTGGCCCTTCATGGCCGCACGACACCGCTCGTGGTATGGCGGGCGGCGATGGCCGACGCCTTGAGCGAGGCCGCCATCGCACGGCTGGATCAGTTGTTCGGCCTGGATCAGGCGGACGATGCCATGGTTTATGTCGATGCGGCGAAGCGCATTGCCAAGAAGGCGGTGGCGCGTGACGGGCGTCTGCTGGCCGTACGCCTGTGTGGCGAGACGGTAGCCCAAGGCTGGTTGAGGCAGGCGATGGCCGAGGACGAACTCGATGCCGGTTTGCTGCGCATGGCCCTGGCGCCGATCCGCCAGGCCCCGGTCAGCGTGGTGCCGCGCCATATCATCTGCAAGTGCGCTGACGTGAGCGATGTGCAGATACGCCAGGAACTGGATGCCGGCGCCGATTTTGCAATGCTGCAGGAAAAGCTGCGTTGTGGCACATTCTGCGGTTCCTGTGTGCCGGACATCCGCCGCATGGTGGCCGAACATCGCCCAGCAGAGGCGGTTGCTGCCTGACAAGACAAAGGAGACAAGGTGAGCTACGGACATTACATCAAGGAGATCGGGCGGGGTGCCCAGGGGGCCAGCGATCTTTCCCAGGAAGACGCCCGCCAGCTCTATGCGGCGATGCTCGATGGTGGCGTACCGGATCTCGAATTGGGCGCGATCATCGTCGCCCTGCGTGTCAAGGGCGAGTCGCTCGACGAAATGCTCGGCTTTCTGGCGGCGACCGACGAACGTCTGCATCCGCTCGAAATGCCTCCCGGGCGCGGCCGGCCGGTTGTTTTGCCGACCTATAACGGCGCGCGCAAGGAAGCCAACCTGACGCCATTGCTCGCCCTGCTGCTGCAGCGCTTTGGCGTGCCCGTCCTGGTGCATGGCCTGATCGAGGGCTACGGCCGGGTGACTTCGGCGCATATTTTTCGCGAACTGGGTGTTCTTCCTGCGGCATCGCCCCATCAGGCGCAGGCAGCGCTCGACGACAAGGGGCTGGCCTTCATGCCCCTGAGCGCCCTTTGCCCCGGCATCCACAACCTGCTCTCGCTGCGCGCCCGGATGGGCATTCGTAACAGCGCACACAGCCTGGTCAAACTGCTCGACCCTTTCCGGGGCGATGCCATTCTGGTCGCCGCGGCAACGCATCCGGACTTCATCGACCTGATGCGTAACATCATGCTGGCGCGCGGCCAGCACGGCCTGCTGTTGCGCGGCACCGAGGGCGAGCCCTACGCCAATGCCAAGCGCCGGCCGCGCCTTGAACATGTGCATGACGGGGTTGCCGAAGTCCTGTTCGAAGCCGAGCACGAAAGCCTGCGCACCCTGCCCAACCTGCCGGAAGCGGCCGATGCGGCGAGCACCGCGCGCTGGATTCGCCGAGTTCTCGACAAGCAGATTCCCCTGCCCAAGCCCATTGCCAACCAGTTGGCCTGCCTGCTCTTTGCCTCGGGCTATGCGGCTGACCTGAACCAGGCGAAGGCCATCGTGGCCGTCGAGGCGACCGGCCTGCTGGTCGGCGGCAACTGAGCCTCCCGTCGCGCCGCTTGTCCGGCGCAACCCTGCACCCGGCTGGTTCGGCATGCACCGCACTGGTGCGGCAATCTCCGGGCAAGTCCCAGAAGGTGGGATTGAAATCCCGGTAAATCAGGGATTTGACGGGCTGGCACGCAGATTGCAAAACGTTCGTCGAGGCAGCGAATCAACCGTCAACGGGGGCGGTCCGATGGCAACGACGCCATGCGCTGGAAACAATTTGCACCGCAAGGTGCGCGCAACGTTGGAGCCCCATCATGAACAAATCCCCCGTCAAGCCCCGGTTGGTTCTGATCGGCAACGGCATGGCCGGTGTCCGGACCATCGAAGAACTGCTGAAGATCAAGCCGGATCATTACGACATCACGATCTTCGGCGCCGAACCGCATCCCAACTACAACCGCATCCTGCTTTCCCCGGTGCTGGCTGGTGAAATGCAGATCAAGGACATCATCCTCAACGAGCTGGACTGGTACAAGGAAAACCACATCACCTTGCACACCGGCAAGCAGGTTACGCAGATCGACCGTGTCAATCGCAAGGTCATCGCCGAGGACGGCACCGAGGAATACTACGACCGCCTGTTGATCGCCACCGGCTCGACCCCGTTCATGCTGCCGATCCCCGGCAACGACCTGCCCGGGGTCATCGGTTACCGCGACATCCAGGACACCGACGAGATGATCGCCGCGGCGACCCAATACAAGCACGCGGTCGTCATCGGCGGCGGCCTGCTCGGCCTCGAAGCGGCCAATGGCCTCAAGCTGCGCGGCATGGATGTGACGGTGGTGCATATCGGCCCCTGGCTGCTCGAACGCCAGCTCGATGAAGTCGCCGGCAAGATGCTGCAGAAGTCGCTGGAGGAGAAGGGGCTCAAGTTCCTGCTGCAAACCCAGACCGAAGCGCTGATTCAGGGTGAAAGCGGGCGCGTTGCCGCGGTCCGTTTCAAGGGCGGCATGCAGATTCCGGCCGACCTCGTCGTGATGGCCGCCGGTATCCGCCCCAACTACGCGCTGGCCGAAAAGTCCGGCATCTACTGCAACCGCGGTATCGTGGTGAATGACACGATGCAGACCTACGATCCGAGAATCTACGCGGTTGGCGAATGCGTCAGCCACCGCGGCATCGCCTACGGCCTGGTCGCGCCGCTCTTCGAGCAGGCCAAGGTTGCCGCCAATCATCTGGCCGGCTACGGCATCGGCCGCTACACCGGCTCGGTGACCTCGACCAAGCTCAAGGTGACCGGCATCGATCTCTTCTCGGCCGGCGACTTCATGGGGGGCGAGGGGACCGAGGAAATCATCCTCAACGACCCCTACGGCGGCGTGTACAAGAAGCTGGTGCTCAAGGACAACAAGCTGGTCGGCGGCGTCCTGTATGGTGACACGGCGGATGGCCCGTGGTACTTCCAGCTGATCAAGGACGGCCGGGACATCCACGACATGCGCGATTCGCTGATCTTCGGCCAGAGCCTGGTCGGCGACGTCGGCCATGCTGGCAACAGCAAGGCCGCCGAAATGGCGGATAGCGCAGAAGTCTGCGGCTGCAACGGGGTGACCAAGGGCAGTATCGTCAAGGCGATCAAGGAGAAGGGCTTGTTTACCCTCGATGAGGTCAAGAAGCATACCAAGGCGGCTTCGTCCTGCGGCTCCTGCGCCGGCTTGGTCGAGCAAATCCTGGCGTCCACTATCGGTGGCGCCTACACCCCGGCCAAGGGCGACAGCAAGCCGATCTGTGGCTGTACTGACCATTCGCACAAGGCGGTCCGCGAGGCAATTTACAACCAGCATCTGACCAGCAAGGAAGCCGTCTTCAAGGCGCTGGCGTGGAAGAACCCGAACGGTTGCGAAAAGTGCCGCCCGGCCATCAACTACTACCTGATCTCCTCCTGGCCGCACGAAGCCAGGGACGATCCACAATCGCGCTTCATCAACGAGCGTGCCCATGCCAACATCCAGAAGGATGGCACCTACTCCGTCGTGCCGCGCATGTGGGGCGGCCTGACCACGCCAGCCGAGTTGCGCGCTATCGCCGATGCGGCCGAAAAGTACAACGTGCCCACCGTCAAGGTCACCGGCGGCCAGCGGATTGACCTGCTCGGCGTCCGGAAGGAAGACCTGCCCAAGATCTGGGCCGACCTCAACGCGGCCGGCATGGTTTCGGGCCACGCCTACGGCAAGTCGATCCGTACCGTGAAAACCTGCGTCGGCGCCGAGCACTGCCGCTTCGGCACCCAGCTGGCCATGGACATGGGCGTCAAGCTGGAAAAAATGCTGTTCGACATGTACGCCCCGCACAAGGTCAAGCTCGCCGTCTCCGGCTGCCCGCGCAACTGCGCCGAAGCCGGCATCAAGGATGTGGGTGTGATCGGCGTCGATTCCGGCTACGAGCTCTACATCGGCGGCAACGGTGGCATCAAGACCGAGGTTGCGCAGTTCCTGTGCAAGGTGAAGACCGACGAGGAAGTCATGGAATATGCCGGCGCCTTCCTGCAGCTTTACCGCGAGGAGGGCTGGTATCTGGAGCGTACCTGCCACTATCTCGACCGTGTCGGTCTCGACTACGTCAAGGGCAGGATCCTGGAAGACGAGGAAGGGCGCAAGGCCTATTACTTCCGCCTGCTCGATTCGCTGAAGGACGCCAGGGACCCGTGGCAGACCTCGCGCGAGGCAGAGCCGATCAAGCAATTCATCCCGATCAAGCTGGAAGCTTAAACAGCAGGGTGGGTTGCTCGCCATGCTTCGCTAGCAACCAACCCCTCACGACCAACAGCTAGCAACTAACGACTAGGTACTGAACCATGAACTGGAAACTGATCTGCAAACTCGACGACATCCCGCAACTTGGCTCCCGCGTCGTGCAGCGCGCTACGGGGGGCGACATCGCCGTCTTCCGCACTGCGGACGACGAGGTCTTCGCCATGCACGACAAGTGCCCGCACAAGGGCGGCCCGCTGTCGCAGGGCATCGTCCATGGCCGGCGCGTCACCTGCCCGCTGCACGGCTGGAACATCGGCCTCGACGACGGTCATGCCGTCGCACCGGATGTTGGCCGCTGCGACACCTTCAAGGTCAAGGTCGAGCACGGCGACGTCTACCTGGCCGTTTGACGCCTGGCGGAAAGCAATGCGTCGGTTGTTCCGCCCTGCAGAGCAGGGCGGGGCCGCCCAAGGAACAATTCAATTCATCAAGGAAACCATCATGGCCTATCTTGCCCCTACCGAGTTCGTCACCAAGATGATCGACGCCGGCGAGTCGAAAATCTTCATGTCCACCCGCGATACCCTGATCCGTGCCTACATGGCCGGTGCCATCCTGTCGCTCGCCGCCGCCTTCGCGGTCACCGTCACCGTCCAGACCAGCCAGCCGCTGGTGGGCGCGATGCTTTTCCCGGTCGGCTTCATCCTCCTCTACCTGCTCGGCTTCGACCTCCTGACCGGGGTGTTTACGCTGTGCCCGCTGGCCTTGATCGACAAACGTCCGGGCGTGACGATGAACGGCATCCTGCGCAACTGGGGCCTGGTCTTCACCGGCAACTTCGCTGGTGCGCTGACCGTGGCGGTCATGATGGCCATCATCTGGACTTTCGGTTTTACCGAAGCGCCGAATGCCGTTGCCCAGAAGATCGGTACGATTGGCGAAGGCCGCACGGTCGGTTATTCGGCGCACGGCGCGGCCGGCATGCTGACGCTGTTCATCCGCGGCGTGCTGTGCAACTGGATGGTGTCGACCGGCGTCGTCTGCGCCATGATCTGCACCAACGTCACCGGCAAGGTCGTGGCCATGTGGATGCCGATCATGCTCTTCTTCTACATGGGTTTCGAGCACTCCATCGTCAACATGTTCCTGTTCCCGTCCGGCCTGATGCTCGGTGGCAACTTCACGATCATGGATTACCTGATCTGGAACGAGATTCCGACCGTGCTGGGTAATCTCGTCGGTGGCCTGCTCTTCGTCGGCCTGACGATGTATTCGACCCACGTGCGCACCGCACCGAAGCGCAAGCCGGCCTGATTTCGCCGGGCGACCCGGGCGGCCCGGCCGTTTGGCCAGGGCCGCCCGCATTGAATCCGCGCAGCCCACTCGATCTGCCATGGCACACCATCTGAACATCTCCCTCGGCCAGTATTCCGACAAGGGACGCAAGCCGTGTAATCAGGATTTTCACGGCGCCTGCCTGCCGCGCGAGCCGCAGCTCGGTGCCAAGGGCATCGCCGTGGCGCTGGCCGACGGCATCAGCAGCAGCGAGGTCAGCCAGGAGGCCGCCCAGTCGGCGGTGACCGGCTTTCTTGAGGATTACTACTGCACCTCGGACGCCTGGTCGGTCAAGAAATCCGGCGAGCATGTGCTGACGGCAGTCAACTCCTGGCTGCACGCCCGGACCCAGCAGAGCCAGCACCGCTACAACCGGGAGCGCGGCTACGTGTGCACCTTCAGCGCCCTGGTCATCAAGTCCACCACGGCACACCTGTTCCATGTCGGCGATGCCCGCATCTACCGGCTGCGCGGTGGTAGCCTGGAGCAACTGACCGAGGATCACCGGGTCCGCGTGTCGTCGCAGCAGAGCTACCTGGCGCGGGCATTGGGCATGGATCGCAAGGTGGAGATCGATTACCTGTCGTTGCAACTGGAAATCGGCGATCTCTTCCTGCTGGCGACCGATGGCGTCTATGAACATACCGACGCGCTGTGCGTCCGCTCGGCGCTCGACAGCGCGCCCGATCTCGATGCCGCGGCTCGGGCGATCGGCGAGCAGGCACTCCGCCGGGGCAGTGGCGACAACCTGACGGTGCAACTGGTGCGCATCGACGGCCTGGCCGCGCCGGAGGCCAACGAGGTTTATCGCCAGCTTTCCGAGCTGCCCTGCCCGCCACTGCTCGAAGCGCGCGACAGCTTCGACGGCTACCAGATCGTCCGCGTCATCAAGCGGGGCAGTCGCAGCCACATTTACCTGGCGGTCGATTCGGCGAGTGGCGAGCGGGTGGTGATCAAGGCCCCGTCGGTCGACATGCAGGCCAGCCCGGCAGCCCTCGAACGTTTCCTGCTGGAGGAGTGGATCGCCCGCCGCATCAACAGCCCGCACGTGCTGAAGCCCTGTTCGCAGACCCGGCAGCGCCACTACATCTACGTCGTCACCGAATACATCGAGGGACAGACCCTGGCCCAGTGGCTGATCGACAACCCGCGGCCCGACCTGCCCGTCGTGCGCGGCCTCCTCGAGCAGATCGCCAAGGGTCTGCAGGCCTTCCACCGGCTGGAGATGGTTTATCAGGACCTGAAGCCGGACAACATCATGATCGACGCCACGGGCACCGTGAAGATCATCGATTTCGGCGCCACCCGCGTCGCCGGCATCGAGGAAATCGCCTCGCCCATCGCCCAGATCAACCTGCTCGGCGCCGCCCTCTATGCTGCGCCGGAGTACTTCCTCGGCGAAGCGGGCAGCGCGCGTGCCGATCTCTATTCGCTCGGCGTCATCGCCTACCAGATGCTGTCCGGTGATTTTCCCTACGGCACCCAGGTGCCCAAGTCGCGTACCCGGGCAGCGCAGAAAAAACTGGCCTACAAGAGCGTGCTCCGCGAAGACCGCGAAATCCCCGCCTGGGTGGACGACGCCATCGCCAAGGCGGTACACCCCGATCCCTACCAGCGCTACGAGGAAATCTCGGAATTCATCTTCGACCTGCATCACCCGAACCAAGCCTTCCTCAGCAAGACCCGGCCGCCGCTGATCGAACGGCATCCGGTGCTGTTCTGGAAGAGCGTGTCGTTCGTGCTGTTGCTCCTGGTGATGGTGCTCGGCGTGGGGCGTTTTCACTGAATTGTGGTTCGTCCGCCAGAAGGAGCGCAGGCAAGGCGATTGAATCGGCGGGGGAAATGGGGGCTAGGGTGTGTTCTCAATCAAGCCAACCAGACGAAGGCACAAGCCAGATGGACGAACGACAGGAAGGATTTTGCGAGTTTGTCGTAGCGCGTGGCGATACGTCTGAATTGCTTGATGCGGCCGAAGAAACGCTCGATCAGATTGCGGCTCTTGTAGATATGCCGGTCGAACGAGCGCGGGTTGAGTCGATTGGAACGTGGCGGGATGACTGCCTGGCTGCCCTGTGCGGTAATTGTTTCGACAAGGGCATCCGAGTCGTAGCCCTTGTCGGCCACGACGAAATCGGCGGGTTGATCCTGAATCAGTGCGGCGGCCTGCTCGATGTCGGCGACCTGCCCGGCGGAGAGAATGACCCGCAGCGGATTCCCCAGGGCATCCACCGCGACATGCAATTTGGTCGTCAGTCCGCCCCGCGAACGGCCGATTTCCTGTTGGCCGGCTTTTTTTGGGCGCCGGCAGAGTGCGGGTGGGCACGGACAATCGTCGAGTCGATGAACAGATGCTCCAGGTCGGCATCCCCTTGCAGTGCGGTTGCCATGCGCTCCCAGACACCTTTCTCGCGCCAGCGCGAGAAGCGCACATACGTGCGGTGCCAATGGCCGAGTTCTTCCGGCAAATCGCGCCATGGACTGCCGGTGCGCATGATCCACAGCACGGCTTCGACAAAGCGCCGGTTGTCCTTGGCGGTGCGGCCTGGGTCACTCTTCTTGCCCGGCAACAGTTGCTCAATGCGTGCCCACTGGTCATCTCGTAACATCGTCCGGTCCATCCTGACTCCTGCGCAAAAGTCAGGATATGACCATAATTCACCCACTGTGAACAGCCCCTCGCCATGTCATTGATTGTGAACGATTTATTTGGCATTGCTTCCACTTGGCATATGGCTATTCGCATGATTGAGAACAGGCCCTAGCCCTGAAATTTCACAAAGAGGTCGGCGGAACCGCCGGAAAGGCGCTCTAATACAGGTGTCAAAGCCGTATGGAGAGGAGTTCCGCCGATGCCAAATTGTACCGCTGGGTTGATGTCGTTTGGGCGCCTGGGTCGCTGTCATATCGAAGCGAATTTTGAAGGGGGCGCGCTGAGTTCGGACGGTGGTCTGATGCTGCTGCGGCAGGTGGATCGCCAGCTGGGGCTCTCGAAAGCAGTGGCCGATGCGCTGCACGATCCGCGCAATCAGGACAGGATCGTGCATGAAATGCGCGATCTGGTCACCCAGCGGCTGTATGCCCTGTGTTGCGGCTATGAGGATTTGAACGACCATGCGGCGCTGCGGCGTGATCCGCTGATGCAGACGGCGGTGGGCCGCAGTGAGGACCTGGGCAGCAGCCCGAC
>JBKBHB010000010.1:0-105208 GCA_046297855.1 Azonexus sp.
CGGAGATCGAAACTCCGGAAATCAGCAGGAAAACGGCACATTCGTTGTCGCATTATGAAAAATCTGGCTTCGGCCGGAAAAGTAACCTCGTTTATTGAAGCTTGTTCAGAGGTTCCTTAAAGGCGGCAAATCAATTGTCCAGGCCCCTTCTGGTCGGGGTTGGATGCCAATTGTGATACGAATGGTTGTCGTGTGTTCGTTGATTGGTATCGTATTGTCTCGCTGTGTGCCGCCCCGGCAAGTCGCTGAAATGTGTTAGATTGCATCCCCGATGCTGCTTCCCGGCGGGGAGCGTCGTGTGCTTGGGAATGATCGATGAAATATGTGTTGTGGCTTGGCCTTATTGCGCTGATCTGGTGGGTCTGGTCGAAGCGCCAGGCGGTGCCCCGGCGCGCTGGCGAAGAACAGCGCCCGGCCCCGGCCGCCGAGAAGATGGTGCGCTGCGCCCGGTGCGGTGTCTATCTGCCCGAAAGCGACAGCCTGGTGGCTGACGGTCGGGCCTATTGCAGCGAAGCCCATCGCCAGCAGGGCCCCGCCGCCGACGGCCAATGACCGACTGGCTGTCGTCGACCTGGGAGGCCAACTGGCGTTCCTTCCAGTATTTCAACCTGTACCGGCTGGTGCTCGCCGCACTGTTCTTCCTGGCGCTGCTCTTTCCGAACGAATGGACGGCCCGCCTGAACCTGTTGCCCAGCCTGCCGATGTTCGGCCTGGTCGGCATCTATGCCGTAGCGGCCAGCGGCGGCCTGCTCCTCGCCACCCACTGGCAGCAGCACTTCAACGCCCAGCTGTCGGGCCAGGTGATGATCGACATCGCCGTGGTCTGTTCGCTGATGCTGCAGGCGGGGGGGGTTGGCAGCGGGCTCAGCGTGCTGCTCATCGTATCGCTGGCGGCGGCCAGTCTGGTCGGGCGCGGCCGGCTGGTCCTGTTCTATGCCGCCGTTGCCACGGTGGCGGTATTGTCGATGCAGGCCTACGGCATCGTGGCCGATCGCTTCGAGTATTCCAGCATCGTCCAGGCCGGCCTGATCAGCGCCGGCTTTTTCGCCACGGCCATCCTCGCTCGCCTGCTCGGCCAGCGCGTCATGGCCAACGAGGAACTCGCCCGCCGGCGCGGCATTGCGCTGGCCAACCAGATCCTGATCAGCCTGCGCGTCATCGAGCGGATGCAGGATGGCGTACTGATCCTCAGCAAGGAAGGCATTCTGAATCGCTCCAACCCGGTCGCTCAGGGCATGCTCGGCTTGCCGCCCAGCGACGCCCCGATCGCCCTGAATTCCGTTGCCCGCGATCTGGCGGATGCGCTGCAGGCCTGGCGGCAGGGCGGGGGAGCGGAGAGTATCGAATTCATCGGCAGCGAGGGCCGCTCGCTGCGTGCCCGTTTCGAGGCGACGAGCAGTTCGGATGGCGAGGTGCTGGTCTTTCTCGAGGATGTCAGCCGTATCCGCGAGCAGGCGCAGCAATTGAAGCTGGCCTCCCTTGGTCGGCTGACCGCCAGCATCGCCCACGAAATCCGCAACCCGCTGTCGGCCATCGGCCATGCCGGCGAATTGTTGCGTGAGGAGCGGCGCGGCGACATGCAGGACCGCCTGCTACGCATCCTGAACGACAATGTGGCGCGTCTCGACCGCATCGTGCGCGACATCCTGGAACTCGGCCGGCAGAACCGTGCCGAACCGGAGCTGCTGGCCGCCGACGAATTCTGCGCCGCCTTCCTCGAACAGTTTGTCGACAGCGAAAATCTGGCGCCCGGCGTGGTCGTTCTGGAAGTCCGCGACCGTTTCGCGATCTGTTTCGACCGCTCGCACCTGCATCAGGTGTTGTGGAACCTGGTCAGCAATGCCCTGCGCCATGCCAGCGGCGGCCAGGCCGCGGTGCGTGTCGTGCTGCAGAACGGCGCCAGCGATGGCCGGGTAGAATTGCACGTCATTGATGATGGTCCGGGTATTCCCGAGACGGTGCGCGAACAGATTTTCGAGCCCTTTTTCACGACGCACACCAAGGGCACCGGCCTGGGCCTGTTCATCGCCCGCGAACTGTGCGCCACCAACGGGGCGAGCATCGAATTGCTGCCTGCGGCGGCGGGTGGGCATTTCATTGTTGCAGGGAGAAACGACACGTGTCAGTTGCCAGAACCGAACGGCGCCCGCGCGGCGAACTGAGCCGGGTTCTCGTCGTCGACGACGAGGCCGATATTCGCGAACTGATCGATCTGACCCTGGCCCGCATGGGGTTGGCCACGGAATGTGCCGGCTCGGTGCGGGAGGCGATTGCCGCCCTCCAGGCGGGCGACTTTCAGTTGTGCCTGACCGACATGCGGCTGCCGGACGGCGAGGGACTGGAGATCGTCCGTTACATCAACGACCATTGCCCGCAGACGCCGGTTGCGGTGATCACGGCCTTTGGCAGCGCCGGCAATGCGGTGGCGGCACTGAAGGCCGGTGCCTTCGATTACCTGGCCAAGCCGGTCGGCCTGGAACAGCTGCGCGCCCTGATCAAGTCGGCCCTGCGCCTGCCTGGCGGCGGCCGGGACGACGACGATCCGCTGCCGTCCTTGATCGGCGAATCGGCCAGCATGCAGCAGGTCCGCGCCATGATCGAGAAGCTGGCGCGCAGCCAGGCGCCGATCTACATTTCCGGCGAATCGGGCAGCGGCAAGGAGCTGGCTGCCCGCCTGATCCACAGCCGGAGCGCCCGTGCTGCCGGCCCTTTCGTGCCGGTGAATTGCGGGGCGATCCCGGAAAACCTGATGGAAAGCGAGTTTTTCGGTTATCGCAAGGGGGCCTTCACTGGCGCCCAGGACGATCGCGACGGGTTCTTCCAGGCAGCGAGCGGCGGCACGCTCTTTCTCGACGAGGTGGCCGATCTGCCGCTCGCCATGCAGGTCAAGCTGCTGCGCGCCATCCAGGAGAAACGGGTGCGCAAGGTGGGCAGCGTCAACGAGGAACCGGTCGATGTGCGCATCATCTGCGCCACGCACAAAAATCTGCGCGATCTGGTCGACAAGGGCGCCTTCCGTCAGGATTTGTACTATCGCCTGAACGTCATCGAGTTGCGCATGCCGCCCCTCCGCGAGCGGGCCGAGGATATCGCGCCGCTGGTCGATGCCATCCTGCACCGCCTGTTCGGCGACCGGCCACCCCGGCTGTCGCCCGAGGCGCTCAAGGCACTCGAGTTCTATTCGTTTCCGGGCAACGTCCGCGAGCTGGAGAATATCCTGGAGCGCGCCACGGCGCTCTGTTCCGGCGACCGCATCGAGGTGGCCGACCTCCATCTCGGCCCCGAGGAAATCTCCGAGGCCGGGCTGGAGGGGCGCGGCAGCGAAACACTCGATGAATACCTCAACCGTCTGGAGCGACAGGCCATCCTGGAAGCCCTGCAAAAGGCCGAGGGCAATCGCACGGCGGCGGCCCGCCTGCTGGGCGTGACGTTCCGCTCCATGCGCTACCGGCTGGAACGTCTGGGCATTGACGGATGAACTGGCAGGCCGACGGCTGGCTGGAGGGCGTGCGCTGGCTGCCTTCGCCCAATTTCGGCGACCGGCCGGCGGGCGAGGCCGTGTCGCTGGTCGTCATCCACAACATCAGCCTGCCGCCGGAGGAGTTCGGCGGTGCGTGGGTCGAGGATTTTTTCCTGAACCGCCTCGATCCGGCCGCCCATCCCTATTTTGCGACCATCGCCGATCTGCAGGTGTCAGCCCATTTCTATATCCGGCGCGACGGTCGGGTCATCCAGTTCGTCGGCTGTGACCGGCGGGCCTGGCATGCCGGGCAATCGTGCTGGTGCGAGCGCGCCAACTGCAACGACTACTCGGTCGGCATCGAACTCGAAGGGGCCGACAGCCAGCCTTTCACGGCCGCGCAATATGCCGCCCTGTGGCCTGTACTCGATGCCCTGCGGGCACGCTACCCGATTAGCGCCATCGCCGGTCACAGCCATGTCGCCCCGGGGCGCAAGACCGACCCGGGGCCGTATTTCGATTGGGCTGCGGTTGCGCTTCGTTACGCCGATCTCGCCTTACCGGCCGAAATAGGCGCGTAGCCGGTCGACGGCTTCCGCCAGGCGCGGGATGCCGGTCGTGTAGGCGAAGCGGATGTGGCGCTCCGGTGCATTGCAACCGAAGTCCAGCCCCGGCGTCGCAGCCACGCCGGCCTTTTCCAGCAGGTCGCGGGCGAGCCTGAAACTGTCGTCGGCCAGGGCGGAGCAATCGCAATACAGGTAAAACGCCCCTTCCGGCCTGGCCGTGATGCGGAAGCCGATGCCTTCCAGGGCCGGTGCGAGAAAATCGCGGCGCCGGTGGAATTCGGCGCGCCGCGCTTCCAGCATGTCGATGGTCCGTGGTTCGAACGCTGCCAGCGCGGCATACTGGGCCGGGGTCGACGGGCAGAGGACGAGGTTCTGCGCCAGTTTCTCGACGTCGCGCTGGTAAGCCTCGGGAACGACCAGCCAGCCGAGGCGCCAGCCGGTCATCTGGAAATACTTGGAAAAGCTGTTGATGACCCAGATGTCGTCGCCGGCGGCGCAGGCGGTCGGCGCCGGGATGTCGTAAGTCAGGCCGTGGTAGATCTCATCCACCATGAAATGGCCGCCCTTTTCCCGGCAGACGGCGGCCAGCGCTTCGATCTCGGCCAGCGTCAGCAGCGTGCCGGTCGGGTTGGCCGGCGAGGCGACGAGCAGACCGGCCGTTTGCTCGGTCCAATGCTGGCGCAGCATGGCTGGCGTCGGCTGGAAGTTGCTCTCCGGGCCCACCGGGATGCTCCGCGCCACGCCTTCGTAAGTGCGCAGGATGTGGCGGTTGCACGGGTAGCCGGGGTCGGCCAGCAGCCATTCGTCGCCGGGATTGGCCAGTGCCGCGAAGGCGAGGTTGAGCGCCCCGGATGCACCATTGGTGATGGCGATGCGGCTGGCCGGCACGACAACGCCATAGCGTTCGCGGTAAAAACCGGCAATCGCTGCCCGTAGTTCCGGCAGGCCGAGCGCCTGGGTGTACAGTGTCTGGCCGCGCCGGATCGCCGCGATGGCCGCCTCGGCAATCGGCTCCGGTGTCGGAAAATCCGGCTCGCCGACTTCCATGTGGATGATGTCGCGTCCCTCGGCTTCCAGTTGCCGGGCACGGGTCAGCAGTTCAACGACGTGGAAGGGTTCGATGTCGGCCAGGCGGCGGGCGGGGCGGTAGGTCATGGCATTCCTCAAATGAAAACGGCCACCCGCAGGTGGCCGTTCGATTATCGCTCAGCGAACGATCAGGCGGCGTCCTTGAAGATGCCCATTTCGAACAGTTCGCGCTTGAGCACGAGTTCGCGCGGCATCTTCTCGCCCATCTTGTCGAACCATTCCTTGTGCCCGGCCAGTTCGGCCTTCCAGGCATCGGCATCGATGGTCGTCAGGGCCTCGAAATCGGCCTTGTTGATTTCCAGGCCGGTCCAGTCGATGTCCTCGAACTTGGGCATCCAGCCGAGGACGGTTTCCTTGGCGGCAACGGTGCCCTTGCAGCGCTGAACGATCCACTTCAGGACGCGCATGTTGTCGCCGAAGCCCGGCCACATGAATTCGCCCTTTTCGTTCATGCGGAACCAGTTCACGCAGAAGATCTTCGGCGTGGCGTCGACTGCCTTGCCCATGCGCAGCCAGTGGTTGAAGTAGTCGCCCATGTGGTAGCCACAGAAGGGCAGCATGGCGAACGGGTCGCGACGGACCACGCCCTGCTGGCCAAAGGCGGCGGCGGTGGTTTCGGAGCCCAGCGTGGCGGCCATGTAGACGCCGTAGTTCCAGTTGAAGGCCTGGTAAACCAGCGGCACGGTGGTGGCGCGGCGGCCGCCGAAAATGAAGGCCGAAATCGGTACGCCGGCGGGATCCTCCCAGGCCGGGTCGACAGACGGGCACTGGCTGGCCGGGGCGGTGAACCGGGAGTTCGGGTGTGCCGCCTTGCGACCGGCCTTGCCGTCTTCCGGCGTCCAGTCCTTGCCCTGCCAGTCGATCAGGTGAGCCGGGGCTTCCTTGGTCAGGCCCTCCCACCACACGTCGCCGTCGTCGGTGAGCGCGACGTTGGTGAAGATGATGTTTTCCTTCAGCGTGGCCAGGGCGTTGTAATTGGTCTTCTCGGAGGTGCCCGGGGCGACGCCGAAGAAGCCGGCTTCCGGGTTGATGGCGTAGAAGCGGGTGACGCCGTCCTGGTCGACGCGCGGCTTGATCCAGGCGATGTCGTCGCCGATGGTGGTGATCTTCCAGCCGTTCAGCGGCTTGGGCGGAATCAGCATGGCGAAATTGGTCTTGCCGCAGGCCGACGGGAAGGCGGCCGCAACGTAGGTCTTTTCACCTTCGGGCGATTCGACGCCGAGGATGAGCATGTGCTCGGCCAGCCAGCCCTGGTCGCGCGCCATGTTGGAGGCGATGCGCAACGCGAAGCACTTTTTGCCGAGCAGGGCGTTGCCGCCGTAACCGGAGCCGTAGGACCAGATTTCGCGGGTTTCCGGGTAATGCACGATGTACTTGACGGTCGGGTTGCACGGCCAGGCCACGTCCTTCTGGCCGGGTTCGAGCGGGGCGCCGACGGTATGCACGCAGGGCACGAAATCGCCATCGGTACCGAGCACGTCGAACACCTTGGCGCCCATGCGGGTCATCGTGCGCATGTTGACCACGACGTAGGCGGAGTCGGAGATTTCAACGCCAATGTGGGCGATCGGCGAACCGAGCGGCCCCATGGAGAACGGGATGACGTACATCGTGCGGCCCTTCATGCAGCCCTTGAACAGGCCGTTGAGGGTTTCGCGCATCTTCTTGGGGTCTTCCCAGTTGTTGGTCGGGCCGGCGTCTTCCTTCTTTTCGGAGCAGATGTAGGTGCGGTCTTCGACGCGGGCGACATCGGACGGATCGGAGAAGGCCAGGTAGGAGTTCGGGCGTTTCTGCTCGTTGAGCTTGATCAGCGTGCCGGCCTTGACCATTTCGGCACACAGGCGGTCATATTCTTCCTGGGAACCATCGCACCAGACGATGCTGTCGGGCTGGGTCAGTTCGGCGATTTCGGCGACCCATTTTTTCAGGGCTTCGTGTTTGACGTATTGGGGCGCGTTCAGCGGTGCGGTCATGGCGATCTGTCTCTCTATAAGTTACTGAAATAGCTAGGTTTACGCCAGTCGCCGGGAGCTGCCACCAAGACTGCGAGCGGCTGGAGGCCGTCGGCTGGGAAGCGCATAATTATGCATCAAATTAGGGTAAACATCTACTTGACGGCGGGCCCTACGTACTATCCGATGGTGTGGAAACGGTCGCGCCCCGTGCTATGATCTTTCGCGATTCAAAACGCCGTTTCACAATACAAAACAGGAGACAAGGAAATGGATCCTCGACAGCTACGCGAAGCCGCGCTTTACTATCACCGTCAGCCCAAGCCCGGCAAGATCGCGGTCACCCCGATCAAGCAGCTGACCAACCAGTACGATCTGTCACTGGCCTATTCGCCGGGGGTCGCCTATGCCTGCGAGGAAATCGTCGCCGATCCGGCCGAGGCCAGCACGCTGACTTCGCGTGCCAATCTGGTCGGCGTGATCACCAACGGCACCGCGGTCCTCGGTCTGGGCGCTATCGGCCCGCTGGCTGCCAAGCCGGTCATGGAAGGCAAGGGTGTCCTGTTCAAGAAGTTCGCCAACATCGACGTCTTCGATCTGGAAATCGACGAGCGTGACCCGGACAAGCTGATCGATACCATCGCCTCCCTGGAGCCGACCTTTGGCGGCATCAATCTGGAAGACATCAAGGCGCCGGAGTGCTTCTACATCGAAAAGAAGCTGCGCGAGCGCATGAAGATTCCGGTCTTTCATGACGACCAGCACGGGACCGCCATCGTCGTCGGCGCCGCCATCCTGAACGGCCTGCACCTGATCGGCAAGGATCTGACCCGGGTCAAGATCGTCACCTCCGGCGCCGGCGCCGCGGCGCTCGCCTGTCTCGACCTGCTGGTCATGCTCGGCGCGCCGGTCGAGAACATCTGGGTAACGGACATCAAGGGCGTCGTCTATGAAGGCCGGGTCGAAGAAATGGACGAGATCAAGGCGCGTTACGCCAAGCGGACCGATGCCCGCACGCTCGGCGAAGTCATTGAAGGCGCGGACGTCTTCCTCGGCCTCTCCGCCGGCGGCGTGCTGAAGCAGGACATGGTCGCCAGGATGGCGGCCAACCCGGTCATCATGGCGCTCGCCAATCCGACCCCGGAAATCACGCCGGAACTGGTCAAGGCCGTGCGCGACGACGCCATCATCTGTACCGGCCGATCGGATTACCCGAACCAGGTCAACAATGTGTTGTGCTTCCCCTTCATTTTCCGCGGTGCGCTCGATGTCGGGGCGACGACCATCACCGAAGAAATGAAGATGGCGGCGGTCAAGGCCATCGCCGAACTGGCCCGCGCCGAGCAATCGGAAGTCGTCGCGTCAGCCTATGGCGAGAAGGTTTCCGGCTTTGGCCCGGAGTACCTGATCCCCAAGCCGTTCGATCCGCGCCTGATCGTCAAGATCGCGCCGGCCGTGGCCCGGGCCGGCATGGACTCCGGGGTCGCCACCCGGCCGATTCAGGATTGGGATGCCTACCTGCAGGGATTGAACGAGTTCGTCTATCACTCCGGCCTGATCATGAAGCCGGTTTTCTCGCAGGCCAAGCTGGCGCCCAAGCGCATCGTCTTTGCCGAAGGCGAGGATGAGCGCGTGCTGCGCGCCGTGCAGGTGGTGCGCGACGAAGGCATCGCGCGGCCGATCCTGATCGGCCGTCACGCCGAGATCAATCGCCGCATCGAGGCTGCCGGCCTGCGCATCCGTGAAGGCGAGGATTTCGAGGTCGTGCATTCCGAGAATTGCGCCTTCTTCGACGCGCACTACGAGGAGTTCTGGACGACCTACCACCGCATCATGGAGCGCAAGGGCGTCTCGCCCGATTACGCCCGCCGCGAAGTGCGTCGCCGCAACACGCTGTATGGTGCGCTGATGGTCCGGCTGGGCTACGCCGACGGACTGATCTGCGGCACCTTCGGCCGTCACGAAACGCATCGTGAATATGTCCAGAACGTGATCGGCACGCGCCCGGGTCTCGACCGTTACTATGCGATGAACCTGCTGATGCTCCCCGGGCGCACCGTGTTCATTGGCGACACCTATGTCAATTACGATCCGAGCGCCGAACAGCTGGCCGACATGACCCTGCTGGCTTGCGAGGAAATCCGCAACTTCGGCATCACGCCCAAGGTCGCGCTGCTCTCGCACTCGACGTTCGGCACCGAAGACACGCCGACCGCGCGGAAGATGCGGGAAGTGCTGGCGCTGCTCGGCGCGCGGGCGCCGGAACTGGAAGTCGAGGGCGAAATGCACGGCGATGCCGCACTCGACGAGCAGATCCGCCTCAAGACCTTTCCGAATTCCCGCCTCAAGGGGCAGGCCAACCTGCTGGTCATGCCGACGCTGGATGCCGCCAACATTGCCTTCAACCTGCTCAAGGTCGCGGCCGGTGACAACCTGACCATCGGCCCCATTCTGTTGGGCGCTGCCCGGCCGGTCAATATCCTGACGCCGACCGCCACGGTACGCCGGATTGTGAACATGACGGCCCTGACGGTGGTGGATGCTGGCTAAGTTGTTGCTTTAATTTGTTTTTGTATCTGTTTATTTTTATTGAAAATTGTCCTCCCCTTGCTAAACTTGGTTAGAATGGCGCCAATCGGCAGGAGATGGTGAGAATGAAGCAGATACTAAAGGCGGCCTTGCTGGTCAGTGCCGTGTGCGGAGTGTGCGTGCAAACGCCCGCCCTCGCGGTACAGGCCAAAAAGACCGAAGCGACGACCGCCAGGAAACCGGGCAAGAGTGCTGCGCAGGCGGTTCCGAAGGCTGCCCCGAAGGTGGCCGCCAGCAAGGCGCTGCCGGGCAAGTCGGCGGCTGGCAAGTCCGGCAGCAAGGTGGTGGCAGGCCACACCGCCAGCGTGCCGGCCAAGAAGGTTGCCGCAACCGTCAAACCGGCCGCCAGGCCGGTGCGCGCGGCACTGGACATGGATGGCGATCCCCGTCGCCTGGCCCTCTATTCGGCATCGGCTTTGGTCATCGACCAGAGCACCGGCCAGCCGCTGATCGAAAAGCAGCCGGATGCCGTGGTGCCCATCGCATCGATTTCAAAGCTGATGACGGCAATGGTCGTGCTCGACGCCAAGCTTGACCTGCATGAGGTCATTGCCATCGGCGAAGAGGATGTCGACAGCCTGAAGGGGACGCGTTCCCGTTTGCCGGTCGGGACGACAATGACCCGCGAGACGGCCATGCTGCTGGCTTTGATGTCCTCTGAAAATCGCGCCGCGCACGCCCTGGGCCGCCACTATCCGGGCGGCCTGCCGGCCTTTGTGCAAGCCATGAACAAGAAGGCTCATGCGCTGGGCATGTACAACACGCGCTTCGAGGAGCCCACCGGGCTCTCCAGCAACAACGTGTCCACGGCGCACGACCTGGCGCGCATGGTGGCCGCGGCGGCACGCTATCCGGAAATCCGCCAGTTTTCGACGACGGCCGAAGCCAAGGTGGAATTGAACGGGCGCATCCGTGACTTCGGCAACACCAATGCGCTGGTGCGGAGCGACAACTGGGAGATCGGCGTCTCGAAGACCGGTTACATCTCCGAAGCCGGTCGTTGCCTGGTGATGCAGGCGCGGGTGGCGGACAAGCCGGTGGTCATCGTGCTGCTCGACTCGGTCGGCAAGATGACCCGCGTGGGCGATGCGAACCGCATCAAGCGCTGGATGGAGAGCGCCTCGCTGGCGTCCGATCGGCGCAAGACCTGACGGCTCCGGGTCGTCATGTGAAAAAGGCCGCGGCAAGCGGCCTTTTGTCTTGGGCGGCGGGGCGCAGGCCTATTTGCGTGGCCCGGTGTAGCCCAGGGCGTGCGATACGGCGTCGGCGGTTTTTTTGACCTGCAGCGCCCATTCCGGATCGTGCCGCTCGGCCGGTGCGGAAACCGACAGGGCAGCAACGATGTTGCCTTCGTCGTCATGGATCGGTGCGGCAACGCACTTGAGTCCGATTTCGGCTTCCTCGTCGTCATAGGCAATGCCGTGGCGGCGCACCTTGTCCAGTTCCTTTTCGAGCGCGGCCAGGGTGGTCAGCGAATGCGGTGTCTTGCCGGGCAGGCCGGTGCGCTTGGCATATTCGCGCACTTTCTGCGGGCCGTCGGTGGCCAGGAAGAGCTTGCCGAGCGAGGTCAGGTGCAGCGGCGCGCGGCCGCCGACGAGATAGACGACGCGAACCAGGGCGCGGCCGGAGGAGGTGCGTTCCAGATAGACGATTTCGTCGTCGTGGCGGGCGCCGAGGTTGATCGCCTCGCCGATTTTTTCGTGCAGTTCCTGCATGAAGGGCAGGGCCACTTCGCGCACGTTGATGCGCGATTTGACGATGTTGCCCAGTTCGAGCAGCCGGATGCCGAGACGATAGGTGCCGGCGTCTTGACGTTCGACAAAGCGGGCGGCGGTCATGGCTGCCAGAATACGGTGCGCCGTCGATGGATGCAGATCGGTGGCAAGTGCCAATTGTTTGAGGCTGGCGGCATCGGGTGACGCGGCCAGCGCGTCGAGCAGCGACATCATGCGCTCGATGACCTGGATGGAGCCGGGTGCCTTGGCGGCCCCGCTGACTGCTTCAGACAACTGGATTCCTTTATTGGTATGGTTTGAGTAGCATTGGCCACTTCTCTTTTCTTGTGCGGCGCAATATTAGCATGCGCGTAGCCCTCTACGTTACCTGTCTGGTGGACCTGATGCGCCCCTCCGTGGGCTTTGCGGCCTTGCGCCTGCTCGAAACGGCCGGCTGCGAAGTCCTTGTTCCCGAAGGGCAAACCTGTTGCGGCCAGCCGGCCTGGAGCGCCGGCGAACGGGCCGTGGCCGCCGATCTGGCGAAGAAGGCCATTGGCGAACTGGAGGGCTACGACGCTGTGGTGATTCCCTCCGGCTCCTGTGCCGACCAGATCCGCACTGTCTATCCGCAACTGCTGGCCGACGATGCGGCCTGGCAGGCGCGCGCCCGGGCGCTGGCCGAGCGGGCCTACGAACTGACCACCTTCCTGGCCGATGTGCTGCAGGTGCCGGCCGTGCCGGCGGAATTCGACGGCAGCGTGACCTATCACGACTCCTGCAAGGGGCTGCGCAGCCTCGGCATCAAGCGCCAGCCGCGCGCCCTGCTGGCCAAGGTGCCCGGCCTGACGCTGAAGGAAATGAGCGAATGCGAGGCGTGCTGCGGTTTTGGCGGGGCCTTTTCGGTCACGTTCGGCGACGTGTCGACGAACATCGTGGACCGCAAATGCGATGCGATTGCGGCGGCCGGCGCGGATGCCGTGGTCGGCGGCGATCTGGGCTGCCTGATGAACATCGAAGGCCGTCTGCGGCGGCGGGGCGACGAGACGACGCGCGTCCTGCACATTGCCGAAGTCCTGGCCGGAGGGGAAACGTGAGCCCGGCTGCCCGAACGTCGCAGGCCATGCACTTTCAGGCACGGGCCGGCGAGCAAGTGCGCAATCCCGTGTTGCAGCGCGCCCTGCAGAAGGCCAAGCCGCTGTTCGTCGGCAAACGGGCCAAAGGCATCGCCGCCCTGGCGGACGATGCGCTGGATTTCGAGGCCCTGCGTACGGCGTGCGAAGGCATCCGGAACCGGACGCTGGCTGATCTCGATGTCTGGCTGGATATTTTCGAGGAACGCGCCCGGGCCAGCGGCGCCGAGGTGCTGTGGGCGCGCGACGGCGAGGAGGTCGGCCGGCTGGTCGTCGACATCGCCCGCCGGCACGGGGTGAGCAAGGCGACCAAATCGAAGTCGATGCTCTCCGAAGAGGCGCATCTCAACGAAGCGCTGGCGGCTGCCGGTATCCGGCCGGTGGAAACCGATCTGGGCGAATACATCGTGCAGCTGGCCGGCGAAACGCCGTCACACATCATCGCCCCGGCGGTACACAAGACCATCGAGGAAGTCGAGGCGCTGTTTGCCCGGGAGCACGGCCGGCCGATCGCCACGCGCACTTCGGCCGACATTCCGGAGATGACCCGCGAGGCGCGCCAAGTACTGCGCCAGCACTTCCTGACGGCCGAGATGGGCATCACCGGGGCCAATTTCCTGATCGCCGAAACCGGCAGCGCCGCCCTGGTGACCAACGAAGGCAACGGCCGCATGGTGACGACCTTGCCCCGGGTGCATGTCGTGGTCACCGGGATCGAGAAGGTGATTCCGACGCTGGAGGATTTCGCCACGCTGATGCGCCTGTTGCCGCGCTCGGCGACCGGACAGAGCATTTCCAACTATGTGTCCTTGCTTACCGGCACCCGGCGCGCGGGGGAACACGACGGCCCCGAGAAGACGGTGTTCATCCTGGTCGACAATGGCCGCGCCAGTCTGCTCGGCTCGGCCTACCAGGACATGCTGCGCTGCATCCGCTGCGGGGCCTGCATGAACCATTGTCCGGTCTATTTCTCCCTGGGCGGCCACGCCTATGGCTGGGTTTATCCGGGCCCGATGGGCTCGGTGCTGACCCCCCTGTACACCGGCATCGAAAATGCCCTCGACTTGCCGCATGCCACCACCGGCTGCAACCAGTGCGGCAGCGTCTGCCCGGTGCGCATCCCGCTGCCTGCCCTGATGCACCGCTTGCGCGAGGAGCAGGTCGAGCGCGGCCTGCGTCCCTGGAACGAACGGCTGGCGTTCCGGGCCTGGGCCTGGCTGGCCGGGCGCCCGGCCCTCTATCGCTGGCTGAGCCGCCGTGCGGTGCGCTACCTGAGCTGGCTGGCCGGCGAGGACGGCCGTATCCGTATTTTCGGCCGGGCGCCGGGCGGGCCGGCCGGGCGCGACTTGCCGGTTGCCGGCAACCGAACCTTTCACGAACTCTATAAAGCAAGAAAGCGAGCTTGAGTATGGAATTTGCCCCCGAAGGCCCGATGGCCATTCCGATGTGGGTCAATGGACACGCCTTTTTGACGCTGCCCGGAAATTTTTACACCGTGACCAATCCGGCCACCGGCGAAGCCATCCGCCGTGTCCCTTTGTGTGGCGCCAGCGAAGCGGCCCCGGCGGTGCAGGCGGCGCAGGCGGCGCAGCCGGCATGGGCCGCGATGGGCATGCCGGCCCGCCGGGTCTGCCTCGGCCGCCTCGCCGATGCCCTGGAACGCTATGCCGGTCATTTCGCCAAACTGCTGATGCAGGATGGCGGCATCGATGACACCCAGGCGACGGCCGAAGTCCGGGAGGCGGTGGCCGCCCTGCGCGACGACCGGGTGGGCCAGACCGGGGTGATCGGCCTGGTGCTCGATGCGGAGCGCCCGCTGGCCGGCTTTGCGGCGAGCATGGCGCCTGCCCTGCTGGCCGGCGCAACGCTGGTCGTCAAGCCCAGCCCGAAAGCGCCGTCGGCCGTGTTCGCGCTGTGCGAGCTGACCAGCCGCGAGGAATGGCCGGCTGGCGTGGTCAATCTGTTGCAGGGCGATCAGGCGGCTATCGAAGGCTTGTGCGCCAGCGGCATCGACTGCCTGGTTTATCGCGGCCATGCCGCGCTCGGGGCGCAGGTCGGTGCCATTGCCGAGGCGGCCGGCAAAGCGTTCGAACGGCAGGTGGCCTGAAGCCGTGCGCATCGTTCAACTGGAGGGGGAATCGCTGATCGCCGCCGTGCGCCGGCCAGCCTTCGCCCATGAATGGGTCGAGTATCCCGCGACCTTGCCCGGGCAGGCCGTCGAACGCCTGCGCGGCGCGACGGTGGCGATCACCAACAAGGTGCCGCTCGATGCCGCAGCCATTGCGGCGTTGCCCGACCTGAAGATGATTGCCGTGTCTGCCACCGGCACCAACAACGTCGACCTCGCTGCCTGCCGGGCGCGCGGCATCGTCGTTTCCAATATTCGCGGCTATGCCGTGCACACCGTGCCCGAGCATGTCATCGCCCTGCTGCTGGCCCTGTCACGCAACCTCGTTGCCTGGCGAGAAACCTTGCGGGCGGGGGGCTGGCAGCAAGCCGCCCAGTTCTGCCTGTTCGACCACCCGATCCGCGACCTGCAGGGTTCGACGCTCGGCCTGATCGGCAGCGGCACGCTGGGCCAAGGTGTCGCCCGGCTGGCCGAGGCCTTCGGGATGCGCGTGCTGCGCGCCGAGCGCAAGGGGGCGGCAACCGTGCGGCCGGGCTACACGGCGTTTGCCGACGTGCTGGCAAAGGCTGACGCGATCAGCCTGCATTGCCCGCTGACTCCCGAAACGACCGGTCTGATCGGCGAAGCGGAATTGCGTGCGATGAAGCCCACGGCCCTGCTCATCAACACGGCGCGCGGTGGCATCGTCGATGAAGGGGCGCTGATCCGGGCGCTCCGGGAGGGCTGGATCGCCGGCGCCGGCTTTGACGTCATCACCGCCGAACCGCCGCCGCCGGATCATCCGATGGTCGATCCGGCACTGCTTGCCCTGCCCAATTTCCTGCTCACGCCGCATGTCGCGTGGTCCAGCCGGCCGGCGATGCAGGCCCTGGCCGATCAACTGATCGACAACATCGAGGCCTTTGCGGCCGGCGCACCGCGGAACCGGGTGGCATGAGTGCCCGTCAGGAAATCCTCGACCGGGTGCGGCGGGGTGTCGCCCAGGGCGATTTCGCCCAGCGCCGGGCGGCTGCGCTGGCGGTGCTGGCAGCCCGGGCGCGCGGCCCGCAGCCGGCCATGCCGGGGGCGCTGCCCGATCGTTTTCGGGCCAAAGCCGAAAGCCTGGCCAGCACGCTGGCCGGCGTGGCCACCTGGGATGCGGCGCCGGCAGCGGTGGCCGACTACCTGCGTGCGAACCAGATCGGCGCTCAGGCTGTCGTGACCCCGGAAATCGCCGGCCTCGACTGGGCCGGCAGCGGCGTGACGGTGGCCGCGCGGGGGGCGGTCGATGCCGATCGGGTGGGCATCACCGGCTGCTTCTGCGCCGTCGCCGAAACCGGCACGCTGCTGCTCCTCTCCGGCATCGACACCCCCGCCACCGTCAGCCTGCTGCCGGAAACGCACATCGCGCTGGTCAGCACGACGCGCATCGTCGCCACCATGGAAGACGCCTTTGCCCTGCTGCGTGCCGAACGCGGCGAAATGCCGCGCGCCCTCAATTTCATCTCCGGGCCATCCCGCACCGGCGACATCGAGCAGACCATCGTCCTGGGCGCCCATGGGCCATGCCGGGTGCATCTGGTCCTGGTCGACGAAGCAGCGTGACCATCACCTTGCCTGCGCCGCGAGCCGCTGTCGCCGTTGCGCCGTGCGTGATGATGGGGCATTGGCCGCATCCCCTCGCTGAACGGGCGCTCGGGTAGCCGTGTTCGGTCTGCCGCAGGCGGGCGGTGGCTGATGCTGCCGCAGCGCCCCGGCCCAAAACGTCCGAAACGAGCCCGCCCTGCTCAGCCGGTATGACGGTCTACGGGGCGACTCAGGTTGCCCGTCGTCATGTTGCAAGACAGCGCGCACATCAGCCCACCCAGCCGCCGCCCGACTGTTTGGCGCGGCCCAGCGCTTCGAGCATGGCGAGGATGTCGGGCAGGCGTTTTTTCCACGGGCCTTTGCCGGTGAACCGGGCGGCGAGGGCAGCTTCGTCCTGCGGCGTGGCGCTGAGGGCGTCGGCCACGGCGCGGACCTGTTCGGGCAAGGTGGCGGGCCAGGGGTGTTTTGCCGCCGGTTTGGCCGCCGGGCTGACGTCGGGGAGGTCGGACGTGGCCGTTTTTTTCGGGTTTTCCGGGTTCGCCGCAGACGCTGGGTTCTGGAACGCCGGGCGCAGCCAGCGGACGTGGCCGGCGGCTTCTTCGGCAGCGCGTTCCGCGTTGAGGGCGACGAGGCGTTCGAGCAGGGTGTCGGTGTCGCCGGGGGAGAGATCGGACCAGCCGTAGGCGTCGAGCACGGCGGCATCGAGTTCGTCGTGGAGCTGGCGCAGCACGGCGACCAGGCCCATTTCGTGGATGGCCTTGTCCTTGGCGGTCAGCGGCTCGCCGCTCTTCAGTTTGGCCAGCACGTTGTACATCCCCGTCAGCGTCAGCTCCGGGTGGGCGGCCTGCTGGCGCTTGCGGTGGGCGTCGAGTTGCTCGGCGAGGGCGGCGATGCGGGTTTGCTGCTCGGGGCGGGCGGCGGGGAAGGGGAATTTTTCGAAGCAGGTGGTTTTGACGTAGACCGGGTCGTTGCCCACGCCAAGGCGGCTGCCGGCCGCCAGCGCCCAGACGACGTGGACGTGCGATGAGAGGACGCCGAGGGCGTAGGCGTCGGCCAGCGCGATGCAGACCAGCTTGTTGTCCGGCGCGATGGCGGCATCGAGGAACTGAAAGACCCGGTGCTTGGCGGTTTCGACGGTGGCGATGTAGCGGGGCAGGCCGGCGAGCATGGCGCGCAGGTCTTCGCGCAGGCGGCGGTGCAGCCACCAGTTTTCGCGCAGCTTGGGGTCGCGGTTCTGGTCGCGTTCCGGTTTGACGCGTTCGAGCAGCCATTGGTAGGCCGCCGGGTAGCGGCGGCGCGCTTCGTCGGCGCTCAGGCCGTAGAGGTCGATGAGCAGGACGCCACGCGGTGCGTCGGTCAGGTCGCGGCCGTTGCGGTAGGGGCGGATGCGGTCGCAGGGTTGCAGGCGGGCAGCTTCGTCGGGGGTGACGATGAAACCGGCGCTGCCCAGTTCGAGGCCGCGCTGGCTGATGCCTTCATTTGCCCGCAACGCCTTGGCGCCGACGACATCGGCGCCGATGCTGAGGTCGGCGTGGATGCGGCCGGTTTTTTCGGCGAGTTCGATGTGCACGGCATCGCCCTCGGCGCCGCCTTCGGCCACGACGGTGTGCAGTGTCCCCGGGGCGTCGCCGGGCTGGCCGACGGTCATGGCGATACGGACGGCGGCGCCGCTGGCGGCATCGACCCACGGGTGGTCCGGGATGGCCCAGGCCAGCGCCAGCGGCGGCTGGCCATTGAGGTGGTGTTCCAGCACACGGCGGTTGAAGGTTTGCCTGAGGCTGTTGGTGGTGATGAAGCCGAAGCGCTTTGCTTCGCCGCGGCGGGTGAGGTCGGCGGCGTGGTGCCACCAGAACATGACGAAATCGGCGGAATCCGGCACTTCCGGCCAGGCGGCGCGAAGCGCCTCGGTGTAGCCGTCGCCGAGGGCCTGGCGCATGGCGGCAGCGCCGATGAAGGGGGGATTGCCGACGATGTAGTCGGCCTGCGGCCAGCTGGCGGGGCGCGGGTGGGTGTAGCGCTCGAGCGGGATTTGGGCGGCTTCATCCGGCACGGGTTCGCCGGTGACGGGGTGGGGTTTGGTCGTGCGGCCGTCCCAGCGGGTGAGCGGCTGGCCGGCTTCGTCGGTGGCGAAGGTGATGGCATCGTAGGCGAGCACGGCATCGCGGCATTCGATGTTCTTGAAGTCGCGCAGGATGGGGCTGGGCGGCAGGCCGCTGCCCTGGGTGCGGAAGTGCCATTGCAGGTAGCCGATCCACAGCACCATTTCGGCGATGGCGGCGGCGCGCGGGTTGATTTCGAGGCCGAGGAACTGGTGCGGGTCGACGGTCAGGCCTTCGACTTCGAGACGCTGCTGCGTGTCGCCCAATTGGGCGAGGGTGTCGAGGACTTCGCCTTCGAGCCGCTTCATGTGTTCGAGCGTGACGTAGAGGAAGTTGCCGGAGCCGCAGGCGGGGTCGAGGACGCGGGTGGTGCACAGCTTGTGGTGCCAGGCGCGGACGAGGTCGGCGGCTTCCTTGAGCTTGCCTTCGTGGGCGAGCAGCAGGGCGGCGGCCTGGGTGTCGTGCCAGTCGGCGCGCAGCGGTTCGATGACGGTGGGCAGGACGAGGCGGTCGACGTAGGCGCGCGGCGTGTAGTGGGCGCCCAGGTCGTGGCGCTCCAGCGGGTTGAGGGCGCTTTCGAGCAGGGTGCCGAAGATGGCGGGTTCGACTTCGGCCCAGTCGGCTTTGGCGGCTTCGAGCAGCAGGTCGATCTGGTCGCGGGTGAGCGGCAGGACTTCGGGCTGCTTGAAGAGCTTGCCGTTGAAGCGCGGCAGCTGGGCGCGGATGGCGACGGAGAACTGGCCTTCGTCCATGGCTTTCCACAACTCGGCCACCAGTGGGACGAATTGTTGCGGCGCGTGTTGCAGGGTTTTCAGCAGGCCGGTGAAGGCGCCTTCGTTGTCGACCTTGGGCAGGAGGCCGACGTCTTCGGCAAACATCGAGAACAGGCAGCGCGAGAGGAAGGCGGCGACGCGTTCGGGCGGGTAGTTTCCACCCTCGGTGCCTTCCAGCGACTGGGCGACGCGGGCGAGCTTTTGCGCGATGTCGCGCGTGGCGCGGGCGCTGCGGCGGGCCGGGTCGAGGCTGTGCGGGTCTTGCCAGACGGCTTTGAGGCGGGCGCGGATGTCCGGCCGGGCGAGGTCGTCGAGCCGGATGCGGTGGCTGCGCGGGTCGGGGAAGGGCGTGTAGCTGCCGCCGGTGCAGCTGAATTCGGCGTAGAGCTCGATGACGTTGCCGACGTCGAGAACCACCAGAAAGGGCGGCCGGCCCTCAAAGGCGGGCAGGTGGCGGGCGTAGTTTTCGGCCTGGCCGCGGGCGCGCAGCAGGGCGTCGTCGAACTGGCGGGTTTCGGAACCGGCGCGGATTTTCTTGGCCTCGCCGATGAAGCAGCCGCGTTTGTAGCAGTCGATGAAGCCGTTGCTGGTGCTGCCGTCGCCGTGGTGGAAGACGATGCGGCGCTCGAAGACGTAGGCGTTGTCCCGCGTGTCTTCGCCGGCGGGCTGGGGTTGGTCGACGCCGAGCAGGGCGCAGAGGTCGGCGATGAACAGCTGGTAATTGGCGCGCTCGGAGCCGCCGGCATTGCGCCAGCGGGCGAGGAAGGTGTCGATGTGCATGATGGCGGGATTTTAGCCTTGCCGACGGCGTTGTGGGTTCCGCCGGTGGCCTACAATGGCGGCCTGGGCTGCAGTTTCGCGGCCCCTTTCAGGAAGACGACCATGACCCTTCGCTTTGCCGTGCGCGGCGACTACATTCAGCTTGACCAATTGCTCAAGGCGACCGGCCTGTGCGAATCCGGCGGGGCAGCCCACGCCGCCATCGCCGAGGGGCGGGTGAAGGTGGATGGCGTGGTGGAGATACGCAAGCGGGCCAAGCTGCGGCCGGGACAGGCCGTGGTTCTGGGCGGCGAGACGGTGGATCTGGTGGCGGCAGAGGCGGTGTAGGGCGCGCGATCAAACCGGGGGATTTCCGTTCGACGCCACGCCGCTGCGGGGCGTGGGGTGGGCCTGGCGGGGCCGCTGTCAGCCGGGGGGCTTGCCGGGAATGTCGACCGCGGCTTCTTGTGCCGCCACTGCTTCACCGGTGGGGCGCGGGGTGAAGTAGGCGAGCCATTCGTCTTCCGACACGGTCGCTTCCTCGACCGTCGGAATGCGCCGCTCGGTGGTGTGCCGCCGGTCCTTCCTGCCGGCGGGCGGACCGATGTCCTCGTCGCGCCGGTCGGTGGGGGTGCGTTCCGTGAGTTTTCTGGTCATCGCCGGGGGCCTTTTTTCGGATGGGGGCGCCGCATCAGTTTACGCTCATCATCGTGGCGTCGGGGCCGATCAGCACATCTTGACCACGATGTCGTGCAGCGTGTTGGCGCAATTGGCCATGCGGTCGGCGGCGTTGGACAGGTGGCGGTAGATTTCGCGGCGTTTGAACATGTGGATGTAGTCGTCGCCGACAAAGAGTTCGGCGATGGCGCGGCGGTAGTTCTTTTCGACACGCCGTTCGGCCTTGCGCGCGATGTCGGCGTCTTCGGCGGCCAGGGCGGGTTCCTTGGCCAGCCGGGCATAGCCCTGGACCAGCGCATCGGTGCCGAGCTTGATGTGCATGGCCATTTCCAGGCAGTGTTTGTCGGGCTTGAGGTCCAGCACTTCCATTTCGCTGACCGTGGTCTTGCAGTAATTGACGATTTCGTCGAGATCGACGATGGCGCGGTAGATGTCTTCGCGGTCGATCGGCGTGGAGAAGGCTTCGTTCAGCGTGTGCAGGTTGCGGATCTTGACCCGGTCGGCCTCGTGCTCGTCCTGACGGATTCCCTGGCCGACGGTCGGGTCGCCGGTTTCCATGAATTCGACCAGGCGACCGGTGGTTTGCGCCACATGCTGGCATTGCTCGGTGAGCAGGGTGAAGAAGTCGGGCATCTTGGGGAAGACGCGCTCGAACAGGCGGCGAAAGATCGAGGGCGGGGTGGCTTCGCTCATGGCTGGCCTCCGAGGAAGAGATTGACGAGCGCGTAGGTCTGAATGGCGACCAGCGCAGCGCCGGGAATGGTGACCATCCAGGTTGTCGCAATGTCCTTGGCCTTGGCCCAGCGGACGGCGCGCGGCCGCTCCGAGGCGCCAATGCCCATGATCGAGGTGGCGACGACATGGGTCGTGGATACCGGGGCGCCCCCCAGCGAGGCGGCCATGATGACGCCGGCCGAGGTGAGCTGCGAGCCGAGGGCGTGGATCGGACGGACGCGGTAGATGGCAAAGCCGAGGGTGCGTACGATGCGCCAGCCGCCGGAGAGGATGCCGAGGGTGATGGCCGAGGCGCAGGCGAGCATGACCCAGAACGGCACCTCGAAGCGGGGAATGAATCCGCCGAGGAGCAGGACCAGGGTCAGGATACCCATGCTTTTTTGTGCATCGTTGGCGCCGTGGGCGAAGGCAAGTCCGGCGGCTGTTACGAATTGCAGGCCGCGCAGGCGGGTGTTGGCGGCGGGGTTGGCGGCCATCAGCAAGCGGTTGAGCAGGCGGTGGATGGCGAAGCCGACCCAGAAGCCGACCAGGGGGGAAAGCAGCAGGGCTGCCACGACCTTGACGATGCCGGTCAGGTGGCCGTTGGCCAGTTGCGCGAAGCCCCAGACCACGTGGTCGGCGCCGACCGACACGGCCACCGCGCCGATCAGCCCGCCGACCAGGGCGTGCGACGAGGAGGAGGGAATCCCGAAATACCAGGTGGCGAGGTTCCAGACGATGGCGCCGATCAGGCCGCACAGCAGGATGGCGAGCGAGAGCAGCGGTGCGACGTCGTCCATCCGGACGAAGCCGCCAATGGTGTCGGCAACGGCGGTGCCGCCGAGCAGGGGGCCGAGGAATTCGAAGAAGCCGACCAGCACCACCGCCTGGGCCGGCGTCATGGCGCGCGAGGCGATGACGGTGGCGACGATGTTGGCCGCGTCGTGGAAGCCGTTGGTGTAATCGAACACCAGGACGATGGCGACCGTGACAATGGCGAGCAGGAAGAGCGGATCCATGCGCTGCGCCCCGGCAGGCGGGGGGTGTCTCCGTGTGTGGTTTTTCTCCAGTATATCGCTGAAGCGGGGACGAGGTGGGGAGAGCAGAGGGGCGAATCCGGCCTGCCGGGTTGGTAAAATCAGCGAATACTAATATTCAGGAAAGGGCGCCATGTCTTACCCCCGCTTTGCCGATATTTCGCGTACTTTCGCTCCGGGCTGGTTCGCCGCCGTGATGGGCACCGGCGTCGTCGCCATGACGACGCGTGGCCTGGCCCAGCGCTGGCCCTGGCTGGCCCCGTTGGCCGAGGGGCTGCACGGGTTCAACAGTCTGCTTTTCGTGCTGCTGGCCTTGCCCTGGCTGACCCGATGGCTACGCTTCCGGCCGGCCGCCCTGCAGACCCTGATGCATCCGGTACAGGCCAATTTCTACCCGACCTTTTCCATTGCGCTGCTGGTCCTGTCGGCGCAATGGCTGACTTTCACGCCTTGCATCGAGGTGGCGATGGCGCTGTGGTGGGTGGGGGTGATCGCCCATTTTGCATTCAGCTTCGCGGTCCTGTTTTTCATGTTCCGGGGTGAGCATGTGGCTGCCGAGCATGTGACGCCGGCCCAGTTCATTCCGGCCGTCGGGCTGGTCGTCATGCCGCTGGCCGGCGCGCCGCTGCTTGCCCAATTCGATGGTGTGGCGCGCGAGTGGGCGCTCACCATCAATATCATCGGCCTGGGCTCCGGAAGCATGATGTACCTTGGCTTGCTCGGCCTGACGCTCTATCGCAAATACCTGCACAAGCCGGCACAGGGCATCCTGACGCCGACAGTGTGGATCCATCTGGCGCCACTTGGCGTTATCCCGGTCAGCCTGCTGAATGTTGCCGAACAACTGCCTTTCCCGTCCCTGCGCGAGTGGGCAATCGGGGTCATGCTGCTGTTCTGGGGCTTTGGCGTCTGGTGGCTGGTCATGGCCGCTCTGCTCACGCTGTCGGCCCGGGCGGCAGGGCAATTGCCTTTTGCCCTGTCGTGGTGGGGGTTCATCTTTCCGATCGGCGCCTTTGTAAGCGAGAGCCTGCGCCTGAGCGCACTGCTCGGCTGGCAACCGATCTTCGCCATCGGCGTCGGCGCCTGGCTGCTGCTCGGCGGTTTCTGGCTCGTCACGCTGTTCCGCACGCTGCGGGGTGTGGCCAGTGGCGCGATTTTCCAGCCGCATCCATGAGTGCTGCATGAGCGTTTTGTGGGGCTTGCTGGCGCTGGCCGGTCTGCTGGGTGGGGCGAATGTTGCCATCCGGCGCGGCCTGGCGCCGCCGCGCGTGGTCGAGACAGGCAAGCCGCACGGTTTGCCCTGGCGAGCGGTGGATGTGCCGACAGCGAACGGCAAGCGTTTGTTCGGCTGGTTCATTCCGGCCGGCGCAGCGGCGCCGGCCCTGGTTGTCATGCATGGCTGGGGCGGCAACGCCGAGATGATGCTGCCGCTGGCCGCACCGCTGCATGCGCGCGGCTATGCGCTGCTCCTGGTCGACGCGCGCTGCCACGGGCAAAGCGACGAGGATCGCTTCACCTCGTTGCCGCGTTTCGCCGAGGATATCGATGCGGCCTTGGCCTGGCTGGCTGGGCAGCCGGAAGTCGATGCCGCCCGCCTGGGCATCATCGGCCATTCGGTCGGGGCCGCGGCGGCCCTGCTCGCTGCCTCCCGCCGCCGCGACTTGCGGGCCGTGGTCAGCCTGGCTGCCTTTGCCCATCCGGCGGACATGATGCGGCGCTGGCTGGCCAGCCGGCGCATTCCCGGTTGGCCTTTCGGTGCCTATATCCTGGCCTATGTGCAACGGGTGATCGGCTATCGTTTCGATGACATCGCACCGTGTCACACCATCGGGCGCGTCACCTGCCCGGTGCTTTTGGTGCATGGCCTGGCGGACGATACCGTGCCGGTGGATGAGGCGCGCCGGATCCACGCGGCGCGGCCGGGGGGTGCGGTGGAACTGTTGCTGGTGCCGGGCAGCCATGATGATTACGGCGACGTGGCGCGCCATCTGACGCAACTGGGCGATTTTCTCGACCGCAGCATGGCGCGCGGCTGAACGTCGACAAGCCACGAGACCCGTTTTCCGGGCGAAAAAAAGGCGGGCACACGGGGTGCCCGCCCAAGCGGAGTTTGCCAAAGATTACTGAGGTAGGAGGAAAGCGGCTTTCTCCCGAACCTTGATGCTCGGGTTGTCGACAGCGACGATTTCGAAGTGAATCGGGTTGGAGCCGGTCTTGCCGGCATCGGGCGGCACGCGGACGACGGTGTTGAACGAGGTGAGGCCGGCGGCGACGGCATCGACTTCAGGATTGCCGGCGATTTCGGCGCCGGGCAGGCCGTCGACGCTGATCCGGTAGCGGTGCGGGACTTCCTCGGTGTTCATGATCTGCAGCATGTACACGTTCTCGATCCGGCCATCGTCGGCCTCCCGGGCGAGTACCGAGCGATCCCGGATGACATCGACCTTGAGCGGGATGCGGTTGGCAAGGAACCAGGCGCAGGCGCCGAGGATGACGGCGAGGATGGCAGTGTATAGCAGGATCCGGGGCCGGATGATGTGGGCCAGGATGTCCTTCTTGCCGAGATGTTGCGCCATCGCGTTTTCGGTGGAGTAGCGGATCAGGCCGCGGGGCAGGCCGACCTTGTCCATCACCTGGTCGCAGACGTCGATACAGGCGGCGCAACCGATGCACTCGTACTGCAGGCCGTTGCGGATGTCGATGCCGGTCGGGCAGACCTGTACGCACTGGCCGCAATCGACACAATCGCCCAGTCCCGCCGCCTTGGGATCGACCCCCTTCTTGCGCACCCCGCGCGTTTCACCCCGTTCCGGGTCGTAGGTGATGATCAGGGTGTCCGGGTCGAACATCACGCTCTGGAAACGGGCGTAGGGACACATGTACTTGCAGACCTGTTCGCGCATGAAGCCGGCAAACAGGTAGGTGAATCCGCCGTAGAGGAAGATCCACAGGGTTTCCCAGGGGCCGAGATTGCCGGTCAGCACGTTGTCGATCAGTTCATGCACGGGGGTGAAGTAACCGACCAGCGTGAAGCCCGTCCATAGCGACAGGGCGAGCCAGAGCAGGTGCTTGGTGGCCTTGATGCGGATCTTCCGCGCATCGAGCGGTGCCTTGTCGAGCTTGATGCGGGCGTTGCGGTCGCCTTCGATCCAGTTTTCGATCCACATGAACAACTGGGTGTACACCGTCTGCGGACAGGCGTAGCCGCAGAACAGCCGTCCGGCGACGGCGGTGACGAGGAATAGCGCGTAGGCGGAAACAATCAGCAAAGCGGCCAGGTAGATGACATCCTGTGGCCAGAACACCATGCCGAAAATGTAGAACTTGCGTTCGACGAGGTGGAGCAGGATGGCCTGGCGGCCGTTCCATTCCAGCCACAGGCCGCCATAGAAAATGATCTGGGTGAATAGAACGAGGGCGATGCGCCAGTTGTCGAAGAAGCCGCGCACGCGCTTGGCGTAGATCTTTTTGCGCTTTTCGTAGAACGAAACTTTCGGGACTGTTTCTGCCTGTGCAGTCGTTTCCGGATGGCTCATGAGGTCTCTATAGCAGTTTCGGGTGTCGGGTCGGAAACCGGGGCTGCGGCCCGGACCATCGGGTGACATGAAGCTAGCCTGCGGGGCGAACTAAGGGGACATGTCGCCAGATCGCCTGTCGGTGCCAGCACCCGCCCAACGGGTTGGTGAGGAAAGCGCCATGGGCCGGTGCCTCCGGTTTCCGGCGTGATACCTATCAAGATGTGTGCCTGCTGTGATGAATTTATAAAATTTAGATTAATCAATCGCTTGTGGGGCCGGAGGTGAATTTGCCTTGCCGGCGGGTGGCGAGTTGTGTCAATAATTGGTGCCAATTATGACCATCGTGACATCTCCGGCATGACTGCCCATTTCCTGAGTGAACTGATTTCCTTCCTCGACGGCCTGCCCGAGCCGCGCATCGTGATGAGCGCCGATTACCGCATCATTGCCGCCAATGCGGCCTACATCCGCGAGTTTGGCGACGGCACGCCGCTCACCGGGCGCATGTGCTACGCGGTGTCGCATCGTTTCGATGTGCCGTGCGACCAGGCTGGCGAATCCTGCCCCCTCAAGCAGAGTCTGGAGGACGGCAATCCGCAGCGTGTCCTGCATCTGCACCACACGCCGCATGGCGAGGAGCATGTCGCTGTCGAGACAATGCCGATTCGCGATGACACCGGGCGCATCGCCTACTTTGTCGAGACCATGCGCGTCGTTCGCCAGGCGAGCAGCCGGGCGGCGGCCCAGGGCCTGGTCGGCCGCTCGCCGGCTTTCATGGCCATGCTGGAAAAGATTCTGCGGGTCGCCAATTCCGATGCGGCGGTTGTGCTGCTGGGTGAAACCGGCACCGGCAAGGAATTGGTCGCCCGCGCCATCCACGAAGCCAGCGCCCGGGAGGAAGGGCCGTTCGTCGCGGTCGATTGTGCCGGGATGACCGAAACCCTGTTCGAGAGCGAGTTGTTCGGTTACGAGAAAGGTGCGTTTACCGGCGCCACGCATCGCAAGCCGGGCCTGGTTGAGGCGGCCTCGGGGGGGACGCTCTTTCTCGATGAGATCGGCGAATTGCCGCTCTCCCTGCAGGTTAAGCTGCTGCGTCTGCTGGAAACCGGCACCTACCGCCGGGTCGGGGGGCTGGATTGGCTGCCCGCCGATTTCCGGCTGGTGACGGCGACCCACCGCGACCTGCGGGCCATGGTGCAGGCCGAAACCTTCCGCCGCGACCTGTATTTTCGCATCAACACCTTTCCGATCCACACGCCGGCGCTGCACGAGCGGAGCGGCGACATTCCGCTGCTGGCCATCTCGTTGCTGGAGCGGGTGGACCGCAAGAGCGGCCGGCGCTTCAGTCCGGCGGCCCTCGAATGGCTGGCCAGCCGGCGTTACAGCGGCAACATCCGGGAGCTGCGCAACCTGGTCGAGCGCGCTTCGCTGCTGGCCGATGGTGACGTGATCGACCTGCCGCATCTGATCGATCCGGCTGACGACCAGCCACCGGAAGCCGGCCCCTCCGCCGGCAGCTTCGTGCTCAACGACGTGGTGTCGCTCGACGCGCTGGAGCGTCGCTACCTGGCCTGGGCCCGGGCGCGGCCGGGGCTCGATGCGGCCGGGCTGGCCGAGCGCCTGGGGGTGAGCCCGCGCACGCTGTACCGCAAGCTGCAGGGGCTTTCGACGACCCGGAGATGAAAAAGGCCATGCCTTTCCGGCGTGGCCCGGCAATTATTTCGGGCTGGCTATTTCGCCAGTTGCGGGTTTAGCGTGTAGGTGCCGGTCAGGCTGGCCTGGGCCAGGATGTGGCCTTCCATCGCGCGCCGCACCTCCGGGCCGCCGAAGCGGCCTTCGAGCGGCAGGCGGTCGATGTCCAGTGCGAACACCGTGAATACGTAGCGGTGCACGATTTCGTCGTTCCACGGCGGGCAAGGGCCGTCGTAGCCATAATAGTCGCCGCGCATGTCATTGTCGCCAGCGAACCAGTCGGTGTAATTGTTGATCCCCTGACGGGCGCCGTGTGCTGCTTGCGGACCGGGTTTTCCGCGGGGCGTCACGCTGCTGCTGAATTCGCCTTCTTTCAGCGCGGTCAGCGAGGCCGGCAAATCGATCAGCACCCAGTGAAAAAAATCGACGCGGGGCAGCGAGGCGGGCACGGTGCGACCTTCCTGGTTGACATCGTCGCCCTTGCTCGGCACGTCCGGGTCATGACAGAGCACGACGAAGGAGCGGGTTCCGGCCGGCGCATCGCACCAGCTCAGCTGCGGGTTCAGATTGCGGCCAAGGCAGACGTGGCGGGCCGGATCGGGGGTGCAGAAGGCGAAATCGCCGGGTATGTTCTGGCCATCGGAAAAACTGCTGCTGCTCAGTTTCATCGTTGAGTCTCCTGGTTAGACGGCCGTGCGCCGCTTGAAGTCGCCCAGCCGGAAGCCGAGCAGCCATAGTGTAGCGAAATATGCCGTGGCGCCAAGCGGCACCAGCCAGGCCAGGTGGATGCTGCGGGCCAGGAAGCTGGCCTGTAGCCAGCCGGCCTCACTGCCCATCCCGAACCACAGCACGCCGGCCATGACGGCCAGGGCGAGGAGCAGCTTGGCGATGAAGGCCGGCCAGCCCGGCTGCGGCTGATAGATGTCCATCCGGCGCAGGCCGCGGTAAAGCATTCCTGCGTTCAGGCAGGCGGCGAGTCCGATGGAGAGCGCCAGGCCGGCATGGCCGATCCAGCCGACGAAGGCCAGGTTCATGACCTGCGTTGCGGCGAGCGAAATCAGCGCAATGCGGACCGGCGTCCGGACGTTCTGTCGGGCGTAGAAACCCGGCGCCAGCACCTTGACCAGGATCAGGCCGGTCAGGCCGATGGTGTAGGCAACCAGGGCCTCGCGGGTGCGGAAGACGTCCTCGGCGGCAAAGGCGCCGTGGAAGAACAGGGTGGCGATCAGTGGCACGGCCAGGATGGCCAAGCCCACGGCGGCCGGGGCGGCGAGGAGCAGGGTCAGGCGCAGGCCCCAGTCGAGCAGTTTGCCGTATTCGACATGGTTCTCGCTGGCGTGGTAGCGCGACAACGAGGGGAGCAGGATGGTGCCGAGCGCCGCGCCGAGCATGCCGGAGGGGAATTCCATCAAGCGGTCGGCGTAATAAAGCCAGGACACGCTGCCGGTGGTGAGGAAGGAGGCGAAGATGGTGTTGATCAGGAGGCTGACCTGCGACACCGAAACGCCGATCAGGGCGGGGCCCATCAGCGTCGCGATGCGCCGGACGCCCGGGTCGGCCCAGGCAGCCCGCCAGTTCAGCGTGGGGCGGGGCAGCATGGCGATTTTCTTGAGTGCCGGAATCTGGATGGCCATCTGCAGCAGGCCGCCAATGAAAACCGCCCAGGCCAGCGCAAGGACCGGCGGGTCGAAATACGGCGCGGCGAAGAGCGCCATGATGATGAAGGCGATGTTGAGCAGAACCGGCGTGAAGGCGGGCAGGGCGAAGCGGCTCCAGCTGTTGAGCAGGCCGCCGGCCAGGGCGACCAGCGACATGAAGAGGATGTAGGGAAAGGTGATGCGGGTCAGCGTGACGGTCAGTTCGAACTTGCCGGCATCGGCGCTGAAGCCGGGCGCGGAAATCCAGACCAGCAGCGGCGCCGCGGCGATGCCGATGGCCGTGACGGCGAACAGGGTCATCGACAGCAGGCTGGCAACATGGTCGACCAATGTCCGCGTCTCTTCCAGGCTGCGCTTGTTCTTGTATTCGCCGAGGATGGGCACGAAGGCCTGCGAAAAGGCGCCTTCGGCGAACATCCGGCGCAGCAGGTTGGGCAGCTTGAAGGCGACGAAGAAGGCGTCGGTCGCCATGCCGGCACCGAAGGCGCGGGCGATCACGAAATCGCGGACAAAGCCGAGGATTCTCGACAGCAGGGTCATTCCGCTGACCGTGGCCAGCGCGCGGAGCAGATTCATGGCGGAGTGGCGTTGCCTGATGAAGGGCAAAAAGCTATAATTCTACGCTCTGCTTTTTCGGAAGCGGCGAAAGCCTGGTGGTATCGGGTTTTCGGCTCAATCCCGTGTGCCGTTGTAGCTCAGTTGGTAGAGCAACTGATTCGTAATCAGTAGGTCGTGTGTTCGATTCACATCAACGGCACCAGTCAATCCAGCATTTTGCCCAGGCTTTGCTTGGGCTTTTTGCTTTTCCGTTTCGCGCCCTCGCCCCCGGCAAGCGGCCGCGATCGCCGGCAAAGGAGGTATCGATGCCTACACCCCAGCTTCTTCTCGAACACCTGAGAAAACACGGGCAATTGCTCGACCGCGAAATTGCCAATGCAATCAAGATTCCGCTTGCCGAAGTCCGGGAAGCCCTGGCCGAACTGTCGGCCCAGCACGAAATCTCGACCTGCAGTGTGACCAGCTTCAAGGACGGCAAGCCGGTCGAAGCCATTCAATGCCGCATTTTTGGCTATATCCCGAAGCCGGCCCCGGGGCGCAAGCCCGGCAGCAAGCCGGCCGAGTAGGTTTGGCGGGTGGCGTCCGGCAGCCCATCCGGCTTCGGCGGAACGATTCCGGTGCCTGCAGTGATCATCGATCTGGCAGTCTTGGCTTGGGGCGCCTTGCACCGGCTCAGCGCGTATGCGCTGCTCAACGGACTCGACGACCCGGCCATTCTGGCCATCGCCTTCTGTTAGGCCGGTCGTCACTGGCCCTTTCACGGTTTCAGGCAAGCGTTTCGCGGCCGATCGAAACGCGATTGCGTCCGGCCCGTTTGGCCGCGTACAGGCCGGCATCGGCAAAGCGCAGCAGTTGCTGCGGCGCCAGGTGCGGGCCGGGGCGTGCGCTGGCCACCCCAAAGCTGCATGACAGGCGGCCATCGATGCCGCGGGCATGGGGGATGCATAATTCCAGCGCCGATTGGCGCATGCGCTCGGCGACGGCGAGCGCGCCTTCGGCGTCGGTCCCGGGCAGGATGGCAACGAATTCCTCGCCGCCGTAGCGGGCGACGCTGTCTTCCACCCGGAACAGCGATTCGCTGAGCGTCCCGGCCACGGCCTTGAGGCAGGCATCGCCGGCCTGGTGGCCATAAATGTCGTTGAATTGCTTGAAGAAATCGACATCGCTCAGGACGATGCTGAGCGGTGTGTCAGTGCGCAGGCAGCGTTTCCATTCCGTGGCCAGCGTGTCGTCGAAATAACGCCGGTTCGGGATGCCGGTCAGGCTGTCCAGCGTAGCGATTTCCTTGAGCTGCCGATGAACCTGGCAAATTTCGCGCTGCCTTGCCGCGATGCGCAGCATGGCGCGTACCTTGGCCAGCAGGACGACTTCGGAAACCGGTTTGCTGATGAAATCGTCGCCGCCTGCCAGGATGCCCTGGGCCAGCACATCTTCGTCGGCGACCGAGGACAGGAAAACGATCGGCGTCCAGGGCGCGAGATCGGTGGCTCCTCCCGTTTGTTCCCGATGGCGGATGGCGCGGGCCAGCGAAATGCCGTCGATGCCCTTTTGCGTGCTGTCGAGCAGGATCATGTTCGGGCTGGTCGTGCGAATGATTTCCAGTGCTTCGCCAGCCTCGCCGGCCGCAATGACACGGACGTCGGGTAATTGCTTCAGGCAGGCGCAGATCTGTGCGCGGTCGGTGGGCGAAGGGTCGATGACCAGCACGCTGGCCTGGCGCAAATGGGCGGGAAGACGATCGGACATGGTCGTAAGCGATCTTCGCGAAATCATCCGGCGATGATAGCACCGTCAAGGACACGGGGATTTTTCTTTGCGCGAAGCCGGGGTAACATGCGCCTTTGTTCCATACGGTACCGTCTGGAATGGTGACTGCAATCAAAGACAGAGGAGAGTGGCAATGCAGATCAAGGATAAGGTATTTCTGGTGACGGGCGGTGGCTCCGGCCTCGGCGCGGCGACCGCGGCGGCGCTGGTCGAAGCGGGCGCCAGCGTGGTGCTGGCCGATGTCAATCGCGAGGCGGGGGAGCAACAGGCGGCGCAATTGGGCGGCAATGCGTTGTTCGTCGAAACCGATGTCACCAGCGAAGCGTCGGCGGTCAATGCCATCGATGCAGCGGTGACCCGGTTTGGTGCCCTGCATGGCCTGGTCAATTGCGCCGGTGTCGCACCGGCCGAGAAAGTGGTCGGCAAGGATGGTCCGCATCGTCTGGAGAGCTTCGCCCGGGTCATCAACATCAACCTGATCGGTAGCTTCAACATGCTGCGCCTGGCGGCCGCAGCGATGCTCAAGAACGAACCGGATGCCGGCGGCGAGCGGGGCCTCATCGTCAATACCGCGTCGGTGGCGGCCTACGAAGGGCAGCTCGGCCAGGCTGCCTATGCTGCCTCGAAGGGGGGCATTGTTGCCCTCACCCTGCCGGTGGCGCGCGAACTGGCGCGGAGCGGCATCCGCTGTGTCACCATCGCCCCGGGCATCATGGAAACGCCCATGCTGCTTGGCATGCCGGCCGAAGTGCAGGAGGCGCTGAACAAGATGGTCCCCTTCCCGACCCGGATGGGCAAGCCGGCGGAATATGCGGCGCTGGTCCGGCACATCGCGGAAAACGCCTATCTGAACGGCGAGGTCATCCGCCTGGACGGCGCAATCCGCATGGGCGCCAAATAAACTATACTGCGGCTCCGCCCGTGGCTCGAAAGGCACTTCGGTGCCTTTTTTCTTTGGTATGTCAGCATCTTCCTGTTATCACTGTGGCTTGCCCATTCCCGACGACGTCGACTTGTCCGTCACGATCGGCGGTGAAACGCGGGCGATGTGCTGCTACGGCTGCCAGGCTGTCGCCCAGTCCATCGTCGACAACGGCCTGGCCGACTATTACCGCAGCCGCGACGCGCTGCCCGAGTCGCCACGCGAAGCAATGCCGGCCGTGCTCGATCAGTTGGCGCTGTTCGATCATGCCGAGTTTCAGAAGAGCTTCGTCAAGGAACTCGGCGAAAACGAGCGCGAAGCCTCGCTGCTCCTTGAAGGCATCACCTGTGCCGCCTGCATCTGGCTGAACGAACAGCATGTCGGCCGCCTGCCCGGGGTAACGGCGGTCGATATCAACTACGCCACCCGTCGGGCCCGTGTCCGCTGGGACGAGTCGCGCATCAAGCTGTCGGATATCCTGGCCGCCATTGCCGCCATCGGTTACCGGGCCTATCCCTACGACGCGGCCAAAAACGAGGAAATTTCCCGCAAGGAGCGGCGCGATGCACTATGGCGCCTGTGGGTGGCCGGTTTTGGCATGATGCAGGTCATGATGTACGCCTACCCGGTTTACATCGCCAACGGCGACATGACGGCCGATATCGAGAGCCTGATGCGCTGGGCCAGCATGGTGCTCACCGTGCCGGTCGTCTTTTACTCGTCGGCGCCATTTTTCCGGAATGCCTGGCGCGACATCCGGTTGCGCCGCGTCGGCATGGACGTGCCGGTGGCGCTCGGGGTGGGCGCCGCCTTCCTGGCCAGTTGCTGGGCGACCTTGACGCAGGCGGGCGAGGTCTATTTTGACTCGGTCACCATGTTTGTCTTCTTCCTGCTTGGCGGCCGTTTCCTGGAAATGAGCGCCCGTCAGAAAGCGGTCAGCGTGACCGAGGCGCTGGCCAAGCTGCTGCCGGCGTTCGCGCACCGAATGCCGGCCTTTCCCGCAGAGCGTTCCGTCGTGCAATGTGTGGTGGCCGATTTGCAGGTGGGGGATCACGTGCTGGTCCAGGCTGGCGACATCGTGCCGGCCGACGGTCGTGTCGTCGAGGGTGTGAGCAGCACCAATGAGGCCCTGCTCACCGGCGAAAGCCGGCCAGTGCCGAAAGTGCCGGGCGATCCGGTCACGGGCGGCTCGATCAACGCCGAAAGTCCATTGGTGGTGCGGATCGATCAGGTCGGGGAGGGGACGCGCCTGTCGGCCATCATTCACCTGATGGAGCGGGCGGCCGCCGAGAAGCCGAAAATCGTCGAGATGGCCGATCGTATCGCCAGCTACTTCGTTGCCGCGCTTCTCCTTGTTTCGGTGGCCGTGGCCATCGGCTGGTATCTGGTCGATCCGGCGAAAGCCCTGTGGATCACCGTGTCGGTGCTGGTCGTGACCTGCCCCTGTTCGTTGTCCCTGGCTACCCCGATCGCGCTGACCGTCGCGGCCGGGGCGTTGGCCCGGGACGGCCTGCTGGTGACACGTGGCCACGCCATCGAAACCCTGGCCCGCGCCACGCATTTTGTTTTTGACAAAACGGGAACCTTGACCACCGGGCGTATGCATCTGGTTGATGTCCTGCCGGCAGCCGGTTTGTCGCGCAACGATTGCCTCGCGCTGGCGGCTGCGCTCGAGGGGGCCTCCGAACACCCCCTGGCCAGCGCGTTGCGCCAGGCGTGGACGGGCGTGTCACGGGAAGCCATCGGGGTGCGCAGTGAGCCGGGGCAGGGGGTCGAGGGGTGGATCGATGGTCGCTGCTATCGCATCGGCCGGCCGGATTTTGCCCTCGCGCTGGGGGGCGGGCGCTTGCCTGAATCGGCCAGTGCCTGGCTGGCCAGCGGCGATACGGTGGTCGTGCTCGCCGACGAAGGCGGCTGCCTGGCCCTGTTCCGCATCGGCGACGAGCTGCGTCCCGAAGCGGCCCGTCTGGTCGGTCAGCTGCGTACCCTGGGCAAGCAGGTCGTACTGCTCACCGGGGATGCGGAAAGCGTTGCGCGACGGGTCGCGGCTGCCTTGGGTATCACGGAGGTGCGGGCCGGCGTCACGCCGCAAGGCAAGCATGATTGCGTCAAGGCGCTGCAGGCGGCGGGCGCCGTCGTGGCGATGGTGGGCGACGGTGTCAATGACGCGCCGGTCCTGGCCCAGGCCCAGGTTTCGGTGGCCATGGGTGGCGGGGCGCAACTGGCCCGTACGCAGTCCGATTTCATCCTGCTTTCCGAGAATCTCGATCACCTGCGGCAGGGGCTTTCCCGTGCCCGGCGCACGCTGATCATCATCCGGCAGAACCTGTGGTGGTCCTTCGCGTACAATTTCGTGGCCTTGCCCCTCGCGGTCGCCGGTCATGTCACGCCGTGGCTGGCCGGAATCGGCATGTCGGCCAGTTCGCTGCTGGTGGTTCTCAATTCGCTGCGCATCCAGCGTCCGGAGTCTGACTGATGGAAAGTATCTACCTGTTGATCCCCGTCTCGGTGCTGCTGGTGTTCGGCATTGCCATCGCCTTCTGGTGGTCGGTGCGCAGCGGCCAGTTCGACGATCTCGAGGGGCCCGGCTTCCGGGTCCTGATGGACGACCAGCCGCCACCGCCGGGCGTTGCGCATCGGGAGCCGGATGAGGCGAACGCGGACGTGAATGCCGAAAAAGCAGATAAAGTTTGACCTGGGTCAATGCTTCGGCATGGTTGAGTCGTCATAATTCGAACGTTGCAAGGCGGCTGCCTTGCGTCCGTTCTCTGTTGGGGTTGGGGTGCGTTGCGACGCACCCTTTTTTTGTCCACTTTTTCTGCCCCGCCTGCCCCAAAACCGGGATATTTCGCAGTCATTCGGACTAGATAATTGGTAGGTTGATCTATGTCAAATTGGCTTCGGTCGTCTAGAATACTATGTGTTGATATGCCCCTTTTTAACTGGGAGTGGGGCATTCCGTTTTTCATTAGCGAGAGGTGGGTTCATGTCTGGAACACAAACCACGTATAACGATAAGGTCGTACGGCAATTCGCCGTCATGACGGTAATCTGGGGCATCGTCGGCATGCTTGTCGGTGTCATCATTGCGGCGCAGCTCGTCTGGCCGGAACTTAACTTGGGGCCCTGGTTGCATTTCGGGCGCCTGCGTCCGCTGCATACCAATGCAGTGATCTTTGCTTTCGGCGGCAGCGCGCTGTTCGCCACTTCCTACTGGTGTGTTCAGCGCACCAGCCACGCCCGCCTGTGGGGCGGTCCGCTCGTGCCATTCACTTTCTGGGGGTGGCAGCTCATCATCGTCCTGGCTGCGATCACCCTGCCGCTGGGCATCACCTCCGGTAAGGAGTATGCCGAGCTGGAGTGGCCGATCGACCTGCTGATTACGGCGGTTTGGGTTGCCTACGCACTGGTTTTCTTCGGCACCATCGCGGTGCGCAAGGTGTCGCACATCTATGTGGCCAACTGGTTCTTCGGCGCCTTCATCATCGCCGTCGCGCTGCTGCACATCGTGAACAGCATGGAAATGCCGGTTACCCTGACCAAGTCCTACTCCATGTATTCCGGTGTGCAGGACGCCATGGTTCAGTGGTGGTACGGCCATAACGCGGTCGGCTTCTTCCTGACCGCAGGCTTCCTCGGCATGATGTATTACTTCGTTCCGAAGCAGGCTGGTCGCCCGGTTTATTCCTATCGCCTGTCGGTTGTCCACTTCTGGGCGCTGATTTTCACGTACATGTGGGCGGGTCCGCACCACCTGCACTACACCGCCCTGCCGGACTGGACCCAGTCGGTCGGCATGCTGTTCTCGCTGATTCTGCTGGCTCCGTCCTGGGGTGGCATGATCAACGGCATCATGACCTTGTCGGGTGCCTGGCACAAGCTGCGTGACGATCCGATCCTGAAGTTCCTGATCACCTCGCTGTCCTTCTACGGCATGTCTACCTTTGAAGGTCCGATGATGTCGATCAAGACCGTCAATGCCCTGTCGCACTACACCGACTGGACTGTCGGTCACGTGCACTCCGGTGCTCTGGGTTGGGTGGCCATGGTCTCCATCGGCTCCATCTACTATCTGCTGCCGCGCCTGTTCGGCAAGTCGGAGATGTACAGCACCAGCCTGGTGACCGCCCATTTCTGGATCGCCACCATTGGCACCGTTCTGTACATCGCTTCGATGTGGATCGCCGGCGTAATGCAGGGTCTGATGTGGCGTGCTGTCAACGCCGACGGCACCCTGGCCTACAGCTTCGTTGAATCCGTCAAGGGCTCCTATCCGTTCTGGGCAATCCGCTGGTTGGGTGGCGTCCTGTTCCTGACCGGCATGCTGATCATGGCTTACAACATGTTCAAGACCATGGCGGGCGGCAAGGCCCAGGATATTCCGGTGGTTGCTCCGGCCGGTCATCACGCCTGATTAGGGAGAAATAACAATGCTTAAGCATGAGCAAATTGAAAAAAGCGTCGGCCTGCTGATCGTCCTGACCTTGTTGGTGGTCAGCGTGGGCGGTCTGCTGGAAATCGTTCCGCTGTTCTTCCAGAAGTCGACCACGACTCCGGTTGAAGGTACCAAGCCCTATGACGCCGTGCGTCTGGCCGGTCGCGATGTCTACATCCGCGAAGGCTGCTTCCTCTGCCACTCGCAGATGATTCGTCCGTTCCGTGCCGAAACCGAGCGTTATGGCCACTATTCCGTGGCAGGCGAATACGTTTATGACCACCCCTTCCAGTGGGGTTCCAAGCGTACCGGTCCGGATCTGCATCGTGTCGGTGGTCGCTACTCTGACGAGTGGCAGCGGGCTCACCTGATGAATCCGCGCGATGTCGTTCCCGAGTCCAACATGCCTGCCTTCGCTTTCCTGGCTGACGTCAAGGCCAAGGACACCGTCGGTGCCGATATCGAGAAGAAGATGGAGGTCATGCGCGGTTACGCCAAGGCGCGTGGCATCCCCACCTATTCCGATGAGGAAATCAAGGGAGCCAAGGCGGCCATCGGCGACAAGACCGAAATGGACGTCCTGATCGCCTACCTGCAGGGCCTCGGTCTGGCGCTGAAAAACGTCAAGTAATAGCCATGGACATCAATGATCTGCGTTCCATCGTGACGGTAGCCGGGTTGCTGTGCTTCCTGGCGATCGTCGGATGGGCTTATGGCAAGGGCAGCAAGAAAGGCTTCGAAGAGGCCGCCAACCTGCCGTTCGCAGAGCGTGATGACGAAGGTGCGGCGTCCCGCGCGTCGCACCCGCGCTGATATAAAGGAAAGCAAATGAGCGATTTCGTTAGCGATTTTTGGAACCTGTATGTGATCGTGATTGTGCTGGGCAGTATTCTTGCCTGCGCCGTTCTGCTGATCGTACAGGGCAAGGCAACCTTCACGCCGGGCAAGACCATGGGTCACGTCTGGGATGAAACCCTCGAGGAATACAACAACCCGATGCCCAAGTGGTGGAGCTGGATGTTCGTGATCACGGTCGTGTTCGCGCTCGTCTATTTGGCCCTCTACCCTGGTCTGGGCAATTTCAAGGGTATGCTGGGCTGGACCTCGGCGGGTCAGCACAAAATCGAAGTCGAGAAGATGGATGCCGTCGTCAAGCCGATGTTCGACAAGTATCTGGCCATGGATCTGAAGGCGGTTGCTGCCGACAAGCAGGCGATGGAAATGGGCAAGCGCCTGTATCTGACCTACTGCATGCAGTGCCATGGCGCAGACGCCCGTGGCGCCAAGGGCTTCCCGAACCTGACCGACAGCGATTGGCTGTACGGCGGTGAGCCGGAGCAGATCAAGGAGACCATCGCCAATGGCCGCATGGGTGTCATGCCGCCGCACGAGCAATTGGGCGGTGACACGATCAAGGATCTGGCGAACTATGTTCGTTCGCTGTCCGGCCTGCCGCATGACTCGGCGCGCGCCGCCAAGGGGCAGGAAGCCTTTGCTTCGGCCGGGTGTGTCGGTTGTCACGGCATGGATGCCAAGGGGATGCATGCCGTTGGCGCGCCGAACCTGACCGACAAGGTCTGGCTGTATGGTTCGTCCGAGGCCACCATCATCGAGACCATCACCAAGGGGCGTCAGAACCAGATGCCGGCCTGGAAGGAATTTCTGGGTGATGCCAAGGTGCATCTGCTCTCGGCCTACGTGCTCAGCCTGAATCAGGGCGCCAAGTAAAGGCGCTTGGCGGGGCGGCTTGGCCGCCCCGCCGCTTTTCCATTTCCGCCACGCCAGATTTGTATCAAAATTGCGTTCACGGTCGGCGAGCAGGTGCTGCCCTAGCGTAATTTCGATACGGATATAGCCACGATGGAACCCAGAGATAACCCCGGCCAGCCGGCCCCCGCGCCCGTCTCGTTCTACGAGAAACACAAGAAGATTTATATCCGCGACGTCAAGGGCTGGTGGAATACTTGGCGCTGGGTATTCGTCTGGCTCACGCAGATCATCTTCTACGGTGCGCCGTGGCTGGAGTGGAACGGCCGGCAGGCAGTCCTGCTGCATCTGGTCGAGCGCAAGTTTTACCTGTTCGGCCTGGTTCTGTGGCCGCAGGACGTCTTCTATCTGGCGTTGCTGCTGATCATTTCGGCCTACGCGCTCTTCTTGTTTACCGCCATTGCCGGACGCCTGTTCTGCGGCTATGCCTGCCCGCAGACCGTTTATTCCGAGATTTTCATGTGGATCGAGAACCGGATCGAAGGCGACCGTTCGGCCCGCATGAAGCTGGACAAAGGTCCGCTCACCGTTCGCAAGTTCTACCTGAAGGCGGCCAAACACGCTGCCTGGCTGCTGATTTCCCTCTGGACCGGCTTTACGCTGGTTGCCTACTTCACGCCGGTTGATGAACTGCTGGCTGCACTGCCTTTCGATCTGTCCGGTTGGGAGTTGTTCTGGATCTTCTTTTACGGTGGCTTCCTCTACATGCAGGCCGGTTTCCTGCGTGAGCAGGTCTGCAAGTACATGTGTCCGTATGCCCGTTTCCAGGGTGTGATGTTTGATCCGGATACGCTGGTCATCACCTACGACCCGGAAAGGGGCGAGCCGCGTGGTGCGCGCAAGAAGGGGGTTGATGCCCATGCGCTCGGTGATTGCGTCGATTGTGGCCTTTGCGTTGCGGTTTGCCCGACCGGTATCGATATCCGCAACGGCATCCAGTATGAGTGCATTGGCTGCGGCGCCTGCATTGATGCCTGCGATCCGGTCATGGACAAAATCGGCAAGCCCCGCGGCCTGATCCGCTACACGACCGAAAATGCCCTGGCCAAACATTTCACTTCCAGGGAGGTGCTCAGCCATATTTTGCGCCCCCGGGTATTGCTCTACACCGTCATCCTGGTTGCCATCATTGCCGCCTCGGCCTGGTCCCTGGCGACGCGGGTGCCGCTCAAGGTGGATGTAATTCGCGATCGTTCCCTTCTGGCGCGTGAGGCGGACGATGGGCGCATCGAGAATGTGTATAACCTCAAGATCATGAACACGACCGAGGAGCCCAAACGCTACGTCTTGTCGGTTGCAGGGATGAACGGAATCGAGATTGTGGGTGACAAGCTCGTCGAAGTCGCCAGTGCCGAGAATCACGAGGTTACCGTTGTCGTCCGCGTGCCGCCGGAGTCCGGCAAACCGGGCGCCAACACCATTTATTTTGATATCAAGGCCGAGAACCACGAAGCCATCGCGGTTCATGAAAAAGCCACTTTCCTGATGCCCTGACCATGAGCCAAACCATGACCCTTCGCAGTGACGTGCAACCCTGGTACAAGCAGCGCTGGCCCTGGTTGTTGATGATCGGCCCGATCGCCGTCGTGATTGCCGGTGCCGTGACGCTCTGGTTGGCTGTAACCAGCTACGATGGTTTGGTGACCGATGACTATTACAAACAGGGCTTGGCTGTCAATCAGACGCTGAAACGCGACCATCAGGCGAGCAGCCTCGGCTTGCAGGCTGATCTGATGCGCTCGGGCCAAGGGGTGCGCCTGTTTATCCGGGCCAATGAGGGGGTTGCGATACCCCAGGCCATTGATCTGCGTCTGGCGCATCCGACCCGTGCTGGCCAGGATCAGACGCTGGCCATGGTGTCGGAAGGGCAGGGGTTCTTCAGCGGTAAACTGCAGGGAGAGGTGGGTGGTCGCTGGCTGGTATCCATCGAGGATCCGGCAGGACAGTGGCGGCTGCACGGTGAATGGCTGGCCGATTCGAGTGAGCCCTTGCGCCTGACGGCGCAGCCGGCCAGGTGATTTTTATTCGTTACAGGGAGGTAACTTATGGCATGGGAACTGTTGTTTGGTAGTGATATCGGCCTGATGAGTCTGGTCGTTATCGTCGGTGTATTGGTCATCGGTGCCGTCATGGGCAAGATGTACTCGAACAAGATGGAAGAAGAGTCGCGCAAACTCGGTAAGTAATACGGAAGCCCCCGGCTGGGGGATGCCGATGAACCCCTGATCGGATGCCGGCAGGGGTTTGTTTTTTTGAGCAAGCCGTAGCACCATGCGGTATGCGCCATGCGTTTGTCATATCGCTTGCCCTTCACCTGCTACTCATTGCCAGCTGCCCGGAGCAATTACTGGCCTTTTCCGCGTGGCCGCCTGGTAGCGGGAGCGTCTTGCACGCCAGGCTGGCGGTCTGGCCGCAGACCGCCGATGCGCCACCGCCATCGGGCGGCGGACACAAGACCTCGGCCAGGGTGCAAGGGGCCGGACCCGGCTGGGGACCGCCTCGTCCAAGCCGCCGGGACAGGGCAGGAACGCCGGCCAGCGTCCGGGGGCAGTCAGTGTCTTCGTCAGGAGGCCCTCCTGCTGCTTCCGGACAACCGGCCGATGCGCAAGGGGAGGTCGATGCGCTCCTGCCGGCGGATGTCGAGCGGGAGTTCCGTCTGCTGCTGGCTCGCCGACTGCGGCACTCAGGAAGCCTGGGCTCGGGCGGGGGAACGGGTACTGTCACCTTGTCCGTGGTTTGGCGGGGAACGGCTGGTGGCGTCGAAGTCAGCCTGATGCAATCCAGTGGGGATGCCGCGCTCGATGCCCATGCGTTGTCCTCTCTGGCTCGGGTGCTGCCTGATGTTGCGTTGCCGCAGGCGTTGAGGGGCCGCCGTTTTCGAATGGCCCTCGTGCTGGAATACGGCCCGGAAGCGTAGCGGCCTATGGCGGGGACAGGTCGGCTTCGTGGAAGCCGAAACATTCCGCTGTCCGGTCGTGCAGGTAGCGTTCAAGACAGAGGGTGACGCTACGGAAGGCCAGGTTCGGCCAAGGAATGTCTCCCGGGGCAAGCAGTTGCACTTCGAGACTTTCTTCTCCCGCCCTGAAATCGGCGGAACGAAGGCGGCCTCGGTAGAAGAGATGCACTTGGTTGATGTGGGGGATGTTGATCATCGCAAACGGCGCGTCGATACGCACGTCGGCGCCAGCTTCCTCGCGGGTTTCGCGGACGGCGGCTTGGGCCGTGGTTTCCCCGTTTTCCATGAAGCCGCCGGGTAGGGTCCAGTAGCCCAGGCGGGGTTCGATGGCGCGCCGGCAGAGCAGGATTTTGCCCTCCCACTCGGCAACGCAGCAGATCACCAGCCGGGGGTTTTCGTAGTGAATGTGCCCGCAGGCCTGGCACACATGACGCGGTAACGTATCACCGGCCGGAACGCGCAGGGAAACGCTGGCACCGCAGCGGATGCAATAATGGATCACGGCTGAAAAGGCGGATTGGAATGTCGGGAAGTGTAGCACCGGGCGCTTGAAACCGGCCGGAATGGCCCGTCTGGCGGGCTTTCTTTGCACAGGGGCAAGCCATGTGGCTACAATAGCGCGACTGATCACGGGTGGTTTGGCGCAGGTCAATGGGCCGGCGCGAGGGGGCTTGCATGTTTCTGATTGTTGGGTACGTCATCATTCTGGCTGCGGCGTTGGGCACCTATGCCATCCACGGCAGCTTGCTGGCGCTCTGGGTTCCGACTGAGTATGTCGCGATCATCGGCCTCGTCATCGGTTATTTCGTCGCCGCCAATAACATTTCCGTCATCAAGGCGACAGTCGGTGCCATTCCCGGGATACTCAAGGGCTCCAAATTCAACAAGGCCTTCTATATCGATACGCTGGCCATGTTGTTCGAGATTTTGGCCAAGGTCCGCAAGGAAGGTCTGATGTCCATTGAGGGGGATATTGAGAATCCCGAGGCCAGTCCGATCTTTTCCAAGTACCCGAATCTGGTTCAGGATCATCACATCATGGAATTCACGACCGACTACCTGCGCATGATGGTTGGTGGCAACCTGAATACCGTTGAAATCGAGAGCCTGATGGATGTTGAGCTCGAGGCGCACCACCACGAAGCCATCGAGCCGAGTCATGTCGTGGCCAGCGTGGCCGGCGCCGTGCCGGCCTTCGGTATCGTCGTGGCGGTCATGGGGGTGGTCAACGTCATGGGCTCGGTCGGGCAGCCACCGGCTGTGCTCGGCAAAATGATCGGCGGCGCACTGGTGGGTACCTTCCTGGGTATTCTGATCGCCTACGGGTTTGTCGAACCGATCGCCAAGCTGCTTGAGCAGAAGGCGCAGGAGGGGGCAACCATTTACCGCTGTATCAAGATGGTGCTGCTCGCGTCGATGTCCGGTTATGCGCCGCAGGTGGCCATCGAATTCGGCCGCAAGGCCCTAGATTCCCATAATCGCCCGAGTTTCCGGGAGCTGGAAGAGGAGCTCAAGGCACGCAAGGGCAAGTAAGCCCGGCGGATCCGCCCGAGATTAGCGATGAGCGACGATTCCACTCGCCCCATAGTCATCAAGCGCAAGAAGGTCGTTGCCGGCGGCGGTCATGGCGGCGCCTGGAAGATTGCCTACGCCGACTTTGTGACGGCGATGATGGCCTTCTTCCTGCTCATGTGGTTGCTCGGTTCGACCGCGAAGGGCGATTTGCAGGGTATTGCTGAATTTTTTCAGAATCCCTTGAAGGTTTCGCAGCAAGGCGGAGCGGGTTCGGGCGATGCGACCAGCGTATTGCAGGGCGGCGGCAAGGATTTGACCCGGCAGTCCGGCCAGGTCAAGCGGGGCGATGTCGAGGCCAAGAAATCGACCTCGTTTTCCAAGGAGGCTCAGGCCGAGTTTCGCCGCAAGGAGCAGGAGCGCCTGGAGCTGCTCAAGCGCGATATCGAGAAAATGATCGAGCAAAGCCCGCAACTGGCCCAATTCAAGAAACAGCTGCTGCTCGATATCACGTCAGAAGGCTTGCGCATCCAGATCATTGATGAGCAGAACCGGCCGATGTTCGACTCGAGCAGCGCCGACCTGAAGCCGTACACAAGGGAGATCCTGCGTCAGATCGGCAAGGCGCTGAACGGCGTTCCCAACCGCATCAGCCTGGCCGGCCACACCGATGCCGCCCAGTTTGCCGGCGGCGAAAAGGGGTTCTCGAACTGGGAATTGTCGGCCAACCGGGCCAATGCCTCGCGTCGCGAGCTGGTGCAGGGTGGTATGGATGACAGCAAGGTGTTGCGTGTGGTCGGTTTGGCGTCGACTGTGCTGTTTGACAAAAACGATCCGTTGAATTCGGTGAATCGCCGGATCAGCATCGTCGTGCTGAACCGGAAGACCGAACTGGCCATTCTTCAGGAAGAGGGGCCGGAGTCCGAGGTGGGGGGGGAGGAAATTCTCCCCGAGGGGTTGAGTTTGCCGGGGGGCGGCAAGGGGACTGCCGGTTAAGTCGAACCCGTTTCGGGGCTGGGGCTGTGTGGCAGGCCTGAACGGCGCTTTCTGAATCTGGCATTACGTCGACCAGATTTCTCAGAAATTGGGTGTAATTTCGCAAAAGGTAGATAATAATCCCCTCAATCAAACCGGCTTCGCCAGCGGCGGCGTCGAGCTTTTCTGAATAATTCGCGAGGTAGAGATGGCAAAAACCGTTCTTGCAGTTGATGATTCTGCATCCATCCGTCAAATGGTGTCGTTCACGCTGAAAAGCGCCGGTTACGATGTGGTGGAGGCAGTCGACGGAATGGACGGTCTGGAGAAGGCCAAGACCAAGAGTATCAACCTGGTGCTGACCGACCAGAACATGCCGCGCATGGATGGGCTGACCTTGATCAAGAATCTGCGCGCCATGCCGCAGTACGGCAAGACGCCGATCCTGATGCTGACCACGGAGTCTTCCGACGCGATGAAGGCCCAGGGCCGTGCTGCCGGTGCGACGGGCTGGCTGGTCAAGCCGTTCGACCCGCAAAAACTGATCGAAGTCGTGCGTAAGGTGATCGGCTAGGCAGGTGCCGCTTGATCCACGCTGCCGTGGATCATTCGCATTCCACATTCGGCTGCCCGATTCAGGCGGCTGTGCTCGGGGGGTAGCATGGCTATCGACATGAGTCAGTTCTATCAGGTGTTCTTCGAGGAATCGGCAGAGCACCTGGCGGCGATGGAAGGGTTATTGCTTGATCTCGATGTCGGCAACCCGGATCCGGAACAACTCAATGCCATATTCCGCGCGGCGCATTCCATTAAGGGGAGCGCCGGGACCTTCGGTTTTACCGATCTCGCAGAAACTACGCACATTCTGGAAAATCTGCTGGATCGAATCCGCCGGCAGGAACTCGGTCTGCGTGCCGAGATGGTCGATGCCTTCCTTGAATGCGGCGATCTGCTGCGCGACATGCTGGAAGCGCATCAGGGGCGCGGCGCGGTCGATCCGGCTGCCGTCGAGGCGATTTGTGACCGCTTGCGCCAGTTGTCGAGCGATCAGCCGGCTGTTCCCCCTGCCCGGCCGACGGCCCAGGAGCCCGTCACAACACAAGCTGCGGCAGGCGGCCAGCGCCGGTTCACGATTCAGTTTGTGCCCACCGAGATTTCGGCAAAGGGGGGTGGCGTCAAGCAGCTCCTGGATGAACTGGCCGCGCTCGGCACCTTGGAGATCCTCACCCAACCCGTTGCCGGTGTGCATGAGGTGGGGTATTGGCAGGTGCGCCTGACTTGCCCCGTCGGCCAGGAGGCTTTTGCCGACCAGATCGATTTCATTGCCGACAATGGTGCCTGGCGTGTCACGGAGGATGACCCGGCTGCTGCGGCCGGCGATGCCGCCTTTGGTTTTTTCGACGATTCGCCGGGCGCGCCGGAAAGCGATCCGGGTTATGGCTTTTTCGAGCCGCCGGAGGTGCCGGTCAGTCAAACATCGGTCGCTGCCCCGAATGACGAGGGCTACGGTTTTTTCGAGCCGCTGCCGGGGGCCGTGACGGAGTCCCCCGCTCCGCCCGTTGAAGAAGGCGAGGGGTATGGTTTCTTCGCGCCGGTGGCTACGCCGCCGGCGGTCGAGGAGGGCGACGGCTTCGGGTTCTTCGCCCCTCTGCCTGCGGTCCCACCACCCGATGCGCCCCCCGCCGTAGTGGCGGCGCCGCCGGCCGTTGGCGCGGCGCCGGACGACAAAATATCGGCTGCCTCCCGCCGGCAGGCGGGCAAGGCAACCGCTTCCGCGTCGGCAAGCGATTCCTCGATCCGCGTCAGTGTCGAAAAGGTCGACCAGCTGATCAATCTGGTTGGCGAACTGGTGATTACCCAGGCCATGTTGCTGCAAACGGCCACTCAGATGCAGGAACATGCGCCGGAACGTTTGCTCAGCGGGCTGGTTCAGCTGGAGCGTAATACCCGCGACCTGCAGGAATCGGTCATGTCGATTCGCATGATGCCGATTTCCTTCGTTTTTTCGCGCTTTCCGCGTGTCGTGCGCGATCTTTCCGCCAAGCTGGGCAAGCAGGTCGAGCTGAAGACGATGGGTGAAACCACCGAACTCGACAAGAGCCTGATCGAACGCATTGCCGATCCGCTGACACACCTGATCCGCAACAGCCTGGATCATGGCATTGAAACGCCCGAGAAGCGGGTTGCCGCCGGCAAGAGCCCGGTCGGGACGATTACCCTCAAGGCTTATCATCAGGGCGGCAATATCGTCATTGAGGTGGGCGATGATGGTGCCGGGCTGCCGCGCAACAAGATTCTCGCCAAGGCCCGCGAACGCGGCTTGCAGGTTTCCGATCAGATGACCGACCAGGAAGTCTTCAACCTGATCTTCGAAGCCGGTTTCTCGACGGCCGAGCAGATTACCGATGTCTCCGGGCGCGGTGTTGGCATGGATGTGGTGCGCCGAAACATCCAGTCGATGGGGGGGCGGGTCGAGATCGAATCGATGTTCGGGGTCGGCACCCGCATGACGGTCCGCCTGCCCCTGACGCTGGCCATCCTGGACGGCATGTCGATTGCCGTGGGAGATCAGACCTACATCCTGCCGCTATCCTACGTGGTTGAATCCTTCCAGCCGCAATTGGGGGACATCAAGACGCTTTCCAACCTGGCACGGGTGATCCAGGTGCGGGGTGAATATCTGCCGGTCGTGGTGTTGCATGAATTGTTTAACCTCAAGCCGCAGTCCGGCGATTTCTCGCAGGGCATCATGGTGGTCATCGATGCCGACGGGATCAGGGCGGCGTTATTCGTCGATGCCCTGGTCGGGCAGCACCAGGTGGTGATCAAGAGCCTGGAGGCGAACTATCGTCGTGTCGCCGGCATCTCCGGCGCGACCATCATGGGCGACGGCCACGTGGCTTTGATCCTGGATGTCTCGGCGATCGCCGGCATGGCCAGGAACAGTGTGCAGAAAGCCGGTTGACGGCTGAATCGAGGAGAAACGAATGGAAGCGATGACGCAAGCCGGTCATTCCCCGAACGACGAGGATCTGGTCGCCAGCGAGTTTCTGACCTTCACGCTGGGGTGCGAGGAATACGCGATCGACATCCTGAAAGTGCAGGAAATCCGTGGTTACGAGCAGCCCACCCTGATTGCGAATGCGCCCCCCTTCATCAAGGGAGTGATCAACCTGCGCGGTACGATCGTGCCGATCGTCGACCTGCGCATCAAGTTCAATCTGGGCAAGATCGAATACACGCCCTTTACCGTCGTGATCATTCTCAATGTCGCCGGGCGGGTCATCGGCACCGTGGTTGACAGCGTATCGGACGTCATTTCCCTGACGCCGGCCCAAATCCGCCCGGCGCCGGATTTTTCGGGTAGCTTCGATACCAAGTACATCCTCGGGCTGGCCACGGTCGATGGCCGGATGATGATCGTTACCGATATCGAGCGCCTGATGACCAGCGCCGACATGGAATTGATCGATGACGCTTCGGCGTCGCGTTGACTCGGGGGGAGTCGCCATGCTCAACAGTATGAAAATCGGAACCCGGCTGGTCTGGCAAGCCCTTGGCATGGCCTTCTGGTTCGGAGTGCTGATCCTGGTTACCGTCCATTACATGGGCGACATCAATCAGGCAACCCGGTCGGTATTTGCCGACAAACTGGAGCCGGGCGTGATCGTCCTGCGCATTCAGACCCTGATGGCCGAAAACAACCAGTCGGTGGCGGCTGCGCTGCTGCACGATCCGGAAGGCCGACAGGTGGCATTGCATGACCATCCGCTGAGCGTGCATACGGAAGCCATTGTCAAAAACCGTGATGAGATCACGGCTTTGTGGCAGCAGTTCAAGGCGCGCGGCCTCAATGACGAGGAGCAGAAACTGGCGGCCGTCTATGAGGAAAAACGCAGCGTCTACGTCAAGGACGGGTTGATGGCGGCCAGTACCGCCCTGAATCAGGGCGACTTCATGGCGGCGGCCAGGATCTACTCGACCGTGGTGCAGCCTGCCTACCGCGACGCCCGGGCGGCAGCCGATGCCTTGCGCGAATATTACGCGACGACGGGCCGCGGTCTGTATGAGGCTGCCCAGAGCGATTTTCAATGGACGGTTCGTTTGATGGTTGGTCTGGTGATCCTCGTCATGGCCCTGATTGCCGCCTTCGCCTATGTTCTGGGGCGCAGCATTACCCATCCGATCGCGCGCGCGGTCGAGGTGGCCGAGCGTATTGCGGCGGGGCAACTCGACAACCAGATCGACCGGGTCGGCCAGGACGAGGCGGCTGTCCTGATGGGCGCCCTGAGCCGAATGCAGGAGGCGCTGAGGGCCAACATCGCGGCCGAGCGCAAGGCTGCACAGGAAACCTTGCGGATCAAGGTTGCGCTCGACGTGACCTCGAACAGCGTCATGGTGGCCGACCCCGACGGCAAGATCATCTACTGCAATAACTCCGTGCTGGAGATGATGCGCCAGGCGGAGGGCGATTTGCGCAAGGAGCTCCCCGATTTCCGGGCGGATGCCATTCTGGGCTCCAGCTTCGACATTTATCACAAGAATCCGACGCATCAACGCCAACTGCTCACTTCCCTGACAACCGTTTACCGGACGCAGGTCACTGTCGGAGGCCGCCATTTTTCGCTGGTTGCCTGTCCGATCATCAGCGGTTCGGGCGAGCGCCTGGGCACGGCGGTGGAATGGCGCGACCGGACGGCCGAGGTACATATCGAGCAGGAGGTGGCCGGCATCATTTCCGCTGCGGCTGCCGGAGATTTCAGCCGGCGTCTCGACACGGCCGCGATGAGCGGTTTCTTCCGGCAGATTTCCGATGGCATCAACGCGCTGCTGGAAGCCAACAGCAAGGCGCTGGGCGAGGTGGGGGGGGTCTTTGCCCGCCTGGCCCAAGGCGACTTGACGCAAAAAATCAGCGGCGATTATCAAGGCATGCTGGGCACGCTCAAAGAGGATGCCAATTCGACCGTCGATAATCTGGTGCAAATCATCGCGTCGATTCAGGAGGCGACGGAGGCGATCAACACGGCGGCGAAGGAGATTGCCTCGGGGAACCAGGATCTGTCGGGGCGGACGGAGGAGCAGGCGAGCAGTCTGGAAGAGACGGCCTCGAGCATGGAGCAGCTGACCAGCACGGTGAAGCAGAATGCGGATAATGCGCGGCAGGCGAACGAACTGGCGGGGGCGGCCCAGCAGGTGGCGGTGAAGGGAGGCGAAGTGGTTGGCCAGGTGGTTGACACGATGAGCGCCATTCACCAGTCGAGCAGCAAGATTGCCGACATTATCGGGGTGATAGACGGGATTGCCTTCCAGACCAATATTCTGGCGCTCAATGCGGCGGTGGAAGCGGCGCGGGCGGGAGAGCAGGGACGCGGATTTGCGGTTGTGGCCAGCGAAGTCCGCAACCTGGCGCAGCGCAGTGCGGCGGCGGCGAAGGAAATCAAGGGGCTGATCTCGGACTCGGTTGACAAGGTTGAAGCGGGCAACCGGCTGGTGGAGCAGGCTGGTCGGACGATGGAGGAAGTGGTTGGCAGCATCAAGCGGGTGGCCAGGATCATGGCCGACATTTCGGATGCCAGCCGGGAGCAGAGCGCGGGGATCGAACAGGTCAGCCAGGCGATCAGCCAGATGGACGAGGTGACGCAGCAGAATGCGGCGCTGGTCGAGGAAGCGGCGGCTGCGGCCGAGAGCCTGGAAGAGCAGGCCGGCAACCTCGCCCAGGCCGTGGCTGTCTTCAAGCTGGATGTCGCCCCGGCGGTTTCGACACCGGCCGCACCGCGGCCTGAGGCCCCGGCGCAATCATCCGTCCAGGGCCGGGTTCGCCGGGCTGCCTTGCCGCATCACGAACCTGTTCGCCTGAAATCCAACCCCATGAACGCTCGCGCTTCGCTACCGCAGGTGGCGGATGATGACGAGTGGGCCGAATTCTGAATGGCCAGCCAGACCCCGTACCCCAGGAGGAGCGAGAAAAGTGCGCAATAACCAACCAATCACCCATGTCGAGGTTCCGCTCAAGGATGACACGCTGATTGTTTCCAAAACCGACCTCAAGGGGCGAATTACCTATATCAATCGTGATTTCCTGCAGATCAGCGGCTTCTCCGAGCAGGAATTGATTGGTGAGCCGCACAACATCGTGCGTCATCCCGACATGCCGGTCGAAGCGTTTGAGGATATGTGGCGCGATTTGCAGGACGGCCGCCCGTGGACGGGCATGGTCAAAAACCGCTGCAAGAATGGCGACTTCTACTGGGTGTTGGCCACGGCAACCCCAACCCGTGATGCCAGCGGCAATATAGACGGTTACATGTCCGTGCGCCGCAAGGCGACCGCAGAGCAAATCCGTGCCGCCGAAGAGGCGTATCGCCTGTTCCGTGAGAAGCGGGCGGGCCGACTGCGGATTTCGCACGGGCGCGTCGTCAAGACGGGCGATGGCCTGCTCGCCAACCGCTCTCTGAGAGCAAAGATGACGGCCGGCTTTGGCGTCATGCTGGCGGCCTTGCTCATCGTTGCTTTGCTCGGTGTGTGGGGCATGTCGCGCACCAACGACGAGGTGACCGGCGTCTACGAGCGTCGCGTTCTGCCTTTGCAAGAGATTGCCATCGTCGGCAAGCTGATGGCCGATAACCGCACCCAGGTGCTGGCTGCCATGCAGCACGACCCGACCAGCCCGTACGTCAAGTTGCATGATCACGGAATTGAGGTGCACCTGGCTGCACTGGACAACAATATTGCGTCCATCTCGGCGCATTGGGCGGCTTACCGTCAACATGCCCATTCTCCGGAGCACCTGAAACTGGTCGAGGCGTTGGATAAGGCACGGGAACGCTACGTCAAGGAAGGCTTGCTGCCGATCCGGGCCGCGCTGGCCGAGGGGCATTATGCCGAAGCGAACGACATCCGGCGCTTGCAGGTGGATCCCGCCTATGCAGAGGCGTCGCAAAGCATTGACAGCTTGCTCAAGTACCTGACCGAGGCCGGGGAAAAGCAGGTGGCGGATGCCGAGGCCTCGTTTGGCCAGGCGCGCCAGGGGATGCTCCTGGCCGGTTTGGCGGCCTTGGCGATCGGTGTTCTGATCGCCCGCGGCCTGATCCGCACAGTGACGCGACCGATCGCCGATGTTCTGGCCACCTTCCAGTCCCTGGCCCATGGGGATTACACGCGCAACGTCGATGTCTCCCGCAATGATGAAATGGGCAAGATTCTGCAAGGATTGCAGTCGATGCAGATTCAGCAAGGCTTCAATGCTGCTGAGGCGGCCCGCGTCAGCGAGGAGAACCTGCGCATCAAGATTGGCCTCGATTGTGTGGACAGCCCGGTCCGCATCGCCGACAACGAGGGGCGCATCATTTATGCCAACCGGGCCCTGCTGAAGGCCGTTCGCGACATGGAGGATTCGCTTCGGACCTACATTCCGGGCTTCCGGGCCGATCAGCTGGTTGGCAGCGACCTCGGGGTTTTCTACCGTGAAAACCGCGAGGAAGCTTTGGCGCGTTTGCGCAGTCTGACCGAGACGCGTCGCGCTGAAATGGAAATCGGCAACCGGCTATACATGGTGACGACCAATCCGATCATCAACGAACGCAACGAGCGTCTCGGTACGGTCGGCGAGTGGCGTGACCGGACGGCCGAGGCAGCGGTCGAGCAGGAGGTTGCCGGCATCGTCGGCGCAGCAGCCAATGGCGAATTCAGCCGTCGGGTCGACATCGCAGGCAAAACGGGCTTCTTCCTGAAGCTGGCGGAAGACATCAACCGCCTGCTCGATACCAGTCAGCAGGGACTGGAGGATGTTGGTCGGGTCCTGGCAGCGATCGCCAGTGGCGATCTGTCGCAGACCATTACAGGCGACTATGCCGGCATCTTCGGACAATTGAAGGACGACACCAATGCCACGGTCGCCCGCCTGCAGGAAATCGTCGGCCAGATCCAGGAGGCGACGGAGGCGATCAACACGGCGGCGAAGGAGATTGCCTCGGGGAACCAGGATTTGTCGGGGCGGACGGAGGAGCAGGCGAGCAGTCTGGAAGAGACGGCCTCGAGCATGGAGCAGCTGACCAGCACGGTGAAGCAGAATGCGGACAATGCGCGGCAGGCGAACGAACTGGCGGGGGCGGCCCAGCAGGTGGCGGTGAAGGGAGGCGAAGTGGTTGGCCAGGTGGTTGACACGATGAGCGCCATTCACCAGTCGAGCAGCAAGATTGCCGACATTATCGGGGTGATAGACGGGATTGCCTTCCAGACCAATATTCTGGCGCTCAATGCGGCGGTGGAAGCGGCGCGGGCGGGAGAGCAGGGACGCGGATTTGCGGTTGTGGCCAGCGAAGTCCGCAACCTGGCGCAGCGCAGTGCGGCGGCGGCGAAGGAAATCAAGGGGCTGATCTCGGACTCGGTTGACAAGGTTGAAGCGGGCAACCGGCTGGTGGAGCAGGCTGGTCGGACGATGGAGGAAGTGGTTGGCAGCATCAAGCGGGTGGCCAGGATCATGGCCGACATTTCGGATGCCAGCCGGGAGCAGAGCGCGGGGATCGAACAGGTCAGCCAGGCGATCAGCCAGATGGACGAGGTGACGCAGCAGAATGCGGCGCTGGTCGAGGAAGCGGCGGCTGCGGCCGAGAGCCTGGAAGAGCAGGCCGGCAACCTCGCCCAGGCCGTGGCTGTCTTCAAGCTGGACGGCAGTACGGTTTCGCCCCGTCTGGCAGCCCCGCGTCCGGCCCCTGCCGTGAAGCAGGCGCCCCGTCAGGCGCGACTGGGGGGGCGCAAGGCAAACCTGCCGGCCAGCCTCGATGACGAATGGGAAGAGTTCTGATCATGAGCGATCTGAAAAAAGCGATTCCCCCCATTGCATCCGTCCGCTCGGCGTTGTCTTCCAGCTTGCCGAAGCGGGATGCCTCCGTTCGGGAATTCCCGTTTTCAACGGCCGATTTCGAGCGTGTGCGCAAGCTGATTCATCAGCATGCCGGCATTTCCCTGTCGCCGGTCAAGCAGGACATGGTCTATTCCCGACTGGCCCGCCGTTTGCGGGCGACCGGCAAGCAGTCCTTTACCGAGTATCTCGACGCCCTGGAAAAGAACGGTGGCGACGAATGGGAACGTTTCGTCAATTCGCTGACGACCAACCTCACCTCCTTCTTCCGCGAGCCACACCACTTTCCGATCTTTGCCGAACATCTCCGCAAACTCGGCAACCGGCGCCCGATCCGGGTCTGGTGTGCGGCTGCGTCGACCGGGGAGGAGCCCTATTCCATCGCCATCACGGTCCTGGAAACCCTGGGAACCAATGTCTCGCATGTTTCCATCATTGCCTCCGACCTCGATACCAGTGTGCTCGCCACCGCCCAAAAAGGCATCTATCCCGTCGAGCGCGTCGAGAAGCTGTCGCCGGAGCGCCTGCGCCGGTTTTTCCTGCGCGGTACCGGGGCGCAGGAAGGGTTCGTCTCGGTGCGTCCGGAGCTGAAGAGCCTGATCCAGTTTCAGCGCATCAACCTGCTCGACGCGAACTATGCCGTGAAGGGGCCGCTGGATGTGATTTTTTGCCGGAATGTCATGATCTATTTCGACAAACCGACCCAGTACAAGATTTTGTCGCGTTTCGTACCGCTGATGCAGCCCGATGGCCTGTTGTTTGCCGGGCATTCGGAGAGCTTCCTGCATGCAGCCGATCTCTTCCGGTCGCAAGGCAAAACCGTCTACACCCTGGCTCGGGCGCGATAGGGAAAGGCCACTGTGCAACACGGTTACGACGAGAATCTCGCGACCAACTGCTACTTCGACCGCAAGTTTGGTCTGGAAGCGGCCAAGATTTTGCCGGGCGAGTATTTCGTCACCAATCGGGAGGCTTTGCTGGTCACTGTTCTCGGCTCCTGTGTCGCGGCCTGCATCCGCGATACCGATTCGGGCATCGGCGGGATGAATCACTTCATGCTGCCGGATGACGGCGGACGTGACGCCGTGGGCAGTTCGGCACGCTACGGAACCTACGCCATGGAGGTGTTGATCAATCACTTGCTCAAGCTCGGAGCGCGCCGCAATCGCCTGGAGGCCAAGGTTTTCGGCGGCGGCGCCGTATTGGCCAGCCTGGCGAGCAGCAACGTCGGGGTGCGCAATGCCGAGTTCGTGCTGAACTTCCTGAAAACCGAGAAAATCCCGGTCGTGGCCAAGGATCTGCTGGATTCCTATCCCCGGAAAATCTACTATTTCCCGCAGAGCGGCCGGGTGCTCGTCAAAAAACTGCATCGGGTGCACAACGATACGCTCTTCAACCGCGAAAACGATTACAAGACCCGGCTTTCGGGGGCGAAGATGGAAGGCGACGTGGAACTGTTTATTTAAGATGCCGCGCGCCGGTTGCGCCTGAAAACGACTGATAGATAACCAAATGCCCCAAAAGATCCGAGTTCTGGTGGTTGACGATTCTGCCCTGATGCGCGGCCTGCTCAGCCAGATGATCGCGTCGGCGCCGGACATGGAGGTGGTGGGGGCTGCGCCGGATGCGCCGACGGCGCGGGAAATGATCAAGGCCCTGAATCCCGACGTCCTGACCCTTGATGTCCAGATGCCAAAAATGGACGGGCTGGAATTCCTCGAGCGTCTGATGCGACTGCGACCGATGCCGGTGGTCATGGTGTCGTCCTTGACCGGGGCCGGGTCGGAAACGACATTGAAGGCCCTGGAGTTGGGCGCCATCGATTTCATCGGCAAGCCACGGTCCGATGGCGGGAGGAGCATGGAGGACTATGCGGAAGAACTCATCGACAAAATTCGTGCCGCCAAGGGCGCCCGTCTGCGCCGCCCAGCGGCTGCGTCGGCTGCCATGTCGTCGGTGAAACCGGCACTCGCCCCCAAAGCCGGTCTGGGAAACAGCGGCAGGATCATCTTCCTCGGTGCCTCCACCGGTGGCACGGAGGCGATCAAGGACTTCCTGCTGGGCGTGCCGGCCGATTGTCCGCCCATTCTGATCGTTCAGCACATGCCGGAGGCTTTTACAGCCTCTTTCGCCCGGCGCCTGGACCATCTCTGCGCGCCGCGCGTCATCGAGGCCCAGGGCAACGAAAAGGTGGAGCCTGGAACGGTGTACATTGCGCCGGGGCATTCCCACATGCTGATCAGGCGCGCAAGCAGCGGTTATGCGATCGAACTGGCATCGACCCCGCCCGTCAATCGGCACCGCCCCTCGGTGGATGTCCTGTTCGACTCGGCCGCCAGTCTGGTCGGCCGCAAGGCAATCGGCGTGATCCTCACCGGCATGGGCAAGGATGGCGCCCAGGGGTTGTTGCGCATGCGCCAGGCCGGCGCCCGAACCTTCGGACAGGACGAGGGCAGTTGCGTCGTCTATGGCATGCCGCGCGAAGCGCATCTGGTTGGTGCGGTCGAGGCGCAATACCCCCTGGACGAGATCGCCCGGCGGGTGCTCGCCGCTGCTATGGTCTAGCGGCAGTGGCTTGTTCCCGTGGGGTAAAGGTTTAAACTAATGTGAAATTTGCACTTTTTGGATAGGGGTACCCATGCAAGCAAGCGTTCTCAACGACGCCGGCAAGGCCACCATCAAGCTGGCCGGTCGTTTCGACTTCAACACGCATCGCGAATTCCGCAGTGCCTACGAACCCTTGTTGAGCGATGACGCCGTGCGCTCGGTTGTCGTCGATTTCTCCGGGGTTGATTATCTCGACAGCTCTGCGCTTGGTATGTTGTTGATGTTGCGCGATAAGCTGGGGGGCGCCAACAAGGAGGTCGCGCTGACCGGGGTGCGAGGCAACGTCAAGCAGGTGCTCGATATTGCTAACTTTGGTAAATTGTTTCAAATTTCCTAAATGCGGTATGGCGCCTGTCGTTAACAGCGTCATGGCGTGGTAAAAACGATGGGGCAGGCTGCGCTGTCGAAAACATGGCGAAGGCAAGCCTGATCCTGGCAGCCTGCGAAAGGAAGACGATGTCGGAACTACTGAAGAATATTGATGCGCGAACCAAGCTGGCGGGGACGAACAAGCTGGAAATCCTGCTCTTCTTTCTCGGGGTGGACCAGCGTACCGGCCGCCGCGAGACCTATGGCATCAACGTCTTCAAGGTCCGTGAAGTCATGCGTACACCGGCCATTACGGCGGCGCCGGACATGCCGGCGTCGGTTGAGGGAATGGTCAGTCTGCGCGGCGCCTTGGTGCCGGTGATCGACCTGGCCAAATACGCCGGCATCGCAGCCAGTACGCCGCGTGAAATCATGATCGTGACCGAGTACAACGGGCACACCCAGGGCTTTCTGGTCGAAGGCGTGGACACCATCCTGCGTCTGGACTGGAGCAAGATGCGGGTGCCGCCGGAAATGCTGACCGCCCAGACCGGCGGTCTGGTGACGGCGGTGACGGAACTGGAAGACAACCGGCTGGTGATGATGATGGATGTCGAGAAGGTGCTCTCCGAGACCACCACCATCGATAACGAAATCATGTATCGCGGCGTCGTGCCGCTGGATCGACCGGACTGCACGGTTTTTTATTGTGACGACTCCAGCGTTGCCCGCAAGCAGATCGAACGCACCCTGGTCGCCATGGGCGTCAAGGGCGTGGCGGCCGTCAATGGCCGGCAGATGTGGGAAGAGCTGGAAAAGGTTGCCGTCTATGCCCAATCGGTGGGCAAACCGGCCTCTTCGATTGTCAATCTGGTACTGACCGATATCGAGATGCCGGAAATGGATGGCTATATCCTGACCAAGAAAATCAAATCCGATCCCCGCTTCAACGGAATTCCGGTGGTCATGCACTCGTCCTTGTCGGGGATGTCCAATCAGAAGCTCGGGATGTCGGTCGGGGTCGATGAGTACGTGCCCAAGTTTGAACCGCTGCGCTTGTCGGAAACCCTGGCGCGTCGCCTGGGCGTCGAAGTCGCGCCGGCCGTCTCGGCGTGAGCACGGGAGTAAGCGATGAATCTCGTTGAGAACAAGAATCTTCTGGATAGTGTGGATGCGCGGACGCGGCTGGCCGGCTCCAATAAAATGGAAATCCTGCTGTTCACGCTCGGAACGCGCGAGATTTTCGGCATCAACGTCTTCAAGGTGCGCGAGGTCGGACGCACGCCGCACATTACCAAGACCCCGAACATGCCGCGCGGTGTCGAGGGACTCATCTCGCTGCGCGGCAACGTGATCCCGGTTCTGTCGCTGGCGCCCTTCCTGCATCTCGATACCCAGCCGGAGCGGGGCAAAACCATGATGGTTGCCGAATACTCGAAGCGCACGCTCGGTTTCCTGGTGCATGAAGTCGATCGCATCATTCGGGTCGATTGGGAGCGCGTGAAAGCGCCGGAAAGTGTGTTGTCGGCCAATCAGGGGCTGATCACCGCAGTCATCGAACTGGAGGACGGTGGTCTGGTTTCCATCCTCGATGTCGAACAGATACTGGCCAACGCGTTTGGTGAGGCGATGATCGTCGATATCCCGCCGGCACGGGTTGATCCCGATACCAGTGTTTTCTTCGTTGATGACTCGATCGTTGCCCGGCGCAAGATTTCGGAGGTGCTCGACAAGCTCGGTGTCCGCCACAAACATGCGACGAACGGCATGGAAGCCTGGACGCGCTTGCAGGGCATCGCTGCACATGCCATGCAGATGGGGCGCAACATTCGCGACGACGTGCGCCTGATTCTGGTCGATGCCGAAATGCCCGAGATGGATGGTTATGTGCTGACCAAGAACATCAAGTCCGATGCCCGCTTCGAAGGGGTGCCCGTGGTCATGCATTCCTCGCTGTCTTCCGAGGCGAATCGCGCGATGGGCAAGGCGGTCGGTGTCGACGCCTATGTGGCGAAATTCGATGCTGAAGCGCTGGCCGATACCTTGCGCCCGCTAATTGAACGATAACAAACAAGAGTTTCTGGAGTAGTCGATGGCTGATCCCAAAATGCGTTTTCTGGTGGTGGATGATTTCTCCACGATGCGCCGTATTGTCCGCAACCTGTTGAAGGAGCTCGGCTTTACCAATGTCGATGAGGCCGAGGACGGGGCTATCGCCCTGCAGAAGCTGCAGGCCGGCGGTTTCGAGTTCGTCGTCACCGACTGGAACATGCCGAACATGGATGGCCTGACCTTGTTGCAAACCATCCGCGCAACCCCCAACCTCAAACACTTGCCGGTCCTGATGATCACTGCGGAAGCCAAGAAGGAAAATATCATTGCTGCTGCCCAGGCCGGGGCCAGCGGTTATATCGTCAAGCCCTTTACTGCAGGAACCCTCTCCGAAAAGCTGAACAAGATTTTCGAGAAAATGGGTCAGGCCTGAGGGGATAGCATGTCTGCCACCAACGATTCCGCTGACCTGGAAGCGCTGTTCGACTCGATTGCTTCCGATTACGTTCCTCCCGCTCTCACACCGGCGCCCGCTCCGGTGTCCGAGCCTGCTGCCGCCAATGGAGATTCGGACGACCTCCAGGCGCTGTTCGATAGCATTGCGGCCGAAACGGCAGCCTCCCAGGGCCGGACGGAGCCCGCGACGGTTCCGGCAGACGCCGCCGAATGCGCGGCAGGCGGTGAGGAATGGCCCAAGCAGGAGGTCGTCTTCAATCGTATCGGTCATATGGCACGGGTGTTGCACGATACCCTGGGCCAGCTGGGGTACGACAAGCTGCTCGAGCAAACCGTCTCGGCCTTGCCGGATGCCAAGGACCGTCTGGCGTATGTCGCCAACCTGACGGAGCAGGCAGCCTGCCGGGTGCTCAACGCGACCGACATTGCCGGTCCGTTGGTTGACGAGATCGAGCGTTCTTCTGCGGCCCTCGCCGCCCGCTGGGACAGTGCCTTCGCCAACCAGCTCAGCGTTGCTGAATTCAAGCAACTGGCCGAGGAAACGCGGGCTCACCTGAAGGATGACATCCCGGCCAAGACCCGGGCAACCCATGCCCAATTGACTGAAATCATGATGGCGCAAGACTTTCAGGATTTGACCGGGCAGGTCATCAAGAAGGTCGTTGCCCTTGCGCAGGAACTGGAAGCCGGGCTGATGGGGGTGTTGCTCGAGGTCGTTCCGGAAACGAAGCGGACCGGGGAGGTGGCTAGTTTGATGAATGGGCCGGTCGTGAACGCCGACGGGCGTTCCGATGTTGTGGTAAATCAGGCGCAGGTGGATGACCTGCTCGACAGCCTCGGATTCTGAGGGGAGGCACTATGAGTGACTTTAGCGGCATGGAAGATCTCCTGCACGATTTTCTGCAGGAGGCGAGCGACCTGTTGTCCGATGTCGACAACAAGCTGGTCGATCTGGAAAAAATGCCGGATGACCGGGGGCTGCTCAACGATATTTTCCGGGGGTTTCATACCGTCAAGGGTGGGGCGGGCTTTCTTAATGCAACCGAACTGGTGACCCTGTGTCACCTGACCGAGAACCTGTTTGACCGCCTGCGCAACGGCGAGCTGGAACTGACGCCGGAGTTGATGGACGTCATCTTGGCGGCCACCAAGGGGGTGCGTGAAATGTTCGGCGAGTTGGGGCAGATGGTTCAGCCGCAGCCCGCCGATCCGGCCGTCATCGCCGCGTTGCAGGGGGCCTTGGCAGGCGAGAAGCCGGCCAGCACGGCAGCGCCCGCGAGTGCGCCGCCGCCGGTGGCCGACGCCGCGTCGCCTGATACCGCCGGGGAGCCGGACTGGAGTGTCCTGCACGCAGCCGTGGCTGGCCAGGCCGTTGCGCCGCAGCCCGCGGCGACCGGCGAGGTGCTGGCCAAGGCATCAGCCCCGGCCGCCTCGGCCGAAATTGCCGTGGTGCCGGCGGCCGGGCAGCCCGCCGCGGCTTCGCCGTACGGTCGGCGCGCCACGGACCGCCCGGGCGGTCAGCCGGTCAATGCCCGGCGTGCCGAGGAACGGGTGCGCGAGAACACCATCCGGGTCGATACCTCCCGCCTGGACCAGGTGCTGAACTTGTCGGGCGAGATCGGCCTGACCAAGAACCGCCTGACCAGCCTGCGGGCCGACATCCTGGCCGGCAAGAACGATCCCGAGACGCTGCATGCCCTCGATCAGGCAGTCAGCCAGCTTGACCTGCTGGTTTCCGACCTGCAGAACTCGGTCATGAAGACGCGCATGCAGCCCATCGGTCGCCTGTTCCAGAAGTACCCGCGCATTGCCCGCGACCTGGCCCGTCAGCTGGGCAAGGATGTCGAACTGGTGCTGGCCGGTGAGGAGACCGAGGTCGACAAGACGATGATCGAGGATCTGGCAGATCCGCTGATCCACCTGATCCGCAATGCAGTCGATCATGGTGTCGAGATGCCGGCCGAACGCCTGGCGGCAGGCAAGCCCGCGAAGAGCCTGGTGCGCCTCGAGGCCCGCCAGGAGGGCGATCATATCGTGCTGATCATCGCTGACGATGGCAAGGGCATGAGTGCCGAGCGCATCCGCGCGAAGGCCATCGAAAAGGGGCTGATTTCGGAGGAGGAAGCAAACGTTCTGGATGAGCGGCAGAGCCTCAACCTGATTTTCCTGCCGGGCTTCTCGACAAAAACGCAGATTTCCGATGTGTCCGGGCGCGGTGTCGGGATGGATGTCGTGAAAACCAACATCCAGAAGCTGAACGGCTCGATCGAGATTCGCTCCGAGCCGGGCAAGGGCTCGGTTTTCCTGATCTCGTTGCCGCTGACCCTGGCGATTCTGCCGGTCCTGCTGGTGTTGCTGGGCGATCAGCCCTTCGCCCTGCCGCTGTCGCTGGTGCGCGAAATCCTGCCGATCGACAAGTCGCGCATTCAGGAAGTCGGCGGCAAGGAAACGCTGGTCGTGCGCGGCGAGGTATTGCCTGTCATCTCGCTCTCCCGCCTGCTGGGCTGGCCGCTCGAGCGCGACCCCGAGTATGGCGTGTTCATGCAGACCGCGGAGCGCAGCTTCATTCTTGGTGTCGATAGCTTCGCCGGGCGGGACGATGCCGTGATCAAGTCGCTGGAAGACTTCCGGCCGCGGGGCGTTGCCGGGGTCACGACCTTGTCCAATGGACAGATTGTGCTGATTCTTGACATGAAGGAATTACTGGCTGATTTTGGGCAGCATGTCGATATCGGCTCGACCGTCAGGGCGCTCGATTTCGCCTGATTCCCGTTTCAGGTCAACGAGTTGAGTGGGGGGCTTCGGCCCCCCTCGTTGTTTAGGGATGTTTACTCTTTTGTCATGTGCTTGCGTTCGGCATCTGAGAAACGTTCTAAAAAAGGTGGTGTACCTATTTAATTTTTTTGGTTTTTTCCTATAATGGCCGTAACCTAGACACTGAACGGCCATGGCGGAAGACAGCGACCTCGAGAAAACCGAAGAGCCTACTGGCAGGCGAATCGAACAGGCCCGCGAGCAAGGCCAGGTCCCCCATTCCCGTGAACTGGGCACCTTCCTCGTTCTGGTGGTTGCGGCAGCGACCATCTGGATGATGGGTGGCTGGTTCGTTCAGCGCTCGGTAGCCCTGATGCGCAAGGGGTTTGTCGTCGACGCACCGGTCATGCGCGAACCCGCCCTGATGCTGCCCCGTCTGGCCGAGCTCTCCGCCGATGCCTTGCTGACGTTTTCCCCGCTGCTGGTGTTGATATTCGTTGCGGCCATTCTGCCGCCGTTCTTTCTGAACGCCTGGGTTTTCTCGCCGAAGGCGCTGGTTCCTGACCTGAAGCGGCTCGATCCCCTGAGCGGTTTTGGCCGGATGTTCTCCTGGTCCAGCCTGATGGAACTGGCCAAGGCCCTGCTCAAGGCGGTGCTGGTCGGCGGCATTGCGGTCCTGCTGATCTGGAAGGAGCGCGACGAGTTGTTCGGTCTGCTCGGCGAACCGCTGGAAGTGGGCCTGGCCCATGCCGGACATCTCGTATCATTTTCCTTCCTGATCCTGGTTGCCGCCCTGGTCATCATCGTTGCTGCGGATGTCCCCTTCCAGCTCTGGCAATACTTCGACAAGTTGAAGATGACGAAGGAAGAGGTCAAGCAGGAAATGAAGGAAATGATGGGCGACCCCCATGTCAAAGGCCGCATTCGCAGCCTGCAGATGCAGGCTGCCCGCAAGCGGATGATGGCGGCGGTGCCCAAGGCGAATGTGGTGGTGACCAACCCGACCCACTATGCCGTTGCGTTGTCTTATCAGGCGGGCATGGCGGCACCGAAGGTGGTGGCCAAGGGAGTCGGGGCGGTCGCCCTCAAAATACGCGAACTGGCCGGCGAGCACGCCGTGCCGATACTCGAGGCGCCGCCTCTGGCGCGCGCCCTCTACAAACATACGGAAATCGACGCCGAAATCCCCTCCGCCCTGTACAACGCAGTCGCGGAGGTTCTTGCTTATGTCTACCAGTTGGCTAACTGGCGTCAGGTGGGGGGCGTCTATCCGGTGCCGCCACGCGACTTGCCGGTGCCGCCCGAGCTGGTTCCGGAGGCTGCGTAAATGGCCGCCTCGTCGATGAGCATGCAGAGTTTCCTCGGTCGGCTGAACGTGACTCAGCTGGCAGCGCCCGTTCTGATCCTGATGATTCTGGCGATGATGGTGCTGCCGCTTCCGGCTTTCGTGCTGGATGTCTTCTTCACCTTCAATATCGCCATTTCGGTACTGGTCCTGCTGGTCGCGGTGAATACCCAGAAGACCCTGGATTTTTCCGTTTTCCCGACGGTTCTTCTGGTGACGACCCTGCTTCGTCTGTCGCTCAACGTGGCGTCGACGCGGGTGGTCATGCTCGAGGGGCATAGCGGTCCCGACGCGGCCGGCAAGGTGATCGAGGCGTTCGGCCACTTCCTGGTCGGCGGTAACTTTGCCGTCGGTATCATCGTCTTCATGATCCTGGTGGTGATCAACTTCGTGGTCATCACCAAGGGTGCCGGCCGGGTCGCGGAAGTGTCGGCCCGCTTCACGCTGGACGCCATGCCGGGCAAGCAGATGGCCATCGATGCCGACCTCAATGCCGGCCTGATTGGCGAGGAAGAGGCCCGCAAGCGGCGTTCGGAAATTGCCCGGGAGTCGGAATTTTTCGGCTCGATGGACGGTGCCTCCAAGTTCGTCCGGGGCGACGCGGTGGCCGGCATCATCATCATGCTGCTCAACGTCGTCGGCGGCCTGATCGTAGGGGTGCTCCAGCACAACATGGACCTCGCCCAGGCCGCCAAGGTGTATACGCTGCTGACCATCGGTGACGGTCTGGTCGCCCAGATTCCCGGGCTGATCATCTCGATTGCGGCCGGCATGGTGGTGACCCGTGTCTCGGACAATCGCGACATCGGCCAACAGGTGATGGGGCAGATGTTCCGCAATCCGAAGGCAATCGGCATTACGGCGGCCATCGTCGGTTTCCTCGGCATGATTCCGGGCATGCCGAATCTGGTCTTCCTGCTCCTTTCTTCGGCCCTCGCCTGGCTGGCCTGGCACATGGCGCAGCGCGAGAAGCGCGTGGTCGAAACCCCGGTGCCCGTTGCGCCGCCGCCGGTGCAGGAAGCGCTCGAAGCAAGCTGGAACGATGTGGCGCCGCTCGACGTGCTCGGCCTGGAAGTCGGTTATCGCCTGATTCCGCTGGTGGACAAGTCGCAGGATGGCGAGTTGTTGCGCCGTATCCGCGGTATCCGCAAGAAATTCGCCCAGGAGGTCGGTTTTCTCGTCTCGCCCGTGCATATTCGCGACAACCTGGAACTCAAACCCAACGCCTACCGCATTCTGCTCAAAGGGGTCGAAATCGGCCAGGGGGAAGCTTTTGCCGGCCAGTATCTGGCGATCAACCCCGGTCGCGTGGCCGGTACGCTCAACGGCACCCATACGACGGATCCAGCCTTCGGGTTGCCGGCAACCTGGGTCGATGCCGGGCAGCGAGACCAGGCCCAGGCTTACGGTTACACGGTGGTCGATGCCTCGACCGTGGTGGCGACGCATCTCAATCACCTGATCCTGACGCATGCCGCCGAATTGCTCGGCCGCCAGGAGGTGCAGCAGTTGCTCGATCACCTGGCCAAGGAAATGCCGAAACTGGTCGAGGATCTGGTGCCCAAGGTGCTGCCGCTCGGCACGCTGCAGAAAGTGCTGCAGGCCATGCTGGAAGAAGGCGTTCATATCCGCGACATGCGCACCATCATCGAAACGGTGGCCGATCATGCGACGCGCACGCAGAATGCCGACGACCTGGCGACGCAGGTGCGTGTTGCCTTGGGCCGGGCCATCGTCCAGCAGCTCTTCCCCGGCAATGGCGAAATGCAGGTCATGTCGCTTGACCCGACGCTGGAGCGCCTGCTGGCGCAGGCGGTTGCCGGGGGCTCCGAAAATACCAGCTTCGAGCCGGGGCTGGCCGATACGCTGATCCGTGAAACCGCCGCTGCCGCGCAGCGCCAGGAGAGCCTCGGCCTGCCCGCCGTACTGCTCGTGCCGGCCAGCCTGCGTCTGCTTTTGTCGCGCTTCCTGCGCCGCAGCGTTCCTCAACTCAAAGTGCTTTCCCACAACGAAGTGCCGGAAGCCCGAATCATCAAGGTGACCTCGATCATCGGAGGTAAATCATGAACGTCAGAAAATTCATCGCCGCCAACGCCAGGGATGCCTTGAGGAAGGTCAAGGAGACACTGGGCAACGACGCGATCATCCTTTCCAACCGGGGTGTTCCCGGGGGGGTGGAGATCATGGCCGTCGCTGCCCGGGATATGGCGATGATCGTGCCGACGCCGGTTGCCGACAGTGCGCCGGCGCCCCGCACGGCTCCCCCGCCGGCAGCTGCCCAGCCGTCCTCACGCACGCCGCTGGTGGATAGTGATGATGATTATCGCGTCGTACTGAATTCGGCGCGGGCGCGCATCTCGCAGCCCATGCCTTCTCATGCCGTGCCGCCGGCGCCGAGCTTGCAGCGTCCGGCGGTCAATCACGCGATCCCCGCGAAGCCGGCCGGTTCGGTCAATGCGGGCATCCCCAAAAATGGCGCCCTCCGCAACCTGGAGCTGAACCGTCCGGCGCAGACTTCGACGCCGCCGCGGGTGGCGCCCGCCGCGGCGCCGGCTGCGCAGCCGGCACCGGCCTCTCCCCCGCCGGCGGCACGTCGTGCCGAGGCGGAAGTGGTGCCGATGGCTGTCATGGAAGAAATTCGCTCCCTGCGCAAGATCGTCGAACAACATCTGGCCGGCTTTGCCTGGGGGGAGGTCGCCCGTTCCGAGCCGGTCAAGACCGAGATCTTGCGCCAGATGCTGGATGCCGGTTTTTCGCCGCAGTTCGCCCGCGATTTGCTGACCGAACTGCCGCAGGATATGAGCCCGATCGAAGCGATGGCCTGGGTCAAGGGGGCAGCGGATCGTTCCCTGCTGACCATCGGCAACGAAGACGACATCGTCGACCGTGGCGGGGTCTATGCGCTGGTCGGGCCGACCGGCGTTGGCAAGACGACCACCACCGCCAAACTGGCGGCACGCTGTGTCCTGCGTCATGGACCGAGCAAGGTTGCCTTGGTGACGACCGACGGCTACCGGATCGGGGCGCATGAACAATTGCGCATCTACGGGCGCATCCTCGGGGTTTCGGTGCATCTGGTGAAGGATGCCGTCGAGTTGCGTCAGACCCTCGGCGAGTTGCAGCACAAGCACATGGTCCTGATTGATACCATGGGGATGAGCCAGAAGGACAAGCTGGTTCCGGAGTTGACCGACATGCTGGCCGGCTGCGATGTGCAGCGTCTGCTGCTACTCAATTCCACCGCCCGCGGCGATACGCTGGATGACGTGGTGCGGGCCTACGCCGGGGAATCGCTGGCAGGATGCATCCTGACCAAGATCGACGAGGCGGCCAGCCTGGCGACGGCGCTCGATGTGATCATGCGCCATCGCCTCTGCCTGCTGTATGTCTCGAATGGCCAGCGCGTGCCGGAAGATCTGCACCTGCCCAATCGCAGCTATCTGCTGCATCGCGCCTTCAAGGATGTGCCGGAGAGTTCGCCGCACAAATATGACGGAATCGAACCGGGCATGCTGATGGCGAACGCGGGAATGATGGCGGTCGGAGGTCGTCGTGGCTGATTTCCGCGTCGATCAGGCCGCCGGGCTGCGGCGCCTGTTGGGCGGCGGCCAGCAGTTGCAGGTCATCACCTTCGTTGCCGGCTGTGAAGGGGTGGGGCGCAGTGTCGCCGTGGCCAATATCGGTGTTGCCTTGGCTCGCCTGGGCAAGGAGGTGCTGATCATCGACGAGCATCCGCCGGGCGACGATATTGCGACGACCTTCGGCCTGGTTGCGCGGGGCGATCTGCTCCATGTCGTGCAGCGTGAGACGGCGCTCGCCCAGGTTCTGCTGCAGCCGATGCGCGGCCTGCGGGTATTGCCGGCGGCGCGTGCGGTCAAGAAGCTGGGGCGGCTTTCCCTGCACCAGCAGCAAACCCTGCTCGATGCGATGTCAGGGCTCGACCGGCCGGTTGATGTCATTCTGGTCGACGCCAGCACGGCCCATCCGCACGGCTTTTCCCCCTTTGGCCTTGCCGCCCAGGAGGCCGTGGTCGTCCTCTCCGGCAGCAGTGCCTCGATCACCGAGGCCTACGCGCTGATCAAGAAGGTCAGCCATGCCTTTGCCCGCAAGCATTTCCGCATTCTGGTGAACAAGGTGCGCAGCCTGCCGGATGCGCGGTCGATCTACGAAAACATTGCCCAGGTCGCGGCGCAGCGTGGCATTGCTCGCCTCGATTATGCCGGTGCCGTACCGCTCGACGAGTCCCTGCGTCAGGCCGTTCAGCTGGGGCGGCCCGTGCTGTTGCAGGCGCCGGATTCTCCGTCGGCGGCGGCCTTCCGCGACATTGCCTCGGACATGCTGTACTGGCAGCGCAGCGACAGCGAGGCGGCCGGGGTCGAGCAATTCATGCAGCAACTGTTACACTTGAGCCAACGCATAACTTCCCCCGCATTACGAGCCTGATGTATACCGCTGCCGGGCAGCCAAACAGGGAACAGTTGGTTCAGCGCTACGTGCCGCTGGTGAAGCGTATCGCCTATCACCTGATGGCCCGCCTGCCACCCAGCGTTCAGTTTGACGATCTGGTCCAGAACGGGATGATCGGGTTGCTCGACGCCATCGACCGCTATCAGGAGGGGTTTGGTGCCCAGTTTGAGACGTATGCCACGCAGCGGGTGCGCGGAGCCATTCTCGATGGTCTGCGCGAGAATGACTGGCTGCCGCGCAACCTGCGGCGCGAGCTGCGACGCATCGAGGCGACCATCAATCAGCTGGAACATGCGCATGGCCGCGCCCCCTCGGAACGCGAACTGGCCGATGCGCTGGGCATCTCGCTGGCCGACTACCAGAAGACGCTGCAGGATGCCCGCGGGCACCAGCTGGTCTATCTTGAGGATTTTGCCGGCGATGGTGACGAGGATTACCTGGAGCGCCATTTCACCGATAACGAGGCCGACCCTGCCGCCATTCTCGAGGATCAGGGCATCAAGGCCATGCTGGTCGCTGCCATCGGCCAGTTGCCGGAGCGTGAGCGCCTGATGATGGCCTTGTATTACGAACAGGACCTCAATTTGCGCGAAATCGGTGAAGTCATGGGGGTGACCGAGTCGCGCGTCTGTCAGTTGCACAGCCAGGCGATCGCCCGCTTGCGGGCCAAGATCACCGGCGAGGTGCCGAAGGCGGTGAAGCGACGCAAGGAGCCTGCCCGTGGATAAGATCAGCCTGGCTGGCCTGGTCATTGGCCTGGTTGCGATCATTGGCGGCCAGATTCTGGAAGGGGGGCATGTGGGTTCGCTGGTGCAGCCGACCGCCCTGCTGATCGTGCTCGGCGGGACACTGGGAGCGGTGTTGCTGCAAAGCCCGATCCATGTCTTTCGCCGCGGCATCGCGATGGCGAAATGGGTGTGGGTGCCGCCGGTCATCGAGCAGAAACGCCTGATCGAGCAGATCCTCGTCTGGAGTCAGCTGTCCCGCCGGGAAGGCTTGCTCGCGCTGGAAAACCAGATGCCCCGGGTAAAGGACGAATTTACCAAGCGGGGTCTGCAACTGTTGGTCGATGGCGCCGACCCCGAACGCATTCGCGAATTACTCGAAGTCGAGATCAATACCTTTGAGGATGAATGGCGGCAATCGGCCAAGATCTGGGAATCGGCCGGCGGCTATTCGCCGACGATCGGCATTCTCGGTGCGGTGATGGGCCTCATCCATGTCATGGAAAACCTGTCCGACCCCACCAAACTGGGAGCGGGGATCGCCGTTGCCTTCGTTGCCACCATCTACGGGGTCGGGCTGGCCAACCTGGTGTATCTGCCCATCGCCGGCAAGCTGAAGTATTACATCGGGCGCATGGTGTCGACCCGGGAAATGTTGATCGACGGCCTGGTCGGAATCGCGGTCGGTGACAATCCGCGTATCATCGAGGCCCGTCTCAAGGGTTATCTGCACTGATGGTCCGGCGTCGTCGCGAGGAGGAGCACGAAAACCACGAACGCTGGCTGGTTTCCTACGCCGATTTCATTACGCTGCTGTTCGCGTTCTTCGTCGTGATGTATGCCATCTCGTCGGTCAACGAGGGTAAATACAGGGTGCTTTCCAATTCCCTGACCAACGCGTTCAAGAATACGACCGGCCAGCCGGGGGGGCAGCCAATTGCCGTCATCCAGGGGGCACCGCTGCTACCGGTCAAGCCGCTGGCCAAGCCGGATAAGGCGGTCGATGCCAAAAAGGTCGAGCAGCGCGAAAAAATGAAGAGCATGGCCGACGACATCAAGAATGCGCTGCAACCCCTGATTGCCCAGGGCAAGGTCAAGCTGCTCGAAACCAGCCGCGGTGTGACGATCGAGATCAATGACAGCGTGCTTTTCCCTGCCGGCCAGGCCAAACTGGAGCCGGCGTCGATGAGTGCCATGCTGGCGATTGCCCGTGTGCTCGCGGAATCGGATTTTCCGATCACGATCGAAGGGCACACCGACAATGTACCGATCGCCACAGCGCAATTTCCTTCCAACTGGGAGTTGTCGGCCATGCGGGCGACCACCGTGCTGCGCCTGTTCAATGAGGGCGGAGTCGGGGCGGAGAGGCTGACCGCAATCGGGTACGGCGAAACGCGGCCGATCGATACCAATACGACGCCCGAGGGCCGGGCGCGGAACCGTCGGGTGAGTATCCTGATTGACTCGAATCGCCCGGAAGAGCCGACCGAGCTGAAAGACGGGCGGTCGGCACCGTAGCCGCAGGGGGCGGTGGATCGGCCGGGCTCAGGCTGAATCGATGATCCGGCTGCCGCTGGCTGTCTGCGTCTGGCCGTTGGCGCTGTAGAGCGCAGGTCGATCGCCTTGCTGCGTCAGGGCAGCGAGCAGCTCGCTGGTTTGCCGGGCATGCATGTCAAGCAGGCGGGCATTGAGATCGTGCAGGGTCTTGGCCCGCCGGGCGAGTTCGAGCAATGAACGCCACAATGCGGCAGCCGGCTGTTCGGTGCCATGCGTTTTCAGCCAGGCTTCCATGGCGCCTGGCTGGCGGTCGAGCCCCAGCATGGCGAGTCGTTCGTCTTCCAGGGTATTGAGCTGGTCGACCAGCCGGGATTTGTCTGCCGTCAGGGCCGGCAAGTCGGCAATACGCGCATGCTTGAGGGTATCCTGTTCCTCCTGCAGAACCGAAATGAAACGGGAAATCAGCGCGATTTCCTGTTCGATCAGCGCGTTGAGTGACGACATCAGGCCCGGCGCTGGTTACTGGCTGTATTGACCAGATCGCGAGCCGACTCCAGCAGGCGATCGGCGATGGCTTCCGGATGGATCTTGAAACGCCCTTCGGCAATGGCCTGTTTGATTTCCTGGATGCGGGCGGTGTTCACCGGTTGCTGTTCCGTGCCGCGCAGGCTGCCGGCGAGTGGACTGAGGCTCACCGCGTCCTGGGCGGGCGTGGCGGTCGCCGGCTGGCGGGCGGTATTGGCGGGCGTCAGGGTCGTGCCCGTTGGTATGTATGTGTTGTCGATCTTCATGGCGATCATTCCCGATGCTTTGAACTCGAACAGTTTAACGGCATCCGGCGGCAAACCTTTAGGCTAATTGGAAATTTCCACGCTGCCGTCGGCCGTTGCAATGCCGCTGACCGTTTGCCCGGTAGCCATGCGTACCTGCGCCAGCTGCCCTTCCGCAGCATTGTTCAGGGCGCGCCCCTCTGCCGTCGCCGCGAAACCGCTGCCCCGGATGATGACGCGTACGCTTTGCCCCTGCCGGATGACCAGCGGTGCCAGCAACTGGTCGTTGCGCAGCGGCTGGCCGGCGCCGAGGGAGTGGCGCAAGGTTTTGCCGACGGCAGTGTGCGGGTCGGTGACGATGCCGGCTGGCAGCGAGGCGAGATCGCCGGTCGCCACATGCAGGTCGCCCGGCACGATGGTCTGGCCGGCAACCAGCGGCCGTGCGGTCGTGACATAGTCGCCGCTGATCGCGATGCGCACGGGTAACAGCACGCTCCAGGGGGTGGGGGCGAGGCAGCGGATACCAATGTGTGTCCGGCCGCTCAGTCGCGTCCCGGGGGGCAGATAGGCTTCGTGTGCCGTGCAGGGGGGCAGGCGGCTGAGGTCGAGTTTGCCGACGGTCAGTTGCACCTTGCCGGGCAGGCCTTGCGTCTGCTGGCGAACGAAGCGTTCGGCGGTGGCGGCGACGGCATCCGCCTCGGCAGCCGGCAGGCTGCCGGTGGTCGGCAGGAGCATGCAGAGTGCGAGGAGGCGGCAAAAGTGGCGAAACGGCATCCGCACATTTTGCCTGAGCCGGCTTTGCCTTGGCCATGCTTTCCGGCAAGTTTTGCCGATGGCCTTGCCGCTCCCCCCGGGAAGGCCGCCGGCAGGTCGTGTTTCTGATGTGGCATGGAGCGTGCTTTGCATCGTTCGAACTCTGGAGCAAACCATGGCATCTCTTGAACAATCCCTCTCGGTGTTCCGTCAGGCCCTGAATCTGCGAATCCAGCGCCATCAGGTGCTGGCCTCGAATATCGCCAATGCGGATACGCCGCACTACAAGGCGCGCGATTTCAATTTCGAAACCGCCATGCAGCACGCGCTGGCCGGTCGCCAGAACGGCGGCGAGGTGACGATGGCTCGCACCCAGGCCGGTCACCTGGCCGGTACGGGCGGCAGCGGCCAGGCCAGACTGCTGTATCGCGGCGAGACGCAGTCGGCAGTCGACGGGAACACGGTGGACATGGATGTCGAAAGGACGCAGATCGCCGAGAACGCCATGCAGTACCAGATTCTGACGCAACTGATCAGTGACGAGTTCAAGGGCATTCGCAGTGCCCTGGCTTCGACCAACGCCTAAGGTGAAATCATGAGTCTTTTCAATGTCTTCCAGGTTTCGTCGAGCGCCATGACGGCCCAGTCGATGCGCCTGAATGCGGTTGCCTCCAATCTGGCCAATGCCGACAGCGTCGTGTCGTCGGATGGCAAGCCCTACCGTGCCAAGCAGGTCGTTTTCCAGGCGACGCCAATGGGCAATGCGGGCGAACTGTCCAAGGGGGTGCGGGTGACACAGGTGGTGGAGGATGCCGCACCGCCGCGGCTGGTCTATGACCCGAAAAATCCGGCGGCCGACGAGCGGGGCTATGTTGCCTTTTCCAATGTCAATGTCGTCGAGGAAATGACCAACATGATTTCTGCCTCGCGCTCCTACCAGACCAACGTCGAGGTCATGAATACCGCCAAGACCATGCTGCTGCGCACGCTCAGCATTGGCCAGGGCTGATAACCGGAGAACGCCATGAGCACCGTAAATTCAACCAGCAGCACGAACGACCTGATCAAGGCGTTGAACGGCAGCAACGGATCGAGCGCCAGCAAGTCCACATCGGCCTTGGACATGCAGGACAATTTTCTGACCATGCTGACCACGCAACTGAGGAATCAGGATCCGCTCAATCCGATGGACAACGCGCAAATGACTTCGCAGCTGGCGCAGATCAGCATGCTGGAGGGTATCCAGGGGCTGAACGCCACGCTGACCAGTCTGCTTGCGTCGTACAACACCTCCCAGGCCCTGCAGGCCGCTGGCGCCATCGGATCGAACGTGCTGGTCGAAGGCAGCCGCCTGGCGCTGGCCAACGGCCAGGCGCAGGGGGGCGTGATCCTGGGCAGTGCGGCGACCTCGGTGGTCGTCACGATCAAGGACAGCACCGGCAAGACGGTGCAGACCCAGGAACTGGGCAAGCAGCCGGCCGGCACCGTCGCTTTCCAGTGGGACGGCAAGGACGCCAATGGCGCGCAGGTGGCGGACGGCAATTACACCTTCTCGGTCGAAGCTTCGGCGAGCGGCACCAAGGTCAGTGCCACGCCGATTCAGCTTGGCACGGTTTCTGCTGTTGTTAGAAACGGCACCTCCTTCGTACTCGAACTGACGACCGGGGAAACGGTCGCCTTCGACGATGTTCTGCAATTCATGTGATTTCGGGAGACAGCAATGGCATTCCAACAAGGGCTGAGCGGCCTCAACGCTTCATCCAAGGCGCTGGATGTGACCAGCAACAACATTGCCAACGCCAGCACCGTGGGTTTCAAGGGAGCGGCCACCCATTTTGCGGACGTCTATGCCGCCTCCTTGTCGGGCGGCGGTGCCTCGCAGGTCGGCATCGGCGTTTCGGCCAGCGCCATCGTTCAGCAATACACCCAGGGCAACATCACGACGACCAGCAATTCGCTCGACATCGCAATCAACGGCAACGGCTTCTTCCGCATGTCGAAGGATGGCGCGGTGACCTACTCGCGCAACGGCCAGTTCCACATCGATGCCAACGGCTATCTGGTGAACGACACGCAGGATAACGTGACCGGCTACATTGCCGATGCGGCGGGCCTGATCACCGCCAGCACGCCGGAGCCGTTGCGCATTTCGACGCGCAGCATCGATCCGGTGGCGACCGGTGCCAGCGGCTCGGCCCGGGCCGGGGTCTATGCCTCGCTGCAACTCGACTCGACGCAGAGCACGAAAACCTGGGTGACGCCGGCCACGGCAACGCAGGCGCCGAATACCAATTCCTACAACTACTCGACGGCGCTGACCATCTACGATTCGCTGGGCAATCCGCACTCGATGACGCTGTATTTCACGAAGGATGCCGTGGCGGGGACCGATGCCGCCGGAACGACCGGTGCCTGGAACGTTCATTACCAGGTGGATGGGGTGAATGGCGAAAGCCTGACACCGCCGATGGCGACGACGCGTTTGAATTTCAATGACAGCGGCACGCTGATTTCCCCCGCCTTGCCCAGCAACGTCAGTATCGATCTGGCCGGGGTGATGGCTGCCAACGGCAAGACGAACAGTGCCGCGTCGCCCCTGTCCTTCACCATCGATTACCGCGATTCCACGCAATTCGGCGCCAAGTTCAGTGTCAACGAGCTGACCCAGGACGGCTATACCTCGGGCAATCTGGCCGGCCTCTCGATTGGCCCGGACGGCATCATCCAGGGCAATTACAGCAACGGCCAGACGAAGAACCTGGCGCAGATCGTCCTCGCCAACTTCACCAACCCGAATGGCCTGATGTCGGTTGGCAACAATGCCTGGATGGAGACGGCGGCTTCCGGTCAGCCCAGGGTCGGCACGCCGGACACCGGGACGCTGGGCGTGTTGCAGTCCGGCGCGGTTGAGGAATCGAACGTCGACCTGACGGCGGAACTGGTCAACATGATCGTTCAGCAGCGCAACTACCAGGCGAATGCCCAGTCGATCAAGACCCAGGACCAGATCATGCAAACTCTGGTCAACATTCGTTAAATAAGTCGGGATTCGTCGCATGGACCGTCTGATCTACACCGCGATGACCGGCGCCAAGCATGTCTTCATGCAGCAGGCCGGGACGGCGAACAACCTGGCCAACGCCAGCACCATCGGTTTCAAGGCGCAGGAACATCGCTTCCGCGCCGTGCCGGTGATCGGCGAAGGTATGCCGACGCGGGCGTTCACGGTCGATGCCTCGGTTGCCGACGTGATGGACGAGGGGCCGCTGATGTTCACCGGCCGCAATCTGGACGTCGCGGTCAATGGACGGGGCTGGATCGCCGTGCAGTTGCCGGACGGCAGTGAAGCCTACACCCGGGCCGGCAGCCTGGATGTCGATGTGACCGGCCTGCTGCAGACCAAGAGCGGCTATACCGTGGCCGGTGACGGCGGGCCGATCACCATCCCGCCCGACAATACCATCGAGATCGCACCGGATGGCACGGTATCGGTGGTGCCGAATTTTGGGACGCCAAACAACGCCAATGCCATCGGCCGCATCAAGCTGGTCAACCCGCCGGAAGGTGATCTGGTGCGGGGCGCCGATGGCCTGTTCCGGCTGCGCGATGGCCAGCCGGCGCCGGCCGATGAGCGTGTCCGCCTGACCTCGGGCACGCTTGAGGGCAGTAATGTCAACGTCACCGATGCGATGGTGAACCTGATCAGCTTGTCCCGCCAGTTCGAAATGCAGGTCAAGTTGCTGCAAACGGCGGATGCCAATGCCCAGCGCGCCGACCAGTTGTTGTCCCTGAATGCCTGATAGGAAGAAATCATGATCCGTTCCCTGTGGATTGCCCGTACCGGCCTCGATGCGCAGCAGACGCAGCTCGATGTCATCTCGAACAACCTGGCCAACGTCAGTACCAACGGGTTCAAGCGGGGCCGGGCGGTGTTCGAAGACCTGCTGTACCAGACCCTGCGCCAGCCGGGTGCGCAATCCTCGCAGCAGACGCAGATTCCGACCGGCCTGCAACTGGGTACCGGTGTACGCCCGGTGTCGACCGCCCGCATCTTCACCCAGGGCAATATCCAGAAGACGGACAGCACCCTGGATGTTGCCATCCAGGGCAATGGCTTCTTCCAGGTTCTGCTGCCCGACGGCACCATCGGTTACACCCGCGACGGCTCCTTCCAGAAGGATAATCAGGGGCAGATCGTGACGGCGGATGGGTATCCGGTGCAGCCCAACATCACCATTCCCAATAACGCCTTGACCGTCACCATCGGCACCGACGGCACCGTGTCGATCACCCAGCCGGGCTCGGCCGCAACCACCCAGATCGGCAGCATCCAGCTGGCCACCTTCATCAATCCGGGCGGTTTGCAGAGCATCGGCCAGAATCTTTTCCTGGAAACCGCCGCAAGCGGCACCCCAACGCCCAATACGCCGGGAACGAACGGGGCCGGCCTCGTGAATCAGGGGTATGTCGAAACCTCCAACGTCAATGTGGCGGAGGAACTGGTCACGATGATCCAGACCCAGCGCGCCTACGAATTGAATTCGAAGGTGGTTTCCACCTCGGATGCCATGTTGGGGCGATTGACCCAACTGTGAGGTAAGACCATGAAACGCTTGTCCTGGCTCTTCCTGCTGGCGACGGCAGCCTGTTCGACGGTGCCGCCCACCAACGTACACCAGCCGATGACCATGCGTCCTGCGCCGCGCCTGGAGACCGCCAACCCGAACGGGGCGATCTTTCAGGTTGCCTCGGCCCGCCCCTTGTTCGAGGACCGGCGGGCCCGCTATGTCGGTGACACGATCACGGTCAAGATTACCGAAAGCACCTCGGCCTCCACCAAATCCAACAACAAGGTGGACAAGTCGAATACCCAGAAGGCGTCGATCGGGGCTTCGGCCGGCATGTTCAGCCGGGTCTTGCCGGGCGCGGCCGAGTTTTCGGCGGGAAGCTCCACCGCTTTCAGCGGCAAGGGTGAGGCAGCCAACAACAATGTCTTCACCGGCAACATGACCGTCACTGTGATCGATGTCCTGCCCAACGGCAACCTGCTGGTTTCCGGCGAGAAACAGGTTGCGGTGGGGGATGAGCAGGAATTCGTGCGCATCTCGGGCGTCATCAATCCGAGTTTTGTCGATGCGACCAATACGGTTGAGTCGTCCAAGATCGCCGATGCCCGTATCGAATACAAGTCGTCGGGCCAGGTGGCCGAGGCGCAGGCCATGGGGTGGTTGGCACGCTTCTTCCTTAATGTCTTACCGTTCTAGTCAGCAAGACAGCGGAGACCCCCATGAAGGAAAAAAGCGGCAAAGTATTCCGGCGAACGGCAATTCTGGCCGCCTGCCTGCTGCCGCTCTGGAGCCAGCCCGTCTGGGCCGAGCGCATCAAGGATCTGGCGACCATCCAGGGCGTTCGCAACAACCAGTTGCTCGGCTACGGTATTGTCGTCGGCCTCGACAATACCGGCGACCAAACGACGCAGACCCCGTTTACCACCCAGGCGATCGGCAACATGCTGTCGCAGATGGGCCTCAACCTGACGCCGGAACAATCCCAGAAACTGCAGTTGAAAAACGTCGCGGCGGTGATGGTGACGGCCAGCCTGCCGCCGTATGCCCGTCCTGGCCAGCCGATCGACGTGACGGTTTCGTCGATGGGCAACGCCAAGAGCCTGCGCGGCGGGACGCTGTTGATGACCCAGCTGAAGGGGGCAGACGGCCAGGTGTATGCGATGGCCCAGGGCAACGTCGTGGTCGGCGGCGCCGGGGCGTCGTCCGGCGGTTCGAAGGTGACGGTCAATCACCTCTCGGCCGGCCGCATTCCGGCCGGGGCAACGGTCGAGCGGGCCGTGCCGACGGCGGTCGGGCAAGGCGGTGTGGTTTATTACGAATTGTCCACGACCGATTTCGGAACGGCGCAAAAGGTGGTCGATGCCATCAACCGGGCCTCCCAGCCCGGAACAGCGCAGGCCATCGATGGCCGGCGGATCGCCGTGCGCGTGCCGGACGATACCGACGCACGGGTCGCTTTCCTCGGCCGGATCGATAACCTGGAGGTCCAGCCGGTGCTCGGTGCGGCGAAGGTGATCGTCAATTCCCGCAATGGTTCGGTGGTGATGAACCAAAAGGTGACCCTTGAGGCCTGTGCCGTGGCACATGGCAACCTGTCGGTGGTGGTCGATGCGCCGCAGCCCCAATTCGGGCAGGGCGCCGATATCCAGGTCAAGCAGGACAATGGCAGTCTGATGAGCGTCAAGGCCGGGGCAAGCCTGGCCGAAGTGGTCAAGGCGCTGAATGCCCTGGGCGCCAATCCGATGGATCTGCTGGCCATCCTGCAGGCCATGAAGGCGGCAGGCGCCCTGCGCGCTGAACTCGAAGTGATCTGATCGCACGATGGCCAGCAATATCCAGAATCAGCCGAATCGGGCGGCGTTCGATGTCAGCTCGCTCCAGGATTTGCGCAACCGCTTCGCCAGCAATCCGCAGGAAGGCCTGAAGGCGGCCGCCCAGCAGTTCGAGGCGCTGTTCCTGCAGCAGGTCATGAAGAGCATGCGCGACACCGTGCCGCAGGACGGCTTGCTCAACAGCGACAGCACGCGCTTTTATACCGGCCTGCTTGACCAGCAATTGGCGCAGAACCTGGCGTCGAGCGGCAAAGGGGTCGGCTTCGCACGGCTGATCGAGCAGCAACTGGGCAAGACTCTTGGCGCCGGCCAGATGCCGGCCGAACCGGCGGCGGCAAATGCTGCCGCCACCACCGGCAATGCCTTGCCCCTTGCCGCTTCGGACGGGCGGCATCTGCGCCCGGTGCCGGTTGCTTCGTCGCTGCCCACGTCGGCCGCCTACCCGGCACCCGGGGCCCCGGCCAATGCGGCGACCAGCCCGGCCGCCACGCTAGGCGATCCGGTGCCTTCCGGCAAGGAATTCGTCAATCGCGTCTGGCCGCATGCGGTCGAGGCGTCGCGCTCCACCGGCATTCCGCCGCAGTTCCTGGTGGCCCATGCTGCGCTGGAAAGCGGTTGGGGGCGTAGCGAAATTCGCCGCAGCGACGGCTCGACCAGTCATAACCTGTTCGGCATCAAGGCCGGCAAGGGCTGGAGCGGGCCGTCCGTCGAGGCGACGACCACCGAATATGTCGATGGCCAGGCCCAGACGACAGTCGAGCGGTTTCGGGCATATGGTTCCTATGATGAGGCTTTCCGCGATTACGCCAGCCTGCTGCGCAATAACCCGCGCTATGGCGGGGTGATCGGGTCACAAGATGGCGCGGAGTTTGCTAAAGGATTGCAGAGAGCAGGTTATGCCACCGATCCGGCCTACGCCGATAAGCTGAGCCGGATCATCAATGGCCCGACCCTGCGTCTGGCATTGCTCGGCTGAGGTCAAGAAAATCCTGTCCTTGCCGTAAATGAGGATCGGGAAGGAGAGAAACAATGGGAAGCGGTTTGATCAGTATCGCCATGACCGGCATCAATGCCGCTCAGGCCGGGTTGTTGACGACGAGCAACAACATTGCCAACCTCAGCACGGAAGGTTACACCCGGCAGCGCACCATCCAGGCCTCCAACCCGACCGTGATGACTGGTGCCGGTGGGATCGGCCAGGGCGTGCATGTGGTGACCGTTCAACGCATGTTCAGCCAGGCCTTGACCACCCAGGTCCTGAATGCGCAAACCAATGTCAGCGCGCTCGATACCTACTACGCCCAGGTGACGCAGATCGACAACATGCTGGCCGACAAGGAGGCCGGCCTGACACCGTTGATGCAGAAGTTTTTCGACGCCGCGCAGTCGGTGGCGGCCAACCCCTCGTCCGTCTCGGCCCGGCAGTCCATGGTTTCCGCCGCCGAAACGATGACGACCGGCTTTCGCAGTATTTACGAGCGCCTGACGGAGATCAATGATGGTGTCAATTCCCAGATCAGGAACACGGTTGGCCAGATCAACACGTACACCGAGCAGATCGCCAGTCTGAATGAAAAGATCATTTCGGCGGCCGCCCTCGGCGGTCAGCCGGCCAATGATCTGTATGACAAACGTGACAAGCTGGTGGCCGATCTCAATCAACTGGTCAAGGTGACCGTGACCAGCAACGATAACGGCAGCTACAACGTCTTTGTCGGTACGGGCCAGCAACTGGTGGTTGGCTCCCAGGTCACCAAAATGTCGGCCGAGCCGGCTTCGGCAGACAAATCGCGTACCGTCGTCGGGCTGCTCGGCCCGACCGGCAACGTCCAGGAACTGCCCGAATCCCTCATCAACGGCGGCAAGCTGGGCGGATTGCTCAGCTTCCGCCGGGAGGCGCTGGATACCTCGTTCAATCAGCTCGGCCTGATGGCAACGGCGTTCACCCAGACCTTCAATGCGCAGCATGCCCAAGGCCAGGACTTGCTGGGTAACGTCAATGGCAGCCCCAATTTTGTCAGCCAGTTCTTCTCGGTTGGGGCGCCTGCGGTCATCCCCAGCACCTTCAACGCGACGGGCAGCCCGACGGTTTCCATCACGCTGGATCCGGTGTCGAATAACGGCACGAATTACTACTCGAACCTGACGGCCAGCGATTATCAGTTGTCGTTCCAGTCCGGGACGCTGACCCTGACCCGCTTGTCCGACAATGTGTCCTGGTCCGGCGCCAACATCGCCGCCATCAATACCCAGCTGGCCGCAGACCCACAGGGCTTTTCCCTGAACCCGGCAGCGGGTTTTTCCAATGGCGATAGTTATCTGATCCAGCCCACCCGCGGTGCCGCCCGATTTTTTGCACTGAACGACAAGGTGGCGGCTGATCCCCGCTTGATCGCGGCCGGCTTGCCGGTGGCGCTTGGGACGGCAGGTAGTGGCAACACCGGGACGGGCAGGGTGTCCGCCGTTTCCTATGCTGCGTCCTACACGGTGGGCAGCACCGGCCTGACGCTGACCTACAATGCGGGAACCAACGAACTCAGCGGCTTCCCGGCCACCGGAACCGTCGCCGTCGATGTCGGCGGCACGACGACGACCTACACCATGCCGGCAGCCGTACCCTACACGGCCGGCGCAACCATCACCATCAATGGCGGCGGCTGGTCGGGGGTTTCCCTGGTCTTGAGCGGTGCGCCGGCGAACGGCGATACCTTCAGCCTGGCCAGAGGGAACGGCCCCGAGGACGGTCGCAACATCGTCAAGCTTGGCAACCTGCAGACGCAAAACACGATGCTGGGCGGCAAGGCGACGTATCAGGACAACTACGCCTCCTTCGTCAACGATGTCGGCAACAAGACTGCTTCGGCGGAAATTTCCTCCGTTGCCCAGACCAGCCTGCTCAACCAGGCCATTGCCGCCCGCGAAGCCGTGTCCGGCGTCAATAGTGATGAAGAGGCGGCAAAACTGATCGAATACCAGCAGGCCTACCAGGCCTCCGCCAAGGTCTTCCAGGTCGCCTCGACGCTGTTCGACACCTTGTTGTCGATCGGCCGCTAATTTCGGGAGAAGCTCATGAGCATGCGTATCAGCACCATGCAGATTTATAACGGCGGCACCGCCGGTATCCAGAAACTGCAAAGCGATCTCTATGCTGCACAAAACCAGGTCAGTACCGGGCGGCGCATCGTTACGCCGAAGGATGATCCGATCGGGGCGGCTCAGGCCCTGATGGTTACCCAAGCCGGGTCGGTCAACAAGTTGTATCTGAAAAACCAGGAAATGGCCGACAGCAAGCTGTCGGCGCTTGACAGCACGTTGCAGGGCATCAACGACGAACTGGTCAACATCTACGAAAAATCAATCGCGGCCGGTAATGGCGCTTATTCCGACTCTGACCGGCAGGCGATCGCCGCCGAACTGACCGAGCGTCTCGATAGCCTGATCAGCCTGGCTAATACCCAGGATGGCAACGGGCGTTATGTCTTTGCCGGTTTCCAGTCGACGACCAAGCCGTTCAGCGGTTCGCCGGTCGTATATGCCGGCGATGACGGGCAGCAGAAGTTACAGGTCACGGCCAGCCAGTATGTGACGACCAACCTGAGCGGCAACGATGTTTTCATGAACATCGTTGATGCCAACGGCGTATCCACCGGACAGTCGATGTTCCAGTCCGTGCAGGACATGATCACCTTCCTCAATACGCCGGGCGGCTCGTCCGGCAGTCCTGCCTACACTACGGCACTTCGCAACATCAGCGCCTCGATCGACAATGTCCTGCGCAACCAGGCCACCGTCGGTGCCCGCCAGTCGTCGCTGGAGAGCATGACCAACACGGCTGAGGATCGCGTCGTGCAATACGCCCAGCAACTCTCGGACATCGAGGATCTTGATTACGCCAAGGCGATCACCGAGATTTCCCAGAAAAAGCTGCAACTGGACGCGACACAGGCGACGTTCGCCAAGACGGCACAGCTTTCCCTGTTCAACTACCTATGAAAGGGCGTCTGACGACCATCGCCCTCCTGCTGGGCGGGATGCTGCTCAGCGGTTGCAGTTCGAAGGGTGGGGGGGGCACACCGCTGATTCCCGACAAGGCCATTCAGCTGACGGCGGGGAGTTCGCTTTCCCTGTCGACGCTGGCCTCTGCGGCCATGCTGGGGGCGGCGGTCTATATCATCTATGACCCCTTGGCCCCGAACTGGGAAATCGAGGAAACCCGCCTCAATGATTCGACCTTCCGCTTCGCGATGAAAATGAAGCGTTATCACACGGGGGGCGCCGGCGAATCGATCCAGATCCTCAAGCGGCGGGCCAGCCAGTTGCAGTCCGAGCAGGGGTACGACAGCTACCAGATTCTCGAATACAGCGAAGGGATCGATTCCCAGACCCTGGGAGCCCGCCGGGTTGCCGAGGGCGTGGTCAGGCTGGTGCGGCCGGCGCAGGCCGACTCCTTCCTGCTCAACTGAATCAGGGCCTGGCAGGTACGACGTAGCCGAGCATCGCTTCCAGCCCGACTTCGAAAATGCCCTGAATCGGTGTCGCCATGTAATTCAGGCTGATGGCGAGGGCGAAGAAGCCGCCCAGCAAGGTCAGCGGAAAGCCCAGGGCGAACAGGTTGAGTTGTGGCGCAGCACGCGTCAGTACGGCGAGCGCCACGTTGGTGATCATCAGTGCCGCCAGCACCGGCAAGGAGAGCAGCAATCCGGCCGAGAACATGCGGCTGCCCAGTTCGGCGAGGTTGAGCCAGGAGCCCGCCGCGATCGGCGTGGCACTGACCGGAATGGCCGTAAAGCTCTGCGCCAGCGTCGCCAGATACAGCAGGTGGCCATTCATCGACATGAACAGCAGTAGTGCCAGCAGGTTGATGAATTCGGCGATGACCGGGGTCTGGGCTGAATTCTGGGGATCGTAGAAGGTTGCAAAGCCAAGCCCCATCTGGGTGCCGATGAATTCACCCGCCATGCTGAAAGCGGTAAACACGATCCGGCCGGCAAAGCCCATGCCGATGCCGATCAGCATCTGCTGGGCCATGATCCACAGGCCGTTGAGCGAGGCTGGTTGGACAAGCGGCATCGGCGGCAAGCCGGGCGTCAGGGCGACGGCAATGGCCAGGCCGAGAATCAGGCGGGTGCGGACCGGTACGCCCGTGCTGCTCCACAGTGGCGCGCTGGCAATAAAGCCGAGGATGCGGCTCAGCGGATAGATGAAAGCCACGATCCAGGCATCGATCTGGGCCGATCCGATGCTGATCATGCCCTTAGCCGATCAATTGCGGAATGCTGCCGAACAGGCGCTGGATGTAGTCGATCAGGTATTGCAGCATCCACGGGCCGGCAAGCAACAGAACCACGAACATGGCAACCAGCTTGGGGACGAATTGCAGCGTCGCCTCGTTCAACTGTGTCGCGGCTTGAAAAATGCTGATGATCAGGCCGACGACAAGGGCCGTGACGAGCATCGGTGCCGCGATCAGCAAGGTGACCTCGATGGCCTGGCGGCCGATTTCCATCACAACGCCCGGTGTCATGGCGAAAAACTCTGCATCAGCGAACCGATCACCAGATGCCAGCCATCAACCAGGACGAAAAGCATCAGTTTGAAGGGCAGGGACACCATGACGGGGGACATCATCATCATGCCCATCGACATCAGCATGCTGGCCACCACCATGTCGATGATCAGGAAGGGGATGAAGATGATGAAGCCGATCTGGAAGGCCGTCTTCAACTCGCTGATCACGAAGGCCGGCACCAGGATGCGCAAGGGGGTGTCTTCCGGTTTCTCGATTCGCTCGATCCTGGCGATGCCGGCAAAGAGTGCCAGGTCGGATTCCCGCGTCTGTTTGAGCATGAAGCTGCGCATCGGGATGGCAGCCCGTTCGGCCGCTTCCATGATATTGATCTTGTTCTCCGCCAGCGGCTGGTAAGCCTCGGTATAGACCCGGTCGAGCACCGGGCTCATGACGAAGAAGGTGAGGAACAGCGTCAGACCGACCAGCACCTGATTGGGGGGTGTGGTCTGGGTGCCGAGCGCGTGGCGCAGCAGCGACATGACAATGATGATGCGCGTAAAGCCGGTCATCATCAGCACGATGGCCGGGATGAAGGTCAGCGCCGTCATCAGCAACAGCGTCTGGATGGTCAGCGAATACGTCGTACCTCCGCCGGCGGCCGGCGTGCTGGTGATGGCCGGCAGGCCGCTGGCTGCCTGGGCAAAAGTCAGGCCGGCCGGCAACAGCAGGGCCAGGGAGGCGAGCAGTCGCTTAATCATGGTGCGGCCGTTGCGTCACGCTTTGCAACCATTGTGTGAAGGGCTTGTCACCAGCGGCCGCCAGGGGACCATCCGGCAGCTTGCCCTTGTCCAGCCGATGCAGGGTACGGATCTGCCCGGGGACGATGCCGACGACCAGCCAGTCGTTGCCGATCTCGACCAGTACGATGCGTTCCCGCGGGCCCAGCGCGACACCGCCGATGACCTTCAGCCCCCCCTGGCCAAAACCCTTGCCCCCCGAAACCTTGCGGGCCAGCCAAGCGGTGGCGCCGAGCAGTCCGACAATCAGGGCCAAGGCCAGGCCGGCCTGCCAATAGGTGGCGGTCGAAACGCCCGGCGGCGCCGCTTCGCCGGCCGGCGCAACGCTCGGAAACAACAGGAAAAGCGCGGAAAGGATGCGTGACAAGACGGATTTCACGGGCGATTATCGGTAGCCCGCTATCTTAATCGAAACTCCGCAGGGCGTTTAGCGATTGATTTTCCGCATCCGCTCGGAGGGCGTGATGATGTCGGTCAGACGAATGCCGAATTTGTCATTGACCACAACGACCTCGCCCTGAGCGATCAGGGTGCCATTGACCATGACATCCATCGGCTCGCCGGCCATGGCATCGAGTTCGACGACCGAGCCGTGGGCCAGTTGCAGCAGGTTCTTGATCGTGATCTTGGTCCGGCCCAGTTCGACGGTGATCTGGACGGGAATGTCCAGGATCATGTCGAGCTCGTTCATCATGCCGGCGGCGCCGCCCGTGCCGCCGAAAGAGGGAAAGATGTTCGCCGGCTGGGCGTTGATCGCAGCCCCCGGTGCGTCGGAGACGGCCTGCTCGGCCATGGCGGCCGCCCAGTCGTCTTCGCTGATCTGGCCGTCGTCTTCGCTCAGGTTTTCGATAGGGTTCATGTCGTCAGCCATTTTTCTCTCCTGTCGCCGGTTCCACCGGCGGCGTATCGGGCGAGGTTGCGATGAATCGTTCCACCTTCAATGCGTATTGTCCGTTCTGTTGGCCATAGGAGCACTCCATCAGCGGAACGCCATCCACCAAGGCTTCGATCCTTTCCGGAATGTTCAGCGGAATGACATCCCCGACCTTCAGTTTCAGGATCTGGCCCAGGGAAATCTTGCCCGAACCCAGCTGCGCCACGATCTCCACCTCGGCCCCCTGTAATTGCTTGCGCAGCGTGCCGATCCAGCGCTTGTCCGACGAAAGCTGATCGCTTTGCATCGTGCTGTAGAGCAGATCGCGGATCGGCTCCAGCATCGAATACGGGAAGCAGATGTGCATATCCGCCGTCGCGCCGCCGAATTCCAGCGTGAAGGTCGTCGAAACGACGATTTCGGATGGCGTGGCGATGTTGGCGAACTGCGAGTTCATCTCGGAGCGGATATACGTGAACTCAAGCTCGTATACCGGCTTCCAGGATTTGCTGTATTCCGTGAACACGACATTGAGCAACCCCTGGATGATGCGCTGTTCGGTGGGGGTGAAATCGCGCCCTTCGACCCGGGTGTGGAAGCGCCCGTCGCCGCCGAACATGTTGTCCACGACCAGGAAGACCAGATTGGGGTCGAAGATGAACAGCGCCGTACCGCGCAAGGGCTTGGCAACCACCAGGTTCAGGTTGGTCGGTACGACCAGGTTGCGGATGAATTCGCTGTATTTCTGGACGCGGATCGGCCCGACCGAGATTTCGGCGTTCCGGTGCATGTAGTTGAACAGGCCGATCCGCAGGTAACGGGCAAAACGTTCGTTGACCAGTTCCAGCGTGGGCATCCGGCCCCGAACGATGCGCTCCTGCGTGCCGATGTTGTAGGCGCGAACCCCCCCGGCGTCCCCTTCGTTGATCTCGGGTTCGTCGGTTTCACCGGTGACGCCCTTGAGCAGGGCATCGACCTCGTCCTGGGAGAGAAAGTCGCCGGCCATGGCTCCTTACTGGATGATGAAGGAGGTGAACAGAACCGATTTGACCGGCCCTTCGGGCATCACCAGTTCGCCCTTCTTGTTCTTCTTGGGAGGTTCGATCACGCTGTTGATTTCGTCCCGCAGCGATTCGGCCAACTGTTCCTTGCCCTCCTTGGGCAGCAGGTCCGATGCCTTCTTGGACGACAGCAGCAAGGTGATGTTGTTGCGAATCTTGGGCATGACCGCCTTGAGCGCGGACTCTTCCGCGATGTCTTCAAGTTCCAGGGAGAGTGCCACCTGCAGGTATTGGTCGCCGGTTTCCGGCACCAGGTTGACGGTGAACGGATCCAGGTTGATGAAGGCCGGTACCGCGTGGGCGTCCTTCTTCTTTTCCTTCTTCTTGGGCTTGGCGACTTCCTCGGCGACCTCCTCGTCGCCCTCCTCGTGGTCGCTCTTCTTGAGCAGCATGAAGGCCGCACCGCCCCCGCCGAGAACCAGCAGCAGGACAACGGCCAGGATGATGATCAACAGTTTCTTGTTCTTTTTGGGTGCAACTTCCGCCCCGTCGTCCGCTGGCTTGGCATCCTTGGCCATTTATTCCCTCCTGTCTGGTTTTCCTGAAGCGTCAGGCGAACAGGTCTACCAGGCCCCGGCCATGATGCAGAGGCGTTGCAGTACCTGCGACTGGCGCATTGTCATTGGCCGGGAGTATAGCGTTTTCAAGGGGTGATTGGGCTCTGTTCGGGAGCGGGAAGGCCGGGTTCTGATTTTGCTGGGCGAGATTGGCACCGACGTTGGTGTCGCCCAATGTGATCCCGGTGGCGCTCAGCATGTCACGCAGTTGCGGTAGCGAGCTTTCGATGGCCTGGCGGACTTCGGCGTGCGGCGAGGCAAAGACGGCCGTGGCCTGATCGCCGTTCAGGTGCAGCGTGACCTGCAGTGGGCCGAGTTGCGGCGGGTTCAGGTTGATCTGGGCGGTTTGCTGATCATTCCTGGCCATCCAGACCAGCTTTTCACCGAAGTGCTGCGGCCATGCCGGCGCGTGCAGCGGTGTCGCGATGCTCGACGGCTGACTGGCGGGCGCTTCCCGTGTCGGCTGGGCGGCGCCCAGCGTCATCTGGAAGGTGGGGGTGGGGTTCGCCGGTTCGCCGGAAGCGGCAATATTTGCCGCGTCGGCCTGTCGGGTGACGTCGGTTGCGCCGGACTGCACGGTGCCCGGTCGTTCGCCCGGCGTGCTCGGCGAGGCGGCAAGCGTTGTGTCGCGCAGGTGATTGCCCGGGCGGTCATGGCCCGGCGGCAGACTGGCCAAACCGGCGGCATCGGCCTGGAGGGCGTCATGGGCAGAGGCTGCTTCCTGGCCGGCGGTCGGGCGTGGTGAGAGCGGGGGCTGGACCTGGGCGTTGCCGAGGAGTGCGACCAGCGTTGCCGGATCGACCGGGGAACTGGTTTGCGCTGTTCCCTGGGCTTCGCTGCTCGCCTTTTCCTCGGTATCCAGCCCGGCTTTGCCGGCTTCGCCCGGCAAGCCGGCTGCCGCGCCGAGCAGGCCGGCCAGCGTCTGGCCGGCTAGCAGCGCGGCAAAGCGGCCGGGCTCGGTAGCCGTTGCTTCGCTCGTCAGGTTGACCGCTGTCGTGTTAACGGAGGGGGCAATCGTGGAAATGACACTCAGGCCCATGGCCTTCTCCCTGCAATGGATATCTCAGGGCTAGGAAAGCAATGAGCGTGCCCGGTGTGCTGCGGGGCACTTACTCGTCGTTGCTGTCGGAAGGGGCGGGGGTGCTGAACTTGCGGGTGGTGAACTCGTCCTGCAGCTTTTGCTCCTGACGGCTCTCGCGGTAGCGCTGCCGGGCGTCATGGCGTTGCGACAGGGTGTCGAGTGCCTTGAGCTGGCGGTTCTGGGCTTTCCACTGCTCCTGTCCGGCCTTGGTGCTCAGTTCGGAGTTCCGGACGACGATTCGTTGCTGCTCGATGGCTTCGTCGATACGGGCGAGGAATTCCTGGTAGTTCAGCATGACCGGCCGGGTCATGCCCTGGGCGATATTTTCCCTGAGGCGCTGGGCGTATTCCTCGCGGTATTGTTCAAGCATTTGCAGCCGGCTGCGCTGGCTTTGCTCGGCGGCGATCAATTTGCCAAGCGTCCGCGTCGCTTCGTCGGTGCGCGTTTGCATCAATTCGAGCAGGGGCTGCAGGGAAAAGGGCTGTGCCATGGACGATTAGAGCAGCTTGCGCAGCGCATCGAGACTGCTGGAAAAATCGGCCTGTTCCACCAGCTGTTGTTGCAGGAAGGACTCCATGCGCGGATAGAGGGCGATGGCCTGGTCGAGTACCGGATCCGAGCCTGGGGCATAGGCGCCAACCGAAATCAGGTCGCGCGAGCGCTGGTAGCGGGCGAACAAGACCTTGAACTTGCGGATCTGGTCGAGATGCGCCGCATCGATCAGGTTGACCATGGCCCGGCTGATCGACTGTTCGATGTCGATGGCCGGGTAGTGCCCGGCATCGGCCAGCGTTCGGGAGAGCACGATATGGCCGTCGAGAATGGCGCGGGCCGAGTCGGCGATGGGATCCTGCTGGTCGTCGCCCTCGGCCAGCACGGTGTAGAAGGCCGTGATCGAGCCACCGCCTTCGGGGCCGTTGCCGGCGCGTTCGACCAGTTGCGGCAGGCGGGCGAAGACGGAGGGCGGGTAGCCGCGGGTTGCCGGCGGTTCGCCGATGGCCAGCGCGATCTCGCGTTGCGCCATGGCGTAACGGGTCAGCGAATCCATGATGAGCAGCACCTGCTTGCCCTGGTCGCGGAAGTATTCGGCGATGGTCGTTGCGTAGGCGGCTCCCTGCAGGCGCATCAGCGGCCCGGTATCGGCCGGGGCAGCGACGACGACTGAGCGGCGCATGCCTTCCTCGCCCAGGATGTGCTCGATGAATTCCTTGACCTCGCGCCCGCGTTCGCCGATCAGGCCGACGACAATCACCTCGGCTTCGGTGTAGCGGGCCATCATGCCGAGCAGGACCGACTTGCCGACGCCCGAGCCGGCGAACAGACCCATGCGCTGGCCGCGGCCGACGGTGAGCAGGGCGTTGATGGCGCGGATGCCGACGTCGAGCGGCTGTTCGATGGCGGCCCGCATCATCGGGTTGAAGGGCCGGCTCTGCAGGGAGCGGGTGGTTTCGACAGCCAGCGCGCCCTTGTTGTCGAGGGGCCGTCCGACGCCGTCCACGACACGCCCCAGCAACTGATCGCCGACCGGCACCTGTTTCGCCTTGTCGATGGCCCGGCGCCGCTTGAAATAGGGCGCGTCGACCCGAACCGGCATGGCCGGCAGGTCGACGGCTTCAACCCGGGCGCCCGGTGCCAGGCCGAAGACATCATCGGAAGGCATCAGGTAGATTTTCTCGCCGGCAAAGCCGACCACCTCCGCCTCGACCGGTGTGCCACTGGCCGGAATGATGCTGCAGGTGCTGCCCAGCGGCAGCTTCAGGCCGGAGGCTTCCATGACCAGACCATTGATGCGGGTCAGCCGGCCGCTCGGCCAGAGGGGCTGTGCCTGGCTGACCGCCATCTGGCAGTTGGCCAGGTAACGTTGCCAGCGGCCGATGTGGTCGGCGGGGGTTACGGGTTGGGCAGCCATTCCTTGGCTTTGATGCCGATTGCTTCCAGCACGCGACGCCAGCGGACGCCCATGCTGGCGTCGATCTCGCTGCTGCCCGCCTTGATCACACAGCCGCCTGCGGCAATGTTGCTGTCCGCCACGATATGGGCACCGGTATGCGCCAGCTGTTCCTTGAGCAGCGGGGCGAGGGGCGTGGCATCGGCCGGGTTGAGGTAGAGCGAAATGGTGCCGTGGTGGAGCGGCAGTTCGTTGATGGCTTCGCGGATGAGCGGCAGCAACAGGGTCCGGTCGACTTTCAGGCTGGTTCGCAGGATCTGCGCTGCCACTTCGAGGGCCAGGTCGAGCAGTTGGTCGGCGACATGCTGGTCGAGCTGGGCGAGCGAGGTCTGCAGGTTGCCGATGAGGTTCGACAACTGGCTGACGTGTTCGTGGATTTGGGCTTGCCACTCGGCCTCGCCGGCGGCCCGGCCTTCGTCGTAACCCTGCTGGTAGCCCTCGCGGCGCGCTTCCTCGTTGATCCGGGCGAGATCCTCGGCGGTCGGAAAAGGGATGCTGGCGACGGCCTCGGCCGGCTCTTCCGGCTCGGGGGGCGGGCTGGCGGGGGCGGCCGGTGCCGGCTCGCCGGCCGGTTGGGCGGGGGGGGCGGCTGGCTTGTCGAAGGAGCCGATCTGCCAGCGCTGATAGCCCGCGAGTTTCTCCTTGGGAATGACGCCGGACATGGTCAGATCATCTGTTCGCCGCCGGCACCGCCGAGCACGATTTGCCCTTCGTCGGCCAGGCGGCGGACGATCTTGAGGATTTCCTTCTGCTCGGCTTCGACTTCGGAGAGGCGGACCGGCCCCTTCGATTCGAGGTCTTCGCGCAGCATCTCGGCAGCCCGTTGCGACATGTTCTTGAAGATCTTCTCGCGCAACTCCGGCGAAGCGCCCTTCAGTGCCAGGATCAGCGAATCGGACTGCACTTCGCGCAAGATCAACTGCACCGAGCGGTCGTCGATATCCAGCAGGTTCTCGAAGACGAACATTTCGTCGAGAATCTTCTGGGCAAGGTCGGGGTCGTACTCGCGAATCGCGTCGACCACCGAAGTCTCGTTCGCCGTGCCGATGAAATTGAGAATCTCCGCCACCGTGCGCACCCCGCCCATCGCCGTCTTCTTCATGCTCGCCGAGCCGGCCAGGATGCGCATCATCGCTTCGTTCAATTCGCGCAGGGCGGCCGGCTGGATGCCTTCCAGCGTCGCTATGCGCAGCACCACGTCATTGCGCAGGCGTTCGGTGAAGTGGTTGAGGATCTCGCTGGCGTGGTCGTGCTCCAGGTGGACCAGGATGGTTGCGATGATCTGCGGATGTTCATTCTTGATCAGATCGGCGACCGTGCCGGCATCCATCCACTTCAGGCCCTCGATGCCCGATGTTTCGCCGCTCTGCAGGATGCGCGAAATCAGGTTGGAGGCCTTGTCGTCGCCCAACGCCTTGGTCAGCACCGAGCGGATATAGTTGTCGGTGTCGACATGAACAGCCGCCTGTTCCTCGGAAACCTGCAGGAATTCGTCGAGAATGCTCTCGACCTTGGCGCGGGGGACCGACTTGAGGGTGGCCATGGCGTGGCCCAGTTTCTGCACCTCGCGCGGGCCGAGATGCTTGAGCACTTCGGCGGCGTGATCCTCGCCCAGCGCAATGAGCAGCGTGGCGCTCTTTTCGAGACCTTCTTCGGGGCTAGTTGCCATTGACGCCCATCCATTCCTTGATCATGTTGGCGATCGCCTTGGGATCCTTGTCGGCGATCTCGCGCGCCTTCTGAACCTTGACCGCGTAGTGGTCGATATGGACCTCGGTGCCGCCTTCTTCTTCGCCCTCCGCACCGGCGACTCCGCCGAACAGGCCGCCTCCTTCGCCGCCTGCTTCCTCCGGCTGCTCCTTCTCGGGCGGCGGAAACATCGTCTTCAGCGACGGCTGGATGATCTTGAAATAGATGAACGCGACGATGCCGGCGATCAGCAGGTACTTCAGGATGTCCTTCAGGAAGGCGATATTGTCCGGGTCCTTCCATACCGGCAAATCGCTCTCGCTCTTGTCGACCGCCGTGAAGGGAGCATTGGCGACCGACAAGGTGTCGCCCCGCTCCCGGCTGTAACCCATCGCTTCGCGCACCAGGTCATTGATCTGCTTCATTTCGGCTTCCGCTAGCGGCTTGGTGATCGGCTTGCCGGTCTTGTCGACATCCTTGCGGTGATTGACCACAACGGCGGCCGACAGGCGGCGGATATCACCCATGCCCTGTCGGGTATAGCGAATGGTCTTGTCCAGCTCGTAATTGATGGTCGAATTCTTGCTGGTGCTGATCGGCTGCCCGGCGGCATTCAGTGGTGCCGTGACCCCCGCCGCGTCGATCTTGCCGGGCGGCACCTCGCCCGGCTTGCCCGGTACCGGGGTGGCTGGTGCGTTGCCGGTTGGTGGTGCGGTGAGCGGTGCAGTAGCGGGAACCGGCGGCTGGTTGGTCAACGCGCCCGGCACGCCGCCCGCTGCCTGGTTGACGCTGGCCGTTTCATTGTTTTGCTGGCTGCGGATGCTGGTTGACTCCGGCGTGCTGTTCGGGCGGTAGCTCTCGGCCGTTTGCTCGGTTTGCGAAAAATCGATGTCGGCCGCCACCTGCACCTTGAAATTGCCCTGGCCGAGCATCGGGCTCAGGATGTCCTCGATGCGCTTGACCACGGTGTTTTCAACTTCGCGTACGTACTTGATCTGGGTTGGATCCAGACCGGCCTCGGTCAACCGGTTCTTCAGCTGCGACAGCAAGGTACCGTTCTGGTCGATTACCGTGACATTCGATGCCGGCAGCTGCGGCACGCTGGAAGACACCAGATGGGTGATGCCGGCGATCTGGGCGCCATCCAGCGCCCGCCCGGGATAGAGGTTGAGCATCACCGAGGCGGTCGGCTTCAGTTCTTCGCGCACGAACACCGACGGCTTGGGAATGGCCAGATGAACACGGGCCGACTGTACGGCGCCGATCGACTGGATGGTGCGTGCCAGTTCGCCCTCCAGGCCGCGCTGGTAATTGACTTGCTCGGCAAACTGGCTGACCCCGAACTTCTGGTTTTCCATCAGTTCGAAGCCGACCAGGCCTCCCCGCGGCAGTCCCTGTGAGGCCAGCTTCAGACGCACTTCGTGCACGCGCTCGGCAGGGACGAGCAGCGCGCCGCTATCGCTGTAACGATGCGGGATGTTCTGCTGCTCGAGCACGGCGGCGATGGCACCGCCATCCTTCTCGTTCAGGTTGGAAAAGAGGACTTTCCAGTCCGGCTGCCGGCTCCACAGGATCGTACCGACGATGACCGCGACGAGGGCGGCGATGGCCACCATGAAGACGATCTTCTGCTGGCTGCCGAGGCGGTCGAAGGCCTCGCGCAGGCGCTCGACCGGGTTGCCTGCCGGTGCGCTTCCTGCCGTCGTCTCAGTGGTTGCTGCCATCAATGCTCGGATGAAATACGGTGAAACAGAAGAAGAATCAATCAAGAAGCCAAATTTTCCTAGAAATATTCTACTATTACCGCGCCTGAATCCACCCCAACTTTTTTCGATGCCAGCCGACCCGGCCAGCTCTGCCCAGCCTCTCGCCGACGACAAGACCGCCGAATTGCAGCGGGCTTTTGCCATGTTCAACCAGGTCTCAGCCGAGTTGACGCAGGCATACGAGGCGCTGCAGGGGCAAGTTGCCTCGCTGACCGAGGAATTGGCGCTTGCCAATGGCGAATTGCGGCGGCAATACCAGGAAAAGGAAGCGCTCTCCGAACGCCTCTCCTCGCTGCTCGATGCCTTGCCGGCCGGCGTCATCCTGCTCGATGCCCAGGCCGTCGTCGCCGCGGCCAACCCGGCCGCCATCGCGCTGTTCGGTCCCGATATGGTTGGTCGCCACTGGGGCGATGTCGCACGCGATCACCTGGAGCCGACGCTTACCGTCGGGGAATGGCTGTCTGGCGGTCGGCGCCTGTCGATTGCGGAGAGTGCGCTGCCCTCGGCGGGGGGCAAGATTCTGCTGGTGCACGACATCAGCGCCGCGCACCGCATGAAAACCGAATTGGAGCGCAGCCAGCGCCTGGCCGCCATGGGTGAAATGGCCGCTTCCCTTGCCCATCAACTGCGCACGCCACTGGCCGCCGCCCTGTTGTACACAGCCAACCTGGGGCGGCCTGGTGTCACCGATGAAGCCCGGGCGCGCTTTTCGGACAAGGCGACGGCCCAGCTGCGCCGCCTGGAACGCCTGATCCAGGATGTCCTGCTCTTTGCCCGCGGGGAAAGCATCGGGCACGATGTGATCGATGCCAGCGACCTGCTGGCCGAAGCGGCGCAAACCGTCGAGCCCCTGATGCGCGAGCATGGCCTGACGTTTGCTGTGGAGGATGACTGCCAGCGGGCCATCATCGTCGGGAGCCGCAAGGCCCTGTTCGGGGCACTGGTCAATCTCCTGGAAAACGCCCTGCAGGCGACACCGGCGGGCGGCAAAATTTGCCTCGCCGGCAAACGCAGCGGCGATCTGCTGGCACTGGGCGTGCGTGACAGCGGCCCCGGCATCAGCCGGGAAAACCAGGCGCGGATCTTCGAGCCCTTCTTCACCACCAAGGGGCAGGGGACCGGCCTGGGGCTGGCCATCGCGCTGGGCGTCGCCCGCGCCCATGGCGGCAGTATCGAACTGTTTTCCGAGCCCGGCGCGGGCGCCGAGTTCGTCTTGACCTTGCCGGTCGCCTTGTCGGAAACCGAAAGGGATGTGAATGTCTGAACACAACCTGCCTGTTCTCGTCGTTGAAGACGACCCCAGCCTGCGCGAGGCCATCGGCGATACCCTCGAACTGGCCGGTCGTGCCTACGTTGCTGTCGATGGGGGCGAGGCAGCCCTGCGGGTGCTCGGTGAGCAAGCCTTTTCCATCGTGGTCAGCGATGTGCGCATGATGCCGATGGACGGCATTGCGCTGCTCAAGGAAATCCGCGCCCGCCTGCCGCACTTGCCGGTCGTGCTGATGACTGCCTATGCCGAGGTCGACAAGGCAGTTGACGCCATGCGCTCCGGTGCCTGCGACTTCCTGCTCAAGCCCTTCGAGCCGCAGGCGCTGCTCGCCCACATCAACAAATATGAATTGCCGGCAGCCGAGGACGGAGGCGGCGTGGTGGCCAACGATCCGGCCAGCCGAGAACTGTTCGCCGTCGCCCAGCGTGTCGCGCAAACCGATGCGACGGTGCTGCTCACCGGTGAATCGGGCGTAGGCAAGGAGGTGCTTGCCCGCTTCATCCACCGCCATTCAGCCCGCAAGACCGGCCCCTTCGTTGCGATCAACTGTGCCGCCATTCCGGACAGCCTGCTCGAAGCGACCTTGTTCGGATATGAAAAGGGCGCCTTTACCGGAGCGCAGCAGGCGCAGGCCGGCAAGTTCGAGCAGGCGCAGGATGGCACCTTGCTACTCGACGAAGTCACCGAAATGCCGCTGGGGCTGCAGGCCAAGCTGCTCCGCGTGCTGCAGGAGCGTGAGGTCGAGCGAGTCGGCGGCAAGAAGCCGGTGCCGCTCAATATCCGCATCGTCGCCACTTCCAATCGTGACATGGCCGAAGCTGTGGCCAAGGGAAACTTTCGGGAAGACCTCTATTACCGCCTCAACGTCTTTCCCATCGCCATTCCGGCACTCCGCCAGCGGCCGGCGGATATCGTGCCCATCGCCCGTCATTTCATTGCCGAGCATGGCGGGCGCTTCGGGCGGACAGGAATGCGCCTGTCGCCGGCTGCCGAAGCCCAACTCCGTACACATACTTGGCCGGGCAACATCCGGGAACTGGAAAACGTCATTCAGCGCGCCCTGATCATGGCTTCCGGGCAGGTCATCGAACCCGAGGCGCTCAACCTGAGCCCCCGTTCCGCCGAAGCCGCGTCGCCGTCATCGGCCGCAGAAAATCCAGCCCCGTCCGCCCCGCCGGAAGCCGAAAAAAGAGCCGATAATATGAAAGATCTGGAGCGCGAGCACATTCTGCGCACCCTGGCCGAAGTCGGCGGGTCACGCAAGAAGGCCATCGAGCGCCTTGGCATCTCGGAGCGGACCTTGCGCTATAAACTGCAGCAATACCGCGACGAAGGATATTTTCAGGGGTGATCTGGCCTGAGAATTGCTTGTAATCCAGCGGTCGAATGGGAGCCCATCATGGATACGAACGGAATCGAACAAATGTTGAGCGTGCTGCGCAGCACGGCCGCACAAGCCACGGGCAAACCGGCCGCCGGCACGGCACCGGCTGCCGGCGGCACCGATTTCGCCCAGGTTTTGCAAAACTCCATCGACAAGGTCAATCAGACCCAGCAGCAGGCCGACCAGATGGCGGAAAAACTTGCCGCCGGCGATACCAGCCAGAATCTGCATGAGGTGATGATCGCGCTGCAAACCGCCAGCGTTTCCTTCCAGGAAATGGTGCAGGTGCGTAACAAGTTGGTCACAGCCTATCAGGATGTCATGAACATTCAGGTCTAGGTTTAATCCGCCAGACCGGAAAATTTTGCCGTTCGTTCGCGCTCGATGCGCGTGATGTAGCGTTCCACCACGGCCAGCCGGGCGGCCGGTACGTTCACGAACGTGCAACCCACCCGAAGCTGGTGCTGCCCATGCTCGGTGGATAATTCCACCACCTTCCTTACCCGCAGGTTGATCAGAACGACGCCGTCATCCGGAATGTCGAGCCGGCAGTTTGGGAGCAGGGTATCGGGCCGGCAGGTGGCCTGTTCGGTCAGGGGGGCAATCAGGCTGATGCCGCCGGCACTGATATCAGCCACGCCCCATTCGACCAGCCGGCTTTCCCCCGTGGTGTCGGTCAGTTCGATCCGGCAGCGGAGCGGGGCGGCAACGGGTGGCTGAAGCCGGAAGTATGCACGGCGCTGCAGGCGCAGCAGGCGGTCCGGGAGCGGTGCGGCCAGTGCGCGCCGGTCCTGGTGCTTGTACTCCACCGGGGGCGGCAGGCGGAACTGCATCTTCACCCGGTTCAGGCTGGCGGTCAGCGTCAACTTCCCTGCCGTTTTTGCTTGGGCATTCAGGGTCTCGTCCGAAGCCGGATCAAGCAAGAGCAAGCCGCGCGCTTCATCGAGTCCGAGCAGGGCGCTCAGGAAACTCAAGGTCCCGTCATCGATATACACCGTCAACAATTTGCCCTTGCGAATCAGCAAGTTCAGGTAATACGCAATATCCACCGGGCTGTCGATCAAATACTGCCCGTATTCGGCCAAATGATCGATTTCGAAATCCGGCGCGGAGTGATCGTCGCGAGAGGCTGTCATGCACGGCTAACAGGAGTGAATTGGCATCATGGTAAACCATCCTGCTGCTCGCGTCGTTCATGCCAACGGATTAGCGTGGCAGTGCCGGGCCGGCCTCGCCATGCTCGATCCGGTAAAGCCAGGCCAACAATTCGGCAACCGCGAGGTAGAGCTGGGGAGGGATGTGCTCGTCGATGTCCACCTGCGTCAATAGCGCCACCAACTCTGGCGACTCATGGACATACACCCCGTGTTCCTTGGCCCGGGCGATGATCTGTTCGGCGATCAGCCCCTTGCCCTTGGCTACCACGCGGGGTGCCGCGTCGGTCTGGCCGTAGGCAAGGGCAACTGCCTCGCGCGTCGCGTCACTCGGCGATTTCGCCATGTTGTACCTGAGCCTGAACGAGCCGCAGGCCGCTTGCTTCGAATTGATTGCGCAGATCGGCGAGGCGCTCGCGCAAGCGAGCCTCGCTGGCTGTCGAGTTGGCCGTCAGCGCCAGTTCGACATTTCCGCCGGGCTGCAGGCGCAGTGCGGCGTCGATGCCACCCAGGCTGGGCAAGGCCAAACGCAGCCGCGTCTGCCAGCTGCTTGAAGTCTCGCCTGTCTCCTGTGTCTGGCGGTCCGGGTTTTCTGAAATTTCCCAATGCATCTGCTGCCCGGGCCAGATTTGCCCCTGCCAAGCGTAATTCTGTGTGGCCAGGGCATCGAGCTGCTGCTGGATGACAGGCCTCACTTCCTGAGGAATCGTGCCGGCCTGCGAGGGGGCTTCCGGACGTGCGCTCGGGGAAGCCGCCTCGGTGCGGACCGGCAAGGGGAGTTCCACCGTGCCTGCCGGGCCAGCCACGGGCAACTTGCCCTGCGGTTCCTGGCGCAAGGTGTCGGTCGACAACTCGCCAGCCACCCAACGGGCCTGATGAGCCTCATAGAAAACCCCGCTCTTGGTCAATGCTTCCTTGAGCACGGGGGCGAGATCCGCCCCTTGCGCCGGAAAGTCGTCGACCAGCGGCTGATTGCCGTTGAGCGGCGCCGGGCTGGCCCGTTTGGCCGGGTCGTCGACATGGCCGATCAGGTCGCCGATCAACTTGCCCGTCTGGCTGAGCGACGTATGGGCAGACGCCATTTGTCCGCCGCTGGTATCGCCGCGCCCCCGGTTGGTGACGACGGCGAAGGCGAGCTGCCCATCGTTGTCGACAACCTCAAGTTCCAGGCTGTCACCTGCCTTGGCCGAGAAAGGCAAGGCCAGCGTGATGTCGCGTTGGCCGACCACGGCACGGTAACTGCCATTGGGCAACAAGGCCTGGATCTCCGCCATGATGCGCTGCCCCGGTTGCAGGTCACGCAGCGCATCCGTGATCCGTTGCGTGGCAACAACCGGCTGGTTCTGGGGTTGCTCGGCCGTCAGCCGCGCCTGGTCGGGCAACTGCAGGCGCAGTGCACTGGCGACGTCGGGCGGGATCATGGCGATGAGGTCGGACGCTGGAGCCCGGCCAGCAAGGCTTTCACGCTGGCCATCCAAGGCTCGACATGGCGACGGATATCGCTGTCACACTGTTGAATCTGTTTGAGCAGGGCCACAAACTCGGGCGTCGCCGAGTCGGACAGCCCATCGAGCGAAATTCGGGCGAGCAAGTCAGCCCGCCGACGTTCCGTTTCCGCCAAGGTTTCCCATGCCTGGGCATGGGCCTGTTTCACCATTTCTGCGGACAGGGATGCCGCTTCCCTGGCAAGCGCAAGCGGTGTCATTTAGGCAGCAGCCTGTTCTCCCGGGGCGATCTGGGTCCAGGCATCGCGCAGGGTGTCCAGCAGGGCGGCAACCTCATCCAGGGCAGCACTGCTGTTGTTCAGGTTGGCGAACAACAAGCGCTGCACCATGTAGTCATACAGCGCTGCCAGTCTTTCGCCCAGTTCGCCTCCGGCCTCGACGTCCAGGCTGGCGCGCAAGCCATTGCTGACAATGTCGATCGCCTTGGAAATCGATGCCCCTTTCTTGGGAATGTCGCCTGCTTCCAGTTCGAACTTGGCAATATTGATGGCAGCAATGGCGCCATCAAAAAGCATCAGGATCAACTTGTGGGGGCTGGCCGTTTCAACCGCCACCTCCAAGCCAACCTTGGCGTAGCTTTGAGCGGGGTTGCGCATCATGCCAAACATGTTCGGTATCCTGTCTGTAAGTTACTTTTTGGAGATATTGGCTTCCAACGCGCTCAGCATCGACGCGAGCGAAGAGGAAGTCTGGTTGAAACCGGCGATCATGGTGTCCAGTGCCGAGAACTGCTTGACGTAGCGTTCCTGGATTTTATCCAGCCTGTCCTGCATGGCATCCTGACGTTTCTGCAACTCCTTGACCAGTCGATTGGCACTCTCGGTGGCGGACGTAACGCTGCCGGAGGCGTCAATCAGGCTGTTGAGGCCGGTTTTGAAACCGGTGCCGATTGCGCTCACCAGTTCAGTGACACCGGCAAAATCGTTCTCGATCGCCTTGTTGAGTTTACTGCTGTCCAGCTTCAGGGTGCCATCCTTTTGCAGCGAGATGCCGAGGTCCGAAAGCGTCTGCAGGTCGCCGGTTCCATACTTGGTCGTGACGAGACGGGAAACCTGGGCTTGCGCCGAACGCAACACCGCATCACCCTGAAGTGCACCGGCGACCTTGGTCGTTGCGTTGTAGGCCCCCATGCTCTTCATCGAGGAGGCCGCCGCGTTATAGGCGGTTACGAAGGCATTCAAGGCGGACGTGATGCCGCTCGTGTTGTCCTGCGTGACAGTGATCGTCGTGCCAGCCGAACTGGCCTTGAGCAAATTGATCGTCAGGCCGGATACCGCGTCGGAAATGCTGTTGCCCTGACTGGTCACGGCCAGGCCATTGACCTCGACAGAGGCCGAGGTGGCGGCCTGTTGCGACACCCAGCTATTGGTGTCCCCGCTGGCCGAAGCCGGGCGGAAGTTGAAGCCTTCCCAGCCGGTGCTGGCGGTAATGCTGATGGTGTTGCTGGCTCCACTGTCCTTGGCCGTAATCACCAGATGCTTGTTCGTGCCATCATTGACCACGCTGGCAGTCACGCCAGCCTTTGAGCCATTGATGGCCTGGGCGATGTCGGCGAGTGAGGCGCCATTAGTGACGCTGACATCGACGCTGGCGCCACTGCCGACCCGGATGCTCAGTGTGCCACTGCCGGTGCCGGAGGGGATGCCGAGCGCCGTTTCGGTCTTGCGCACCTGCTCCGCGTTGGCCAGGGTAATGTTGGTCAGCGTGTATTTCGTTGCGGCCACGCCGCTTTTCGCGGTAGCGGTGGCGATGGTTTCATCGGCACTCTTGGCGGTGAAGCTCGCAAACTTCTCGGCAAGCGTTTGCGTGGCGCCCGGCACCAGGTTGCCGGCAGCAGTCTGCAGGGAGGCCAGGGCGCTCTTCAGCGTACCCAGTGCCGAAATGCGGCTTTCGACCGTTGATTGCTTGGTTTTCAGTGCGGTCAGCGGCTGCTTTTCGACCGACATCAGGCCGGAAACGATGCTGCTGAGGTCAAGGCCGGAGCCCACACCCAAAGACGTAATGGTCGCCATGATTTACTCCTGAAAGAGACGCTGCGGTCGATTCACGCTTTTTGCCGAATCAGCAACCCTTTCATTGTATCCAGCGCCTTCGCCAAAGCCAGCATTTCCTCGGAAGGAATCTGGCGGATCACTTCTTTCGTACTCTGATCGACGACCTTGACCACGGTGGTTTTGCTTTCCGGGTCGACGCTGAAATTCAGTGCGTTGTTGAAGGGCTTGACGAACTCGTTCACAGCCTTGACGGCTTGCGCCAGTTCTTCCGGCTTCGGCTGTGTCGGCGCGTCGGTTGCCGACATAACCGCTACGTTTTGTGCCGGTGGCGTGTCGACGGCTGCGGCGCGGCTGGCCATCTGCCGTTCCGACTGAGTGTTGCCGACGGGGGGCGTAACGGCCGGTGAGGATAGGGGGCTCGAAACAATCATGGCAGGCTCCTGATCGTAAGTGTGCCAAGGGCGCGGGGCGTTTCCGCCACCGCGCCCGGCCGCCCTGGCCGGGCGGGGCTACTGCGGGCTGCTTACTGCAGCAGGGACAGCACGTTCTGCGGCAGGGCCTTGGCCTGGGCCAGCATCGCGGTACCTGCCTGTTGCAGAATCTGCGTGCGGCTCAGGTTGGCGGTTTCCACGGCGTAGTCGGCATCCTGGATGCGGCTGCGGGCAGCGGACAGGTTCTCCGTGGTGGAGGACAGGTTCGAGATGGTCGAGGCAAAGCGGTTTTGGATTGCACCCAGGTTGGCGCGAGACGTATTGACGCTCTTCAACGCATTGTCAATCTGTGTAATGGTTTGTTGCGCGTTGGTGAAGGAGCTGACGGTCAAGGCCGTGATCCCGGTCGTGGAGGTCGAAGTACCCACCGAGCCGTTGGCCCAGCCGGCCACGGTTGCATTGTTGGTGGTACCTGCAACCATGATGGCTGCATTCGAGGTCAGGGTGATTTGACCGCTGACGGCATCGTACGAGGCGCCCACATTGGTGGTGCTCGACACCCGGTTGATGGCCTCCACCAGTTGTCCGGCGCGTTCCTGCGCGTTACCGGCCGCTGCGATGGCGCCGATGTCGGTGCCGTTGATGGTGACGCCGCCGGCGGCGATTGCAGTGCCGTAGCCCGTCAGGGAGGCGGCGCTGATCGCAGCGGTGTAGCGGGTCAAGGTTCCACCCAGCGCGGCGGTCTGGGCGTTCGCGATGCTCGAAACGGTGATAGTTTGACCTGCGTCGGCGCCTACCTGGAAAGCCACGCCGGTGAAGGAGCCGTCGAGCAGCTTGGTGCCGTTGAAGGTGGTCTGTTCGGCCACGCGCTGAATTTCGGACTTGAGTTGGGTCACTTCCGCATCCAGCGCATCACGGTCGACCTGGGTGTTCGTGCCGTTCGAGGCTTGTACGGCCAGTTCGCGGATACGCTGCAGGTTGGCGCTGATTTCCCCGAGGGCGCCTTCTGCCGTTTGGGCGAGAGAGATACCATCGTTCGCGTTCCGCTGGGCAACGGTCAGGCCCTTGATTTGAGAGGTCATGCGCTCGGAAATGGCCAAACCGGCGGCGTCGTCCTTGGCGCTATTGATGCGCAGACCGGAAGACAGGCGCTGCAGCGACGTATTCAGCGAGTTTTGCGAGGTGTTCAGATTGCGCTGAGCATTCAGGGACGCAATATTGGTGTTGATGACTTGGGGCATTTTCAATCTCCTTGGATCGGTTGACCTGTTTGCCGGCCTTCGTGACCAGCACCTTTAAAACCTCGGCTTTGCTGTGTTGTGCATCACCGTTAAGTTCTTTTACGGACGGCACCAACGAAACTTTAGGCACAAAGTTGATTTTTTGATGGCCTTGCTGAGCTTGCGGATTTTTCCGGTTTGTCAGCGGCGCCGGGCGCTTTTGCGGCAGGGGGGGGCGAAGGTCCGTTGCGGCCCGTGCCCCTAGTCTGCGGCGACGACCCGGTTTTTGCCGGTTTGCTTGGCCTTGTACATGGCTTCGTCGGCGCGCTTGATGACACTTTCCCGGCTGTCGTCGTGCCGCATCCGGGTGACGCCGGCGCTGAAGGTGATCAGCACCTTGTCATTGCCGTGCAGGAAGAATTTTTTGGTGAGTTCGCGCTGCAGCCGGGTCAGGACGGCGGAGGCATCGGCCAGCGGCGTGTCGGGCAACAGGATGATGAATTCCTCCCCGCCGTAACGCGCCACGGTGTCCTGCGGGCGCAGGGTGTCACGACAGACGCGGGCCAGATGGATCAGGGCTTCATCGCCGGCGGCGTGACCCATGCTGTCGTTCAGCTTTTTGAAATTGTCGATGTCGAGCAGCGCCACGCACAAGTCGGATTCGTGCCGGGTGGCGCGAGCGGCTTCCTTGGTCAGGATTTCTTCCAAGCCGCGCCGGTTGAGGGCGCCGGTGAGCTGATCGTGGCGGACGAGTTCGCTGGCATTTTCGAGTTCACGTTCCAGTTCCTTGATGCGCGCTTCGGATTCGAGCACCTTCTGCCGCGTTTGCTGCAATTCGTCCCGGGAGCGTTGGGCATTGATTTGTATGGTGCGCGTTTCGCGCATCACTTCACCGAGTACGTCTTGCAGTTCCGAGATGTCCTTGGCGGCGCTGATCTTCTCGGCGCAGGATTCGATCTTGTCGTGGTAGTCGGAGGTGGCTTCGGCAAAATCGGCCAAGTGGTCGACAAAGCCGGCGAGCATCTGCTTGATGGCTTCCCGGGCTTCGAACAGGCTGGCCTTCAATTGTGCCTGCTTGAACAGGACTTCCTTGAGGCGGCGCTCGGCGTCGTCCAGCGCACGCTGGGAGAGCGGGGTGCCGATGATGTCGCGTACGACTTCGATTTGTCCGTGCAGCCAGTGGTCGTCGAGCACCAGCTCGCTGATGTTTTCGACGAGCAGGCGGAGCAGGCCGAGCAGGCTCTGGCGCAGCTCGGCTTGATCTTCGGCCAGGAGTTCGAGCTTGAAGGCAAAGCGTTTCAGGTGGGCCAGAAAGTCCTGCATTTGCTGCACAGTGGCCGCTTTGCGAATCTCGCTGGCCAGTGCCTTGGCATCGCTGGTCAGTTGCGGGTTTTCCAGCAACTGGCTGGTGATGACGGTTTCCAGGGTGAAGGCAAGCAGTTCCCGCAGTTCCGCTGCCGGTTCGCTGGGGCTCGCCGGGGGGATGGCGGGCGTTTCGGCGGCTTCCCCTTTGTCAGGCGACTCCTCCCCTCCGCTCCCTTCACCGAGGCCACCCCGCCCCCAGCCTCTGAGCAAATTCTGGAGCCGGTTGAACAAGGTTTCCGGGTTGGCACCGCTGCCGGACAGGACGTGTTCCAGGGATTCCCGCTTGCGTGCCAGTGTCAGCCCGGGGTGTTTGGCCTCCCATTGCTTCAGTAAATCAGCGATCAGCGTGCCCCAGGTCAGCTTCTGTGTCTCGGCCAGGCCATTGATGAATTCAACCAGCCTCTCCTTGTAGTCGTCCCAGTTGCCCGCCTTGACCGCCTCCTCCAGCTGTCGCGCAAGCCGCAGTTGCTCGGGGGATGACTTCGGCAGTGCCGCCGCCAGCGCACGGAGTTGTGTTTCCGGAAATGCTGTGGCGGCTGGCTTGCTGCCGGCAATCTCGTGGTAGAGCGTCAGATAATTGTCCGGGGTTGGCGCAATACGGCGCGCGGCCAGAAGGCGCAGCGTTTCCCGGGCGATTTCGAAAGGGTTGGTCGGTGCGGTCATGTTGATTTCGAGGCGATCAAGCTATAATGCGCCCGCGCTGTCCATGCCCCCGTAGCATGAAGGTCGTGCAGTTGATTTGTAATCATCAGGACTTGGTTCGATTCCGAGCGGGGGCACCAATCATTCAGCGGCAATTCCGCCGAATCCCAAACGATGCGAAAGGGCGGCGGCAGCTTCCCGCATCGCCTTCGCAGTCGGGCTGTCCCACTCGACATCGAATTCCCCGATCGCACCCAATGACGTGATGGCCGCGACCATGTTCCCGGAGTGATCGTAAACCGGGGCGCTGAAGCCATTGATGCCCGGTGTCAGGCTGCCGGTGGCGCGGGCAATGCCATGTTCGCGTATCTCGTTGAGCGTTTTCTCGAGTTGCCGGCGAACCGTCGTGACAGCAACCTGGGTGGTTTCGGCAATTTCCTTCAGCTCGCTGTCCAGCATCTTTTTCAGATAGGGCGAGCGGTAGAACGTGGCGAACGCCCGCCCGGTTGCTGAGTTGCAAAGCGGCAGGGTCGTCCCGGGGCGCAAGGTGATCGTGATGGGGCCGCCGGCATCGGCGATCCGGACGATGGTTGCACCATGGGTGCCCCACACGGCAAGCGCCACCGTTTCGTGGATTTCCTCGCAGAGTGACTCGAGAATCGGGCCCGCCAGTCGTACCGGATCAAGACGCCCCAGTCCGGATAGCCCGAGTTCGAGCGCATAGGCGCCCAAATCATAACGGCCGCTACTGGGGTCTTGCTCGACGATACCAATTCGCAAAAAACTGACCATGTAGCGGTGAGCTTTCGCCGCGGGCATACCGGCCCCCTTGGCGATGTCCCGCAACATCATCGGGCGATTGGTAGCGGCCAGAACCTTCAATAGCCGGAAACCAACTTCGACGGACTGTATGCCTTGGCGGTCGCTGGCAACCTTTGTGACCATGATGCGTTCACTTGAATAAAAGCGACATTCTATGCATCTATGAGGCCCTTGAGGCGACGAATATAATCCTCCCACCATCAAGGAGGAGGTTTTATGCGGGCGGTTCTGGTTGCGAATCCAAAGGGCGGGGCTGGCAAGACAACCCTGGCGACGAATTTGTCAGGCTATTTTGCTAATCAGGGAAAGAAGGTCACGTTATGTGACCTGGATCGCCAGCAGTCCTCCCTGCGCTGGATGGCCTTTCGTGATCCCGCCTTGCCGGCCATTACAGGTTATTACGGTGGTAATCAGATTTCACTGAATCTGCCCCGCGAGGCGGATTGGGTGGTCGTTGATGCCCCGGCCGGTTTGCAGGGCTACAAGTTGTCCGACTATTTGCGCGCGGTAGATAAGGTGCTGGTCCCTCTGGTTCCTTCTGTGTTCGACATGGCGGCAACCGAGGATTTTCTCAATGCGGTGCGCGGCGAAGTGCGCGGCGTACGTGCCAAAGTAGGTATTGTGGCGATGCGCGTCGATCCTCGCACCAAGGCGGCCAGCATGCTCGAAGAGTTCCTCAAGCACTTCGATATCCCCATCGTTGCTTATTTGCGCAACACCCAAAATTACGTCAACGTTGCGGCGGCCGGCGCGACCGTATTTGATCCGCCCAAGGCCAAACATCGGCGAGATCTGGAACAGTGGTCGTCACTAATAAGCTGGCTCGAAAAAAAATAGTGGCTCTTTGTTCATATCCCTGTTGACGTGTTCGGCGTAACTCTGGATAATGCGCCCCTCTGACGGACGCGGGGTGGAGCAGTTGGCAGCTCGTCGGGCTCATAACCCGAAGGTCGCAGGTTCAAGTCCTGCCCCCGCAACCAGCCGAAAGGCAGTCAGGGCAAGCGTTTAGAAAAATATTTTCCGAAACTGCTTGACGGGGAGTTGGGGGTGCTTCATAATCTCGCTTCTCTGCTGCTGACGAATCGAACGAAACGGCGCGGCGCTGATCTTTAACAAATTGGACAACCGA
>JBKBHB010000011.1:0-95326 GCA_046297855.1 Azonexus sp.
AGGAGAACATCGCGCCTTGATGAATCGTCTTGCCTCGCATCGGAATCAGCGTGTTAGGGTTGGCTATGATCAAATTCTATCCCCTCGCCCGCTTGGGCAGGGTTTTTCAACGGCCTGCTAAGCCCAAGGAGTTGTAGCTCCCTCTCTCACCCCGGAAAGCTACAATCGAACTCGACAAGCTTAAGAAGGCAGCATGAGTTGTAGCTCCCTCTCTCACCCCGGAAAGCTACAATCGACGACGGCACGCCAAAGCCGATAAACGCAGTTGTAGCTCCCTCTCTCACCCCGGAAAGCTACAATCTGTACGTGTCAATAGGGGCGCTAGTAAATAGTTGTAGCTCCCTCTCTCACCCCGGAAAGCTACAATCTTGATCGTCCGTATGACGATTACGGAAAACGTTGTAGCTCCCTCTCTCACCCCGGAAAGCTACAATCGCATCGAGGAATATCTCGACGCCTTGGCTGGTTGTAGCTCCCTCTCTCACCCCGGAAAGCTACAATCTGGCTGACCCCAATTTCCCGCCCGGCGTAAGCTGGGCGGGAAATTTTTTCCGGAAATCGGCTGTCAGAAAAGCAGCAATTGGTTTGCAGTAACCTTTTTTTCCTGAAAAGGTGGCATGCCAACGAGGAGCTTGATGCCGGCAAACTGCTTTTCGGTCACCGTCATACAGCGTACCGAGCCGGCGGGGGGGAGGTTGTCGGCCAGACGTTTGAGGTGTTTTTCCTGATCGTCGTGGCCATTGAGCAGGCGACCATAGACTGACCACTGGATCAGGTCGTAGCCGTCGTTGAGCAAAAAGCGCCGGAATTGTACGTAAGCACGCTTTTCGGTTTTGGTGACCATCGGCAGGTCGAAGAAGACGATCAGTCGCATGAAACGTCGCGTCTCCTTGCTCATGCCTCAGCATTCCAGCACGTGCGCATGTAGGCCGATCAGCTTGGGTAGGTCGAGGTTGCTGTCGTCCTGTTCGTAGAGGCGCGCCAAGCTCTCTACCGCATATTCGATCGCGGAAAGTGCCGACATCTTCCCTTGCGGCATGGCAACATCGACATTCAGCAAAGCAACCAGCGATGCCTTGTCCTGAGGCGAAAGATCGCCGTCAGTTACAGCGTGGTGCTTATGGACATGGAGATCAACCAGCGGCCGGAATGGTTCGATCAGATCATCGGCAAGATTGAAAGCATTTTGTTCGCTGGCATGGAATAGACCGATGGGCGGATGCAGGCCGTGGGCGACAAGGCCACGGGCGATGGCTCCGCGAAAAACGGCGTAACCGTAATCCAGCGCAGCGTTGGTCCAGCGTTCTTCGGCGCGGCAGAAGCCTTGGCCAAAGAGTTGGGCGAAGTAATAGGCGGCGGCCTGGCCTTCCAGATTGTCCGGGTCGCCCGAGCGGACGCGGTTGGCGTAGGAGGTCAGGCGAGCCGCGCCGTTTCGTTTGGACAGATTCAGGCAATTCGCCTGGTTTTCGATCTTGCGCCGGACAATGTTGGCCCAGGCCTGTTTGGCCAGCGGTCTCCCGATATCGAGCTGTTTTCGCATCAGGCGCGTGGTGCGTGAATGCGACAGAAAAGGCAGGAATACGCCGCTCGGCTGGTGGTTGTGGCCGGTGGCGTAAAGCCCGATACCGTATTCGGCACAGGCCGAAAGGACGGGATGAGACAGGGTGATTTCGCGGTGGTTGAGGATGATGACCGCAATGTCCTCAAACGGCACGAAGGCGGTTTGCTCCTGTTCGATGGCCAGCGAAAAATGCTCCCGGCTTAGCTTGGCCGGCCGGGAAATCATCACGCTACGCCAGCCCACGGCGTGGCTCCGGTTTGGCGGGGTGGATGTTGCCGAGGGTGTCGACGTGGAATTTTTCGACGTTCAGGGCGGTTTTTACGCCAACGCGAACAAGTCCATCTTTACCTACCGCTATGTTTCGGTCATGTGCCCATAACCCAATTGCGCCAGTCGTTCGGTCAAGTCCAGAGTAATAGCCAAGATGCGATTCTTTCTTCAGTGAAATTCGGATCAGGTCGTTGGGGTAAATTGAGAAGCACCAGGTAAAAGTGTCATCAATTTGGGTCCATTCGCTTTCGTCCTTGTAGGCAATAACCGCTCGATTCGGTAGTCCGGTAACCCGATGATGGACATACACCGGAACCAGATAAAATTTCCCGGCTTTGCTGAAGACATCTACACGCAACATGCTGTCGTTCTTGGCAATCCCGCCGCGGACGGGAATGCCGGAAAGCTTGTCGATGACCAGCGTGACCGTGCGCACCACGGGGCCGGTTGGGTTGCCTTTGCGATCCGGTTTGCGCAGCGGGTTGGTGGCGGGGAAAGCCTTGTCGCCCTTGCCGCCATGGGCTTCAAGACGTTCCCGGATGGCGGCGTACAGTTTTTCGTTCCGGTGCGGGTCGATCAGATTGTCGAGGTCCTTCAGCGTCAGGCTGGCGAGCGGCACCTTTTGAGTGACGCTGCCCCTTTCGCGCATTTTTTTCGGTTGACCGTAGATTGTTTCCTTGTGTGCCGCCCCGTTGTTGCGGCGTTGTACGGCACGCGAAACGAAGATTGGACGTAGTGCATCCAGCGCGGCGGTGTCGTAGCTGCCCAGTCGCGCCATTTCTTCGCGCAATACTGCCGGGTTGTCGATTTTCAAGCGTGCTTCAAGTTCATGGTGGAAGTGCGGCCAGGGTTCGGGGAAGTGTTGTTTGAGTTGACGGAACATTGCTGGATCGACGATTTCACCGGTCGTGGTGTCGACAAATCCGTTGCTGACCTGAGCCAGTTCCTTGGTGCGTGAATATTCCGCCAACCGTTTGACCATGCTGTGCGTGCAGGCGGCGACGATGGCAGCATCGAGCGCATGGTGGCGGTCGCTTTCGCTGCGGATCTTGTTGATGCCCCAGCGGGCGCGCAGGAAGGCAGTCATTTGGCCGCTGAGGACGACGCAACGCTTGGCCTCGCTGCCTTCGGCCATCTTCAGGTAGCGCTCGACGTAGTTCTTGAAGAAGCGACAGATGTGGCGGGTGTCGTTGAGGTTGCGTTCCTTGAATTCCTCGGCTTCCTTCGAACCGAAATCCTTGCGCAGGAGACGGCTGCGCTTGGCGAGGCGGTAGGCTTTGGTCGACTCGACGAAGGCGATGAATTGCTGCCAACGCACGCTATTCTCGGCGCCGCCGAGGTATTCGTAGGGGGTGCGATTGCCTTTGTCGCGGTTTTCCTTGGCGAACACCAGTACCTTGTTGTTCTTGCTGTCATCGAAGCTACGCGAGTAGGGTAGCGCGTGGTCTATTTCGACGTAGCCGGGCTCCAGCAGCCGTTCGAGATTGATGGCCTGCTGCGAATAAGCGCATTTGCCAAGTTGTTCGCGATAGAGCCGGAACTTTTCGAATTCGCCGCCCTTTGGTGGCTGGCCAAATTCCTCGATGAACAGCGCACGGTCTTTTTCATTGCGGATCCGATACTCGTCCTGCTCCTTTTTGATCTTGTTCCGCTCTTCCAGCGGCCGCGACAGGTCGCGCGCCATTTCGATGTTGACCGCCATCGGTGAGCCGTAGCGGCGAACGATAGCGTTGACGACCTTGCGCGCCTGATTGAGCGCACGCAGTACGACTGGGTTGCGCGGGATGTCGGCATCGTCGGCAAAGACCATGCGGCCTTCCTTGTCGCGCCCGGCGTAGAGAGGCGGCAGGGTCTTGTGCTGGCCTTCGCCCGGCTTGTGCAACTGGCTATGGTGGGCGTATTCGGGAATCGCGGCGACGGCTTCGTCGTAGCGCATGCCTTTTTCCATCAACGGCACGATTTTGTTCAGTGCTTTCAGTGAGAGCGCATGGAACTTGTCGAAGCGGATGTCGAGCAGCGCCTCGATCAAGTGATCGGGATTGGGTAGCGGGAGTTTGGCGAGTTCGGCGCGGGCTTCGTCGTCGTCCTTGTAGACGCTGAGAATTTTTGCGATTTCGTCCAATTTTTCCGGTTGGCCGTCGAAAGCGGCCGCCGCCAGGCTCCCCCACTCGGTTTCTAGCCCGGCATTTATGAAAGCGGTGCGGAGTTGTTGCCATCCAGGCAGTTTGACCAGTGCAGCGCTTTCCGGATCCTTGGCTTTACCTTCGGTTTTTTGCTGTTCGCTGGGATAGGACAAACCGGCAAAGCGGAAGCCGTCTTTCGGCAGCAGGCCGGCTTTGTGCAAGGCAGTAGCGAGTTGCTTGTAGGTGAAGTCGCTGGCTTGTTGATAGGGCAGTGGCAAGGCCAGTCCGCGCTCCGCGTCGGTGAGCGGGCGCGTGACACCATCGATGACGATGCGCAGGTTGTTCAGTCGCGTCAGCCAGACATGGCGTTCGGCGGTGAAACTGGCTTTGGGCGCACGGTATTCCATCTTCTCGAAGGTGCATTTGCCGAGCATCTTGAGCAGATCAGCCCCCGACAACGGCGGTTTCTGCTGCCAGAACAGGCCGCTTTTGCGGTCGCCGTTACCGAGAATGAGGGCTTCCAAGGCTTCCGTAGCAAAGGGATTTCCAAGATTCCGCTGTTGCGCAAAGAGTTGCTTGAGTTCGTCGCCGAGCAGAACACGCGAGAGCGCCTTGGTATATTCGCCTTGTTTGTTACGTTGCGCCTCCGGGAACTCAACCAGCACCATTTCGGCGATGGTGCGGTAACGCTTTTCCTCCATCAGTCGTCGGGTAGCAGCCAGCCCTTGTTTGACCTTGCCGCCTTCGCTCTTGGCGTCGCCCTCAGCCCGCTTTTCCTCAGCCCGACTGACCCAGTGAAAGCCGCGATGCTTGCACAGGTGGTAGATGACCCGTGCCCATTCGTCAGGTTCCAGTTTTCGGTCGAGGCCTTGAACGCGCAGTTGCCAAGGTGAAACGGATGTTGGGTTGGTCGGCTGGAAAAAGCGTTTGTCGTCGATCAAACCGTGGCGCTTGAGTTCGCGGGTCAGTTTCTTGAGCCGCCAGGCGCGCCGGGCGAGGCGGCGGCGGGCAAGCCTTGCCAAGCGCCGGGTCAGGTTCAAGGGTTCGCCTTCCTTGGCAGTTTCAGCCTTGTCGAAGGCGCGCACGCCTAGATCAATGATGCGACTTTCGCCTAACAGACACCATCCGACCGATGCAATACCGATATCCAGACCGAGGGTGTACGGCAGTGGCATAAATTCTCCCGTCATTATTCAAAAAGGGTAGAATACGCCTGTTTGTAGCTTTCCGGGGTGAGAGCCGTTGCTACAATAAGGTGTCCCTTCGGGGACGACCGAATCCGAAAGCCCGGCGGGGAAACCTGTCGGGCTTTTTTATATGCGCCGAGCATGGCCGCCCCCTGCGGATGTAAGTTCCGCGGTAAGTGGATCACAGCGAACGAGGTGAAGCCCAACTGCATTAGTAGGCCGTTGAAAAACCCCGCCCAAGCGGGCGAGGCGATAAAATTTGACCATAGCCAACCCTGACACGCTGATTCCGATGCGAGGCAAGACGATCCATCAAGGCGCGATGTTCTCCTACGTGAGCCTGGAAGACCGCATCCCCAAGAGCCATCCCCTGCGCCAGCTGCGCCTTCTGGTCGATGTGCGACATTTGGCCCGTCACGAAATCTGCGACTTGTACGGCCTGTCTCCGATGCTCCCGCAGCCAACGGAAGCAATCAATTCGCCCAACTGAGAGCGGTACGAGATGGATACTGAGACAATTCCCTCAATGCTCTTCGAAGCGATCGCCGAACTGGCAGGCAGAGAGGATGTTCTGCTCTGTTTCTTGTCCATTCGGAGACGCCGCGCTTTGGAAGGTGAATCTCCACCTTGGCCTTGAATTCCGGCGAGTGATTCCGCCGCTTCCTTCTCGTCATGCTCTTGCTCCATTTCTTGGCCGCTACGCGGCCTGCTGGTGAGCAAGGCTATCGCTTATCCAGGTGTCCGAATTTCCGGGTCCGGCTCTCCGCCCGGTGCAGCGCCGCATACCGGGGCACCTGGCCACGGTATGCGGGTTGCATGGGACTGGCTGCCCTATTTGCGTGGTGTCTTGACCGGCTTACCCTTGCTGCCGCGATGGCCCCGGCAGTGTTCCAGCCGTTCCCCTTTCAGTTTGCCGGCGACTCCGTCGATGACGGGGATGATTTCCTCCAGCGCCGTTTTGCCCGGTGCCGCGTCGATCAGCTTGAGGCCGCGGCCCTTGGCCAACTGGCGGATTTCGTCGAGTGCAAAGACCAGGGCGCGGCCGTCCCTGGTGAATACCGCGATGTCGCCGGTGGCCGGGGCCGGCTGGAAGATGGCCGGGGCTTCGCCGTTGTCGAGGGTCAGGAAAGCCTTGCCGGCCTTGCCGCGCGAAACGAAGTCCTCGCCCTTGGCGCGGAAGCCGTAACCGCCTTCGCCAGCCACCAGGTACAGCTTGTCGGCCGATACGGCCTGCGCCAGGCAGAGCTTGCCGCCATCCTGGAAATCGACCAGCGAGGTGGCCGGGACGCCGTCGCCCTTGCCACCCGGCAGATCGGCGGCGGGAATGGAGTAGGCGCGGCCCTGGTGGTCGAGGAGGATCAGGTGATCGACCGTTCGGCACGGGATGCAGGCGAGCAGGCTGTCGCCGGAGCGGAAGCTGAGCTGGGTCGGGTCGACGCTATGGCCGGAGCGTGCGCGCAGCCAGCCGTGTTTCGAGACGATGAGCGTAGTCGGCTCGTCGGGGATCGACAGGCTCTTGGTGTCGGACAGGGTGACCTTGGCGTCGGCCTCGATCAGGGTCCGGCGGTCGTCGCCGTATTTCTTCGCATCCGCCTCGATTTCGCCGGCGACGCAGGCGCGCAGGGCTTCCTCGGAGTCAAGCAGGGTGTTCAGCCCGGCTGCTTCCTCGCGCAGTCTGGCCAATTCTTCGCCGATCTTGAGGCCTTCCAGGCGGGCCAACTGGCGCAGGCGGATTTCGAGGATGTCTTCGGCCTGGATGTCGCTCAGCTGGAAGGCGGCGATCAGGTCGGCCTTCGGGTCGTCCGACTCGCGGATGACCTTGATGACCTTGTCGATGTCGAGCAGGATGGCCTGTCGGCCTTCGAGGATGTGGATGCGCTTTTCGGCGGCGCTCAGGCGGTGGCGTGTGCGGCGCTCGACGGTGGCCAGCCGGAAACGGCCCCATTCGGCCATGATCGAATAGAGCGAAGCCTGGCGTGGCGCACCGGAAACACCGAGCACGGTGAGGTTGATCGGCGCATTGGTTTCCAGGCTGGTGTGGGCGAGGAGCAGGCGGATCAGGTCATCCGGGTCCTGGCGCGACGAGGCCGGTTCGATGACCAGGCGGACATCGTGCTCCTTTCCTGATTCGTCCCGCACGCCGGATTCCGAGATGGCGGACAGGAAGGCGGCCTTCAGGTTGAGCTGTTCGGGCGTGAAAACCTTCTTGCCAGCCTTTTCCTTGGCGATCGGGTTGGAGCAGGCTTCGATTTCCGACATCACCGTGGCGGTGGATACGCCCGGTGGCAGTTCGGTGATGACCAGGCGCCACTGGCCGCGGGCCAGCGGTTCGACCTTCCATTTGGCGCGGACGCGCAGGCTGCCACGGCCGGTGCGGTAGGTGGCGGCGATTTCGTCGGCCGATGAGATGATCTGCGCGCCACCCGGGTAGTCGGGGCCGGGGATCATGGCCAGTACCTCGTCCTCGCTGGTTGCCGGATTGCGGATCAGGGCTGCGGCGGCGCGGGCCACTTCGTGCAGGTTGTGCGACGGGATTTCAGTCGCCATGCCGACCGCAATGCCCGAGGCGCCGTTGAGCAGGCAGAAGGGCAGGCGGGCCGGCAGCAGGCAGGGTTCGTCGTTGACGCCATCGTAGTTCGGCTTCCAGTCGATGGTGCCTTCGTCGAGCTCGGCGAGCAGCAGTTCGGCGATCGGCGTCAGGCGGGCTTCGGTGTAGCGCATGGCGGCGGCGTTGTCGCCGTCGCGCGAGCCGAAGTTGCCCTGGCCGTCGACCACCGGGTAGCGCAGGCTCCAGTCCTGCGCCATGCGGACCATGGCGTCATACACCGACGAATCGCCGTGCGGGTGGTATTTACCGATCACGTCGCCGACGACACGGGCCGATTTGACATGCTTTGGGCTCTTGTAAAGGCCCATGCGGTGCATGGCGTACAGGATGCGGCGCTGCACGGGCTTCTGGCCGTCGGCCACCGAGGGCAGGGCGCGGCCGGTGACGACGCTCATCGCGTATTCGAGATAGCGGCGGGCGGCATAGTCGGCGGGCGGCGGAATGTCATCGGCCGGGCCGCCAGCTGCCGGGGGCAGGGAGGGCGGCACGCCGGCGTCGTCTGCCCCGGCCTGGTCGATGCTTGCGGCCGGTACTTCGGAGGGCGCTGCGTCAATCACCGCCGGGGGCACGGCGGGTGTCGTTTCAACGGCAGTTTCGTCTTCCGCGGGGGCGGTGAACAGATCAGGTTGGTCGTTCATGGTCAATGCAAAAAATCGGGCAGGGCGCGATGTTACTCGAACTTCGCACGCCAGCGTGGTGATGGCCTGCGTCCGTGCGGCAGGCTGCGGGTTATTCCCAAGCCGCACGGCCGGTGGTTGGCGATAGAATGCACGCCTTTCGTTAGATTGGCCGGGGCAGCAGGCAGCTGCCTCGAGAAGTCATGGGAGACATCATGGAACAGACGGCCGTCCGCGCCCACTGGTCCAGCCGCTGGGCCTTCATGCTGGTTACCATCGGTTCGGCGGTCGGGCTGGGCAACATCTGGAAATTTCCCTTCATGACCGGAACGAACGGCGGCAGTGCCTTCGTCCTGGTTTACCTGGCGTGCATCGCCGCCATCGGGGTGCCTTTGCTGATGGCAGAGAGCATGCTCGGGCGCCGGGGGCAGAGCAATCCGGTCGGTACCATGCGCAGCCTGGCCGACGAAGCCGGGGCGAGCCGGGCCTGGCAGGTCATCGGCCTGATCGGCATTCTCGGATCGGTACTCATCCTTTCCTTCTACAGCGTGGTGGCCGGTTGGGTGCTGGACTACACGTTGCGTGCGGTCGAGGGTTTTCAGGGGATGGACAAGGCGGCGCTGGGGGCGGCTTTCGGCGACCTGCTGGCCAGCCCGGGCCGTCTAATCCTGTGGCATAGCCTGTTCATGGCGTTGTCGGCCGGTGTCGTGCTGGGCGGGGTGACCGGCGGCATCGAACGGGCGAACAAGATCATGATGCCGGCGCTTTTCGCCATCCTGCTCGTCCTGCTTGGCTATGGCGGGGTTGCCGCCGACCTGTCGGCAGCCTTCCGTTTCCTGTTCCACTTCGAGCCGCAGGCGATCAGCGGCCCGGTCGTGCTGGCCGCCATGGGCCACGCCTTCTTCACGCTCAGCCTGGGGATGGGCGCGATCATCACCTATGGCTCGTACCTCGGGCGGGAAGTGTCGATTCCGCGCACCAGCCTGGTCATCGCCGGGGCCGATACCCTGGTGGCGTTGCTCGCTGGCTTGTCGATCTTCTCCTTCGTGTTTGCCCAGGGGCTGGAGCCGGCCGCTGGTCCGGGCCTGATCCTGCAGACGCTGCCACTGGCTTTTGCCGGTATGCCGGGCGGTCATGTGATCGGGGTGCTGTTTTTCGTGCTCGTCGTTTTTGCCGCCTGGACCTCGGCCATTTCGCTGATCGAGCCGGCCACATCGTGGCTTGTCGAGCACGTTGGCTGGTCGCGCCGGGCTGCCGTGCTCGGCCTGGCCGGACTGATCTGGCTGCTGGGCATTGCCGTGGCCCTTTCCTTCAATGCCTGGGAGGGTTTCAAGATCTTCGGAATGGGCCTGTTCGACCTGTTCGATGCACTGACCAGCAAGTTCCTGATGCCGGTCGCCGGCCTGCTGATTGCCGTGTTTACCGCTTGGGTCATGAAGCGCGATCATGTCCGGGAGGAAATCGGCCTCGGCGGCGGGGCCTTTGCGCTGTGGTTCACGGTGGTGCGCTACGTTTCCCCGATTGCCATCCTGCTCATCTTCCTGCACGTGACCGGCCTGCTCGGCTGAGGTATCCCCCGGTCAGCCCGAGCTTTCCGGCAGCGTCGCGCTCGGGTCAGCCGGCCTGGTCGTCGGCCAGTTGCTGTTCGCAGGCTGCCAGGAGCGTTTCGGCCAGTTCCGACTGATAGTTGGGATCCAGCGCTTCCATCATGTCATGGGCGGTGTACAGGCCGGCTTCACGGGATAGCTGGCTGGCGATCTGGCGGGCGAACCGGTCGCTTAGGCCGGAAAGCTGGCGGCGCTCGGCGAGCGGCAGGCTGTTCTGCGCGCGGGCGAGCCAGTCGGCGGCCAGCGTCGCACCCTGCGCTTCGGTCAGCCACTGGCCGTGCTCGTAATAGGCACTCAGGCGATGGGCGGTGAGTGCGAAAAGAAGGGCGACGCGAATCCCGCGCGGCGTCGGCGGGGTATCGTTGCGAACCCGCATCAGTCGTATCGGGCGCCGAGCGCCCGGGCGATGAAATTCCGCCCGACACGGGGTTTCGGTACCCGCTCGTCAAACCAGGTGCGCACATCCTGATCGAGGCAGATGCCGTGCATGTAGTTGTAGAGCGCCTTGTTCAGCGCCTTGCCGAGGCGGTCGTGGTCAACACCGGTGGGGTCGATGAACGGCACGTCGTTCTTGGCGAATGTGCCGGGGGGCAGGGGCTGGAGGGTGATGCCGTATTCCGCGGGATTCTTGCCCACCGGCGAATGGACCGTGCACGCGAAACGGTGGAAAAAGCCGGACTGGATGCAGTTTTCGGCGAACAACTGGCGGACGTATTCGAGTGCATCGACGGTATCCTGCACGGTTTGCGTGGGAAAGCCATACATCAGGTAGGCATGGACCAGGATGCCGGCATCGGTGAAGGCGCGCGTGACGCGGGCCACCTGGTCGACCGAGACCCCTTTTTTCATCAGCTTGAGCAGGCGGTCGGAAGCGACTTCCAGGCCGCCGGAGACGGCGATGCAGCCGCTGTCGGCCAGTTGCAGGCAAAGCTCCGGCGTGAAGGATTTTTCGAAGCGGATGTTGCCCCACCAGGAAATGGCCAGGTTGCGCCTTTGTAGTTCCTCGGCCAGGGCGCGCAAGGCCTTGGGCGGCGCCGCCTCGTCGACGAAGTGGAAGCCGGTGTGGCCGGTTTCGTCGACGATGCGCTCGATGCGGTCGACCAGTGTTTTGGCGCTGGCGGCATCGTAGCGGCCGATGTAGTCGAGGCTGATGTCGCAGAAGCTGCATTTCTTCCAGTAGCAGCCGTGGGCAACGGTCAACTTGTTCCAGTGTCCGTCGGACCATAGCCGGTGCATCGGGTTGAGCATGTCGAGCAGCGACAGGTAGCGGTCGAGCGGCAGGCCATCCCAGGTAGCGGTGCCGACCTCCTCGAAGGGGATGTCGGGCAGGCCGCAGTCGAAATAGCGCACGGTACCGTCGACCCGGGCGAAGGTGCGAACCAGCCCGGAATCGTCGCCAGCCGGGCGGCAGGCGCTGGCCGGCGCGTCGGCACTGACCATGGGCGGCAGTCTGGAAGTTGCTGCCGGCCGGGCGCCGAAGCGCTTTTCGAGCAGGGCGAGCAAGGGGCGCTCGCCATCGTCGAGCGTGACGTAGTCGAAATAGTCGAAGACGCGCGGCTCGGCCAGTTCGCGCAGCTCGGTATTGACAAAGCCGCCGCCGAGCACGGTGACGATCGCGGGGCGCGTAGCCTTGATCGTCTGGGCGATGCGGAAGGCGCCATAGACCGAGCCGGGGAAGGGTACCGAGATCAGCACCAGATCGGGCTGGTGGTGCTCGAGGGCGGCGCGGGTCAGGCGGGCCAGGGTGTCATCGACCAGGGTGGGCGGTGCGGCCAGTGCAGTGGCCAGCAGGTCGAAGCTGGGCTGGCTCTGGGCCAGCGTTTCGCCGTAGCGGACGAATTCGAAGCGGGTATCGACGGCCTCGCGTAACACATCGGCCAGGTCGTTCAGAAAGAGGGTGGCCAGGTGGCGGGCGCGATCCTGGATGCCGAGGGCTCCGAAGGCCCAGGCCAGCGGGTCGCCGCTTTCTTCGTCGACGTAGTTGTCGATGGCCGAAAAGCGCGGTCCTTCGGGCAGGAAGGCGCGTGAGCAGATGCGGTGGGCAATCGAGCCGTCACGGCCCTGGAGCAGGGCGATGGCGGGGTCGATGGCGGCCAGGTAGCGGTCGTATTCGTTGAGAAAGGTCTTCAGCGTGCGTGACCGCTTTCTGGGCGGGATGGCCTCGGCGGCAGCCTTCAGGTTGGGCAGGCCGGCGCGGGAGAGGAGGTCGAGCACGAGCAGCAATGCCAGGTCGGTCTGTTCGGCGTGAAAGCCGCGCGAACGCAGAAAACCGGTCAGGTAGGCGGTGGCCGGGTAGGGGGTGTTGAGCTGCGTCATCGGCGGGATGACGCTGAGGATGCGGGGCGAGGCGGCGGTCATGGGGCGGAAGTTTACCCCGCTCCGCGCTGCCGGCGGTCAATAAAACAGGCTGGCCAGGTCGAGGCTGGCCTGCTTGCCAACCAGCGGCCCGTGCTTTTCGAGCCAGCGGCGGGCATGGGCGCGGCCGACGGCGAACAGGTCCGTGAAGAAGGCATGGCTGACCGCCAGCTTGCTGTCGGAAGGCATTTCACCCAGCACGTGCTCGGCGCTGATGGCATGGAAGCGCAGGCCGGCCAGACGGCGCTCGAAACGGGCAATCGGCAGCTTGTCGAGCAGCCAGGCCGGCAGGTTGGGCGTGGCGATGTGTTCGTGCAGGTGGGCGAACATCCGCATTTCGCGCAGGAAGGTCGAATTGAAGGCCAGTTCGCGCAGCCGGGTACGGATGTCTTCAGCGCTTTCCGGTGTTTCCGCGTAGCGCAGGGGGGTGAGCAGAACGAGCAGGATGTCCGGCGTCTGGCAGTCGTAAAACAGGGGGAAAACTGCCGGATTGGCACTATAGCCGCCGTCCCAGTATGGTTCGCCGTCGATGACGATGGTGCGGTGGATGGTCGGCAGACAGGCGGAAGCCAGAAAGACGTCGGCTGACAGTTCATGGTTGCCGAAGACGCGCAGCTTGCCGGAGTTGGCATGGGTGGTGGCAATGAACAGCCTGACCGGGTTTTCCCGGCGCAACCGCGCGAAATCGAAGCGGGCTTCGATCAGGTCGCGCAGCGGGTTGAGGTCGAAGGGGTTGATCTGCTCCGGGCTCAGGTAGTTCGTCCATTGCAGCATCATTTTGAGCGCCGGGGAAAGGGCGCCGGGGGGGCTGCCGGAAGCGGACACCGGGGCGAGGTCGGCGATGCCCATCCAGAAGGCGCGCAGGGTTTCGCGGGCGCCATCCGGGCCGCCGGTCATCAGGCCATGGGCCAGACAGAGGGCATTCATGGCCCCGGCACTGGTGCCGCTGACGCCTTCAAAGCGAAAGCGGCCATCGGCGAGCAGGGCGTCGAGGACGCCCCAGGTAAAGGCGCCATGTGCGCCACCGCCCTGCAGGGCCAGGCTGATGGTGGGGAATTCTGGCATCGTCGCGACTTCGGTGTTGGCGTGCCAACATCATGCCATCATCCGGCCGTACGCGGGCATCGTCAGGTGCAGCGGGGGGCGCCGGCCGGACGAACGTGCCGGGTCAGCGGTTTTGTAAACGCCGTGCAACATCGGGATGTTGAAATGCCCGCCCCGCAACGATCCTCACCATTGCACGATGCACCGATCCGGTATTTCCCGCCTAGCCCCGTTCCTGCTGTTTTCGTCGATCTCGCTGTTCGCAGCCCCGCTCGTTCAGGCCGTCGCGCAAACGCCGGCCATTGTCGCCCGGCCGGCCGAGGGGGCACAGCTGGCGCAGGATATCGCCAGTGCCGGGCGGCTGCGCATGCAGTCGCAGCGGCTGGCCAAACTCCATGTGCAGGCTGCCATGGGCCTCAAGGCCGGGCAGGCCCGGCAGCAGATCGAGGCTACCCTGCCCGAGGTCGATGCCGAATTCGGCCGTTTGTCGCGCCATGCCCGCAAGCCGAATGTACAACGCACCTTTGCCCGCAGCGAGGCCTTGTGGCAGGAAATGCGCGGCCTGTTGCAGAGGGCGCCGGATGGCGCCGGCAGCGAACGGCTCAATCTCGTGGCAGACGAATTGATGGTCCATGCCGGCAAGCTTGCCCTGCTGATCGAGGGCGAGGGCGAAACGCCGGTCGGCCGGCTGGTGGACTTGTCGTCACGCCTCAACATGCTGTCGCAGCGCCTGGCCCGCCTCTACTTGCAGGCCTATGCCGGCAACCACAGTCAGGGGGTGTTGACCGACATCGAGCAGGCCCGCAAGGAATTCGCCCAAGGCTTGCAGGAACTGGATACGGCCCGCGAGAACACCAGCGCCAGTCGGGACAACATCCACCTCGCCCGGAACCAGTGGATTTTCTTCGACAACGCCATCCGCGACCTGAACAGGGCAGATCGCCGCGAGGACCGATCGGCCCAGAACGTTGCAACGAGTAGCGAACGCATCGCGCAGGTGCTGGACCAGACCAGCCTGCAATACGTCAGGGATTACAGCGCAAGCATCCGTAACGGCCGCTGATGCCCGAAATGAAGCCCGGGCGGTCTTCGCCGGCCCGGGGCTTCGTCCTGCGTGGCGACGATCAGATCAGGCCAAGCGTTTCCTCGACGCCGAGATGCACGTTCATCGCCTGCACGGCGGCGCCGGAAGCCCCCTTGCCGAGGTTGTCCAGGCGGGCGATGACCAGCATGCGCTCGTCGTTGCCGAAGACGGCAATGTCGACCTGGTTGGTGCCGTTGTTGGCTTCCACATTGTAGAAACCGCCTTCGGTTGTGGCGGCCAGGTCGACCGGCAGCACGTTGATGAAACGCTCGCCGGCGTAGTAGTCGGCAATGATCTTCTGCACGTCGGCGGGCGAAGCCTGGCGGGTGAATTGCTGCGGCTGCAGGTAGACGGTGACGGCGAGACCCTTGTAGAACGGCCCGACGATGGGCTGGAAGATGGGCGCGACGGTGAGGCCGGTGTAGGCCTGCATTTCCGGCAGGTGCTTGTGGGTCAGGGCCAGCGCATAGGGGCGCGGGGCCTTGAGGCGGGTGGCATCGCTGGCGGCGGCCTGGTAATCGGCGATCATCGACTTGCCGCCGCCGGAATAGCCGGTGATGGAATTGGCGGCGATCTGCGTCGCGGCCGGCAGCAGCCCGGCCTGCACCAGCGGGCGCAGGGCAAGGATGAAGGCGGTGGCGTGGCAGCCCGGGTTGGCGATGCGCTTGGAGGCCTTGATCCTGGCGCGCTGATCCTTGGCCAGTTCCGGCAGGCCGAAGGTCCACGCCGGATTGACGCGGTGCGCGGTCGACGCGTCGATGACGCAGGTGTTCGGGTTGTCGACCAGCGACACTGATTCCTTGGCGGCCTCGTCCGGCAGGCACAGGAAAGTCACGTCGGAGGCATTGATCAGGCGCTTGCGCTCGGCCAGATCCTTGCGCTTGTCGGTGTCGATCTTGAGCACTTCGACGTCGCTGCGCTGGGCGAGGTATTCGTTGATCTGCAGGCCGGTGGTGCCTTCCTGGCCGTCGACAAAGACTTTGTAGGTCATGGTGGGTCCGCTGGATGGGGTGTAAAAACGAAATTCTGGCAGAAAAGCGGGGCGCTTGGGGGATATCCCCCTTCAGCGCAGCAATTTCTGCCGGATCGCCGGCAAGGCGGCCAGTGCGGCGCGTTCGCCTTCGAGCATGGCGTCGTTGCGCGCTGCAAAATCCCACGACTTGACGTAGGGCAGTCGGGGACGGATCACCACATCGGCGCCCTTGAGCTCGTTCGCCGCGATGGCGCCGCCCATGATGGTTGTCGTCTGCCACATGATGGCCGTCAGGCTGTCGGTGGGCTGGCCTTCCGGCTTGGCCGAGATGTCGACGGCGATGACGATGTCGGCCCCCATGTCGCGCGCTGCCTGGACCGGGACCGGGCTGGTCAGGCCGCCATCGACATAGCTGTGGCCGCGAAATTGCACCGGCTGGAAAACCCCGGGCACGGCGGCCGAGGCGCGCACAGCCATGCCGGTATCGCCGGTGCGGAAGACGACGCGCTCGCCGCTGTTGAGATCGGTGGCAACGGTTGCGAAGCGGCGGTTCAGCTGTTCGAGCGGCCGGCGGTTGATGTGCTGGTTGATGAACTCCTGCAGCGCTTCGCCCTTGAGCAGGCCGCGGCCGCCCAGCGTCCAGTCGGCAAAGATCTTTTCATCCAGTTGCTGGGCGATTTTCTGCATGGCGAAGGCATCGTAGCCGGCGGCGTAGAGCGAGCCGACCACCGCGCCGGCACTGGTGCCGACCACATAGTCGGGGTAGATGCCATGCGATTCGAGCATCTTGATCACGCCGATGTGGGCAAAGCCGCGGGCTGCGCCGCCGCCGAGGGCAAGGCCGATCTTCGGCTTGTAGGCCACGGGTGTCGTGGCGGGCTTGCTCCCCGGGCCGACGCAAGCGGCGAGGCCGAGGGTGAGGGCCAAGACAAGAATGCACCAACGGGAATGGCGGAGGAAGGAGTGCAGCACGGTGGCGGATCAAGTGAGCGAAGCGCGCCATTCTAGCCTTGGCCGGCGAAAGGTTTCGTGACGATCGGTAGCAGAAGGTTCTGATCGTTGACGACGAAAAAGGCCGGTGGGAAGACCACCGGCCCGGTGTGCGTCAGAGCGGCCTGCCGTTATTGCGCCGGCGGCGGGGTGGCCGGTCCTTGCGGGCCGGGACCGCGCATGCCGCCGCGCGGGCCGCGCTTGCCCGGTTGGCTCTGCTCATCGAAGATCTTTTTCTGCTCCGGCGTCAGCTGTGCGTAGAAATCCTTCAGGGCAGCGACGTGCTGGCTCATCGCTTCCTGATGCTGCTTCTGCCATTCGAGCATCTTTTCGGCGCGCTCCGGCGCCGTCAACGTGCTGAAATCGACCGGCTCGGGCCGCTTGGCGCTACCGGCAAACGGGTGGGATTCCTGGAATTTCTTCCAGGCGCCTTCCTGTTGCGGCGTCAGCTTCAGCGCGTCGTGCAGGCGCTGCTGGTGCATCTTCATGCGGTCGGCGAAGCGGCCTTCGGCATAACGACCGCCCATCGGGCCATCACCCCAGCAGCCGCCACGCTGGGCGAAGCTCGGGGCGGACATGACAGCGGCGCTGGCACCCAGCACCAGAGCGGCGATACGCAGTTTTTTGTTGTTCAACATGTTGGGCTCCTTGATTGTGAAGGCGGAACATTCCGCGCTGGAAACTATTAGAGCGCAAACATGTAATTCAGCTATTTCCGTACGGGGGGAAAGTGTTGCAAGCTGTTTCTGTCAGAAACAGTCAATTAGAACCTCAGAATATTTTTCGTACGACGCGACGTTCCTGCGGGGGAGAAGCCCGCGTCAACAAAAAGCCCGGTTTGCGCTAATTTCTGGCGCAGGTCGTGTGCCTCAGAGGCTTCTGTCGGATACAAAAATTTGGATTCATCCCGCGCAGGATCGAAGCTGGCGATGGGTAATCCTTCGGAATCGCCGTCGATAGGTAGAAGTTCGACGATATTTTGAGGGTATTTCCTGGGGGTGATGTACGAACGAACCCTGCGCCAATGAGTGATTGGATAGGATCGGACATCGTTTCGCCACAATCTGCAGTAGATGAACCGAATCTCGCTGGCATTCCGATCAATCTCTATAAAATTTGGCTGGGCGCGGTATTTCAAAATATGCGGCAATGCCGCTATGGGGCATAGATAGACCGGGAGTCCCATGGCGTAAAGCAGCATCATGCCAACAAGCACCCAGCATCCGTTGAGTATGTATCCGTTCGCCAAGAAAACGCTTTGAAACTCCCAACGAACAAGTTGTTCATCCATGCTTCCGCTCAGACATCCGTCTCGACCAAGCCGCCATCCTTTTCCATCCACGCCCGGCGGCCGGAGGCTTCACCCTTGCCCATGAGCAATGTAAACGTGCGGTGCATCTGGGCGATCGTGTCACGGTCGGCCTGGAAGGGCACGAGGCGGCGGGTGTCCGGACAGAGCGTGGTTTCCCATAGCTGGTCCGGGTTCATTTCGCCGAGGCCCTTGAAGCGGGAGACGGTGATCTTGTGTTCCTTGACGCCTTCTTCGGCCAGCTTGTGCAGGGTTTGCTGCTTTTCGGTTTCGTCGAGGCAGTAGATCTTGCGGGTGTGGCCCTTGGCTTCGACGTCGACGCGGAACAGCGGCGGCTGGGCGACGTGGATGTGGCCCTTTTCGACCAGCGCCGGGAAATGCTTGAGGAAGAGCGTGAACAGCAGCACCTGAATGTGCGAGCCATCGACGTCGGCATCGGACATGACGATGATGCGGCCGTAGCGCAGGCCGGACAGGTCGACGCTGTCGATCTGTTCGATGCCGTGCGGGTCGACACCGATGGCGACGGCGATGTCGTGCACTTCGTTGTTCTTGAACAGCTGATCGCGTTCGACTTCCCAGGTGTTCAGCACCTTGCCGCGCAGCGGCAGGACGGCCTGGGTTTCCTTGTCGCGGCCCTGCTTGGCGGAACCGCCGGCCGAGTCGCCCTCGACGAGGAAGAGTTCATTGCGGGTGATGTCGTCCGATTCGCAGTCAGTCAGCTTGCCGGGCAGGGTGGCGATACCGGAGGATTTCTTCTTCTCGACCTTCTGCGTCGATTTCATGCGGTTCTGCGCCGCCTTGACCGCCAGTTCGGCGATCTTCTTGCCGAAATCGGCATGGCTGTTCAGCCACAGCTCGAACGGATCGCGCACCATCTGGGCGACCAGCTTGTAGGCGTCGCGCGAAGTCAGCTTTTCCTTGGTCTGCCCCTGAAACTGCGGATCGAGCACCTTGGCCGAGAGCAGGAAGGTCATCTTGCCGCAAACGTCTTCCTGCGCCAATTTGACCTTGGCTGGCAGGATGGCGTGGTGCTCGGCGAAGGCCTTGACCGCCTCGAAAACGCCGGATTTCAGGCCGGCCTCATGCGTGCCGCCATCGAGCGTCGGGATCAGGTTAACGTAGCTTTCCGGCTTGCCGCCGCCTTCCTCGAACCAGGCCAGCGCCCAGGTGGCGCCTTCGCCAACCGCAAAACCGTTTTCGACTTCAACGTACTTTTCGCCGACGAAAATCGGTGCGACCGGCTGGCCGACCATCATTTCGCTGAGGTAGTCGGCCATGCCGTTCTGGTAGCACCAGGTCTTCTTTTCCTGGCCCTCGATTTCCAGTTCGACGGTGACATTGGGCATGAGCACGGCCTTGGAGCGCAACAGGTGCTCCAGTTGGCCGAGATTGACCTTGGGCGAATCGAAATACTTCGGGTCGGGCGAAATACGCACCGTGGTGCCTGTGGTGCGCGGCCCCACGTCGCCGATACGGGCGAGCGGCTCGACGACGAAGCCGTCGGCGAAGGCGATCTTGTGCACGCCGCCACCGCGCTTGATCTCGACTTCCAGACGGTTGGAGAGCGCATTGGTCACCGACACGCCGACGCCGTGCAGGCCGCCTGAGAAACGGTAGGCGTTGCCGGATTCCTTTTTGTTGAACTTGCCGCCGGCGTGCAGCTTGCAGAACACCAGCTCGACCGCCGGCTTGCCTTCTTCCGGGTGAATCTCGACCGGGATACCGCGGCCGTTGTCCGACACCTCGATCAGGCCGTCGGCCTGGATGCGCACCGAAATCTTCTTGGCGAAACCGGCCAGCGCTTCGTCGGCGGCGTTGTCGATGACTTCCTGCACGATGTGGGTCGGGCAGGTCGTCCGGGTGTACATCCCGGGGCGTTCCTTGACGGGTTCGAGGTCTTTCAGGACACGGATCGAGGCGGCGGAGTAATCGGACATGCGGAACCTGAGCTTGGGTGATAATGTCTGTTGGCCACGCCAGCGCGGCGCGGACCGCGATTCTACCCGTCGCCGCGCCGGCCGTAATCACTATTCAGCCAAGGAATTTTCCGATGAACATTGCCCAAATCGCCACGACCCGCCGTACCTGCAAAGCCTTCGATCCGCAGCGTAAGATTCCCGATGCCGTGATGGCCGACCTGCGCACCGTGTTGCGCTTTGCGCCGGCCTCGGTGAACGTCCAGCCCTGGCATTTCGTCGTTGCCGCCAGCGACGAAAGCAAGGCGAAGATCGCCGCGACGCTGGCCGGCAACTATGCCTACAACGCGCCGAAGGTGGCCCGCTGTTCGCACGCCGTGGTGTTTTGCGCCAAAACCGATCTCGACGAGGCCCATCTGGCAGCGTTACTGGCCCAGGAAGAGGCCGACGGGCGTTTCCCGACCCCGGAAGGCAAGGCCCTGCAAAATAACGCCCGTCATTTCTACGTCAAGTCGCATCAGGACAAGCAGGATCTCGACACCTGGGTCGACCGCCAGATCTATATCGCCCTCGGCAACCTGCTGCTGGCCGCCGGGGCGCTCGGGGTCGATGCCTGCCCGATGGAGGGAATCGATACCGAAGCCATCGATGCCGCCCTCGATCTGCGCGTCCGTGGCTTGCGCAGCGTGGTTATCGTCGCGCTCGGCTACAGCGCGGAGGACGACTTCAACGCCCGGCTGCCCAAATCCCGCCTGCCGGAAGTCAGCCTCTTCAGCGATATCTGACACGGCTGCCAGATGGCATAATCCCTACTTTGCGGCAAGTGAGGATAATGTCATGGATGTTCAACCGGCAGAGCCAAAGCGCGTACCGAGGGAGCGCGGTGCCGACCGGCGGTCCCGCAACCGGGTCGAGCCGCCGCCCTTCATGACACGCGACGGCCTGGTCTTCGAGGAGCGCCGCTCGCCCTTCGATCGCCGGGCCAGTTGGTTGCGTGAGTATTTTTTCGATTTCGTCACGCCCTCATGCTGAACCAGGCGGTGCTGCACCGGCGCTGACCCACGCGCGCACGGAGATTCGCCATGGCCGGAGCCAGCCTGCTCACCCTGATCGACGACATTGCCAGTGTTCTGGACGATGTCGCCATCCTGACCAAGGTCGCTGCCAAGAAAACGGCAGGTGTGCTGGGCGACGACCTGGCGCTGAATGCCCAACAGGTGGCCGGCGTGGCAGCCGAGCGCGAGCTGCCGGTGGTCTGGGCGGTGGCGCTTGGCTCGATTCGTAACAAGCTGATCCTGGTGCCGGCGGCCCTGGCGGTCAGCGCCTTCATTCCATGGGCCGTCATGCCGCTGCTCATGCTCGGCGGCTTCTACCTGTGCCTGGAGGGAGTCGAGAAGCTGCTACACAAATGGCTGCCCCACGCGGAAGAGGATGCTGCACACCATGCCCGCGAAGTCGTTGCGCTGGCCGATGCCGACATTGACCTGGCCGCATTCGAGGCCGACAAGATCAAGGGAGCCATCCGCACCGATTTCGTGTTGTCGGCGGAAATCATCGTCATTGCGCTCGGCACTGTCGCCGGGCAGCCTTTCCTGTCGCAACTGGCGGTACTGGCCGGCGTCGGGGCGATGATGACCGTCGGCGTGTATGGCGTCGTTGCCGGTATCGTCAAGATGGACGATGTCGGCGCCTGGTTGCTGCTGAAAGGCCCGGGACTGGCGAAAGGGCTCGGCAAGGGCTTGTTGCTGGCAGCGCCGAAGCTGATGCGCCTGCTGACCGTGCTCGGCACGGCGGCGATGTTTCTGGTCGGCGGCAGCATCCTGGCGCACGGCGTGCCGCCGCTGCACCACGCCCTCGAACAGGGAGCCGAACTGGCCGGCCCGGGAAGCAGCCTGGCCGGCATGCTGCTCGATGCCCTGGTGGGCCTGGCTGGCGGGGGGCTGGCCCTGCTGGGGGTCAGGGTGTTTACCGCCGGCCGTCGCTGGCTGAAGGGAGGAGAGAAAGCATGAGCAAGGCATTGCGCTTGTCGGAAAAGTGGTTCCGCCTCGGCTTGTGGCTGGTGGCTTTCGTGTTCGCCAGTTTCCTGAGCGGGCTGGGCGGGACGATCGTCGCCAACCTGCCCAAGGTCGAGCAGCGCTACACGCTCGATGATTTCATCGACAAGCCGGCCGCCGACGCGCTGCGCACCGAATTGCGTGGCCTGCAGGAACAACGGCAGGCCGCGCAGGATGCGCACGACCAGGCGCAACTCAAACTCAACGGGGCGCGGGCCAATTCGCAGGCCGCACGCGATACCTTCAACAACTGGCTGGCTACCCGCCACGCCACCCGGCGGGCAGAGCAGGACAGCGAACTGATCGAGCGGACACAGGCGCTCGATGCGTTGAAGATCCTCGAACGCAAGGCGCTGGCCGATGTCGAGCGCCAGCAGCAGGCGCTGCTCGATGCCCGGCAGGCCGAAGCGCGGGCGCAACGCGCGCTGCAGGCACTGCAGGGCGATGCCTCGGAAAAGCTCGCTGACGAACTGCGCCGGCAGGAACTCCGTATCTTCGGCTACCGCCTGGCACTGACCGTGCCGCTACTCGCCGTTGCCGGCTGGCTGTTCGCCCGCCACCGGAAAAGTACGTGGTGGCCCTTCGTCTGGGGCTTCATCTACTTTGCGCTGTTCGCCTTCTTTGTTGAACTGGTTCCCTACATCCCGAGCTATGGCGGCTGGGTGCGCTACGTGGTCGGTATCGTGATCACCGTACTGGTCGGCCGCTATGCGATCGTCGCGCTGAATCGCTATCTCGAGCGGCAGAAACAGGCCGAAGCCATGCCGGATGTCGAGCGGCGAAAAGAGCTCGGCTACGACACGGCGCTGGCCCGACTGGCCAAGAAGGTCTGCCCCGGCTGCGAACGCCCGGTGGATCTGGCCAATGCGGCCATCGACTACTGTCCGCATTGCGGCATCTGCCTATTCGATCATTGCCGCCAATGCCAGGAACGGAAAAGCGCCTTTGCCCGTTTCTGCCATGCTTGTGGCGCGGCTGCCGGTGCGGGGGGCGCCCACTGAAGACGCGCGCCGGACGTTCAGGGTTCGAACAGGTTGAGCAGGGCGTCGAGGCCGCCGAAGTTGATCGCCACATCGGCCTTGGCGCGGGTTGCCGGCTTGGCGCGGAAGGCCACCGACAGGCCGGCCTGGGCCATCATCATCAGGTCGTTGGCGCCGTCGCCGCAGGCGATGACCTGCTCCTTCCGTAGCCCGAGCTCGTCGGTGAGGCGGGCCAGGTGGTGGGCTTTGGCCGATGCGTCGACGATGTCGCCGATCACCTTGCCGGTCAGCTTGCCGCCGGAGATTTCGAGCTCGTTCGAGGTGGCGAAGTCGAAACCCAGTTCGATGCGCAGGCGCTCGGTAAAGTAGGTGAAGCCGCCGGACAGGATGGCCGTGCGCAGGCCGGCGCTCTGGCAGGCCTCGAGCAGTTCGCGGGCGCCGGGGGAAAGGAGCAGGCGTTCGCCATAGACGCGGGCCAGGACGCGGGCATCGAGCCCGGCGAGGAGGGCCAGGCGGCGGCGCAGGCTCTCCCGGTAATCGATTTCGCCGCGCATGGCGGCTTCGGTCACTTCAGATACTTCAGCCTTCTTGCCGGCGAAGTCGGCCAGTTCATCAATGCATTCAATGGTGATCAGCGTCGAATCCATGTCGAAGCAGATCAGGCCGTAGTCGGAGAGCTTCTTGCCGGGCTGGGCGAAGGCCCAGTCGAGCTTCTCGGCTTCGATGAGCGGGATCAAGGCATCGAACTCCGCCGTACGCGTTGCGCCGATGAGGCGGACGACCTGCGGCGGACGGGGCTCAACGGCGCTGGCGCCGGTCGCCGTTACGATGCGTTCGAGCAGGAAAGTGGGCAGGGCGCCGCCCTGGATGACGAGGTTCATGTCGGTTCAGCGTGGTTCATCCCGCTGCCGGATGGCCTTGCGCTCGCCGGTGTAGTGCCACCACGGTTGCGCCTCGCCGCCATCCATGAAGCGGGTGATCGAGAGGAGAAATCCGGAAGCGTCAGGCCAGACGTTCCGGCAACACGTCGCGCAGCAGCACGGCGGCGTCGCGGATGGTTTTTTCGGTGGTTTCCCAGCCGATGCAGCCGTCGGTGACCGAGCAGCCGTATTTCAGCTGCTTCAGATCGGCCGGAATCGGCTGGTTGCCAGGTTCGATGTTGGATTCGATCATGACCCCGAGAATCGATTTGTTGCCGGCGCGGATCTGGTTGACGACGTCGGCCATGACCAGCGGCTGTAGTTCCGGTTTTTTGGAACTGTTGGCGTGCGAGCAGTCGACGACGATATTGGCCGGCAGTTTGGCCTTGGCGATGGCGGCTTCGGCCATGGCGATCGAGACGGTGTCGTAGTTCGGGCCGGATTCGCCGCCGCGCAGCACGATGTGGCCATGGCGGTTGCCGGTCGTCCGCACGATGGCGACGCGGCCTTCGTTGTTCAGGCCGAGGAAGGAGTGCGGGCGCGAGGCGGAGAGAATGGCGTTGGTGGCCACGGTCAGGTCGCCGCTGGTCGCGTTCTTGAAGCCGACCGGCGTGGACAGGCCGGAGGACATCTCGCGATGGGTCTGCGATTCGGTGGTGCGGGCGCCGATCGCTGTCCAGGTGATGAGATCGCCGTAGTACTGCGGGCCGTAGGGGTCGAGCGCCTCGGTGCCGGCCGGCAGGCCGAGTTCGTTGACCTGGAGCAGGAACGCGCGCGCCTTTTCCATGCCGACATCGACCTGGAAGGAGTCGTCCATGAACGGGTCGTTGATGAACCCTTTCCAGCCCACTGTGGTGCGCGGTTTTTCGAAATAGACGCGCATGATGATCTGCAGCGTGTCACCGACCTCGTCGGCCAGCTTTTTCAGGCGATGCGCATAATCGAGACCAGCGACCGGATCGTGGATGGAGCAGGGGCCGACCACGACGAACAGGCGGTGATCCTTGCGGTCGAGAATCTTGCGCAGCAGGTTGCGCCCGTGGCTGACCGTTTTGGCTGCCTTGTCGGTGATCGGCAGTTTGGCGTGGATCTCGGCCGGCGTCGGCATCGAATCGAAGGCGGAGACGTTGATGTTTTCGAGGTTGGGGGTCGTCATTGGGTCAGCTCGCGAATCATGTCCTTCACTGCGGCAACCTTGTCATGCAAGGCGGGGCAGTGGCGTGAAAGGGAAATTTTATCCTGTCCGGCTAATTTATAGGCCCGATTGTTCTGGATCAACTGAATTATCCTGATCGGGTCGATCGGCGGATTTTTCGAGAATTCCGGACTGAACTGGAGAGTGATCTGGTCGGCCGAGGCATCCAGCTTCTGGATCAGCAGCGGTTTGACCAGCAGGCGCAGCCGGTGCGTGGCGATCAGCGACTGCCCTTGCAGCGGCAGCTCGCCGAAGCGGTCGATCAGTTCTTCCTGCATGGCGTCAATCTCTTCTGCCGTTTCGCAGTTGGCCAGGCGCTTGTACAGCGTCAGGCGCTCGTGCACATCCGGGCAGTAGGCGTCGGGCAGCAGGGCCGGCGTACGCAGGTTGATTTCGCTGCTGACGCCGAGCGGTTGCGTCAGGTCGATGCTGTCCAGGTTCTTGCCTTGTTTCAGGTGGGCGACGGCACGGTTGAGCATGTCGGCGAAGACATTGAAGCCAACCTCCTGCATTTCTCCGGACTGGCTGTCGCCCAGCACCTCGCCGGCGCCGCGGATTTCGAGGTCGTGCATGGCCAGGAAGAAGCCGGCACCGAGTTCCTCCGACATCTGGATCGCTTCCAGCCGTTGTCTGGCCTGCTTGGTCATCGCCTTTTCATCCTGCACCAGCAGGTAGGCATAAGCCTGGTGGTGCGAACGGCCGACACGGCCGCGCAACTGGTGTAGTTGGGCGAGTCCGAATTTCTCCGCCCGGTTGATCAGGATGGTGTTGGCGTGCGGGTTGTCGATGCCGGTTTCGATGATGGTCGTGCACAGCAGCAGGTTGGCGCGCTGGCTGGTGAAGTCGCGCATCACGCGCTCCAACTCGCGTTCGTTCATCTGGCCGTGGCCGATGACGATGCGCGCCTCGGGTACCAGCTGTTCCAGCTTTTCGCGCATGTTCTCGATGGTGTCGACCTCGTTGTGCAGGAAATACACTTGGCCGCCGCGCTTGAGTTCGCGCAGCACGGCTTCGCGGATGATGCCGTCGGAGAATTTCGAGACGAAGGTTTTGATCGCCAGGCGCTTCTGCGGCGCGGTGGCGATCACGGAGAAATCGCGCAGGCCTTCCATCGACATGGCCAGCGTGCGCGGAATGGGCGTTGCGGTCAGGGTCAGCACGTCCACCTCGGCACGCATGGCCTTCAGCGCTTCCTTCTGGCGCACGCCGAAACGGTGTTCCTCGTCAATGATGACAAGGCCGAGGCGGCTGAATTTCACATCCTTGCCGATCAGCTTGTGCGTGCCGATGATGATGTCGATCTTGCCCTCGGCCAGTTCCTGCAAGGCCTGCGCCGATTCCTTGGCGGTCTTGAAGCGGGAGATTTCCGCCACCTTCACCGGCCAGTCGGCAAAGCGGTCGACGAAGGTCTGGTAATGCTGCTCGCAGAGCAGCGTGGTCGGGCACAGCACGGCTACCTGCTTGCCGCCAGCCACGGCACAGAAGGCGGCGCGTAGCGCCACCTCGGTCTTGCCGAAGCCGACATCGCCGCAAACCAGGCGGTCCATCGGCTTGCCCGATTTCATGTCTTCGATCACGGCAGCGATGGCGGCAGCCTGGTCGGCCGTTTCTTCGAAACCGAAGCCGTCGGCGAAGGCTTCGTAATCATGCTCCGAGAACGCGAAGGCATGACCCTGGCGGGCGGCGCGGGCGGCGTAGAGGGCCAACAGTTCGGCGGCGGTGTCGCGCGCCTGTTCGGCCGCCTTCTTCTTGGCCTTTTCCCACTGGCCGGAGCCCAGCGTGTGCAGCGGGGCGGCTTCCGGCTCGGCGCCGGAATAGCGCGAAATGACGTGCAATTGGGCGACCGGCACGAAAAGCTTGGCCTCGTTGGCGTAGTGCAGTTCGAGGAATTCCTGCTCGCCGGTGCCGAGGTCGATGCGCACCAGGCCCTGGTAGCGGCCGATGCCGTGGCTTTCATGCACCACCGGGTCGCCGACCTTGAGCTCGGTCAGGTCCTTCAGCCAGTTGTCGAAACTGGCCTTGCGCGCCGCTTCGCGCCGGGTGCGGCGCGGTGCGCCGGCGTACAGCTCGGCTTCGGTAATGAGCGCCATGCCGGGCAGCGTAAAGCCGGCGTGTAGCGGGGCTATGCCGAGGGCGAGCGGCGCATCGCCGGCAACAAAGCCGGCGAAATCGGCGCAGGCCTCGGGCTTGACGCCGTGCTCGCCCAGCATGGCGGCCAGGGTTTCGCGCCGGCCGGCCGATTCGGCCAGCAGCAGCACGCGGCCCGTGAAGCCGGCCAGGTGGTTTTTCAGCTTGTGCAGCGGGTCTTCGGCCCGGCGGTCGACGGCGATGTCGGGCAGGGCGGTCGTCGCGGCGTCGCTCTTGTTGTCCAGCACCAGCCGGCCGTAGCCCTTGGCAGCGGTGAAGAAGGCTTCGTCGGAGAGGAAGAGTTCCTCGGGGGGCAGCAGCGGGCGCGTCTTGTCGCCTTGCAGCAAGGTGTAGCGCGAGCGCGTTTCCTTCCAGAAGGCGGCAATCGCCCCCGGCGCGTCGCCATGAGTGACGAAAACGGCATCCTTCGGCAGGTAGTCGAAAACGGTGGCCGTTTCTTCGAAGAAGAGCGGAATGTAGTACTCGATGCCGGCGCTGGCGATGCCCTGCGACACATCCTTATAGACGCCCGACTTGGCCGGGTCGCCCTCGAAGGCTTCACGGAACTTCTGGCGGAAGCGCGTGCGACCGCGGTCGTCCATCGGGAATTCGCGCGCCGGCAGCAGGCGCACTTCCGGCACCGGGTAGAGGGTGCGCTGGGTATCGACGTCGAAGGTCTTGATGCTCTCGATCTCGTCGTCGAACAGATCGAGCCGGAAAGGTACGGCCGAACCCATGGGGAAGAGGTCGATCAGCCCGCCGCGGATCGAATATTCCCCGGGGGAGACTACCTGTGTGACGTTGGCGTAACCGGCCAGCGTGACCTGGCTGCGGAATTTCTCGGCGTCGATGGTCTCGCCCTTCTTGAAGGCGAAGGTGTAGGCCGCCATGAATTCCGGCGGGGCCAGCCGATAGACAGCGGTCGAGGCCGGCACCAGCAGGATGTCCAGCTCGCCCTGCATGGCTGCCCACAGCGTCGCGAGACGCTCGGAAACGAGATCCTGGTGCGGCGAGAAACTGTCGTAAGGTAGCGTTTCCCAGTCCGGCAGCAGGCGCACGCGCAGTTTTGGGCCGAACCACGGGATTTCGTCGAGCAGGCGCTGGGCGTCGTTGGCGTTGGCCGTGATGACGGCCAGCAAGGTGCCGGGATGGCGGCTGGCGATTTCTGCCAGCGCCAGGGCATCCGAGGAGCCTGCCAGTGAGGGCAGATCAATGCGCGAACCGGCCTTGGGCAGGGCGGGGAGGGAAAGCAGGGAGGGAGAGACAGACACTGCGAAGCGAAAAGCGTGACGGGCCCTGGATTATAGCCGCTTCGCCAGGGGGCTCTGCGCCTGGGCGGATGGGTGATCAGGGCAATCGGATGAAAGTCATGCCGGGGCCATGAATGGGATGCCCCTTGCAATCGGCTGTGGTGGCGACGGGCTGCCGCAGCCGATTGCCTGCACTCAGACCCCCGGCTGGAGTACCACGATGATTTCCAGGGTTTGGTCACTTCGGCGCACGCTCAGGTGCACCATGTCGCCTACCTTGAAGTCATCCAGTCGTGCCAGAAGCTGCGGCACGTTGGCTACCGACTTGCCCTCGACTGCGGTGATGACGTCTCCCGGTTGGATGCCGCCCGGGGCTGCCTTCACGCCCCGCAGTCCGGCCTTGTCGGCGGCACTCCCGGCCGTCACGCGCAGCACGAACACCCCGTCAGCGCCAGTGGCGGCAGCCAGCCGCTCGTTGAGCTGGGCATCGACTTCGATACCGAGCGCCGGACGGATGTAGCGCCCGGTCTTGATGAGTTGCGGTACCACGCGCATTACCGTGTCCACAGGCACTGCAAAACCGATGCCGGCCGACGCACCCGAGGGGCTGTAAATGGCCGTGTTGATGCCAATCAGCCGCCCGGCGGAGTCCAGTAGCGGGCCGCCGGAGTTGCCTGGGTTGATCGACGCGTCTGTCTGGATCAAGTGCTCGATGGGGGGCTTGCCAGCGTCCCCCTGCAGCGAGCGATCCAGTGCCGAAACCAGTCCGCTGGTGAGCGTCCAGTCCAGGCCGAAGGGGTTGCCGATGGCAAATACCTTCTGCCCCACTCTCAGGTCATGGCTGGTGCCCACCGGTACTGGCGGCGGGCGCTTGAAGCCGACACCGATCCGGAGCACCGCAATGTCGTGGGCCGGGGAGGCGCCGACCAGCGCGGCTTGGTAATCCCGCCCGTCCGCCAGCTTGACTGTGGCTTGCGAGGCCCCTTCGATGACGTGGAAGTTGGTGACCACGTGTCCGGCATCGTCCCACACGAAACCCGATCCGGTGCCCCGCGGTACGGTGTAGGCGTTACGTGTCCAGGCGTCGCGCACGACCTGGGCAGTGGCGATGAACACTACCGAGTCGCGTGCCTTCTCGAACAGTTCGATCGTGGCCTTTTCGTCGGCAGCCAAGTCGCCGCGTGCTGTGACGGTGCGCGGTGTTCCCACAGCGGGGGAGAGCCACGACTCAACGATCGGCAGAAAGTGCCACAACAACACCGCAGAGGCAATGCAAGCGGTTAGGAACAGCCAACGCGTGGAAAACCGTTTCTGGGGATGGTAGGGATCGTGTATGTACATGGGGTCGGCATCCTGGGTGATGTATTGGAATCAATGATTGCCGTGCCCCAGACGGTCATCCCGTTCTCTCAGCAGCCAGTAAATGCCACCAAGTGCCAGTGCTGCCCCGGCCAGGGCCGCGATTTTGGCCGGGCTGGTTTCCGGGTCGAGGATAACGAACTTTCGCGCCAAGGCGAGCAAGGCGATCAGGATCACTGTCTTGACCTGGATGATGTTCTCGTGACGCATGACAACCTTGATGATCGAGTGCTTGAACTCCATGGCAATAAGCAAAGTCATCATCATCCCGAATACCGTTTGAAATACGGCATGATCCAGGGGGTTGAAAGCATTTATGAGGAGTAGCGTGAAAACGACACGGATCAGCTGCATGAGCGATATGACAATGATGACGGCAATGACAGCGGACAAGACCAGTGCTACCACTTGCTCGAAGCGCTCATAAAAAGTCATCACCTTCCACTGCGAGGAGAGGGATTTGAGGGGGGATGGGTCGTTCATGTCCTTCATGGTTGATCTTTCAGTTGAACTGTTGCAGCAGGGCGAGTGTTTCGCGGCTCTTCGCGCAGCGGGGGGTGTGGTAGATGACGATCGCCATGCTGCCCTCACATGCCGAGCGACTTGAGCAGGTCTTCGTGATCCGTCGCTTCCGCCAGGACGGCTTCCGCCTTTGCCTGGGCGTTGCCGGCATGGACCTGGGCCAGCAACTCATCGGGGTCGGGGGCTTCGCTGGCTTCGAAATCGTTCATCTTGATAAATTCCGTGCGATCCATCGCCAGTTCGAGGTAGAAGATGTTGTTGCGACCGGTGTAGAAGGTGACACGGCGCGATTCCGGCGCCTCGAGATTGGTATCGACGCTGAGCATGACCTGCTTGTTGAGCGCCAGCATCTTCGGCTGGTTCTGCGTGATGTGGGTTTGCAATTCGCGCGCCACCTTGCCGGTAAAGTCACCGACGATCTGGTTCATCAGTTCGCCCATCACGTTGCCGACCTCGTCGGAGGTGTAGGCGCTTGCCAGGCTCTCGCGGGACATCCCCATGTGCAGCATGTAGCTCTCGTACAGCTCCATCGCGGCGGCAGCCGAAAAGTTGATGACGACCAATCCGGAAAACCCGCCGTCGAACAGCACGAAGCAGCCGATGTCCGGTTTCAGGCAGGTTTTGGTGATGCGCTGAACCATGCCGGAATAGTGAATCGGGCTCTGCGTGGCGATGGAAAGAACCTTGGTCACTGAATTGCACAGGCTGCGCAGGATGTCCTCGGTGCCATACACGGTACGGGTCTCGAATGTGCTCATTGTTCGGGTTTTGGCCAGTGATGGGATAAATGCCATTTATAACACGGGGCGGGGGGCTGGCATCCATGGGGATGCCAGGGGGCTGGTGCCGTGCCCGTCAGGCTTGGAGATGGCGGGCGAACCAGTCGGCTACGGCGGGCAGCGGCTTGTCGAGGGGAGCGAGCCGGCGGGTCTCGCGGGGGCCGCCCAGATGCCGGGCGGCACGCTGAAAGGCGGCAGGTGCCAGCTCGTCGTCGTGATCGAACAGGATGAGCAGCGGCGCCATCATCAGTTCGAGCGATTGGACGCCGGCCCGGTCGATCAATCCGCCGTGGCAGGCCAGGGCCTTGACCTGGATGTCGCGCTGCGCAGCGCAGCGGATGGCGGCCGGGGCCGTATCGCCGTTGGCGTAGAGGCCGAGCGGAAGCGTCTGCATGTCGCCGTCGTTGCGGATCAGGTCGAGGACGTCGAGCAGGCGTTGTGCCAGGCGCGGAACATTCTGCGTCGCGTCGATGAATTGCAGTTCCTGCGTGGTCAGCAGGTCGGTGCACAGTGTCGCATAGCCGCGCGCCTCGAACTCGGCTGCTGCGAGTTCGTCTTCCGGCAGACGATGAGCGCGGACGATGAGGATCAGGCCGCGCGGGTTTTCCGGCAGGCCGAGCCGGCCATGCAGTGAGCCGTGCGGTGCCTGCAGCGTGATGTAGCGGAGCATCAGGACAGGTGCACCGGAATGCGCCGGGCCCCGAAGGCATGGCCGTCGCGCCCGAGGGTCTTGCCGAAGCGGCCGGCGATGGCGGTCTGGCAATGCGGGCAGTGGCCTGCCGGCGTCAGGTCGTAGCGGCGGATGTCGTACCAGTCGCGGACGATCAGCGGCGCCTTGCAACCCGGGCAGAAGGTGGTGCCGCCCGGGCTGTCGTGTACGTTGCCGGTGAAAACATAGTGCAGCCCGGTGTCAAGCGCGATCTGCCGAGCCTGGGTCAGGGTTTGTGGCGGGGTTGGTGGCACGTCTTTCATCTTCCAGTCGGGGTGGAAAGCGGTGAAATGCAGCGGTACATCGGGGCCGAGTTCCGTAGCCACCCAGCGGGCCAGCTCGGTGATCTCTGCTGCGTTGTCGTTGTGGCCGGGGATCAGCAGGGTGGTGATCTCCAGCCAGCAATTGGTTTCGTGGCGGATGTAGGCCAGGATGTCGAGCACCGGCTGCAAATGGCCAACGCACAGCTTGTGATAGAAGTCCTCGGTAAAGGCCTTCAGATCGACGTTGGCGGCATCCATCACGGCGAAAAACTCGCGGGCCGGTGCGCGGTGGATGTAGCCGGCGGTCACTGCGACGTTGCGGATGCCCTGCTCGCGGCAGGCCAGCGCGGTGTCGATGGCGTATTCGGCAAAGATCACCGGGTCGTTGTAAGTGTAGGCCACCGCCTCGGCACCGTAGCGCCGGGCGGCCCGGGCGATCATCGCCGGACTGGCGGCATCCATCAGGCGGTCCATGTCCTTCGATTTGGAAATGTCCCAGTTCTGGCAGAACTTGCAGGCGAGGTTGCAGCCGGCCGTGCCGAAGGACAGGATGCTGCTGCCCGGGTAGAAGTGGTTGAGCGGCTTCTTCTCGATCGGGTCGATGCAGAAGCCGGAGGAGCGCCCGTAGGTCGTCAGGTGCATGGCGCCATTGACCATCTGCCGGACGAAGCAGGCGCCGCGCTGGCCTTCGTGCAACTGGCAGTCGCGCGGACAGAGATCGCACTGGATGCGGCCGTCGGGCAGGGGGTGCCACCAGCGGCCGAGATGCAGGGTTTCAACGGGGGTCATGCCTCGGCCTCCTGCCATTTCTTGACCGTGTAGCGCGCCAGCTGGACGCCGGAATTCCAGTAATCGGCGGGTAGACCGGCCTTCTGCTTGAGGTGCGCCATGAACAGTTCCGGCGTGGGCAGTTGTTCCCAGACTTGCGGCAAGAAAGTCGAGCGCCGGCTACCGACCGAAAAAATGACGCCGTCGATGTGGGGGCGCAACTGGGCGAGGGCCTCGGCTTCATCGCGGAAGCGCATCGGCTCGGCCGGGGTCAGCAGCGATACCTCGATGCGTGTCAGGGGCCACTCGTCTGCCGTCAGTGGGTCGAAGCGCGGGTCGCGAAAGGCGGCAGCCAGGGCATTTTCCTGCACGTCCTGACGCAGCGGGCGCCAAGCTTCCAGGCTGCCGATGCAGCCACGCAAGTGGCCGTGCTGGGTCAGGGTGACGAAGGTGGCGCCGGGGGCTTCGAATTCCGGCGCATGGCTGCCCTCGACCAGCCGTGTGGGCTGGCCGAGACGGCTGGCAATGGCGTTGCGGGCGAGGGCCAGCAGGGTGGGGCCGAAGTCAGTCATGCTGCCCTCCTTCGCTGAAAGCGATGGCGGCGTAGCCGACCACCCGCTCGCGGTCGCCTGCCGTATCGCCGGAATTGCACAGGCCGAGCAGGGACGCCTGCAGGCCGCGCCGGCGGGCGGCAAGCAGCAGGCCGTTGATCGGGAAGGCGCCACAGGCCTGCTCGGGATGGATGTCGGTGTCGAGTTGCAGGATGCGCCGGCAGGTATGGCTGTCGACCTGCTGCGCGGTGGCGTAGGGCAGGAAGTGCGACAGGTCGGAGCTGACGACGATCAGCGTCTCCGGGCCGCCCCAGAGGGTGTCAAGCACCTCAGCCACCGCCTCCGGCATGGCATGGCCGACGGCAAGCGGTACCAGCGTGAAGTCGCCCAGCAGCCGTTGCAGGAAGGGCAGATGCACCTCCAGCGAATGCTCGAAGGCATGCACGGCATCGCTGAAGACGATCTGCGGCAGGTCGGCGAGGCGGGCGATGGCCTGGGCGTCGAGCCGGATATTGCCGAGCGGCGTCGCAAAAACCGTCGCTTCCGGCAGGGCGATGCCATGCACCGCGACCCGGTGCGTCGGGCCGAGCAGGATCACGCGGCGGATCTGGCCGGCCTGCGGCAGCAGGCTGGCGTAGCCGCGGGCGGCCATCGGCCCGGAATAGATGTAGCCGGCGTGCGGCACGATGAGCGCCTTGGGGTGCACGGGCGAGGTGGTTTCGGCTGCGGCCAGCAGGCGGTCCACGGTGGCCGTGAGGGTTGGCGGATCGCCGGGGTAGAAGGCGCCGGCGACGGCAGGGGGACGAATGGCATTCATGGCGCTCTCCTCAGATGAGCAGCAAACCCAGGCCCATGCCGCCGCCGATGGCGAGCAGGCCGGGCAGGGCGTGGCGGGCCAGCGTGCCACCGCCGATGCTGACCACCAGGCCGATCTTGAAGGCCAGGTTGGCAAGCAGGGCGAGGGCGACGGCGATGACCGCCTCGCCGCTCGCTACCTTGTCGAGATTGAACATGCGCAGCGTGGACAGCACGCTGGCGTCGGCATCGGTCAGGCCGGATACCAGCGCGACGATGTAAAGGCCGCTGTTGCCGGCGCGATCCTGCAGCCAGGCCGAGGCGAGCAGTACGACGGCGTAGAGCAGGCCGAAGGAAACGGCGGTCTTCAGTTCGGTCGGGTTCTTGACTTCCGGCATCGGCAGGTTGTCGGCGGCGCTCAGGATTTTCCAGCCGTACAGCGCCATCGCCACGCCGGGCACGATGCCGCAGGCGAAGACGATGGCGATCGGCGCCGCCAGATGCGGTGCGACGACCCCGGCAACCAGCCACAGGCGGATCATCACCATCACGTTGGCGATCAGGATGACGATGGCCGACATGCGAACCAGGTCGGCATGTTCGCGGGCATGGCGGGAGAACATCATGGTCGTCGCGGTCGACGAAGCGAGGCCGCCGAAAATGCCGAGCACCGCCGCGCCGTGCCGGGCGCCGATGATGCGCAGGGCGAGGTAGCCGGCCAGCGCCAGCCCGGAAATGAGCACCACCATCCACCAGATCTGGCGCGGGTTGATTGCGTTGTAAGGCCCGAAATCCTCGCTGGGCAGGATGGGCAGGATGACGAAGGACAGAACGGCGAACTGCAGGATCGAGTTGATGTCCTTCGGCGTCGTGCGCTGGCTCAGTTGCTTGAGTTCGGCCTTGAAATAGAGCAGCACGGTGGTCGTGATGGCGAGCATGACGGCCAGGGTCGCATAGCCGAACCAGACGGCTGCACCGAGGCCGTAGGTGACGACGACCGCCGCTTCCGACGTGAAGCCGCGGTACTGCTCCTCCTGCTGCGACGAGAAATTGGAGGCTACCATCGCCCCGGCAATGACCAGCAGGCCGACAGCCAGCAGCCAGGTGCTGCCGGAACGCTCGTCGAGCAAGGCGAACAGACAGCCGAGCATGGCGACCAGCGAGAAGGTACGCAGGCCGGCAGCCGAGTCGGGGCGCCGCTCGCGCTCCATGCCGATCAGCAGGCCGATGCCCAGGGCCGTGGCGAAAGCCTTGACCGGTTCGACCAGTTCGGGAACCACGAAGCTCATGCGCCTCCTCGGTTTTAATCGTTATTCAGTAAAATTAAGCCATGCCACGCCATTTCGCAATCGTTCCCGCTGCCGGCAGCGGTTCCCGCTTCGGCGCCGAGAGGCCCAAGCAGTATCTCGACCTTCTCGGGCGGCCGCTGATCTTCCATACCCTCAAGGCGCTGACCGCGTGCCCGGATATCGAGCGGGTGTGGGTCGTGCTGGCGCCGGATGACCCGTGGTGGTCGCGCACCGACTGGAGCGAACTGGGCGCCAAGCTGGAAACCGTGCGCTGCGGCGGCGCGACGCGGGCGGAGAGTGTCAGCAACGGCCTGCAGGCTGCGGCGATGGTCGCGGCCGACGATGACTGGGTGCTGGTGCATGATGCCGCCCGGCCCTGCCTGTCGCCGGCCATGATCGATGCGCTGTTTGCCGATCTGGCGAATGACCCGGTCGGCGGCATCCTCGCCGTGCCGGTCGCCGACACCCTGAAACGGGCCGATGCCGAACAGCGCGTCGCCGCCACCGTGCCGCGCGACGGGCTGTGGCAGGCGCAGACCCCGCAGATGTTCCGCTACCGTCTGCTCTGTGACGCGCTGCAACAGTGCCGCGACGTGACCGACGAAGCCGGCGCCGTCGAGGCGCTTGGCCTCAGGCCCAAGCTGGTGCGCGGCGATGCCACCAACCTGAAAGTGACGTATCCGGCCGACCTTCCCCTGGCCGCCATGATTCTGAGGGCACGCAAATGAATTTCCGCGTCGGGCAGGGCTACGATGTTCACAAACTGGTCGAAGGCCGCAAGCTGATCCTCGGCGGCGTCGAGATTCCGCACTCCACCGGCCTGCTCGGCCACTCCGACGCCGACGCGCTGCTGCACGCCATCACCGATGCACTGCTCGGTGCCGTGGCGCTCGGCGACATCGGCCGTCATTTCCCCGATACCGATCCGCGCTACAAGGGGGCCGACAGCCGCGTGCTGCTGCGCGGGGCCGTCGCCCTGTTGGCCGAGCGCGGCTGGCGGCCGGTCAATGTCGATGCAACGCTCATCGCCCAACAGCCCAAGCTGGCGCCACATGCCGCCGCGATGGTGGCCAACGTCGCAGCCGATCTTGGCCTGCCGCTCGACGCGGTGAACATCAAGGGCAAAACCAACGAACGGCTGGGTTATCTCGGGCGCGAAGAGGCCATCGAGGCGCAGGCCGTCGTGCTGGTCGAACGTGCCGGCTGAGCGCCGGCCCCCAAACGCTGAACGGCCGCTCTCGGCCAGGGTTTTTTTCGCCCTCTGGCCGCCAGCCGCGGTGGCCGATACCTTGGCCGGTGTGGCGTGCACCTTGGCATCACGATACGGCGGGCGTCCGACCCGGCGCGATACCATCCACCTGACGCTGGCCTTCCTGGGCGATGTGCCGCTGCCTGCGCTGCCCAGGCTGCGCGCCCTGGGGCGGGGGCTGCAGGCGAACTGCTTTGACTTGTCCCTCGATCACCTCGCGTACTGGGCGCACAACCATCTGCTGTGGGCCGGCTGCCGCACAACGCCGGAGGGTTTGACCGACTTGCACGGCCGCCTGCACACCGCGCTGGGTGAGGGCGGTTTTCCGGTCGATCCGCCGGGCCGCCGTTTCACGCCGCATGTCACCCTGGTTCGCAAGCTGGACCTCGCCGAATCGACCGATTGGCCGCCGCTGCCCAGCTTGATCTGGCACTGCGCCAGCTTCGTTCTGGTGCAATCGGCTTTGAGGCCGGAAGGGCCGCATTACCGGGTGATCGAGAACTTCCCGCTGCGCTGCGGCGTTTAACGCCGGGCCGGCAGGGTCAAGCGGACGAGCAAGCCCCCCCCGGGGTTGGATAACAAGTCGAGTTGCCCGTCGTGCAGGCGGGCGATGCGGTCCACTATGGCCAGGCCAAGGCCCGTCCCGCTGGCATTGGTGCGGGCTGTTTCCAGACGGGTGAAGGGGCGTTTCAGGCGGTCGGCTTCGCCATCCGGAATGCCCGGGCCACGGTCGCTGACCTCGATGAGGATGTGTCCGTCGGCTTCGGACAGGCGCAGGCCGATTTCGCCGCCAGCGTATTTGGCGGCATTGTCGATCAGGTTGGTCACGGCCCGGGTCATCGCCTTCGGACGTAACCAGAGGGGGGCCAGGGGCGGAATGTCGCTGACGATGTGACGGCCGATGCTGCCCTGGCGCGCCGCAATGCCGGCGAGCAGGGCGGTGAGGTCGGTCTCGGCTGCTTCCTCCCCGGTGTTGGCGCGGGCGTAATCCATGAATTGCGAAATCACGCTCTCCATCTGCTCGATGTCGGAAACGACCGCCTGGCGGGCGCCTTCGTCGGCAACGCTGAGTTCGGCCTCCAGCCGCAGGCGGGTGAGCGGGGTACGCAGATCGTGCGAAATCCCGGCCAGCACCTCCGAACGCTCCCGTTCGGTGCGCTGCAGGTCGGCGGCCATGGTGTTGAAGGCAATGGCCAGCCGGCTGAGTTCTTCCGGGCCATCCTCGGGTAGCGGCTCCGGCGTCTGGCCGCGGCCGAGCGTTTCGGCCGAGCGGGCCATGGCCTCAAGTGGCCGGCTGATGCGCGAGGCGATCAGCCAGGCGACGGCCAGCGCCAGCAGGCTGGCGAGCAGGCCCCAGGTCAGCCAGTGGCGGGCGAAGTTGCGGGCAGCCCGCTCGCGCGGCAGGACCAGCCAGAATTCCTCCTCGTCAGTGTCGTCGAGGCGAAAGCTGACCCAGAAACCGGGCACGCCATCGACACTGGCGGCGATGCGGGTATGCTGGCCGAGGCGCCGGTGGATCTCGCTTTGCAACAACTGAAAGAAACGCCCCTCGGGCATGGCTTCGATGCGGTCTTCCGGCTCGGCCGGCAAGAGGCGGATGCCTTCCCGGCTGGAAAATTCGGCAAACAGGCCAAGGCGCTTGTCCGGTGCGGCGGCGAACAGCGAGGCGCGGATCAGGTTGACGGCGGAGGCGGCCAGTTGCGCCGTTTCGCGGGCGCGCGGTTCGGCATCCATGTAGCGGAACAGGCTCAGCCAGGCCACCGTCGTCGCCAGCAGCAGAGCGGCGAGGAGGAGGAAGGTGCGCGCCAGCAGCGTGCGCGGCATGCGCTCAGTCCCGGGAGGCGCCGTCCGGCACGAAGACGTAGCCGAAGCCCCACACCGTCTGCAGGTAGCGCGGCTGGGCCGGGTCGCTTTCGACCAGCTTGCGCAGGCGGGAAACCTGGACGTCGATGGCGCGGTCGAACGGTCCCTGCTCGCGGCCGCGGGCCAGGGTCATCAGCTTGTCGCGCGACAGCGGCTGGCGCGGATGCTGGAGCAGCACCTTGAGCACGGCAAATTCACCGGTGGTCAGCGGCAGCAGTTCGTCGCCGCGCTTCAGCGTGCGGGCGGCAAGGTCGACTGCGATATTGCCGAAACGGATCGTCCCGGCGTCGCCGTCCGGTGTGCCGGGCGGCTTGCTGCCCTGGCGGCGCAGCACGGCATGGATGCGGGCAAGCAGTTCGCGCGGGTTGAACGGCTTGGGCAGATAGTCGTCGGCACCCATTTCGAGGCCGACGATGCGGTCGACTTCGTCACCCTTGGCGGTCAGCATGATGATCGGTGTCTGGTCGCCCTGGCCGCGCAGCCGGCGGCAGACCGACAAGCCATCCTCCCCGGGCATCATCAGGTCGAGCACGATCAGGTGATAATGTTCGCGGGCACGCAGTCTGTCCATTTGCTGGGCATCGGCAGCCGCCTTCACCGCGAAGCCCTGTTCGCCGAGGTAGCGGGTCAGCAGGTCGCGCAACCGGGCGTCGTCGTCGACGACGAGAATGTGGGGGTGTTGTTCGTTCATGCAGGCAAGGATAAGCTCAGGCGCCGAAGACGGTGCGCGGAATGGTAACAAGCTTTGTACATCGGACGGCGGGGAAACATATGCTTACATCTGAAACGGCTTGCCCGGGCCGTCCGGATGGACAATGATGCTGCCCGTCCAACCGATTGCACCCCGTCATGAAACGCCTTGCCACCTGTTCGCTGCTGCTCCTGAGCCTGCTCGGCCCGGTGGCGGCGTGGGCGCAGGCTTCCTGGCGGGATTTGCCGCCCGAGGAGCGTCGCCAGATGCGTGAGCAGATGCGCGAGCACTGGCGTCAGGAGCACGATTTCCGGCACGAGGTGGTCCGGCGCGAGGCGTTGCGTGCTGCGGAACCGCCCCCCCGCTGGCGTGACCTGCCGCTGGAGGACAGGCGCCGCCTGCGCGACGAGATGCGTGAGCAGCGCGGGTGGCCGCCGCATCCCGAGCATCGGGGGGGCGGGCGGGGCTGGCGGCCAGATTGACCGCGGCGCGCGCCACACCGGTCGGCCTCCGGTATAAAATGCCGGCCCATGCTGATCCTTGCCCTCGAAACCTCCACCGAACTCGGCTCCTGCGCCTTGTGGCGCGACGGCCTCGTCAGCCAGCGGATCTGCCCCGGGCAGCGGCCGCATTCCGAAACCTTGTTGCCGCTCGTCCGCGAATTGCTGGCGGCGGGCGAAGTGCGGGTGGCCGATCTCGATGCCATCGCCTTCGGCGTCGGCCCCGGTGCTTTTACCGGCTTGCGGATCGCATGCGGCGCGGCCCAGGGCTTGGCCGTAGCGGCCGACGTGCCGCTGATTCCGGTCTGCAGCCTGGAAAGCATGGCCGAGCAGAGCGCCGGCGAACGGGTGCTGGCCTTGCTTGATGCGCGCATGGGTGAGGTTTATTCCGGGTTCTACGAACGCGAGGCCGGCGGCGCGTATGCCCTGCGCGGCGACATCCGCGTGTTGCCGCCGGGTGAAGTCGCGCTGCCGGCCGACAGCGGCTGGCTGGCCTGCGGCAACGGGCTGGCGGCCTATCCGGCCCTGCGCGAGCGGGTGCAGACGGCGGGCGCAGCGGTGCATCCCGGCATCCTGCCGATGGCCGACAGCCTGGTGCGTCTGGCGGCCCGCAAGGCGGCGCTGGGAGAGGGGATCGACGCCGCGCAGGCGGCACCACTCTATATCCGTGACAAGGTGGCCAAGACGGTGGCCGAGCGGTTGCGCGAAGGCGGTCGGGCGTGAGCGGCCTGGCCATTGCGGCCGAATTCTTCCCGATGAACGAACGTGACCTCGATGCGGTCGCTGCACTGGAAGCCTGTCTGCAGGGTTTTCCGTGGTCACGCGGCAATTTTGCCGATTCGCTGCAGAGCGGCTACAGCGCCTGGGTCCTCCGCCTGGGCGGCGACCTGATCGGTTTTTCGGTGGTCATGTCGGTGCTCGACGAGGCGCACCTGCTCAATATCGGCGTCGGCAAGCGCTATCAGGGCCAGGGCTACGGCGCCCGCCTGCTGCGCCATGCCATGGCTTGCGCCCGGCTGGGGGGGGCCAACCGGCTGTTCCTCGAGGTGCGGCCATCCAACGAGCGGGCCGTCGATCTTTATCGTCACTTCGGTTTCCGCCAGATCGGCGTGCGCAAGGGCTATTATCCGGCCGTGACCGGGCGCGAGGATGCGCTGATTTTTGACAAGGAGCTGGTGGCATGAGCCTGAGTCGTGAGCAGATGCTCGTCGAGATGGGAATTTCGCCGATCTGGGTGCGGCGCGACGTGCCGGTCGCTCCTGCAGCGGAGGTGGCCGCCTCACGCGAGGAGTCCACCGCCGAACCCGCTGCGGCCCGTGTTGCGGCAGTTCCCCCGGTCAGCCCGCCGCCACTTGCCTCGTGCGCCACGCCGGCCGGCGATGAACGGGCTTCGGCCGACTGGCCCACCCTGGCTCGTCTGGTTGCCGCCTGTCGCGCCTGCCCTCTGGGCGAAGGACGGCGACAGGCCGTGCTCGGCGTCGGCGATACCAGCCCGGACTATCTGTTCATTGGCGAGGGGCCTGGTGCGGAAGAGGATGTCAAGGGCGAGCCGTTCGTTGGTCAGGCGGGCAAACTGCTCGACAACATGCTGGCTGCGCTTGGCCTCGCCCGGGGGAACCGGGTTTATATTGCCAATGCCGTGAAATGCCGCCCCCCCGGCAATCGTACGCCGGAGGCCGCGGAAATCGCCGCTTGCCGGCCTTTCCTGGAACGCCAGGTGGCGCTGCTCAAACCCAAGGTCATCGTGTTGCTCGGCAAGCCGGCCATGGCCAGCGTGCTGCGCGAGGACAAGCCGCTGGCCTCCATGCGCGGCCGCCGCTTCGAATATGCCGGAATTCCCGTCGTCGTGACCTATCACCCGGCCTACCTCCTGCGCAACCTGCCGGACAAGGCCAAGGCCTGGGAAGACCTGCTGTTCGCCCGCCGTATCCTGCGCGAACAGGGGACGCCGGAATTGCCGTTCTAGGTAGCAGCGGCGTGCGCATGCTTGTCCGCGCCATGTCGGGCATCACCCGTGCGCCGGCCATCCACCGCCCCCCGAATTGGTGCAGCCGCACCCAAGCGATTTGTCAAACGCACCAAAATGTACACAAATCCAGCAATACCCTCCGGCAAGTCGTTGATTTGATGTTCTGGCATTTATTTTGCTTGGTTTGTTCGGGTTTCCATTTGGCCAATGACGATAGATGCAGTAACCGTGCCCCCGAGGGGCGCAGGGGTTTTCCCGTTCGCGTTTGCAACGCATGGCCCATGCGGGGGCGCGCGCCGGTCGCGAACACCGTGCTGAGACGGTGCTTGACATCAGTGCGTTTTCGCACGCCCGCAGGAGACCTCGCCACCCAGCGGACAACAGCGCTGGCGCAGTACCGATACGAATAAGGATTCAGGAGAAGCACAATGGAATGGTTGATGATGGCGATGCCGGTTATGGCGGCGCTCATTTTCGCCCTCATGTTCACGCATGCCCGGCAAGACAGCCGTCACCGGGCGGGGCTGTCGCTCCGGGAATCGCTGGCCGCCTGCCGAGGGCTGCTGATGCTGATTGCCGGTATCCAGCAGCACCGCGGGCTGAGCTCGGCCTGGTTGGCGGGGGATGGCAGCTTTCGCGCGCGTCTGACGGCGCTTGAAGACGACATCGCCCGGCGCCTGCCGGCGTTGCTGGTGGCGATTCGCGATGAGGCGCGGCAGCCCGCGCCTTGCCTGACGGCCAATGAAGTGGCGCTGTTCGGCCATCGCTGGCGCACCCTCTGCGAGCGCCTCGGCGATCTCAGCATCGAGCAGAGTGTCGCTCAGCACACGATGATGATTGAAATGTTGTTGAAATGGCTGCAGGGGTTGGGCGAGGCGCGCATCGAACCGCTGGTGCCGGAGGCGGGCCGGACGCTCGTTCGCGACTGCCTCATCCGCCTGCAGGCGATTACTGAATGCCTCGGTCAGGCACGCGCCCTCGGCATGAGTGTAGCGGCCCGGCGCGGCTGTCCGGCGGTGTCACGCGTTCGGCTGATGTTTCTGCTGGCTCGTGCGGAGTCCTTGCTCAAACAGGTGAACGACCAGGGCGAACGCGCGTCAGCGGCCCATGCCGCGATTCAGCACATGGCGCGGATCATCCGCACGCAGATGCTGCACGCCTCGGGCATCACCGTTTCCCCGCAGGATTTCTTCTCGGTGTCTACCGCCGCCATTGATGCTGTCTTTGCCTGGATCGGCGATGGTGTCGACCTGCTGGCCGGCCATCTTCCGCAAGAGTCCCTGCATGCGACTGTTTATGCCCATTGACCGGTACTGGCCTTTCGACGGGGCGGATGCAAGTCGGAACCGGGGCAGGCTGCCGGAAGCAGTCCGCCTGCCCCCGTATTTCGAGGGCATGAGTTTCCGCTGCCTGATCGACCCGCACTGGACCCTACTGGAAGTCGGCGACGGGGCACAGGCCCTGACCGGTTATCGTCCCGAGGAACTGATCGGCAATATCGAACACTCGCTGGAGAACCTGACTCACCCCGAAGATCGCGCCAGCGTGCGCGGTACCATTCTCGCCGCCATCGAATGCGGCGAACGCTATGCGCTGGAGTACCGGATCATCACCCGCGACGGCAAGGAAAAATGGGTCCGCGAGCGCGGCATGATCAACCGGGGCAAGGAAACGCCCGCCGTGCTCGACGGCTATCTGGAAGACTTCACCGAGCGGGTGCAGGCCATGCTGCAACTGGCGGATACTGAACTCCGCTATCGCAGCATTTTCGAGAACTCGGTGATCGGCATGTTCCAGAGCACGGAAAGCGGCCGCTATCTGGCGGTGAACGAGGCGCTGGCGAAGCTCTACCGCTACCCCAGCCCGGAGGTGATGATCGCCAGCCTTCAGGACATAGGCAGCCGGCTGTATGTGGACCCGCTGCGCCGCGCCGAATTCAAGCGGCTGATCCAGCGCGACGGCAAGGTGACCGATTTCGAATCGGAAATTTACTGCTGCGACGGCACGCGCATCTGGATTTCCGAACACGCCCATGCGGTACGCAATTTCGATGGTTCCCTGCTTTATTACGAGGGCATCGTCGAGGATATCACCGAGCGTCGTCGTTACCAGATGACACTGCATCACCAGGCGACCCATGATCCGCTGACCGGCCTCCCTAACCGGAACCTGTTGGGCGACCGGCTTGAACAGGCCATCCAGGCCGCTACCCGGCAGCAGGGCAAGGTGGCGCTGGCCTTCGTTGACCTCGACAACTTCAAGGTGATCAACGACAGCCTCGGCCACGCCACCGGCGACCTGCTGCTGATCGAGATCGCCCGGCGCCTGCGCTCGGCACTGCGCGGCGTGGATACGGTGGCCCGCTATGGCGGCGACGAATTCGTGCTGCTGATGGGCGAGCAGAACCACGCCGCGGATACCGAGGCGTTGCTGGAGCGGATCATCTCCGCCATTCAGGCCCCGATGGCACTGGGGGGGCACCAGCTGCAGATCAACTGCAGCATCGGGGTCAGCATGTATCCGGATGATGCGCAGGATCTCGACGGCCTGCTGCGGGTGGCCGACATGGCGATGTATCACGCCAAGGAACAGGGCCGGGGGCGCTACCAGTTTTATACCCGCAACCTGAACCAGGCGATGCAGGAACGGTTCGGTCTGGAAAATGCCTTGCGCGAGTCGATCAGCGCGCAGCATTTCACGGTGGTTTACCAGCCCAAGGTCAACGCTGCCGGGCGCTTGCAGGGGTGCGAGGCCCTGGTGCGCTGGCAGCATCCGGACATGGGGCTGATCACGCCTGACCGCTTCATTCCGCTGGCCGAAGAAACCGGCCACATCGTGGCCATCGGCACACAGGTGTTGGCGGCCGCCTGTCGCGAAGCAGCCGGCTGGCCGATGATCGACGGCCGCCGCCTGAGCGTGTCGGTCAACCTCTCGGTGCGCCAGCTCGACGAGCCAGGCCTGCCGGCACTCATCGCCCGCACGCTGGCTGAGAGCGGCTTGCCGGCGGAGTGTCTGGAGCTGGAAATCACCGAAAGCGCCATCATGGGCGATGTCGCGCAAACCATCCGCCGCCTGAACGGCATCAAGGCGCTGGGGGTACGCGTTGCGGTGGACGATTTCGGCACTGGTTATTCATCGCTCTCCTATCTGCAGCGCCTGCCGATCGATACCTTGAAAATCGACCGTTCCTTCGTTTCCGGCTGTGACCGGGAGGAATCGGCGATGACCATTCCCCATGCCATCATCTTCCTCGGGAAGGGCCTCAACCTGCATCTGGTCGCGGAGGGCGTCGAGACACCGGCGGAAATGCAGTTGCTGGCAACCTGCGGTTGCGACGAATTTCAGGGTTACCTGATCGCCCGCCCGCTCGACTCCGCAGCCCTGGCCGAATTCATCGCGCGGCAACGGGAGGGGGCCTGATCAGTGGTGCGCCGAGTCGTCCAGGTGCTGGACGTCGTCCTGGATCGCCTGGTTGGCAATGTGACGTTGGCGGATCATGTACATCAGGCCGCTGACGAAGAGGCCGAACAGGGTGACCACCCAGTAGATCGACATGTCCATCTTGATCATCAGGTAGTACAGGCCGGTCATCACCAGAATGGAAATGTTTTCGTTGAAGTTCTGCACGGCGATCGAATGGCCGGCGCCCATCAGGATGTGGCCGCGATGCTGGAGCAGGGCGTTCATCGGGACGACGAAGAAGCCGGACAGGCCGCCGATCACGATGAGCAACGGTACGGCCAGCCACAGGCTGTTGACGAAGTTCATGACCAGCACGATGAGCCCCATTGCGATGCCCAGCGGGATGACGCGGACCGACTTGCGCAGGGTGATGTACTTGGCAGCGATGATTGCTCCGGCCGCGACGCCCACGGCGACGACGCCCTGCAGCATCGAGGCCTTGGACAGCCCAAGGCCGAGCGCCACTTCGGCCCATTTGATGACGATGAACTGCAGGGTTGCGCCGGCACCCCAGAACAGCGTGGTGACGGCCAGCGAAATCTGGCCCAGCTTGTCGCGCCAGAGCAGGGCCAGGCAGTGGTTGAATTCGTGGATCAGGAACAGCGGATTTTTCTTGAGCTGCTTGTGATCGACGCCGGTGTTCGGCACATACAAGTTGAAGACGGCGGCCAGGATGTACAGCGCGCCGATGACGGTGAGGGCCATTTCGCCGGTCGTGTCGATGCCGGTCTCGATCAGCGGGAAATCGAATGCCAGCAGGTGGTGGGCGACATCGGGCCGGATCAGCATGCCGCCGATGACCACGCCGAGGATGATGGCGCCGACCGTCAACCCCTCGATCCAGCCGTTGGCAACGACAAGCAGGCGATGCGGCAGGTATTCGGTGAGGATGCCATACTTGGCCGGCGAGTAGGCAGCGGCGCCCAGGCCGACGACAGCGTAGGCGAGCAGGGGGTGGGCACCGAAGAACATCATGCTGCAGCCGACGATCTTGATTGTGTTGCTGATCAGCATGACCCGGCCCTTGGGCATCGAATCGGCAAAGGCGCCGACGAAGGCGGCAAGGACGACGTAGGAAACGGTGAAAAAGGTTTTGAGCAGTGGCTCGTACTCGGCCGGCGCCTGCATCTCGCGCAGGGCGGCGATGGCGGCGATGAGCAGTGCGTTATCGGCCAGCGCGGAAAAAAACTGCGCGGCCATGATGATGTAGAAGCCGAACGGCACGAGAATTTTGTCTCTTTTATATAACTTTGGGCGAGGTTTATACCACGCTCAGGAATCGGCGCAAGGCTTGTGTGCTTTGCCGTCTTGTGCATGTCCGGGGCGTGATGGTGGGAGCGGGCAGTGTGTGTCCCTGCCATTACCGGCAGATGACCGGCCGGCAGCCGGTGGCGGCTTTTTTTCGTTTCGGGGTGGTCGGGTTTTCCGGAAAGCCGGCGGAATGTGATGAAATATCGGCCGCACACCATCCGGGAGAATCGATATGGCCGATCGGCGTTTGCAGGTATTCCATGCCGTCGCCAAGCACCTGAGCTTTACACGGGCGGCGGACGCCTTATTCATGACGCAGCCGGCCGTCACCTTCCAGATCAAGCAGCTGGAAGAGCAATACAGCACCCGGTTGTTCGAACGCCGTCACGGCAGTATTTCGCTGACTCCAGCCGGCGAGCTCGTGCTCTCCTACGCGCAAAAAATCCTGGCCTTGTCGGACGAAATGGAAACGCGGCTCTCCGAAATGACCGGCGAAATGCGCGGTCCGCTCCTCGTCGGTGCCAGCACGACGATTGCCGAATTCATGCTGCCGCGCGTGCTCGGCGAGTTCAATGCCCTCTACCCGCAGGTTCGGGCCAGGCTGATCGTCGCCAATTCGGAAAGCATCGAGAATCGCGTTGCCGAGCACACCATCGATGTCGGGCTGATCGAGGCACCGGCCAAACTGGGCGGGCTGAACAGCCATATCTGTTGCGAGGATGAGCTGCGCGTCATCTGCGCGCCGGATTACCCGCTGGCCGGCATGGAATCGGTGACGCCCAAGGCGCTGGAGGATTACGAGTTCATCTCGCGCGAGCCAGGGTCGGGAACGCGCGAAATTACCGATGCCTATTTCCGCCGCCATCACGTCGCGCCGGAAAGCCTCAAGATGCAGATGGAGCTGGGCAGCCCGGAGGCGCTGAAAGGTGTCGTATCCACCGGCCTGGGTTTTGCCATCGTGTCGCGTGCCGTGGTGGAAAAGGAATTGCAACTCGGCGAGCTGGTGTCGATTCCATTGAACCCGCCGCTGACCCGCGGCCTCTATCTGGTTTATCCGCAGGATCGTTTCCAGTCCCGCCTGACCGCGACCTTCATCGACTTTGCCAAGCGCAAACTGAAAGAACTGGCTTTATGAAGATTTCCCGCCCGATCCGGGCCCGTATCGACCCGGCGGCCATCCGCCACAATTACCGAATCGCCAAACAGTACGCTCCGAATTCCCGTGCCTGGGCCGTCATCAAGGCCAACGCCTACGGCCATGGCCAGTGGCGGGCCGTTGAAGCCCTGCGGGGCGAGGCCGATGGCTTTGCCATGCTGGAAAGTGAAAACGCTGTCGCCTTGCGCGAAGCGGGCGTCACCCAGCCGATCCTGCTGCTCGAAGGGGTATTCAGCGCCCGCGACGTGCGGGCCGTCATCGAGCACCGGCTGACGACCGTCATCCACTGCCCCGAGCAACTCGAACTGCTGGTCCGCAACGCGACCTTCTCGGCCCCGGTCGCCGTTTACCTGAAGCTCAACACCGGCATGAACCGCCTCGGCTTTACGGCGCACACCTTGCCCGCGGCTTTGGCCGTCCTGCGCCAGCTGCCGGTCGACATCACCTTGATGACCCATTTTGCCGAAGCCGACGGCGAACGGGGGGTGGCCTGGCAGATGGAACGCTTCCGCGCCATTGCCGGCGACTGGAAGGGGCCGGTCTGCCTGGGCAATTCGGCCGCCATCCTGCGCCACCCGACTGCGCACGGCGATTGGGTGCGCCCCGGCATCATGCTCTATGGCGCCAGTCCGTTCGCCGAACAGTCGGCCCTGGCGCTTGGCCTGCAACCGGTGATGGCGCTGGAGAGTGCCTTGATCGGCGTGCAGCAGCTGGCGGCCGGCGAGCGGGTCGGCTACGGCGGCACCTTTACCGCCGAGCGGCCGATGCGCATCGGCGTCGTGGCCTGTGGCTATGCCGACGGCTACCCGCGCCATGCGCCGACCGGCACGCCGATCGCGGTGCTTGGCCGGCGGACGCGGACCATTGGCCGGGTGTCGATGGACATGCTGGCCTGCGACATCACCGATATTCCCGAAGCCGGTATCGGCGCCCCGGTTACCCTGTGGGGCGATGGCCTGGCTGGCCAGGTGCCGGCCGACGAAGTGGCGGCCGCCGCCGGCACGATTTCCTACGAACTGTTCTGTGCCCTGGCGCCGCGCGTGCCGGTTGCGCTGGGCGGGGCGGCCGACGGGGACATTCGCTGAATGGCCAGGGCGAAAACGGTGTACTCCTGCACCGAATGCGGTGCGGCGAGCCCGAAATGGCAGGGCCAGTGCCCGGGGTGCAATGCCTGGAACACGCTGGTCGAGACGGTAGCGGAAAAATCGACGCCGAACAGCCGCTTCGAGTCGCTCGCCCCGGCCGCCAGGTTGCAGAATCTGGCAGACATCGAGGCGCGCGAGGCCGAGCGCATCCCGACCGGCATCGGCGAATTCGACCGGGCGCTGGGCGGAGGGCTGGTGGCCGGCGGGGTCGTTCTGATCGGCGGTGATCCCGGCATCGGCAAGAGTACCTTGCTGCTCCAGGCGCTGGCCCATCTGTCCACCGGGCACAAGGTGCTTTATGTCAGCGGCGAGGAATCCGGCGAGCAGGTCGCCCTGCGCGCCCGCCGGCTGGGGCTGGACACCCGGCGCCTGCAGCTGATGGCCGAAATCAACCTGGAGCGCATCCTCGCCACCTTGCAGGCCGAGAAGCCCGAAGTGGCCGTGATCGACTCGATCCAGACACTGTGGTCCGACCAGCTGTCCAGTGCGCCGGGCTCGGTCGCCCAGGTGCGTGAATGCGCGGCGCAACTGACCCGGTTGGCCAAGCAGACCGGCATTACGGTGATCCTGGTCGGCCACGTGACGAAGGAGGGTGCCCTGGCCGGACCGCGTGTTCTCGAGCATATCGTCGATACCGTGCTCTATTTCGAGGGCGACACGCATTCCAGCTTCCGCCTGGTGCGCGCCTTCAAGAATCGCTTTGGCGCGGTGAACGAACTGGGTGTCTTTGCAATGACCGAAAGCGGCCTCAAGGGGGTGAGCAACCCGTCGGCGCTGTTTTTGTCACAGCATGGCCAGGAGGTGCCGGGTTCTTGCATCCTGGTCACCCAGGAAGGGACGCGGCCGCTGCTCGTCGAAATTCAGGCGCTGGTCGATACCGCCCACGGCAATCCGCGCCGCCTGACGGTTGGCCTTGATGCGCAACGCCTGGCCATGCTGCTGGCGGTCCTGCATCGCCATGCCGGCATCGTCTGTTTTGATCAGGATGTCTTCGTCAATGCGGTCGGCGGGGTCAAGATCAGCGAGCCGGCTGCCGACCTGGCGGTGATTTTGTCGATTGCATCATCCTTAAAAAACAAGCCATTGCCATCGAAACTTATTGTGTTTGGTGAAGTTGGCCTGGCGGGCGAAATCCGCCCGGCACCGCGCGGCCAGGAACGCCTGAAGGAGGCGGCCAAGCTCGGTTTCACCCGGGCCCTGATTCCGGAAGCCAACCGGCCGAAACAGGCCATCCCCGGCATGGAGGTCATCGCTGTGCGGCGCGTCGAGGAGGCGGTGACGCGGCTGCGCGACATGGAATAAGCCGGCGCTTCGACCATTCTGCCCATGTTCAACCTCTCGCGCTATTTCTCGATCGTCAGCTTCATTCTCGTCGTGCTGGCGGCCGGCCTGCTCGGGCCGCTGTACCAGAAGCTGGCGCTGCAGCAGTTGCAGTCGCTGGCCGAACGGCGGAATATCGAGATGGTGCAGATTTTCGAGAATTCCCTGCACGGGCCGCTGGCTGCGCTGCTGAGCGACTCGGTGGGGCGCGATGCCCGGTCGCTGCAGGCCACGGAAGATCTCGCCCGCCTCAGCGAAAGCGCGCTCGCCCTGATGCAGGACACCTCGGTTTTCCAGGTCAAGGTCTATAACCGGCTGGGCGACGTCATCTTTTCGACCGATACCCGCCAGATCGGCCAGAGCCGCTTTGACAGCCCGGGCTTCAAGACGGCGATCAAGGGGAGCGTGCGTAGCGAGCTGCTGCGCCGGGGAACGCCCAGTGCGGCCGAACCGGGGGACGCATCGGCCGATGTGCTGGCCAGCTTTATCCCGATCCGGGGGAGTGACCAGTCCGTGGCGGGCGTCTTTGAACTGCACCAGAACGTGACGCCCTTCATCGATGAACTGGAGCGCGACCTGTGGTGGATGACGGCCGGGGTGGTGCTGACCTTCGCCGCGCTCTATGTCATGCAATTCCTCGTCGTCCGGCGGGCGCAGGGCATTCTGGAGGACCAGGAAGGCCGTCTGAAGGCTGCCCGCGATACGCTGGAACTGCAGGTCGAGGCGCGCACCGAGGAGCTCAAGCGCACCAACAGCCAGCTCGAAAGCGAGATCGCCGAGCGCCGGCAGGCGCAGAGCAAACTGAATTACCTGGCCTATCACGACCCGCTGACCGGTCTGGCCAACCGCCGCTGCTTCATCGAGCGCCTCGAGGAAAGCCTGCGTGAAACGGCGCGCCGTGGCGAACGGCTGGCCGTGCTGTTCATCGACCTCGACCAGTTCAAGCAGGTCAACGACTCGCTCGGCCACGGCATTGGCGACGAATTGCTGGTTTCGGTCGCCACCCGCCTGTCGGACCATGTCCGGCTGATCGACATGCTGGCCCGCCTGGGTGGCGACGAATTCATCTGCCTGATGGAGGGGGTGCAGCGCACCGAGGATGTCGAAGTCCTCGCCCGGGAAATCCTCGCCGCCTTCGAGCAGCCCTTCCGCTTGGGCGATACCGAACTCTTCCTGACCGCCTCGGTCGGCATCAGCCTCTTCCCGGGCGACGGCGACAGCGTGCTGGCCTTGATGCGCAACGCCGATTCGGCGATGTACCGTGCCAAGTTCAGCGGGCGAGGCAACTATCATTTCTATACGCCGGACATGACCCGAGCCGTCCAGGAGCGGGTGCAGATCGAAAATCTGCTGCGCCGTGCCCTTGAACAAGGCGAGTTGCACGTTCACCTGCAGCCGCAGGTCGATACGCGGAGCGGCGAACTGGTTGGCGCCGAAGCGTTGGTCCGCTGGCAATCGCCCGAACTGGGCGAATTGATGCCGACGCGCTTCATCCCGGTCGCCGAGGACTCCGGCCTGATCGTCGGGCTTGGCACCTGGGTGCTGCGTGAAACCTGCCGTCAGTTCATGCTCTGGCGGGAAAGCGGCTTCGACCTGCCCAAGGTCTCGGTCAACTTGTCGGCACGGCAACTCGAGCGGCCGGAGTTCATTGATACGCTCGAACGCATACTCGACGAAACCGGCATGGACCCGCACTGTCTCAAACTGGAACTGACCGAATCGGTAGTGATGGCGGTGGGCGATTCCTTTTCCCTGCTCGACAGGTTGCGCAGTCTGGGCATCAGCCTGGCGCTGGACGATTTCGGCACCGGCTATTCCTCGCTCAGCTACCTGAAAATGCTGCCCATCCAGCAACTGAAGATCGATCGTTCGTTCGTCGAAGGCATTGGCCGCAACAGCGGTGACGAGGCGATCATCCGCACCATCATGGAATTGGCGCGCAGCCTGCAATTCGAGGTCGTCGCCGAAGGTGTCGAAACGGCCGAGCAGGCCGCATTCCTCGCCGAACTCGGCTGCCAGCAGTTGCAGGGTCACCTGCACGGCAAGGCCGTTGCGCCGGCCGAGTTCCGCGCCCGCTGGGCGATCCGGGCATGATTGCCGGTTTTTCCTGGCGCCTGCTCGGCCGGGAATTGCGCTCGGGCGAATTGCGCCTGCTCTTTGCCGCGCTGCTCGTCGCCGTGGCGGCGGTCACGGCAGTCGGCTTTTTCAGCGACCGCGTCCGTCAGGGCTTGCAGCACGAGGCCCGGCAGATGATGGGGGGCGACCTGCTGCTCACCGCCGACCACCCCGTGCCCGACCCTTATCGCGACGAGGCACGCCGCCTCGGCTTGCAGATGGCGGAAACCATGCTCTTTCCCAGCATGGTGATGGCCGGTGGGCAGCCCCAGTTGGCCGACATCAAGGCGGTCAGCACCAGCTACCCGCTGCGCGGCAAGCTGGCGAGCAGCCCCGGCGGCGGTGAGCTGGGGCGTGATGCGGAGCAAGGGCCGGCCGCCGGCAGCGTCTGGCTCGACGAACGGCTGGCGGCGGCGCTGGGAGCCGCGCCGGGGGATCGGGTGATGATCGGCAGCCGCTCCTTTCCGGTCGCCGCCATCCTGACCCGCGAGCCGGACCGCGGCGTCAATTTCTTCAGTCTGGCCCCCCGCCTGATGATGCACCTCGACGATGTCAGCGCCACCGGGCTGATCCAGTTCGGGGCGCGCATCCGCTACCAGTTGATGCTGGCCGGCGCCGAGCGCGACCTTGCCGCCTACCGGACGTGGCTGGAAAAGCGTCTGGCGCGCGGCGAAAAACTGGAAGATATCAGCAGCGGCCGGCCCGAGATCCGCAGCGTGCTCGACCGGGCCGAGCGCTTTCTCGGCCTGGCTACCCTGCTCACCGTGATCCTCTCTGCCGTGGCCGCCGCGATGGCTGCCCGGCGCTACCTGCAGCGCCATCTCGACGCCTGTGCCGTGATGCGTTGCTTGGGGATGACGCAGGGCCGCCTGCTCCGTTTCCATGCCTCGCTTTTCCTCTGGCTTGCCCTGCTGGCCGGCGTGGTCGGTAGCGTCAGCGGTTTTCTGGCGCATTTCGTCCTGATGCGCTGGCTGACGCAGCTCCTTGCTCTCGATCTGCCGCCGGCCGGCTGGCGGCCGCTGCTGTCCGGTTTCGCCGTTGCCGGGGTGCTGCTTTTCGGCTTCGCCATGCCGCCCCTCCTGCAACTGGCCCGGGTGCCAACCCTGCGCGTGCTGCGCCGCGAGTTGGGCGCCCCACGGGCTTCGCTGCTCGGTGGCTACCTGTTCGGTTTATTGCTGCTCGCCGGCCTGATCGTCCGGGTGGCCGGCGACCTGCGCCTCGGTCTGCTGGCGGTGGCCGGTTTCGGCGGCGCCTTGCTCATCTTCTGGGCCGTCGCCCGCCTGAGCATTGCCGTCATCGCCCGCGGCCGGGGCGGCGCCGGCTTCCGCTGGCGGCAGGGCATTGCCAGCCTCGGTCGCCATGCGCCGGCTGCCGCCATTCAGGTCGTCGCGCTGGCCATCGGCCTGATGGCCATGCTGCTGCTCACCGTCATCCGCGGCGATCTGCTGGCGACCTGGCAAAATTCGGTGCCGGCCGATGCCCCCAATCGCTTCATCATCAACATCCAGCCCGAGCAGCGGGCAGCGCTGGCCGACGAACTGCGGGCGCTGGGTGTGCAGGCCGAACTGCTGCCCATGGTTCGGGCCCGTCTGGTCAGCATCGGCGGCCGGCCGGTCAGCCCGGCCAGCTATCCCGAGGATGAACGGGCACAGCGCCTGATCGAGCGCGAATTCAATCTTTCCTGGCGGGCCGATTTGCCGGCCGGCAATCAACTGGTTGCCGGCGCCTGGTTTCAGCCGGCGGCAGCCGGGCAGGGCGAGGCCTCCGTCGAGGACGGGCTGGCCAAAACGCTCGGCATCCGTCTCGGAGACGAGCTGGTTTTCGTCGTGGCCGGCGTCGAGAAACAGCTGCGCGTCAGCAGCCTGCGCAAGCTGGCTTGGGATTCGATGCGGGTCAATTTCTTCGTGCTGACGCCACCCGGTGTCATCGAGGATGCGCCGGCCAGCTACATCACCAGCTTCCATTTGCCGGCCGCACAGGCCGATGCCGCTTCGGCCCTGCTCAAGCGCTTCCCCAATTTGACGCTGATCGACGTGCAGGCGGTGGTCAGCCAGTTGCAGAGCGTGGTCGGGCAGGTGGCGAACGCCATCCAGTTCGTTTTCCTGTTCGCCCTGCTGGCGGGTGCCATCGTGCTCTACGCCGCTTTGCTGACGGCCTTCGACGAACGGCGTTACGAACTGGCGGTGATGCGTGCGCTCGGCGCCCGGCGCCGGCAATTGGTGCAGGCGCTACGGGTCGAACTGGCCGTCATCGGCGCCCTGGCCGGCCTGTTTGCCGCGCTCGGGGCGCTGGTCCTGGGCAAGGTGGTCAGCCGGCAGGTCTTTCAGCTCGATCTCGACACCAGCCTGTGGCTGCCGGTGCTGGCGATGGGCGGCGGCGCGCTATTCGCGGGGATGGTGGGCTGGCTGGGTTTTCGCCGCCTGCTGGCGACGCCGCCTTTGCTGGCGCTGCGCAACGGCGCCTGATCGCTGCTTCGAAACTTTCGGGGCATGGCGAACTCTTCCGTGGGGAATTGGTCTATGCGCCGCTGACGGAAACCAACCGGGCGCCTTCCTGTTCGCGTCAAGGCGGATGAATGGCCGTTGGCGTACTCGGGTAAAATAGCGTATGAGTTTGAATCAACAGTCCTCCTCCTCGCTTGGGCAGCCGCCGCGTTCGTTGTTCGGCTACCGCAAGTTCTGGGCGCACCGCTTCGGTCCGGCTCCCTTTCTGCCCATGTCCCGCGCCGAAATGGACGCGCTGGGCTGGGATTCCTGCGACATCATCCTGATCACCGGTGATGCCTACATCGACCATCCCAGCTTCGGCATGGCGCTGATTGGCCGTCTGCTGGAAACGCAGGGCTTTCGCGTCGGTATCATCAGCCAGCCCGACTGGAACTCGGCGGCCGATTTCCGCAAGCTCGGCAAGCCCAACCTGTTCTACGGCGTGACCGCCGGTAACATGGATTCGATGGTCAACCGCTACACCTCCGACCGCAAGATCCGTTCCGACGACGCCTACACACCCAATGCCGAGCCTAACAAACGGCCGGATCGCGCCGTCACCGTCTACGCCCAGCGTTGCCGCGAGGCCTTCCCGGGCGTGCCGGTGGTGATCGGTTCAATCGAGGCCAGCTTGCGTCGCATTGCGCATTATGATTACTGGTCCGACAAGGTCCGTCGCTCGGTGCTGCCTGATTCCAAGGCCGACATGCTGATTTTCGGCAACGCCGAGCGGGCCGTCGTCGAACTCGCCCACCGCCTGGCGCGCGGCGAAAAGATCAGCAACATCCGCGACCTGCGCGGCACGGCCTTCATGGTGCCTTCCGGCTGGCTGCCATCGGCCGAGTGGGAAGTCATGGATTCGACCGAAGTCGATACGCCGGGGCCCCTGGTCAAGCACGCCGACCCTTACGCGATGGATGCGCCGACCAGCCCGTCGGCGTGCGCCACCGGCGAAACACCGGCCAACGGCGTCCGGCCGATTCGTATCGTCTCCCGTGCTGAGCGCCTGGCCGCCCGCAAGGAGCGGCGGGCCCATACCGTCATCCGCCTGCCGTCCTACGAACAGGTCAAGGACGATCCGGTGCTCTACGCTCATGCTTCGCGCACCTTCCACCTCGAATCCAATCCCGGCAATGCCCGGGCGCTGGTCCAGGCCCATGGCGAGCGGGATGTCTGGCTCAATCCGCCGCCCATCCCGCTGAGCACCGAAGAACTCGATGCCGTCTATGAAGCGCCTTTCGCCCGTCGGCCGCATCCGAGCTATGGGGATGCCAGGATTCCGGCCTGGGAGATGATCCGCTTCTCGGTCAACATCATGCGGGGCTGTTTCGGCGGTTGCACCTTCTGCTCGATCACCGAGCACGAGGGCCGCATCATCCAGAGCCGTTCGGAAGATTCGATCATTCGCGAAATCGAGGAAATGCGCGACAAGACGCCGGGGTTCACCGGCGTCGTTACCGATCTGGGTGGCCCGACCGCCAACATGTACCACCTCAAGTGCAAAGACGAAAAAATCGAGTCCGCCTGTCGCCGTCTGTCCTGTGTCTATCCGGACATCTGCGAGAACATGAGTACCGACCATGGCCCGCTGATTTCGCTGTACCGCCGGGCGCGAGCGGTCAAGGGCGTCAAGCGCATCACCATCGGTTCGGGACTGCGCTACGATCTGGCCGTGCGTTCGCCGGAATACATCAAGGAATTGGTCACCCACCACGTTGGCGGCTATCTGAAGATTGCGCCGGAACATACCGAGGAGGGGGTGCTCTCCAAGATGATGAAGCCCGGTATCGGCACGTATGACCGCTTCAAGCAGCTGTTCGACCGCTTTTCGCGAGAAGCCGGCAAGGAGCAGTACCTGATCCCGTACTTCATCGCCGCCCATCCGGGAACCGAGGACGAGGATATGCTCAATCTCGCGTTGTGGCTGAAAAGGAACAACTTCCGACTCGACCAGGTGCAAACCTTCCTGCCCACGCCGATGGCGCTGGCGACGACGATGTACCACACCGAGCGCAACCCGTTGAAGAAACTGCACCGGCAGGGGGGTGAAGTGGTCGGTTCGGTCCGCAATGGCAACCAGCGCAAGCTGCACAAGGCCTTCCTGCGCTATCACGATCCGGAAAACTGGCCCTTGCTCCGGGATGCTTTGAAGAAGATGGGACGCGCCGATCTGATCGGCAATGGCAAGAAACAGTTGGTTCCCGCCTGGCAGCCGGCCGGCACGGGCCAGAAAGCGGCCGCCCTGGTCGCTCGCCAGGGGCGGGAGGGGCAGGTGCGCAGCGCGACCGGCGGGCGCGGGCAACGCCACAGCGCTCCCCCGCGCGTGCCGGTCAAGGGGCCGGCTGCCTTTGGCAAGTCCGGCGGCGCGTCACGCAAGAAACGCACACCGTAATGTTCGACGAGAAGACGATGGAACAAACCACGACCTATGAAAAAATCGGCGGCGAGCCGACGGTTGCCAGATTGTGCGACCGCTTTTATCAACTGATGGACAGCGCGCCGCAATTCAGGGAACTCCGCGCCATGCATCCCGACGACCTGCAAGGCTCGCGTGACAAGCTGTTCATGTTCCTCTCCGGCTGGCTTGGCGGCCCGGACCTGTTTGTCGAGAAATTCGGCCATCCCCGCCTGCGTGCCCGCCACATGCCTTTCGCCATCGGCACGCGGGAGCGTGACCAGTGGGTGGCCTGCATGCTCCTGGCGATGGAGGATGTAGGGATTGAAGACGGCATCCGCGGCAAGCTATTGCAGAATTTCTTCAATACGGCCGATTTCATGCGCAACAAGGAAGGCTGACCGCGATCCCGCCCGGGCGGTGCTGGACGGATTCCCTGCACTGCCTTGCGGAGCAGCGAACGACAAAGAAATTTTGCGCAAGATGCTGCGCCGCAGCACGGGATGGTAGAATGCTGCCTTTGATTTTTCAGGCCATTTCCCATCCATGTCCGCTCGTCCGATTCGCAACATCGCCATCATCGCCCACGTCGACCACGGCAAGACCACCCTGGTTGACCAACTGCTCCGTCAGTCCGGCACTTTCGCTGCCCACCAGCAGGTGGTCGATTGCGTCATGGATTCGAACGACCTGGAAAAGGAACGGGGCATCACGATCCTGTCCAAGAACACGGCGGTCGAGTACGAAGGTATCCACATCAACATCGTCGATACCCCGGGCCACGCCGACTTCGGTGGTGAAGTGGAACGCGTGCTGGGCATGGTCGATGGCGTCGTCCTGCTGGTCGATGCCGCCGAAGGCCCGATGCCGCAGACCCGTTTCGTGACCAAGAAGGCGCTCGCCCAGGGCCTGCGTCCGATCGTGCTGGTCAACAAGGTCGACCGCGATGGTGCCGATCCGGACAATGCCGTCAACCTCACCTTCGACCTGTTCGACAAACTGGGCGCGACCGACGAGCAGCTCGATTTCCCGATCGTTTATGCTTCCGGCCTGAACGGCTGGGCTGCGCTGGAACTCGACCATCCGCGCGAGAACATGAAGCCCTTGTTCGATACCATTCTGCGCCATGTGCCGGCGCCGGACGCCGACATTGACGCCCCGCTGCAACTCCAGATCACCGCGCTCGACTACTCTCCCTATGTCGGCCGCATCGGGGTCGGCAAGATCAATCGCGGCCGCGTCAAGACCGGCCAGAACGTCATGGTCATGTTTGGTACCGAGGAAGAGGCTGCCGAGCACGACCGTTCCCCGATCAAGGCCAAGATTGGCCAGGTGTTCGGCTACAAGGGCCTGAACAAGGTCGAGATGGAGGAAGGTCTGGCCGGCGACATCGTCCAGATCACCGGCATCGAGGACCTCGTGCTGGGCTGTACCGTAACCGACCCGGATCAGCCGGAGGCCCTGCCGCTGCTCAAGATCGACGAGCCGACGCTGTCCATGCAGTTCATGGTCAATACCAGCCCGCTGGCCGGTACCGAAGGCAAGTTTGTCACCAGCCGCCAGATCCGCGACCGCCTGCACAAGGAACTGCTCACCAACATGGCGCTGCGCGTGCATGATACGCCGAACGGCGACGTTTTCGACGTGGCCGGCCGCGGCGAACTGCACCTCGGCATCCTGCTCGAAAACATGCGCCGCGAAGGTTATGAACTAGCGGTTGGCCGTCCGCGCGTCGTCAAGAAGATCATCGATGGTGTCGAATGCGAGCCGTACGAGCAGCTGACCGTCGATGTCGAGGAAGACACCCAGGGCGGCGTCATGGAAAGCCTCGGTCTGCGCAAGGGCGAGCTGCAGGACATGGTGCCGGACGGCCGTGGTCGTGTCCGCCTCGAATACCGGATCCCGGCGCGCGGCCTGATCGGCTTCCAGGGCGAGTTCATGAACCTGACCCGCGGCAACGGCCTGATGAGCCACGTCTTCGATGAATACGCCCCGGTCAAGGAAGGGAATGTGGCCGAGCGCCGCAACGGCGTGCTGATCTCGCAGGACAACGGCGAAGCCGTGGCTTATGCGCTGTGGAAGCTGCAGGACCGCGGCCGCATGTTCGTCAGCCCGGGTGAAAAGGTGTATGAGGGCATGATCATCGGCATCCACAGTCGCGAGAATGACCTGGTGGTCAACCCGATCAAGGGCAAACAGCTGACCAACATCCGCGCTTCCGGTACCGATGAAGCCGTCCGCCTGGTGCCGCCGGTCCAGTTGAGCCTCGAATCGGCCATCGAATTCATCGCCGACGACGAACTGGTCGAACTGACGCCGAAATCCATCCGCCTGCGCAAGCGCTATCTGACCGAGATCGAGCGCAAGCGTGCGCAACGCGGCCTGTAAACGGCACGCATGAGCTTCTGCCAGCCCTGCAAGGATCTGGTGGCGCGTCACAGGAAGGCGGCCCGCTGGGTCGCCTTTTTCGTCGGTTTATCGATTTTCTTCACGCTGCTCGGGGTGATCACCGACCCGGTGACCAGTATCGGGATGTGCCACGTTTATCCCTAGCCGCGTGGCATGGTGCCGGTTGACACTGGGCGGCCAGCGCCGGAGGCCGGGCGGCGGTCAGCCGCCGGTCATCGACATGAAGCGGATCACCTGCGGTGCATCCATTTGCTGCGTGAAGTCGTGGCCGTAGGGCTTGATTCCCATGCTGTCCACGATCAGCTGGCGAACTGCTGCATCGTCCCCGGAGCGTAGTGCCGGCAGGAGATGGCTGGCGTCGTTTTGCCCGAGGCAAGGGTAGAGCTCTCCCTTCGCCGTGATCCGCACGCGATTGCAGCTATCGCAGAAATTGTGGCTGTGCGGCGAGATGAAGCCGATGCGGCTCTCGCTGCCGGGAATTCGCCAGTAGCGGGCCGGCCCATCCGAGCTTTCGGTGGATGGAATCAGGTCGAAATGTTCGGCGAGCCGGCTGCGGGTTTCTTCGGAAGAAATGAAGGTGTTGCCCCGGCCGTGAATGTTGCCCAGCGGCATTTCCTCGATGAAGGAGATATCCAGTTCCTGATCGATGGCAAAACGGACCAGATCGACGAATTCGTCATCATTGACGCCGCGCATCATCACCGTGTTGAGCTTGGTTCGTGTAAATCCGGCGGCCCGCGCCGCTTCGATGCCGGCCAGTACCTTGCCCAGTTCGCCGATACGGGTGATGTTCCGGAAGCGCTCGGCCTGCAGGGTGTCCAGGCTGATGTTGATGCGTTTGACCCCGGCCGAACGCAGCGGCTGGGCAAAGCGCTCAAGTTGCGAACCGTTGGTCGTCAGCACCAGGGTTTTCAGGCCGGGCAGGCGGCCCAGGCGTTCGATCAGCCACATCACATCCTTGCGGACGAGTGGTTCGCCGCCGGTAATGCGCAACTTGTGGACACCGAGACTCACGAAGACCGAGGCGACGCGCAGACACTCTTCCAGGCTCATGACTTCCCGGCGCGGCAGAAAGGTCATTTCTTCCGCCATGCAGTACGTGCAGCGGAAATCGCAGCGATCGGTGATCGACAGGCGGACATAGGTAATGCGCCGCCCGTACTTGTCCAGCAGGGTGCCCTCGGGGTGCGTGTTGCCCGGGCGGGAGATGCTTGGCGTGAACCCGGCCAGTCCGGCAGGCGTGTTCTCTGGCCTCAGTGTTTCGTTGTGCATGGCGGACGTCAGCTCGAAAAATCCTGCTGGAAGGTAAGTGTCTGGGCGCCGATTATCGGTTCCGTATCTCCTCGAAACAAGTAGAGAGATCAAAATTAGAAAAGTTCGTGTCGCGTCGATGCAGGGGGTAAAAACGATCCGGGCGCGCAGCCCGAACGCGGGGAGGGGCTATGCCGCCGCACGCTGGAGCAGGGCTGACAGGCGCGGGTAGTAGCCAAGAACGCTTACTTCGAGCCGGTGGTTGATCTGGATCGATTCGGCCACCTCGCGCGCTGCCGCAGATTGTTCGAGCAGGGACGGAAACGCCTGGCGGGCGTCGAGCATCGAGAAAATCTTGTTAAGCAGCACGCCGCAATTCTGGTAATAGGCGGGATCGAGGCGCACATGCTGCGCGCCCGAGTCGCATGCATCGATATACGCTGCCGCGGTGTTTGCCGTCGCGGCCAGGGCAACGAGGGCCGAAGGGCTGAAGGTCGGGTTCATGATGCTCTCCCGGACTGCGGATGACCTGACTGAACAGTAGAGAAAAGGAAGGGGGTTGTCAGCGAACTATTTCACGCTGCTTGGAAAACGCAGGCTGCCACCGGAGAAGATGGTCGGCTGTCTTCCGGTGCCAGGCATTGCCTATCGGCATCGATTCGGCTACGGTAGCCTGAAAAGCAAAAAGCCCAACCAAATTGGCTGGGCTAAGTGCTTGAATCTTTGGCTCCCCGACCTGGGCTCGAACCAGGGACCTACGGATTAACAGTCCGGCGCTCTACCGACTGAGCTATCGGGGAACAGAGACGCGCATTATAGGAGTAGAATTCCCCTCCGTCAAGTCGTTTGACCCTGCTCAACAACAATAAAAGCCGATATATGGACGCCAATCTCATTTATGCCAAAACCCCGATCGGGGACGAGGCGGTCAGGCAAAGCACCCGCGTCGTGCAACGTAATCTGCGCATGGTGTTGGTTCAGGTCGACGGCAAGATGAGCGTTGAGGAGTTGTCGAACAAGATCGGCAACCCGCGCCTGGTGCAAGCTGCATTGCGTGAACTGGAGGAGGGAGGCTACATCGCTCCCGCCCTTGTCGCTGCATCGGTTTGGGCGGAAGCCCGGAAGGCCGCCCAGGCAGCCGGTCAAAGCGATGCCACGGAGCCGCTGTCGGAGTTTTCCGTATTCGGGCCGAGAAGCGGGTTGGGTGGGGATTCCCGCATGTCGGCCAGCGCTGCCAGTGCGGCCAGCAACTTTTCTTCCTTTGGCAAGCCGATTTTGCCGACCCGGAACGGGACACCGAATAGCCCATTCAGGCCCGCCGTGACGCCGCCGGATCTGTCCGCCCCGCAGGCTCAGGGCGGGGAGCGCACGTCGTCCGCGATTGCATTGCGGCGAATGGCCTGGGGTCTGGTGGCTGGGCTGGTACTTGCCATCGCTACGCTGGTTCTCTATCCCTACGACCGATTCAAGCCGGCCATCGAGGCGGCAGCCTCGGATTTTGCCGGGGTTCCGGTCCGGGTCGGGCAGGTCGACATGGCCTTTTTTCCGGTGCCGCATTTGCGGCTCCGCAACCTGCGCATGGGTCAGGCAGGAGAGGGCAGTGTCGCCGAAGTCAGGGTTGGTTCCCCGTGGGCCCTGCTGGGGGCTGCACCGTTCACCGTGGAGCACATCCATGTCCGCGGGGCGCGCTTGTCGAGCCGGCAAGTCGTTTCGTTGCCGTTTTTCCGGCCCGAAGCGGCCAAACCGGCTGTGCTGACCGTTGGCAAAGTGCAGATCGAGCATTCGGGAATCGTGCTGGCCGAGGGGGGTGGCTTGCAGGATGGATTCGGTGAGTTGAGCTTCCGGCCCGATGCGCGCCTGGAAAGGGCGAGTTTGGAGAGTGCCGATCGCAGCTTGCGGATCGAGGCGCAGCCCGGTCCGCTCGGCATTGCCTTGAACATCGAGGGGCGGGCCTGGCAGCCTATCGGCGCGAGCGCCACCTTTGCCTCGTTGCAGGCAAAAGGCGTGCTGCAAGCCGACAAACTGTTGATCCAGAACATCGACACCACTTTTTTGGGCGGGATTCTGCGGGGCAACTGGTTGCTCGACTGGCATGGCGGGCTGGCCATGGCGGGCGATGCCAGTTTGAGCCGGATCGATGCGCGCAAGCTCGCGGCAGCCTTCGCGCCGAGTCTGAGGCTGGAAGGGGAACTCAGTGGCACGCTCCGCGTGCGCTCCACAGGTGCGGATTGGGCCGTCTTGTGGCGGAATGTTGAGGCCGTGCTGGATGCCGAGGTGACCCGCGGGGCGGTGCATGGCGTTGATCTGGGCGAAGCGGCCCGGCGCAACGGCGTCTCCGAGGTACGTGCCGGGACCACCAAATTCGACCGTCTGCGCGCGACGGTCAATGTCACGCCCAATCAGGTCATCTCAAAAGACCTGCGCCTGGAGGCTGGCATGATGACAGCATCCGGGCAGTTCGTCACCCGGGCTGACGGTCAGGTTGATGGCAATATGACTGTGGCCTTGCAGACCTCGGTGTCGTCCCTGCGGGTTCCGGTTCAGATTTACGGCGCCTTGCCGGACCTGACGGCGATCGGCCGGAAGTAGGGCAAAGGGAGGCAGGGCGGGGCGCCCGGTTCGATCAGTCCGTTAACTGGCTGCCGCAGATGGGGCGCGCGTCGTCCAGATGTGCGATCAGGCGATGAGCAGCTTCGTTCAGGTCGGGAAGTAACAGGTCGGCAGAGTCGCCCAGTCCGTTGTTGCTCAAGTCGATGATTTCGTTGGCCAGGGCATGGAAATGCCGGTCAGCCGCAAGCAGTGCGGCCAGGATGCTGTTGTTGCCTTCGGCCACCTGACGCGTCAGTTCGAGTTCCAGTGTGCAGCCGCGGTGCTCCGACAGGGGCATGTCGGCATAGGCGCCGCCGGCAAAGGCGTTCAGGAACTGGCGCCGCCATTGGTTGTGCAAGCGTATGGCGCGGTCGATGTCGATACGCTTCATGCGTCGATTCTCCGGGTGGTATTCGGCCCCAGGCAGAAGCCTGCGGCTGCTTCAGAGTATCAATTATGCCGCAGCGCCGCCCTTGGACAAATGGGGGTTAGCGACAATTGCCGGTAAAACACGGGGGGCGAGAAAGCGGTCGCGTTGTTCTTCGCTGAAAAAACGAGCCTGATGGCGGCAGGTCTGCAGAATGGCCGGGCATCCTCGTCGGTGAGCGGTACCATCCACCCCGCTACCACCGAGCAGGCTGCTGTTGGCGGCGTTAACGATGGCATCCACCGCTTGGGGGATGGGGCGGTGAGGCTGTTCATTATGGCAGCGCGATTCGTTGCTTGCGACGCCAGCAGGCGGGTAGTTGCAGCGTGTCCAAATCGATGTGACGCTCGGCAAATATGGCCTTGGCGCGTGCCAGGCGGGCGTTTTCCTCGGCAGAAATGCCCGCCAGCAGTTCAAACAGTTTCTGAATGCGTTCCATGATCAGGGCCTCCGTTGGCGATGTACGCGTGCTGTATGGATGAACAGGTGTCTGCTCGGGGTGAAGATTAACAAACAACTGTATAAATGTACAGTATTCGTGTTTTTCCCGTTGATTGGTAGCCTTCGCCTGTCCAGTTTGCCGGGGGCAATCATGTCCACACACAAAGCTTGTTCATTGCCCAGTGCCGGTACGATCGTTGTCTATCGCGGTCGGAGCAGCAAATCCGAGCGCAATGTGCGGGTATTGGCTGAGGCGTCGGGCGGTCGCATGGTGGTCGAGGCAATTGGCCGGCAAAGCGTGCCGGTGCGCCTGACCATCAAGCAGGAAAACCTGCGCCCGTTACAGCCCGGCCTGTTCGATTAATCCGCCTTCCTTTCTTGGTGGTCAGGCGGTTTCGCTGGTTTTCGGGCAAGCAGGGCGAGGACAAAACTACGGTATCATTGTCAGTTTTGGGCAAGGTCATCTTGTCCTCCTGAACGCATTCGAAGGATTTTTCTGCTCATGTTCGACGCAGTCCGCAACAACAAACGCATCGTCCAGGTGTTCCTTGCGCTGATCACCCTGCCGTTCGCCTTTTTTGGCGTCGATTCCTACATGCGCAATTCCGGTACGGGCGGCGATGTCGCCACCATCGGCGACATGAAAATTACCCAGCAACAGTTTCAGCAAACGCTGCGTGAGCAGCAGGAGCGTTTGCGCACTCAGCTGGGGGCTCAGTTTGATCCCAAATTGCTGGACAATCCGGAGGCCCGCAAGGCCATTCTCGACGATCTGATCAATCAGCGCCTGCTCCTCGTCGAGGCTGCCAAGAACCGCATGTTAGCCAGCGATGACGCGGTGCGCCGGGCGATTGCGGGCGTCGATGCCTTCAAGGTGGACGGCAAGTTCTCGAATGAACGCTATGAAGCCGCCTTGCGCGCCCAGGGCATGTCGCCGCAGGGTTTCGAGGCGCAACTGCGCCAGGATCTGACCTTGCAGCAATTGGCCGGTGCGATCGGGCAGTCCGGCATTGTTTCCCGTACGGTCGCCGATCGCTTGCTCGCCCTGCAGACCGAAAAACGCGAAGTGGCCGAATATCGCCTCAGCCTCGACAGTTATCTCGACAAGGTCAAGCTGTCGGATGGCGCCGCCCGGAAGTTCTATGACGAAAACAGCACCCAGTTCCAGACGCCGGAACAGGCACGAGCGGAGTATGTCGTGCTGTCGATGGAAACCATTGCAGCCCAGCTTTCCGTCAATGAGGCGGAGATCAAGGCAGCCTACGAGAGTCACAAGGATCGCTATGCGCAAGCGGAAGAGCGTCGCGCCAGCCATATCCTGATTGCTTCGGAAAAGTTGGGTAAGGACAAGGCAAAGGCCAAGGCCGAGGAATTGCTCGCCGAAATCCGCAAGACGCCGGCCGCGTTCGCAGATCTCGCCAGGAAATATTCCGACGACCCGGGGTCGGCCGCCAAGGGGGGGGATCTCGGCTATTTCGCCCGCGGCATGATGGTCAAGCCCTTCGAGGAGAGCGCTTTTGGTCTCAAGGACGGGGAGGTTTCCGGCGTCGTTGAATCCGACTTCGGTTTCCATATCATCAAGCTGACCGGTATTCATGCGGCCAAGCAAAAGCCGCTGGCCGAGGTCAAGGACGAAATCGAAGCCGAGCTGAAAAAGACGGCAGCCTCCCGCAAGTTTGCCGAAGCAGCGGAAGCCTTCAGCAACATGGTTTACGAACAGGCAGACAGCCTGGCCCCGGTGGCCGAGAAATTCAAGCTGCCCATCAAGCAGTCCGACTGGCTGGGGCGCCAGCCCGTCCCGGCCAGTGGCGTGCTGGGCCATGAAAAGATCCTGGCCGCCTTGTTCTCCGCGGATTCGATCCAGAACAGGCGCAACACCGAGGCGGTGGAGGTCGCGCCCAATACCCTGGTGGCGGCTCGCATCCTCGACTACAAGGCCGCTGCCTTGCAGCCGTTCGAGGGGGTCAAGGCGAGCATCGAAAGCCTGTTGAAGCGCAAGGAAGCGCTGGCCCTGGCTGCCCGCGATGGTGCCGAGCGTCTGGAGATGCTGAAGAAGGGCGAAGACAAGCTGGCCTGGGGGGCGGTCAAGACGGTATCGCGAATGGATGCGCGAGGCATTCCGCCCCAGGCTGCACAGGTGGTTTTCCGCATGGATGCCGGCAAACTGCCGGCTTATGCCGGCGTTGAACTGCCGGGGGAAGGCTATGCCCTGCTCAAGCTGGGCAAGGTGCTTCCGGGAGAGGGGATGGCCGATGCCGTGCGCCAGGGTATGCTTCAGCAACTGGGAGCACTTTTGTCCAAGGAAGAGGTTCAGGCTTACCTGTCAGCCCTGCGTGCCCGTTACAAGGTTGAGGTCAACCAGGTCGCGCTGGAAGCCAAGGACAAGTAACGGCTTGTCAAAAACAAGAAAAGCGGGGATTCCCCGCTTTTTTGTGTCCGTAAACCGGAACCCGGCTTGGCTAACCCTGCTGCCGGGCCGTGATCAGAGCAGCCAGGGTTCTGATCGAGCGCAGGTGCTGGCGTGCAGTTTCGTCGCCGGCCTCGATGGTGAGGCCATACCGTTTCTTGAGGCCGAGGACCAATTCCAGGGCGTCGATCGAGTCCAGTCCAAGACCTTCGTCGGCAAATAACGGCATATCGTCGCCGATGTCGTCTGGGGCCATGTCTTCCAGATTCATTACATCGATGATGAAAGCCTTTAGTTCCTCGTGCAGTGGGTTCATGCGGTTTCTCGGTAGCCTGCGGGATCGCGCAGCGTGGCGCGCAGATAGGGGGTAATTATAGGCGGATGGCGCCTTGCAGGGTCGCTGGGTTTGGTCAATAGCTGACAAATTCACTCGAGTATTTTAGAATTATCCCTCTTTCAAATGGGGAGATCGGGTTTCATGTTCCGGGAACTGCGTGAGGACATTCGTTCTGTATTCGACCGCGATCCGGCGGCACGCTCGTTCTGGGAGGTGCTGACCTGTTATCCCGGCATCCATGCGCTGATCATGCATCGTCTGGCGCATTGGCTGTGGAGTCATCGCCTGCGCTGGATGGGCCGTTTCACGGCGCATTTGTCGCGCATGTTGACCGGCATCGAGATTCACCCCGGTGCAACCATCGGGCGACGCTTTTTCATTGATCACGGCATGGGAGTGGTGATCGGCGAGACGGCAGTCATCGGTGACGACGTCACGCTGTATCACGGTGTGACCTTGGGGGGAACGTCGTGGAACAAGGGCAAGCGCCATCCGACGCTGGAAAACGGGGTGGTTGTTGGTGCTGGCGCCAAGGTGCTCGGTCCGATAACCATCTCGGCCGGCGCCAAGGTCGGTTCGAATGCAGTGGTTACCAAGCCGGTGCCCGCCGGTGCGACGGCGGTGGGTAATCCGGCGCGGATCATCGACAACACCGAGCAGGGGCGCCAGCGTCAGGCACAGGCGGAAAAAATGGGTTTTTCTGCCTATGCCGTCGGGCGTGATCAGGATGATCCGCTGGCCAAGGCGATTCATGGTCTGCTCGATCATGCTGCCGAGACCGATCGGCGTCTGGCCTCCCTGCTCAGGGCGCTCGAAGCCCAGGGGGTCCAGTGCGACCACGAGGTGCAACAGGCTGACGATTTTGATCCTCAATACCTGAGCAAAATAGTTGACTAATTTTGTCTGGCTTGATTATAGTTGACCTGAATACTAGGTTATTTCAGGAGTTCGAGAAATGCGTTTGACGACCAAGGGGCGGTTTGCCGTGACGGCCATGATGGATTTGGCCTTGCGCGGTGAAGATGGGCCGGTGGCACTGGCCAGCATCAGCGAACGCCAGAAGATTTCCCTGTCCTATCTTGAACAGTTGTTTGGCAAGTTGCGGCGCCACAAGCTGGTGGACAGCGTGCGCGGCCCGGGGGGCGGTTATTGCATCGCCCGGCCGCTCGAGGAGGTGCGGGTGGCCGACATCATTCGCGCCGTCGACGAGCAACTTGACGCCACCCAGTGTGGCGGACGGGAAAACTGCCACGACGAGCATCGCTGCATGACGCATGATTTGTGGACGACGCTTAACAGCAAGATGTATGAATACCTTTCTTCGGTCACCATGGCTGAACTGGTACGGCGCGAACGGGGCAAGCGCGAGGGCATGGCGGTAATCGAGGATCAGCGTCGCCTGGGGCCCCAGCCGCGCGCCCGGGGGCGTGACAAGGTGCCGGCAACCTTCTGATTGCAAGCCATGTTCCGTCCTGTCTATCTCGATCACAATGCCACGACGCCGCTCGATCCGGCGGTCTTGGCGGCCATGTTGCCCTGGCTGGAAAGCCGGTTCGGCAATGCATCGAGCCGTCATGAATACGGTCGGCAGGCCCGGCAGGCGATTGACGAGGCGAGGCAAAGGGTGGCGGCGGCGGTTAACGCGCATCCGACCGAAGTGGTTTTCACCAGCGGCGGCTCGGAGACGAATAACCTGTTCATCAAGGGGGCGGCTGCTTGCCTGAAACCGGGGGTGATCGGGGTTAGTGCGGTCGAGCACCCCTGCGTTCTGAAACCCGCCAACCAGCTGGCGGGGCAGGGGTGGCAGGTGCGGCAGCTGGCGGTTGATGGCAAAGGGCAGATCGATGCGTCTGACTATGCTGCCGCCTTGGCGCTCCGGCCGAAGCTGCTCTCGATCATGCTGGCCAATAACGAAACCGGTGTGCTGCAAGATGTTGCCGCGCTGGCGGAGGCTGCCCGTGGTCGGGGAGCCTGGTTCCATACGGATGCCGTCCAGGGGTTGGGCAAGGTGACGATCGATTTTCGCGCGCTGAATGCTGCGGGCGTCCATGCGATGACGCTGTCGGCGCACAAGGCTTATGGCCCCAAGGGAGCGGCGGCGCTGATCGTCGACAAGCGCGTCGAACTCCAGCCGCTGATTGCCGGTGGCGGGCACGAGCGCGGCCTGCGCTCCGGTACCGAGAATGTCGCGGCAATTGTCGGATTTGGTGTTGCCGCGGAACTTGCGGCCCGGCGCGTTGCCGAAGAGGCGCTCCGTTTGCGTGTCTTGCAGGAAAGGCTGGAGGCGGGGCTGGTCGCCCTGGGGGCCCAGGTATTTGCACACGGTGTGAATCGTCTGCCCAACACCAGTTACTTTGCTTTTCCCGATATCGATGGGGAAACCCTGGTTGGCAAACTGGATCGCGAGGGCTTTGCAGTGGCCAGCGGGGCAGCATGCTCAAGTGCTAATCCGGAACCGTCGCACGTCTTGCGGGCGATGGGGGTGGCACCGGAATTTGCCCGGGGCGCAGTGCGGGTCAGCCTGGGCGCCAGCAACCATGAAAGCGAGATTGACCAATTCATCAACGCCTTGCGGGCTACGGTCGGACGCCTGCAGGGACTGACAGCACTGGCTGTCTGAACAACCCGACTTAGCGAGAATGACGATGAAACTCCCTATCTATCTGGATTACTCGGCAACCACCCCGGTCGACCCGCGTGTCGCGGAAAAAATGATTCCTTACCTGGTCGAGAAATTCGGCAACCCGGCGTCGCGCTCGCACTGCTTTGGCTGGGAAGCCGATGCAGCCGTTGAGGCGGCCCGCGAACAGGTCGCCGCGCTGGTCAATGCCGACCCCAAGGAAATCATCTGGACTTCTGGCGCCACCGAATCCAACAACCTCGCCATCAAGGGCGCCGCGCATTTCTACGCCGGAACCAAGGGTAAGCACATCATCACGGTCAAGACCGAGCACAAGGCGGTGCTCGATACCGTGCGCGAAATGGAACGCCAGGGTTTCGAGGCGACCTATCTCGATGTCCAGGAAAACGGCCTGCTCGATCTGGAAGCGTTCAAGGCCGCGATTCGCCCGGATACGGTGCTGGCCTCCGTGATGTTCGTCAATAACGAAGTCGGGGTCATCCAGCCGATTGCCGAGCTGGGCGAGATTTGCCGTGAAAAGGGTATTGTTTTCCATGTCGATGCCGCGCAGGCGACGGGCAAGGTTGATATCGACCTGCAACAGCTCAAGGTCGACCTGATGAGCTTCTCGGCCCACAAGACTTATGGCCCGAAAGGTATCGGTGCGTTGTATGTGCGCCGCAAGCCGCGCATCCGCCTTGAGGCGCAGATGCATGGTGGCGGCCATGAGCGCGGCTTCCGTTCCGGTACGCTGGCCACGCACCAGATCGTCGGCATGGGGGAGGCCTTCCGTCTGGCCAAGGAAGAAATGGCTGAAGAGAACAAGCGGATCCGCGCCTTGCGCGACAAGTTGCTCAAGGGTTTGCAGGATATCGAGGCGACCTACGTTAATGGCGATCTGACGCATCGCGTGGCGCACAATCTCAATATCAGTTTTGCCTATGTCGAAGGCGAGTCGATGATCATGGCGATCAAGGATCTGGCCGTGTCGTCCGGCTCGGCTTGTACGTCGGCCAGCCTGGAGCCATCCTATGTGTTGCGCGCCTTGGGGCGTGACGACGAACTGGCGCATAGTTCGATTCGTTTTTCTATTGGCCGCTTTACGACAGAAGAAGAAATTGACTATGCAATCAAATTGTTGCATGCGAAAGTTGGCAAGTTGCGCGAGCTTTCGCCGCTGTGGGAAATGGTGCAGGAAGGGATTGATTTGAGCACGGTTCAATGGGCTGCCCATTGATTGAATGGGTACGGGGCGTCAGCGATTACGGAGTGTTGGCTGACGGCTCCCAACCAGCGGCTAACACCTGATTTTAGGAGAAACAACATGAGCTATAGCGTCAAAGTCATTGATCATTATGAAAATCCGCGTAACGTCGGTTCCTTCGGCAAGGAGGAAGAGGGGGTCGGAACCGGCATGGTCGGTGCGCCGGCCTGCGGTGACGTGATGAAACTGCAGATCAAGGTGAACAAGGCCGGTGTGATCGAGGATGCCAAGTTCAAGACCTATGGCTGCGGCTCGGCCATCGCGTCGTCTTCCCTGGTGACCGAGTGGGTCAAGGGCAAGACGGTCGATCAGGCGCTGGCCATCAAGAACACCGAAATTGCCGAGGAATTGGCCCTGCCGCCGGTTAAAATCCATTGTTCGATTCTTGCCGAGGATGCCATCAAGGCGGCTGTGGCGGATTACAAGAAGAAGCACGGAGAGTAAGCATGGCAGTCACCTTGAGCGACAAGGCGGCGAAACACGTCGTCAATTTCCTGAACAAACGGGGCAAGGGTATCGGCCTGCGCCTTGGCGTGCGCACCAGCGGCTGTTCCGGCATGGCGTACAAGCTGGAATTTGTCGATGAGGTGAATCCGGACGATCAGGTTTTCGAGAGCAACGGCGTCAAGGTGTTCATCGATGCCAAGAGCCTGCCCTATCTCGACGGCATGGAACTGGATTACGCGCGCGAGGGGTTGAACGAAGGGTTCAAATTCAACAACCCCAACGTCAAGGATCAGTGCGGCTGCGGCGAGTCGTTCAACGTCTGATGGATTTCAAGGCTGACCATTTCGCCCTCTTCGGCATCAAACCGACGTTCCGGCTGGACCTGTCGGATCTGGATTCCCGTTATCGCGACATACAGGCGCAGGTTCATCCGGACCGCTTCGCCCATGCCGGGGAAGCAGAGCGCCGCCTGTCGATGCAGTGGGCCACCCATGCCAACGAGGCCTATCAAACCCTGAAAAAGCCCCTGGAGCGTGCCAAATACCTGCTCCATCTGGCCGGTCATGACATTCAGGCCGAGAGCAACACGGCGATGCCGCCCGATTTCCTGATGGCGCAGATGGAGTGGCGCGAGGCGGTCATGGAGGCGCGCGATGGCGGCGATCACCATGAACTGGAGCACCTGCACAATCGCTTGCGCAACGACATTGCGGCGCGCTACGAGGAACTCGGGCAATTGCTCGATGATCAGGCGGATTTTGCCCTGGCGACGGATCGTGTGCGTCGTCTGATGTTCCTGGAAAAACTTTTGCACGAAATCGATGACGCGCTGGCGTCGCTGGAAGAATAAAAAATGGCTTTGTTTCAAATCGCCGAGCCGGGTGAATCGGCGGCACCGCACGAGCACAAGCTCGCCATCGGCATCGACCTCGGTACGACCAACTCCTTGGTCGCCACCGTCCGCAGCGGCTTGGCCGTCTGTCTGAACGACGAGCAGGGCCGCGCGTTGCTGCCGTCGGTGGTGCGCTATCACGCCGATGGCAGTACCGAAGTCGGCTACGAAGCGCAGAAAAATCAGGCGGCCGATCCGAAGAACACCATCGTGTCCGTCAAGCGCTTCATGGGGCGGGGCATCAAGGATATCGCCCATATCGAATCGATGCCTTATGACTTCGTCGAAGCAACCGGCATGGTCAAACTGAAAACCCATGCCGGCATCAAGAGTCCGGTCGAAACCTCGGCCGAGATCCTGAAGGCGCTCAAGGCCCGGGCAGAGGCAGCCCTGGGCGGCGATCTGGTCGGCGCCGTCATCACCGTGCCGGCCTATTTCGACGATGCGCAGCGCCAGGCAACCAAGGATGCCGCCCGTTTGGCCGGCCTGAACGTCCTCCGCTTGCTCAACGAGCCGACGGCGGCTGCCATCGCCTACGGGCTCGATAACGCCGCAGAAGGCGTTTATGCGGTGTATGACCTGGGTGGGGGTACGTTCGACATTTCCATCCTGAAACTGACCAAAGGCGTTTTCGAGGTGATGGCCACCGGGGGTGATTCCGCACTGGGCGGCGACGATTTCGACCATCGCATCTATTGCTGGGTGATTGAGCAGGCTGCCCCGCAGCCGCTGTCGCCAGAGGACTCCCGTCGGCTGATGATGCGTTGCCGCGAAGCCAAGGAATTCCTGACCAACAACCCGGAAGCGCCGATCTCACTGCGTTTGGCCAGTGGCGAAATGATTGACGTCAAGCTGGACGTCGCGACCTTCGCCAGCATCACGCAAACCCTCGTTTCCAAGACGCTGCAACCCGTCAAAAAAGCCTTGCGCGATGCCGGTTTGCGGCCGGAAGACATCAAGGGGGTCGTCATGGTCGGCGGCGCAACGCGCATGCCTCAGGTGCAGAAGGCAGTCGGCGATTTCTTCCGCCAGGAGCCGCTGACCAACCTCGACCCAGACAAGGTGGTGGCCTTGGGGGCGGCGACTCAGGCCAATTTGCTGGCGGGCAACAAGACGGGCAAGGACGACTGGCTGCTGCTCGATGTCATTCCCCTGTCCCTGGGCCTCGAAACAATGGGCGGCCTGGTTGAAAAGGTCATTCCGCGCAATTCGACCATCCCCACCGCACGGGCCCAGGAATTCACGACGTTCAAGGACGGCCAGACGGCAATGGCCATTCATGTCGTGCAGGGCGAGCGCGAAATGGTGGCCGATTGCCGCTCGCTGGCCCGCTTCGAATTGCGTGGCATTCCCCCCATGGTGGCCGGCGCGGCACGCATTCGGGTCACGTTCCAGGTCGACGCCGATGGTTTGTTGTCGGTGACGGCGCGCGAGCAGACCACCGGCGTCGAATCGAGCATCACGGTCAAGCCATCCTACGGTCTTTCAGATGACGAGATCGCCGGCATGCTGAAGGACTCCATGGCGCACGCCAAGGAAGATGCCGCCGCCCGTGCCCTGAAGGAATCCCAGGTCGAGGCCGAGCGCATGATCGAGGCAACCGAGGCGGCGCTCGCCGAGGATGCCCATCTGCTGAGCGCGGAAGAAATTGCCAAAATCCGGGCGACTATCGCCAAATTGCGCGAAACAGCCGCCGGCGATAACCGGCGACAGATCAATATCGCGATGGACGATCTCGGTTACGAAACCCAGGCTTTTGCCCATCGGCGCATGGACCAGAGCATCAGGAAGGTCCTGTCGGGCCGCAAGGTCGATGACATCAAGGTTGGCGAGGAAGGAGAACAAGCATGACGCAAATCATCGTGCTGCCACATGTTGAGTTGTGCCCGGAGGGGGCTGTGATCGAAGCAGAGGCCGGCAAGTCGATCTGCGAAAACCTGTTGGCCAACGACATCGAGCTCGATCATGCTTGCGAGATGTCCTGCGCCTGCACCACCTGCCACGTCATTGTGCGCGAGGGTTTCGATTCCCTGGAGCCGGCCGAGGATGCCGAGGAGGACCTGCTCGACAAGGCCTGGGGACTGGAGCCGAACTCCCGCCTCGGCTGTCAGGCCATCGTCGGCAGCACGCCGCTGACCGTTGAAATCCCCAAGTACAGCATCAACATGGCGAAGGAGGGCCACCGCAAATGAAATGGACCGACATCAACGACATCGCCATCGAATTGGCCGATGCCCATCCCGATAAGGATCCGCTGACCGTCAATTTCGTCGACCTGCGCGATTGGGTGATGGCATTGCCCGACTTCAACGACGATCCAAAGCACTGCGGCGAAAAGATCCTCGAAGCTATCCAGCAGGCCTGGATTGACGAGGTTGCCTGAATCCCTCGTCGGTGATCACTTCGCTTCCAACCAGACAGTCGCTCAGTCGAGCAACGCGCCGGGTTTGTATGCGCGGTCCGGGAACATGGGTTGTATTTTTGGTGGCCGGGGCTCGGGCCAGCCGTTACGGGCGGCCCACAGGCGGATGTTGGGGATGATCCCCGGCGCTTCGCCGTTCGGACACTCGTGCAGGCAGACCCAGACATCGCCATGTTTGCCGATCACCGGCTTGGGCGGCGTGTCGAAGCGGCCCCAGCCGGTCACCGGACGGATGTAGGTGGTTTTGTCGCGGCCGTAGGACGTGACATCGATGTAGGGAATCTGGGGGTTTTGCAGGTAGTAGCCCCATTCGCGGCAGCCGAAGTTGCCCACCCGGTCCAGGTGATCTGCGGCATAACCTTTCTTGTAACGCCGATCCTCGTCATCCATGGAACAGATGGCCGGAACGTAGTCGAATTCGGCGTCGCTGCGGCCGGTGTACCACCGGCCGATCCGAAACTGAATGTCCTGCGGGCCGTCGCCGCTGGCCAGGATCAGGCGGCGGATGCGGTTGAGCCGTCCGACAAGCTGGTGCGGCCAGTCGTACGCCGAGGTCACTTCGCCCTGCTCGTTGAAGTTGATCAGGATGGCACCGATGGCCTTGTCGACGCCACGGTAATGTTCCGGGTCGGTGGAGATGGAGACTGACAGCGGAAAAGCGATATCGGGGTCGTGTTCTCGAGTTGCCTGGTATTTTTCGATCTGATCTCTGCTGAATTTTTTTGTCAGCAAATAGTCATCTGGGCTTTTGACTATAAGGACATAGCGGAACTCCCACGGTCGTTCGATCCAGATTCTGGTGGCTGGTCTTTCCGGCTCAGCAATGACCGACAAAGCCAGCCCCCCCAGCAATACGGTAATCAAGCTGGTTCGTGGGGATTTGACGTATGACTTCATCGTTTAGCGGATCTTCGGTTCGTGCACGGTGATGTGCAGGTGGTGGGCGTGGAGTTTCTCGTTTGTGGCTTTCTGCTCGTTGGGTTTGGCCGGAATCTGGTCCTGCGTGTCGTCATCCATGAACCAGGGGTCGTAGAGTTGCTTGACGTGCTTGCACTGGCTCAATGAGGTGCGGTAACCCTTCACCTTGGCGGGTTCGTTCTTGTCACGTTCAGCGTTCCACTCTCGATTGGAAGCATCCTTTTTGGCATTGGCAGTTCTCGATTTCTCTGTCGCCTCCGCGATCTCCCGCTCCAGTTCCATTTCCCGGATCGGGTTGGCCTTGTTGGGCTGGGTTTTCTTGAGTGCGAGCAATGCCTTCTGTTCCGTTTCCAACTTCTTCAATTGGGCATCTGCCTTCTCCGCCTCCGCCTCCGCCGCTTCCTTCTCCTGGAACCGCTTCTTCTCTTCCTCGCTAACGTTGTCGTCGGCATCCTTGGTCGGTGTCTTGCCGCGCAGTTCCTCGCGGTTGAGCCGGACCGCGTCGAGGTAGTTGACATCCAGGCCAAGGCCGGCGCGATGGGCGACCGAGCCTTCCATCGGCCGCCAGGTGGACGTCAGGGCCAGCTTTTCCACGCCCGCAGCGAAGGCCGATTCGATCAGGGCGACGAAGCCCAGCGGGTGAACGCGGGGCAGGCCGTCGGTGAAGAGATCGAAGCTTTGAATGTTCATCAGCGCATTGTTGTCGGCGCCCGCGCCGATGGTGATCTGGCAGGTCTTTGCCGGCTGCCCGTCTTTCGCCGGCAGCGTGATCGTGTTGGTTGAACGGGTCTTGTCAAGTGAGCCGTCATAATACTTTAGCACGGCCGCCTTGATCTCGGGCGCCGTCTGCGCCGGGATCAGGGCGCCGGCTTCCGCCGTGGTGTATTTGTGCGACACCTTGAGCCAGATGTCGCCGGTCAGCGGCGCCGTGTATTCGTCCGGCTGGCCGGGCCTGGCGGCCTTGGTCTTGAGCACGGGGGTGTCGGCGTCGGCATGCTTACCCTTTTTCTCGATGATATGCACGACGACATCGTTATCCGTGGGCGTAATGGCATACACCGGTTGCGTCCGGTAATCCGGGTGGGCATCGCTGTTCAGGTAGAGCGTGACCTGCTGGCCGGCATCGACCGTGACGGTGATCTCTCCCTTTTTGCCGGTGATGGGCAGCGCCTTGGCCCGGTATTTTTCTGCCACCTTGCCGTCGATGGCCACGGCGTGCGGCATGTTCAGGTCGGCCGACGAGACGGTGGTGTCGAGTATGTAAGTAACTTTGCGTTTGCCTTTGGCCGTCACCACGGTGGGCGTGACCTTGCCGGCTTGCGTCTGGCTCTGGGCGGCAACGGGATTTCGCGCATTCATCTCAGCAGCCTCCATCCAGACCGTCGTCGGCAACCCCGGCATCGGCCACGGGCAGCGGTTCCCAGTAGAGCTTTGCCGATTGGGGGTCGGCGGTCATGACCGGCACGGTCAGCCCGGCCTCGTCGGTGACGCCGCGGATGATCGAGCCATCGCCGAGTTCGATGCGGTACGGCAGGTTGGCGAGGACCTGGCCGCTGTCTTCGTCGACCGCCTTGAACTGCTCCCGGAACATCTTCACCCGCGAATCCGGCAACGTTTCCCGCTGCGCTCCCCCGCTCCCCGGCCCCATAAACGCGTGACCACTTCCCTTGACCGAGAACATCCCCGGGCATGCGAAGGTGATGTTCTGCCCATCGAGAGTGATGGACGACTGCCCGGCCTGCAGCACGATTTTCTCCTTGGCCAGGATGTGGATTTCGTCGTTGGAACTGGTCACTGTGATGGACTGATCGGCCAGGATTTCCATCTGGTCGGTATGGGCCTGGAGGGTGTGGCTTCCGGCCTGGGCGATGCTTTTGATACCGCCGGAATGACTGAACCAACTGGCGCCTTCACCGACGGCGGCGGAGAAGGTATGGGCGCTGGCGACATGGCAGTCCTGTTGTACCGTGGCATGCAGGCTGGCTCCGGCGAAGAGCAGGGTGGAGGCGGGGGAAGAAAAGCCGATGTCGGCCGGGGCCTCATTGACGATGCAGGGCTGGCCGAAGCGCTCGGTCGGCTCGCCCAATGTGCGGCTGCCCGGCCGGGCTTTCCGGGCTTCCTGTCCACCGACGCTGCCGGTGAATTGGCCCTCCTGTTGGGGGTCGATCGACCGGATGAAGCGCTCCAGTGCCGCGTTCGCTTTGAGTGGCAATGCGGCATGGGTCTGCGCAGCCCCGGACAAGGCTTTTGCGGTTTCCCGGGCCCCCTTCAGTTGCGCGACCGTCTCGGCCACGTCCATTTGCGTGCTTTGCCCGCCGGGGCGAGGCATTGCGGAAATCAGGATGCCCTCGCCGGCGCGGATGGCGAGCCAGCCATCGGTTCGCAGCTCGAAGCCACTGCCGCGCCAAGCTCCCCGGGTTGCCGATTCGGGGGCCTGATGGATCAAGTGCCCCAGGCCCAATTGGCTTGCATTCTCACTGCTTGCCAGACGGGAGCGTAGCTGGCCGGGCGCATCGTCAATTAGCCACTGGTTGAATCCCGCGGCATGGTTATGGCTCATCCAGCCGGAAATCACGCCGGGATGATTGGCGCTCGCTTCATGCCCGGCCGCGAAAGGGGGCAAGTCAGATCCGTTATAAACCTGGCCGATGATGATCGGGCGATCGATATCGCCATCCAGAAAATCCACCAGCACCTCGGTACCGATGCGCGGCAGGAAATGCCCGCCCCAATCCGGCCCAGCCAGCCACTCCGCGACACGGACCCAGGTGCCGGATTGATCGTTGCCGGGGGCATTGCCTGTCTTGCCGGCCGTCCGTCCGGCCGGGCCGGTTTCGGACAAGCCACCGGCCAGGGGAGAGGCACCGCGCTGCCAGGGGAACTGGATGCGGATCCGGTGATCCCGATCCGTGGTCAGCGCCTGGTCGGCCAGTCCAACGACGTGCGCTATCTGCGCTCGTGCCACGGGTTTGGGCAGGGCTTGGGCGACGACAGGCTGGGCGGCCGGCTGCGCCAGACAGGTATTACGGTACGTTCCGCGCTCGACAGTGGTCGACGCCAGCAGATCGGCGGCCTCGCTTCCCAGGTTGTTGGCGGCTGCATGGTTGACGGCCAGTATCTTGAAACAGGCGTCGTCTCCGGCATACGAGCCATGTTGCTGCAGCGAAACCACGGTTCCTTCAGCCAGCGAGCGTACCGTGCTCTCGCCGGTAAAGCGTCGATAGGTTGACTCGACGGCTGCCAGGGCGAGATCGGTGCGCAAGCCGGCTGCTTCGCCATTCTCGAAGCGATAGGGGCGGGATGCGTCATGGATCTCCAGTCGCGGCAATTCCCCATTCGGCAGGGCGCTCTCTGCCTGGGCACCGGTGGCGACCAGGGTTTTGTAGTCCCAACCGGCGAGCGAGACGGCATTGGACTGAACCTGGCGGAATTCCTGCCAGGCCTGGACCGTATCGCTTGCCTCGGTAGCATCGCGGCGATGGAAACGCAACGCGGCTTGCCGCCCGGCCGGCCATGTGCTGTCACGGTCGATCAGGATCAACTGATGGCGGGCATGCGTCTTGTCGTCGCCGGCACAGGCCGATTGATCATGCTCGAAACGGAAGGAGAGCCCTTCTTCGGCCAGCAGGCGGCGAAGGAAATCAAAGTCGGTTTCCCGGTATTGCGTGGCGATGCTATGGGTGCGCAGGCGCTGAGTGACCTCGCTTGACCAGTGTGCCTCGGGGTAATCCGCGAGGATCTGGGCTGCAATCTCGATCGCTGTCTTGTCCTGAAACAGGTAGCAGTCGCGGCGCTGGGCGAGGAAGGCCAGGAAGGACTCCATGATCAGCCGATAGCGGGCCAGGCCGCCGTCGGCACCCAGTTGCATGGCTTGCGTCACGTAACCATGCCAAGCGCGCCGGCTGCCGTCAGCTTGAAGCAGGCGCAGGGTGACTTCTTCACCGAGCAGGGTGTTGAGGTCGAAATGCGCATTGGTCGAGATGCAATCGATTTCAAAGCGGAACGATTCGGATACCGCCTCGCGACCGCTGAAACGTTCGACGAGCAGGGCGGCGTCGGGTAGCGCTGTCTTGAGTTCGATCAGGCGGGCGTGCTGGTTGAACAGCGTGTCGAGCAGGGTGTGCTGCATGGCCGGTCGGTCAGGGCAGGGTGATGGTCAGGGTCGGCGCGCGCGGTGCCAGCTGAACGATATTCTGAAAGGGCGACAGGGTTTGCTCGACCGCCTTGCTGCTATGCCAATCCAGCCCGACGTAGGCGATCAGGCCGAACAGGGCAAGGAGCGAGCCGATGATCCACAAGGGAATATCGCGCTTGATGGCATTGGAGATGCTGTCCGGTGCCGACCAGTGGGGCGCAAAGAGGGCCGGCTTGCCCTTGATATGGGCGATTTGCTCACCGAGTTGCTGGGTGAGGTATTTCAGTTTTTCCGGCCCCTCCAGCAGATAGCGTCCCTTGAAACCGACCAGCAGGCACATGTGGAAGACTTCCAGCGCGTTGATACGGCTGGCGCCCCCGTTTCGCGCCGTTTCGAGCCTGTCGAAGAAATGCTCGCCTGCCAGTTGGTCACCGAACAAAAGCAGTTGCAAGGGGCGGCGCTCCCAGTTGTCCCGGATGTTCATTTGCGAGGAGAGTACGGCTTCATCGATCGCGGCACAGAAAGCGTACTTCGCATCGAAAATATCCTCGGCGCCGAAGCGGCTCTTGTGGGCTGCCCGCTCGAATTGCTCAAGGAACTTCTGGACATGGCGGGAAAACTCCTCGGAGTCCTTCGGCACACAGCGCTGCTTGAGCAGGATGAGCATATAAAAGCCGTCATAAAGGAGGTCGACCAGACTTCTCGCCGGACGATCGGCAGTCGATTCTTCGGGGCGGTTGCCCGGGGCAACCGAAAAAAGGCTGGGGGCGGTAGTCATGGAGTGACAGCGATCAATTCAAGGGTGAGGTCCCGGTAGCTTTCGGGGGCGTAGATCATGACGGATTTGGCCTTGAGCATCCGCTCGTAAAGCGGGCCATGAGCGTCAAGGGAGAAATAGAGGGCACCCGGGCGGACCGGAATGGCAGCCGGGACTTGCTGGGCATGTGTCAATCGGACGCCGGACATGGCGGACAAGACGAGTTTTTCGACATCATCGGGAGCGCCGAGCTTGATGCGCAGCGGAATCGATTCGATGATTTCCGATTGCGGATGGGCTGCGCTGACCGACAGGTAGAATGCCGTATCGCCATCGATTTTTTCGGAATCCAGGTGACCCGTGTAGAAAGCCGGCTTCGGCTGGGTCAGGTTGATGGCGAAGAAGCGGGTCGAAATCACCGTATCGAGCAGGTCGCGCAGAATCTGGTCGATGCGCGAGAAGCAGGGGCCTGGGTGCAGATGGTCGTAGCCGGGCAGGTCGTTCAGCGTGTAGCTCTTGGAAAAGGTCATCAATCCGCCGGCCAGTCGCAACAGTTCCTGAAACAGGCGTTCCGGGGAGGTGTCCGGATTGCGGAACAGGTGGGTCAGCGTAGCGCAGGCGGCGCTGACGGTATGCAGCAGCCAGAATGACGCAATGTCGCCGGAGCGGAACTCGATGATGTTTTTCGACGGCTCGCGGTGAAAGCCGTACAGCGCCTCGACCTTGGCGAGGAGGGCATCGATTTGCCGGCGCAGCAGGGCATAGAGACCGGGCGCGCTGCGCAGGCTGAGCGAGGGGGGCATGAAGGAGGGATCGCATTCGAAGCTGTTGCTCGAGGTGCGCCTGATCCGCGCCAACGGCATGCACAGGAACGCCTCCCGGTTGTCGTTTTCCGATTTGAGGTGTGCTATCTGACTGAGTGTCGCGATATCCGCTTCTGCCGCATCGGTATGCAGGTCGGTTGCGGCCCGCTGGACGATCAGATAGCGAGCCTGGCCCGAGTCGCCAATATGCGGGGTGCTATTGCCGCCATGAACGTTCAGATGGTTCAGCGCCAGATGGAAGGTGCTCGTCCCGCCTTCGCCAATCGCTGCTTCCAGCGGAAGCGGGGCTGGAAGCTGATCGACATCCGGGGCCGAGAAGAAATCGCCATTCGGCAAGATCGCCGTAATGCGATTGAAACGCAGAATTCCGTTTTTCAGTGATTCGACATCGAGATCAAGGTCGCGGACGCCCCAGGCAAAGGGATTGGCGCTCAAGAGGGTGCGTTTGAACTGGTTGTCGATGTAGGCGTCCTGGTACTGGAAATGCTGCGGGCGCAGGAAAAGCCCTTCGCCCCAGAGTATTTTGGCGTTGTTCATCATGAGAATCCGACTAGGAACTGCATTGGACACCGACCATGGAACGGACGGTCTCCGGCGTGATATCCGTGACGAGCGATCCCTTGCTCGCATTGAAGGCGCAGGCGTGGGCGCCAATGATGATGCCGTTGTCGAGCGATAGCTTGTTGTCGAAAGCCAGCTTCCAACGGTTTTGGTATGGGGCGCGGAACATTCCGACGACACCGATGCTAGCGGCATCACCTGGTACTTTCAGGGTGATGTCATAGGATTTTCCGGGCAAAAGGACGATTTCCCGCGCTGCAATGAGCTCCTCCCCAAGCGCCTCCTTTTCTGTCTCGGCCGAGGTGATCTGTGGGTAGGTCATACCCTTGAACTTCTCATTGGCGCGGAGCACGTAGATTTTCGTGACCAGTGAGAGTGGTTTGCCACTGGCCGACAGGTTCAGTTGCTCTCCGGCATGAATCTTGATGTTCATGTCCCGGCTGATCTTGCTTGGGTCGCCTTCTTTCTTCGTGACGCCGGTTGCCTCGAGAACCAGGCTGACTGCCGAACCGGCCAGTTGCAGCGCAGAGAAAGGGGCGCAGCCGGCAAGCAGAAGCGGAAATCCGACGGCGAACGCGAAGCCGCTTTTCAGGAAGGCAGGAATGCTTCGAGCGGAGGTCATGGTCTTGGGAGAGGGGGCAAGCTGTCGAACAGACCCATATTATGCCAACGGGTTGATCATTCCAGAAGCATTAATGTACTATTTCGATTGGTGGCAATCAAACCAAATGGCATTTTTACATCCTTTGGCATGGTAAGGAGAAAGCATGTATTCCTTGAGGCAGCTCTCGATGGTTGTCTTTGCAGGTGCGATGTTGTCGATCGCCGGCTGCGCATCGAACAGTAAACCCGCTGTGCCGGAGGACTTCTCGGCCGCAATGGCCCAGTCCAGTGCCAGTGCCGACTCCCTGCTGGAAAAAGGAAATCGCGAGGAGGCTGTCAAGCTTCTGGGTGATTTCGCCAAAAAATATCCCGAACGCAAGGATCCTTGGGTGCGTTTGGCAAAGATCCATTTCGACGGCGAAAACTATGCCCAAGCCATCGTCGCTGCCGAGGAGGCATTGCAGCGTGACCGAACCGACCGCACCGCCAAGAGCATTCGGGCGGTTGGCGGGTTGCGTGTGGCAGCCCAGTCGCTGGCTGATCTGAAAGGTGACGTCGAGTTGAAGGGGGATGCTCGTTCCGACGCGGTCAGCCTGGCCAGGGTCATGCGCGAAACCTTGGGCGAGGAAGTGCTGGTGCCGCCGGAAGATAAGAAAAAGAAGCCGGTTCAGCCGGTACGTGCCAAGCCTGTGGCACCTGTCCAGCAGCCGCTCCAGCCCGCGGCCGGGCAAAAGCCGCAAGCGGTTGCTGGTGGCAATCCGTTCGGCGCGCTCAGGTAATGCGCAATTTTTGAAAGACGGCAGCGCCAGTCTTGACGGCGCCGCGTCATCCAACCCGTTATTGATCCGGAGGTAGTTGTGGCCAAAAAGGAAAGTGTGCAGAAGCGCTTGCAGAAAATTCGTCCGCCGCGCGTTCAGCTGACATATGACGTTGAAATCGGCGATGCCATCGAGGTGAAGGAGTTGCCATTCGTGGTGGGCGTACTTGGCGATTTCGCAGGACAGTCGAAGCAGGAGCAGGGTAAGGTGCGAGATCGTAAGTTCGTCAATATCGACATGGATAATTTCGATGATGTGATGGAAGGGATGGCGCCCCGGGCGGCATTTCGTGTCAAGAACCGCCTGACCGCCGATGGCGGCGAACTGGGAGTCGATCTCGAATTCAAGCGTTTCGAGGATTTCCGTCCGGAATCGGTCGTTCAGCAGGTCGAGCCGTTGCGCAAGCTACAGGAGGCGCGTTCGAAGCTGGCCGACTTGCGCAACAAACTGGCCGGCAACGAGAAGCTGGAAGACTTGCTGAACGATGTACTGGCCAGCACGGAGCAATTGCAGCGCCTGAGCGGCAAGAAGGCGCCGGGAGAAGTGCAATGAGCCTGCAAACCGTTTCCCCGGCCAGCGCGCCAGGCTTTCAGGAATCCGGCCTGCTTGACCGGATCATTACCGAGAGCCGTGTCGCTCAATCCGAACAGGAAAAAAACCGGGCCCGTGACATCATCAGCGAACTGGTCAGCCAGGTCCTGGAGGGCGAGGTCGTCGTTTCCGAAAATTTGGCCGCCTCGCTCGATGCCCGTGTTGCTGAACTGGATCGTCTGATTTCCGAGCAGTTGAGCGAAGTCATGCATGCGCCGGAGTTTCAGGCGCTGGAGAGTGCCTGGACCGGCTTGCATTATCTTTGCAAGCAGACCTCGACCGGTGCCCAGCAGAAGATCAAACTGTTCAATGCTGCCAAGCGCGACCTGATCAAGGATTTCAAGGCAGCCATCGATTTTGATCAGAGTGCTCTGTTCAAGAAAGTGTACGAGGAGGAGTTCGGCACTTTCGGTGGCGCGCCATTCGGCGCCTTGATTGGGCAGTATGAGATCTCCCGGCAGCCGGAGGACATGTACTTCATCGACCAGATGTCGCACATTGCAGCCGCAGCCCATGCGCCGTTCATCGCATCGGCTTCTCCCCAACTGTTTGGCCTGGAGTCCTACATCGAACTGGGCAAGCCGCGCGATTTGGCCAAGGTGTTCGATACAGTTGAGTATGCCAAATGGAAATCTTTCCGCGAATCCGAGGATTCGCGCTATGTCGGCCTGGTCTTGCCGCGCTTCCTGGGGCGTCTGCCATACAACCCGATCGACGGCGAAGTGACTGATGGCTTCAATTTCGTCGAAGAGGTCGACGGCACCAATCACGACAAGTATCTCTGGTGCAATGCGGCCTTTGCCTTTGCCGCCCGCCTGACCAGTGCCTTCGAGAACTATGGCTGGTGTGCCGCCATTCGGGGTGTCGAAGGTGGTGGTTTGGTCGAGGATCTGCCGACCCATACGTTCCGTACCGATGATGGGGAGGTGGCACTGAAGTGCCCGACCGAAATCTCGATCACCGACCGGCGTGAGAAGGAATTGAGCGATCTGGGCTTCATCCCGCTCGTACATTGCAAGAACACCGACTATGCCGCGTTCTTCGGGGCCCAGTCGGCGCAGAAGGCGAAGAAATATGATTCGGATGCGGCCAATGCCAATGCCTCGCTGTCAGCCCAGTTGCAATACATGTTCGCCGTATCGCGCATTGCGCACTACATGAAGGCCATGATGCGCGACAAGATCGGCAGTTTTGCCTCGGCATCCAACGTGCAGAGCTATCTGCAACGCTGGATCGATCAGTACGTCACGGCCGATGATTCGGCGTCGCAGGAGACCAAGGCCCAATTTCCGTTGCGCGAGGCATCGGTCGAGGTCAGCGAGGTGCCCGGCCGGCCGGGTGTCTATCGCGCGGTGTCGTTCATTCGTCCGCATTTCCAACTCGACGAATTGTCGGTTTCGCTGCGCCTGGTCGCCGAATTGCCGCAATCCAGCAAGAGCTGATTTTTTTCAAAGCAGAGGAGTATCTAGATGAAGGATATCTACGTCGAATTCAAGGGCAGCGACATCAAGGGGGATTCGCGCGATGCCAAGCACAAGGACACCGTTGAGGTGTATAGCTGGTCGCACTCGATGCGCCAGCCGAAGTCGGCGACGGCCTCGGCGGCCGGCGGCCATACGGCGGAGCGGGTCGAGCATGGCGAAATGATTTTCACCAAGGACATCGACGGTTCCAGCCCGAAGCTGTATCAGGCCTGTTCGTCCGGTCTCGTGGTCAACGACGTGATCATCTATTTCTACCGGGCTTTCGGCGGCCAGAACAACACCGGCAATCCGTCGGCCACGCAAAACCGTCATCAATACCTGAAGATCGAATTGAAGAACGTGATCATTGCGTCGGTTTCGCCGTCGGTCGATGAGGAGGGCATTCCGAAGGAGAGCTTCTCGCTGAAATATTCTGCCGTGAAGTGGACCTACGACGAGCTGAACATCGACGGTACCAAGACGGGCAAGGTCAATATCCAGGGGGCGTGGAACCTGGCCAAGAACACCCCGAATCTCACCTGATCGCGTTGGCCATGGAGAACGCGGCGGAACCTGGTTTCCGCCGTTTTTTATGAATATCAGCTTCGAGCCGTCGTTTTTCGACAAGATTTTCGATGACCAGCCAGTGGGCGCGGCACGGCGCCGCCTGTCGCTGGAGCAATTGAAGGATTCCGTGGCGCGCGATCTTGAGGCGCTGCTCAACACCCGCGTCGTGTTCGATCCGGCGATGGCCGAATCCTTTCCCCTGTCGGCGCGCTCGGTTGCCGGCTTCGGCCTGGCCGATTTTGCGGGCTATAGCTTGGCCAATGTGCATCACCGGCGCAGCATCTGCTCGGCCATCGAGGGAGCGATTGCCGCCCATGAACCGCGCTTGCGCGATGTGCGGGTGGAACTTGAATTGCAGCGCAAGACCATCAATGCGCTGTATTTCTCCATCAACGCCGTGCTGGTCGTTCGTCCGGCCCAGGAGCCGGTCAGCTTCGATGCCCTGTTGACGCCGACCAGCCTGCAGTATTCCGTCAGCCGTCAGCGGCGCCCGGGAGCCTGATGGAAGATCTGCTGCCCTTCTACGAGCGCGAACTGGCCTTTTTGCGTCAGCACTCGCGTCAGTTTGCCGAGCGCTATCCCAAGCTCGCTGCCCAGTTGCTTCTCTCCGGGGAGGGCTGCGACGATCCGCATGTCGAACGGATGATCCAGTCCTTCGCCTTGCTGACAGCCCGTGTTTCCAAGAAGCTGGAAGACAGCTATCCGCAATTCACCGAGGCGCTGCTCCATGTTCTCTATCCTCACTACCTGCGTCCTTTCCCGAGTTGCTCGATTGCGCGTTTCGAACATGGCGGCGGCGAGCTGAGTGCCATCGCCCGCATCCCGCGGGGAACGGAGCTGTATTCGCGGCCGATCAAGGGGGCCGTCTGCAAATTCCGTACGGCCTGGGAGCTCGTCTTGGTGCCGGTTGCCATCGGCGATCTGGCCTTCGATCCGATTGCCACGGCGCCCGGTGAAGTGCGCTTGCCAATCGGCTGCCACGCATTGCTGTCGTTTTCTTTGTCGCTGCAGGGCGCCGGGCAGGAGGCCGGGATTGGCAAGTTGGGCAAACTGCGCGTCTATATCGATGCCGAGCCATCGGTTGCGTCTGCCCTGCGTGACGCCTTGTTCCTCCGTGCACTCAAAGTTTATGCCGTTGGTGAGGACGGCCACTGGCGGGTTGTTCGCGAGGGACTGATCGGCGAGGTCGGCTTTGCCGAGAATGAGGCTTTGATCGACATGCCGGCTACTTCGCATGCCGCCTATCGCTACCTCACCGAATATTTTTGCTTCCCGGAGAAATTCAATTTCTTCGATATCGATACGGCGAGTATCCCACCCAGCCTGCAGGGGGAGCGCCGCATCACCCTGCATGTCGCGCTGGGCGATCTGCGGGCCGATAGCGACGCGTCCCGCCTGCTGCAGACGCTGACGCCCCAGAATCTGCGTCTTGGCTGCGTACCGGTGGTCAATCTTTTCGCCCAACGCGGCGATCCGATCCGCATCACCCATCGCCAGGTCAGCTATCCGGTGGTCGCGGACAGCCGGCGGGCCTACGCCTATGACATCTATTCGATCGATGCCGTGCGTCGCGTGCGTCAGACGGCACAGGGCGAAGCGATTACCGAGTTCCGCCCCTTCTTTTCGCTACGCCATGGCGAGACGCCCGAGCGCAATGGCTATTACTGGTATGCACAACGCGACCCGCTGCTCGCCGAGACCAGCCCGGGATATGAGACCTCATTGTCGCTGGTCGACGCCGATTTTGATCCGGTACAGCCGAAGACCGATGTCCTCAGTCTGCAACTGACCTGCACCAATCGTGATTTGCCGACCCTGATGGCGGTTGGCCTGCCGTCCGGTGACTTGTTTCTCGAGGGGGGCTCGAGCGTGCGTGCGATCAGACTGTTGCGCAAGCCGAGCCAGCCCTGCCGTTTCGATCATCGGCGCGACGGGCTGTGGCGCATCATTTCTCATTTGTCGCTGAACCACCTGTCCTTGACTGGAAGCGGCTTGGCCGCCTTCCAGGAAATGCTGGCTCTCTACGATCTGCCCCGCACGGCTGCCAGCCGCCGGCAAATCGAAGGTATCCTGGATATTACCCAGAAGGACCGGACAATCTGGATGTCCGGCCAGCCCTTCGCCTGCTTTCTGCGGGGCGTCGAAGTCCGCTTGAGCATCGACGAATCGAGTTTCGTCGGGAGTGGTCTGGATGTCTTCGTCCGCTGCATTGACCGCTTTCTCGGGCTGTATGTCAGCCTCAACAGCTTCGTCCAGCTGGTTGTGGTCTCCAACCGAACCGGAGAGGAACTGATCCGATGCGCCCCCCGCAACGGCGACTCGATCCTGCTCTGACAGGTCATACCCTGCAGGAGCCGGAATGCTACGAGTTCTTTCAGCTCGTCCGGCTGTACGAGCTGATTTTCCGTCAGCCGGGCCGGCGCGGGGTGGGGGATGCGGTCAGTGAACGAATCCGCTTTCGCAATTCGCTACGTCTTGGCTTTGCGCCGAGCCAGGTTGATGCCATTGCGGCGCACCCCAGGCAGGACGAGGCCGGGCTGGATACCGGCGAACTGGAGTGGGTCCAGATCACGCCCAGTTTCATCGGCATGCTTGGTGTTAACGGGACGCTACCCATTCACTACACCGAGCAGGTGATTGAGCACGCCCGCTTCAAACGCGACGAATCGGGGCGCGCCTTCCTCGATTTGTTCACCAACCGGGCGGTCGGCCATTTTTATCGAGCCTGGAAAAAATATCGCTTGCCCCTCCAGTACGAGATGGATCGCCGCAACCGTTTCCTGCCGCAGATCCTTGCGCTGGGAGGATTGGGCTTCGAAGCCTTGCGTGGGCGCCTCAAGGCCAAGCCCGGCGCCATCGATGACGAATCTGTTGCTCAGTTCGCCGGGCTGCTCCGGCAGCGTCCGGTGTCGGCCGAAGCGCTCCAGCGAGCCATTGGCAGTTATTTTGTCGAGACGGTGCGCATCGAACAATTCATCGGCCACTGGTATGTCGTGCCGGCCGAGCAACGCTCGATGCTGGGCTGCAGGAACATGAGGCTCGGTGGTGACGCGCTGCTTGGTGAGCGCGTCTGGCAGCGCAACCTGCGGGTGCGCATCCACATTGGACCGTTGCGCCATGCCCGCTACCTGGGTTTCTTGCCCGGCGGCGAACTGGCCGCTGCGCTGGAAAAAATCCTCTCGCTGGCGACGGGAGGGCAGTTCGAGTATGAAATCCGTCCCATCCTGCGGGCTCAAGATGTCAGGCCGGCCTGCCTGGGCGCTCAAGGCGGCTGCCGCCTGGGGTACGACAGTTTCATGCTGAGCCGCCCGGCAACAGAAGACCGGGCCGATACCGCCTATTTGACCCATTTCATCCAGTAACCAGAGTATCGCCATGAGCAACTCCCTGAAAACCCTGATCAGCAAACTCAACCCCATCTGCCGCCAGGCAGCCGAGCGGGCGGCCAGCCTGTGCCTGTCGCGGGGCAATTACGAGGTCGATCTCGAACACCTGCTCGTTGCCGTGCTGGAAAATCCGGGGTCCGATCTGCTCGTGATTGCCCAACGTTGTGGCATCAGCCCGACAGGGCTGGAGCGGGAGTTGAATCAGGAGATCGATCGCTTCAAGACCGGGAATACGCGGACGCCCGTCTTTTCGCCGCGCATACTCAAACTGCTCGAACAGGCGTGGTTGATCGCCTCGCTCGATGCCCGTTTGCCGCGCATTCGCTCCGGCCACTTGCTGCTGGCCCTGCTGACCGAGTCGGAATTGGCCCAGTTTGCCGCGCGTAGCGCCCGGCTGCTGACCAAGGTGCGGCTCGATGAACTCAAGCATCAGTTCGACAAGATGACCGAAGGTTCTGCCGAGGCGGCCGAACTGGCCGGCCTGGGAGCGGCTGGCGGGGCAGTGCCGGACGAGGCTTCGTCACCGGCGGGGGGGGCGTTGAATGGGAAAACTCCGGCGCTCGACCAATTCACAGCCAATCTGACGCAGCGGGCGCGGGAGGGGAAGGTCGACCCGGTCATCGGGCGCGACGCTGAAATTCGTCAGGTGATCGACATCCTGATGCGTCGCCGGCAGAACAATCCGATCCTGACCGGTGAGGCCGGAGTGGGAAAAACGGCCGTGGTCGAAGGCTTGGCCCTGCGCATCGCGCAGGAGGACGTGCCGCCGCCGCTGCTCGGCGTCGAATTGCATACCCTCGACATGGGCTTGTTGCAGGCCGGGGCCAGCGTCAAGGGGGAATTCGAGAATCGCCTGAAGAACGTCATCGACGAGGTCAAGAAAAGTCCAAAGCCGATCATCCTGTTCATCGACGAAGCCCACACCCTGATCGGGGCTGGCGGGCAATCCGGCCAGAACGATGCGGCCAACCTGCTCAAGCCGGCGCTGGCACGTGGCGAATTGCGCACTGTAGCGGCGACAACGTGGGCAGAATACAAGAAATATTTCGAAAAGGATGCGGCGCTGGCCCGCCGTTTCCAGGTCGTCAAGGTCGAGGAACCGAGCGAGCCGCTGGCGGCCGCCATGCTGCGCGGGATGGTGCCGCTGATGGAAAAGCACTTCGGCATCCGTGTTCTGGACGAGGCCGTAACCGAGGCGGTTCGCCTGTCGCACCGCTACATCAGTGGCCGTCAGCTGCCGGACAAGGCGATCAGCGTACTGGATACGGCTTGCGCCAAGGTCGCGCTCGGCCAGAGCGCGACGCCGGCCCTGATCGACGAAGCCGACAAGCGCCTGCTGCGGGAAAAGGCCGAATTGGCTGCCCTCACGCGCGAGGCGAACAGCGGTGCCTGGCACGATCTCCGAATCGCCGAACTCAAGACGCAGATTGCCACCATCGAATCGGATCTGGCCATCCTGAGGGCGCGGTTTGACGAGGAAAAGGGGTTGGTCGGTCGTATTCTCGAGTTGCGCAGTCAACTCGAGCTAGGCGAACCTCCCGCTCGCACGAAAGCGAAGGGGAGCAAGCGAGCGGCCGAAACGACAGGGTGCGAGGAACTCGACAAGGCCATGCGGCGCCTGCGCGAATTGCAGGGGGATGCGCCGATGGTGCCGCTGCAGGTCGATGGGCATGTCGTGGCCGAGATCATTGCAGCCTGGACGGGAATTCCGCTCGGCAAGATGGTGAAGGACGAAATCCATACCGTCCTGAACCTGAAATCCTTGCTGCAGGAGCGGGTGATCGGCCAGGATCATGCGCTGGAAGCCATTGCCCAGCGTGTGCGGACAGCACGTGCCAACCTGGAGGACCCGAACAAGCCGAAAGGTGTTTTCCTGTTTGTCGGCCCGTCCGGCGTCGGCAAGACCGAAACGGCACTGGCGTTGGCCGATATCCTGTACGGCGGCGAACGCAAGCTCGTTACCATCAACATGAGCGAGTACCAGGAGGCGCACAGTGTCTCGGGCCTGAAGGGGTCGCCTCCAGGCTACGTCGGGTACGGTGAAGGCGGGGTGCTGACCGAGGCGGTGCGCCGCAATCCGTACAGCGTCGTGCTGCTCGATGAAGTCGAGAAAGCCCATCCGGACGTGCTCGAACTCTTCTTCCAGGTTTTCGACAAGGGGGTGCTCGATGATGCGGAAGGCCGCGAAATCGATTTCCGCAATACCCTCATCATCCTGACCAGCAATGTGGGCTCCAGCCAGATCATGCAGGCGTGCCTGAACAAGCCGGCCGCCGAACTGCCCGGTGCCGACGAGCTGGCCGATGCCCTGCGCCCCGTGCTATTCAAGTCCTTCAAACCGGCCTTCCTCGGACGCATGAAGGTCATTCCCTATTTCCCGATTGCCGACGACGTGCTGGCCAGCATCATCGAACTCAAGCTTGGCCGTATCCGTGACCGCATCGCCGCCAACCACAAGGCCGAGTTCAGCTGGGACGACAAACTGGTCGAGGCGGTTCTTGCCCGCTGTACGGAAGTGGACTCCGGGGCACGCAATGTGGACCACATCCTCAATGGCTCATTGTTGCCCGAAATCGCCGAGGTGATTCTCGGCCGCATGGCGGAGGGGGCCAAGGTCGAACGCATCAAGCTGAGCGCCGGCAAAAACGGCGAATTCAAATACACCATCAAGTAAGCCAGACGAGGAGTGATGGCATGTTCAACCTGAACTACAACCAATTCGCCAGCGCCTATCGCCGCTATGCCAGCCGCGACGCGCAAACCCTGGTGGCCGAACTGGGCTGGACGGGGCAGAGATCGCCAGGTTCCAACGGCGCACTGCTCACCAGCCTGGCCCTGCTCGCCGCAGGGGCCCCGCTGGCCGGCACGCACGCCATTGCCGCCGGGCCGCTTGCCGGCCGGCGGGTGTGTCGCGGTGCCGACCGGTTGGCTGACTGGCTTGCCGAACGCTATACCTTGCCCGAGATCATTCCGCTCGACCGGGGGCTCGGCGAGGTTGCCTGCCAACTCTTCGGCCGGCGGGGCATCGTCGCCTTCATCCAGGGCAATGGCCCCTTCGGCGGGCTGATCGGATTGCTCGACGGCCGCAATGCGCAAGTGCTGTGCTGCAGGGCGGCAGCCTGCCACCCCGTCGAAATCCGCTTCTGGGAATTGCGCTGACGGCCCATCGGGCCACTCTCCTATACCCGGGACAAGACGATGAATACCCTGCTCGACATGATCGCCGGTGGTGCCGGCTGGAGCCAGAACGACCGCCTGCTCAAACTGACCACGCCGCTCGCTCCGGATGCGCTGTTAGCGGAGCGCGTGACCATCGAAGAAGCGCTCGGGCCGGTGGTCGAACATGCCGGTTTCCATATCGAACTCAGCGCGCTATCGCCGGATGCGAGCCTGTCGCTGACGGCTTTGCTCGGTCAGCCGGTTCGCCTCGATCTACAAACTGCAGCCTCGCGTGCTGTGCGGCGTCCGTTCCACGGCCACATCACACACATCACGCGACAGGGGGCCGATGGCGGTTTTGGGCGCTACCGGCTGATCATCGAACCCTGGCTGGCTTTCCTTGGTCACAATCGCGACAACTACCTGTTTCAGGACAAAAGCGTCATCGACATCGTCGATGAGCTGCTCAGCGACTGGCAAGGTCAGGGCAGGCTCGTTCCCGCCTGGGAATGGCGTCTGGCCGATCCGGCGGTTTATCCCAAACGCGGCATGACCGTGCAATACCAGGAAAGTGACCTTGCCTTTCTCAAGCGTCTGCTCGCCGAAGAAGGGCTCTTCTGCTGGTTCGAACATCACTCGGAAAGCGGTGAGACTCATGGTCGGCACACCCTGATCATTGCCGACCATAATGGCGCCTTCGTTCCCAACCAGCAGGCTTGCATCCGCTATACCCAGTCCGGGGCGACGCTCGCTCACGACAGCATCGACCAATGGCATGGCCTGCGTCAGATCGACACGACCAACAGCCACGCCAGCAGTTGGGACTACCGCAGCTTGTCGAGCCGTCCGCAAAGCGCTGTCAGTGCCATCGCCAACGGCCAATTGCCGAGCACAGCGGCGTGGCATGACCCCGGCCAATACGCCTGGCCAAACAGCACGCACGGCGCACGCATGCTGGGCAACCAGCGTCAGGCCATCGATGCCCGTCTGAAGCAATACCACGGCCAGGGCACAGTCCGTACTGCCGCCCCCGGCACCACCTTCAGGCTGGCAGACCACCCCGAGCACGACCGCGACACGGCGGAAGATCGTCAATTTCTGATCACCGCCGTTACCCATGAAGCGCGCAATGCCCTGAACATGCCGGCCTCAGCCAAAGTCGATGGGAAGGGCAACGCGCGGCAGGAAAGTGGAGAAGAACACGCTGTCGATTTTTATCGCAACCGGATTACCGCGCTCCGTGCACACATCCCCTGGCGGCCCCTGAGTAGCGATGCTCATGGCCGGTGGATCCATCCCCGGCCAACGGCCCGCGGACCGCTGACCGCCATCGTTCTTGGTGATGGCGGCCCGACCCACACCGACCGTGACCACCGCGTCCGTGTCCAGTTTCCCTGGCAGCGTGGCAGTGATGCGGCCAGCCGAAATGCTCATCCAACCGGATCGGACAATGCTCCGGCGCACTCAGGACTGGGCGTCTGGCTGCGCGTCATGGTTCCCGTTGCCGGCGGGAATTGGGGCGGCCACTTCATACCGCGTCCCGGCCAGGAGGTCATGGTTGCCTTTCAGAACGGCAACATCGACCGCCCCGTGATCATTGGCGCCACCTACAACGGCAGCGGCCAGAGCGATACTGCCGGCAACCGAGTCGGGAACGGCACCCAGCAAGCCAGCCCCAATGCGCCTGCTTTCTTCGCTGGAGAAAGCGATCGCCAACATACCCACGGGGCCAGCCTCTCCGGCCTCAAGAGTCAAGAACTCGCCACCAGCCGCAACGGGCAGGGGGGGCATAACCACCTTGTCTTTGACGACACTCCGGGCGAGTCCCGCATCGAGATCGGAACCACCCAGTACCAGAGCCACCTGCAACTCGGCCATCTCAAACAACAAACCGGCAACGCCCGTCAAGCCGACCGGGGCCACGGCGCCGAGCTCAACAGCCAGGCCAGTCTCGCCCTGCGTGCCGGCAACGGTCTCTACCTCAGCGCCGACGCCCGGCCCAACGCCAGCGGTGCCCACCTCGATAGTCGCGAAGCCATCGCTCAGACCGAAGAGGCACTGGAGCTCAGCCACAGCCTCGCCGTTTCCGCCGCCCGTCAAAACGCTGCTTTCAAAGGCGACCCTGATGCTGACAAACTACCAGCCATCGAAAGCCTGCGGCACGCAACCACGGTTCTGAAAGCTACGACCCGTCAGGACGAGGGAGACGCCGGGCAAGGCACCATCAAATCCACGCGAGGGGGCGCCGGTAGCGTCCCTGCCTGGTCCGAACCGCGCCTCCAATTCAACGCCCCGGCCGGTATTGCGCAACTCACCCCGCAAAACCACATTCTTGCTGCTGGTCAACAGCTTGCCATTACCAGTCGGCAAGATATCAACCTCATCGCCCAAGGCAACCACAGCCTTGCAGTCAAGGGAGGCCTTGCCCTTTATACCGTCGGCCAAACCAGCGACAAGCAGAAGCCCAACCAGGAAACCGGCATCCATCTTCACGCGGCCAGCGGCAAGGTCAGCCTACAAAGCCAGCGCGGCAAGACGACGGCAGCTGCCGACAAGAAAGTCACCCTGGCCAGCACCACCGGCAGCCTGGTTGCCAGTGCCAAACAGAAGATCCTCGCCACGGCCCAGGGAGCTTATCTAAAGATCGAAGGCGGGAATATCGAACTGCATGCGCCGGGGAGGGTGGAGTTCAAGGCGAGTCAGAAAAATTGGACAGGGCCAACACAGGCAACGCCAGTAGACATTCGTTTGCCGAATGGCGACTTCGAGTTGCCGCAAAGCGCACCCCAAACCCGAAGCTTCCAGTGGCAGCTCCATTCCGGGCTCGATGGGCAGCGACAGAGCGGTGTACCGTATCAACTGATCTCCGATGGAAAAATTCTTGCGGAAGGGCGAACCAACGCCTCGGGCCAAACAGGGCGTTTCGAGCAGGAAGGGATGTATCAGCCCGTTGAGGTGTGGTTTGGTGAGTCGGCCTGGTCTGTCTATCCCGAAACGGACGATAGCACCGTACCTTTCCCCTTGGATGAGCAGCGTTATGGCGATGATGATTATTGGGAGAGTGCCTGATGATGACTGCAGAAATCTATATCGTGCGACCCCGGTGAAGTTGTGTATCGTTCTTTCTGTAAATTCCGTTTTGCCCGTGGCCTGCTGGGCGGGGAGCGTAGGCGCGTAGCGCCGGAGGTCACCGCCCAGCAGGCGGCACGACGGTGGGTCTGACGCCAT
>JBKBHB010000012.1:0-80721 GCA_046297855.1 Azonexus sp.
AGCCAACACTTCCCCTTGCCGGGTGTGTAGAGGACTTCCACCTCCAAGTCATCTTCCCCACCACCACAGCGAGGCAGACAGCGCCAGTCACGGCGCTACGCGCCATGCCTGGCGCACCCAAAAAAAGGCCGGGATCGCTCCCGGCCTTCTTCATTTTTGGCCATTTCTGGCCGTGCACCGCAGCATTACGCCTTCTTGTGCGTCGCCAGACGGGTCCAGGTGTCGACGACGGTGTCCGGGTTCAGCGAGATGCTGCTGATACCCTGATCCATCAGCCATTCGGCCAGATCCGGGTGGTCGGAAGGGCCCTGGCCGCAGATGCCGATGTACTTGCCAGCCTTGTTGGCGGCGGCGATGGCCATGCCGAGCAGCATCTTGACGGCCGGGTCGCGTTCGTCGAACAGGTTGGCGACCAGACCGGAATCGCGGTCGAGACCCAGCGTCAGTTGGGTCAGGTCGTTCGAGCCGATCGAGAAGCCGTCGAAGATCTTCAGGAAGTCATCGGCCAGCAGCGCGTTGGACGGGATTTCGCACATCATGATCAGCTTCAGGTCGTTTTCGCCCTGCTTCAGGCCATGCTCGGCCAGCAGATCGACCACGGCCTGGCCTTCGCCGACGGTGCGGACGAATGGAACCATCAACTGCACGTTGGTCAGGCCCATTTCTTCACGCACACGCTTCATGGCGCGGCATTCCATTTCGAAACAGTCGCGGAAGCTGTCGGCGATGTAGCGCGAAGCGCCACGGAAGCCGAGCATCGGGTTTTCTTCTTCCGGCTCGTACAAGTCGCCACCGAGCAGCTTGCGGTATTCGTTGGACTTGAAGTCGGACAGACGGACGATGACCGGGTTCGGGTAGAAGGCGGCGGCGATGGTGGCGACACCTTCGACCAGCTTCTCGACGAAGAAGTCCTTCGGCGATGCATAGCCACGGGCGCGGCGCTTGATCTCGTCACGCTTGGAGGCCGGCAGGCGCTCGACGTCGAGGATGGCCTTCGGGTGGATGCCGATGACGTTGTTGATGATGAACTCGACGCGGGCCAGGCCGACACCGGCGTTCGGCAGCTGGGCGAACTCGAAAGCCAGTTCCGGGTTGCCGACGTTCATCATGACCTTGACCGGCACATCCGGCATGGCGGAAATGTCGCGGGTAGTGACTTCGAAATCGAGCTTGCCGCGATAGACATGGCCGGTATCGCCTTCCGTGCAGCTCACCGTGACGATTTCGCCTTCGTTCAGCGTTTCGGTCGCATCGCCGCAGCCAACGATGGCGGGGATGCCCAGTTCGCGGGCAATGATCGCCGCGTGGCAGGTGCGGCCGCCGCGATTGGTGACGATGGCGGAGGCACGCTTCATCACCGGCTCCCAGTTCGGGTCGGTCATGTCGGCGACCAGCACGTCACCCGGCTGGACCTTGTCCATTTCCTTCGGGTCGTGAACGATGCGGACCGGGCCGATGCCGATCTTCTGGCCGATGGCGCGACCGGAGGCGAGCACCTTGGAGAAGGACTTCAGCTTGAACTTTTCCTGCTTGCCGGCGGCGGCCTGCGACTGGACGGTTTCCGGACGTGCCTGCAGGATGTACAGCTTGCCGTCGACACCATCCTTGCCCCATTCGATGTCCATCGGACGCCCGTAGTGCTGCTCGATGATCATCGCGTAGCGGGCCAGTTCCATCACTTCTTCGTCATTGATCGAGAACTGATGACGCAGGGATTCCTCCACGTCTTCGGTGATGGTGGACTTGCCGGCAACCTTCTCGGCGGCAAACACCATCTTGATCATCTTGGAGCCGAGATTGCGGCGGACGACGGCCTTCTTGCCGGCTGCCAGCATCGGCTTGTGCACGTAGAACTCGTCCGGATTCACGGCGCCCTGCACGACGGTTTCGCCCAGACCGTAGCTGGAGGTGACGAAGACCGCGTCGCGGAAGCCGGATTCGGTGTCGAGCGTGAACATCACGCCAGCGGCCCCCTTGTCGGAGCGAACCATGCGCTGGATGCCGGCCGACAGGGCGACATCAGCGTGCAGAAAGCCCTTGTGCACGCGGTAGGAGATGGCACGGTCGTTATACAGGGAAGCGAACACTTCCTTGATCGCGTGCATGATGTTTTCCAGGCCGACGATGTTCAGGAAGGTTTCCTGCTGGCCGGCGAAAGAAGCATCCGGCAAGTCTTCGGCGGTGGCCGAGGAGCGCACGGCGAAGGACATGTCGGCATGGGAATCGGCCACCAGGCGCTGGTACTGCTCGGTGATGGCGATGGTCAGATCCGTCGGGAACGGGGTATCGAGTACCCACTGACGGATTTCAGCGCCGGTCCTGGCCAGGGCATTGACGTCGTCCACATCCAGCGCATCGAGGGCTGCGTTGATCTTGGCATCGAGGCCGGACTGGGCCAGGAACTGGCGATAGGCGTAGGCCGTGGTGGCAAAGCCGCCCGGCACGCGCACGCCGGTATCCGCCAGTTGGCTGATCATTTCGCCAAGCGAGGCGTTCTTGCCGCCGACCTGTTCCACGTCGGTCATGCGCAGTTTTTCGAAGGGGATGACAAGCTGTTCCATGAGCAGGGGTCCTTTCGGGGATCGAATCAAAAGTCAGACAAAAATCAGGAAGCGGTGAATTCGGTATTCAGGCGACGCTCGGCCGTTTCGCGGCGGGCAACGGAACGCAGTGTCTGGGCCAGGGTTTCGCGCACGAAATCGATATGCGTTTCGGCGGCGGAACGGGCGGCCTGGGGCTTGTTCTCGCGAATGCTGCGGTAGATGGCTTCATGCTGGCTCATCAGCAGGCGGCTGGCGGCCGGCACACTCTTCAGCTCACCCAGATTGAGACGGATATTGTCGTGCATCAGGTTGAGCAGCGCCCCGGACAGGTGGCCGATCAGCACATTGTGGGCAGCATCCCCAATGGCCTGGTGAAAAGCGATGTCGGCATCCGAACGCTTCTGGGCGTCATCGGATTCGAAGGCCACCATCAAGGCGTTAAAACTCTGCTCCAGGCGTTGCAAGTCGGCGTCGGTAGCCCGTTCGGCGGCCCACTCGGCGGCCTGGCCTTCGAGCATGCGGCGGAATTCCAGCATGTCTTCACGCAAGTTGGGGTGCTTGCCCATCATGTCCTGCCACGGGTCGGAAAAACTCGACTCCAGCGCATCGGTCACATAGGTTCCCCCGCCCTGGCGGCTGGTCACCAAACCCTTTGAAGCCAGCTTCTGGATCGCTTCGCGCAGACTGGGTCGGGACACGCCGAGGTCAACCGCCAGCTCGCGCTCGGGCGGCAGGCGGTCGCCGGGCTTCAGCGAGCCCTCGAGGATGCGACGCTCCAGCGTGGCGGCAATCGCATCGGAAATACGTGGAACCTGCAGCTTGCTCGGCATTGGTAAGACCACATTGATTGGTAAGACCATCGCATTCTAACCACCGACTCCGGAAAGCGCAAGCCTAGGGATTTCCCCATACTTCCTTGACTAAGTATCGGTATTCACGCACAATTTGTCTCGTCACCCATATTGGTCTTACCATTTGACCGCAATACAATTTACATCGGAGACGAAATGCCCGCCCAGCCTGCCCTTCCGACCGACGTTTATTTCTTTGCCACCTGCGTCGTCGACCAGTTTTTCCCCGGCGCCGGCATGGATGCCATCACGCTGCTCGAACGACAGGGCATCCGCGTGCACTTTCCGGAAGAACAAACCTGCTGCGGGCAGCCGGCCTATACCAGCGGCTTTCCCGATGAAGCACGCAAGGTCGCGGCGCACCAGCTCACCCTGTTTCCCAACGACTGGCCGGTCGTCGTACCGTCCGGTTCCTGCGCCGGAATGATGAAACACCATTATCCAGCGCTGTTTGCCAAGGATCCGGCGCGCCTGGCTGTGGCTGAAAAGCTGTCGGCCCGCGTCTACGAATTCACCCAGTTCCTGGTCGACGTGCTGCATTTCAAACCGGAAGACCTGGGGCACGACTGCACTGTCGTACTGCACACCTCCTGCTCCGCCCGCCGCGAAATGGGCGTCCATCTCACCAGCCGCCAACTGCTCGGTGACCTGAACCACGTCACCGTCGCCGAGCAGGACCACGAATCCGAATGTTGCGGCTTCGGCGGCACCTTTTCGGTCAAGCAGCCGGAGATCTCGGCGGCCATGGTCGAGGACAAGGTCAAGTCGCTCAAGGCCACCGGTGCCGAGCGCGTCGTCAGCGCCGATTGCGGCTGCCTGATGAACATCCTCGGTCATGCCGCCTGGAAAGACCAGCAGGAAGGCCGCATCTCCCCCAGCCTGCCCGGCGAACACATTGCCAGCTTCCTGCTCCGCCGCACCGCCAAGGAGAACGCCCGATGAGCGCCCGTGACCGTATTATCGCCAAGTTGAAGGCCCATGCCCCGGCATCCGCCGGCGAACAGCCGGATGTCGCCGCCTGGTATGCCACGCACCGCAGCGCAGAAAGCAGTGCCGACAAGGCCAGGCGCTTTCGCCACTGTATCGAACTGGCGCATGCCGAAGTCTACGCCGTCTCGCGCGGCGGCTGGCTGCAAAAGCTCTACGAGGTGCTGAGCGCCAAGCAGATTGACAAACTGCTGGTCGCCCCCGGCACGCCGCACGGTGCCCGCGCCCAGGCCGAACTGCCGCCGCTGGGCATCGCCTGCCCCGGCTACGATGCGCCGATCGAAACCTGGAAGGCCGCGATGTTCAACGAAACGCCGGCCAGCTTCACTGCTGCCCGCGGCGCCATCGCCGAGACCGGCACACTGATCCTGTGGCCGGATGCCCATGAACCGCGACTGATGTCGCTCGTACCACCGGTGCATATCGTGCTGCTCGATGCCGCCCGGATCTACAACACGTTTTACGAGGCCATGCAGACGGAAGGCTGGCAGGATGGCCTGCCGAGCAATACCCTGCTCATCTCCGGCCCGTCGAAGACCGCTGACATCCAGCAGACCCTGGCCTACGGCGCGCACGGCCCGAAAGAACTGGTCGTGCTGATGATCGAGGAGAATCTGCAATGAGCGCACCCAATCCGGCGGATTCCAACGTGACCCCGCACGCCCTGCACTTCATGCCCTCGGTCGGCTTCCGCGCCCGTGCCAAGGACGTGGTCGAGAACCCCTTCCTGCGCCAGAGTTTCCGCGGCGCGATGGATTTTCTGATGACCAAGCGCGCCGCCCAGTTTCCTGATCCGGAAGAACTGGAAACCCTGCGCTCGCTGGGCGAAAAGATCAGGCAGTACAACCTCGCGAAGCTGCCCGACCTGCTCGTCCGGCTCGAAGCCAACCTGACGCGCAACGGCATCCAGGTTCATTGGGCCGAAACACCGGAAGAAGCCAACGCCATCATCCTCGGCATCTGCCAGAAGCACTCGGCCAAACTGATGGTCAAGGGCAAGTCGATGGTCAGCGAGGAAATCGAGCTGAACCACGCGGCCGAGGCGGCCGGCATCGGCGCGCTGGAATCCGACATGGGCGAATACATCGTCCAGCTGGCCGACGAAAAGCCGTCGCACATCATCATGCCGGCCATCCACAAGACCAAGGAGGAGATTGCTAAGCTGTTCGCCGAGAAGGTGCCGTGCGTCGATTACACCGACAATGTGGACGAGCTGATCCAGATCGGCCGCCGCGTGCTGCGCCAGAAGTTCCTGGAGGCCGACATCGGCCTCTCCGGCGTCAATTTCGCCGTGGCCGAAACCGGCACGCTGTGCCTGGTCGAGAACGAAGGCAACGGCCGCATGTGCACCACCGCACCGGCCGTGCATATTGCCATCACCGGCATCGAGAAGATCGTCGAAAAGCTGGAGCACGTGCCGCCGCTCTACTCGTTGCTCACCCGTTCGGCCACCGGCCAGAACATCTCGACCTACTTCAACATGATCTCCCGCCCGCGCCAGCCGGGCGAGAAGGATGGTCCGGGCGAAGTGCACCTGGTGCTGCTCGACAACGGCCGCAGCCAGGCCTACGCCGACGAGCAACTACGCAAGACGCTGCAATGCATCCGCTGCGGCGCCTGCATGAACCACTGCCCGGTCTATACCCGCATCGGCGGCCACGCCTACGGCACGACCTACCCCGGCCCGATCGGCAAGATCGTTTCGCCGCACCTGCTGGGTCTGGAAGCCACCGCCGGCCTGACCACCGCCTCCTCCCTGTGCGGCGCCTGCGGCGAAGTCTGCCCGGTGAAGATTCCCATTCCCGAACTGCTGATCCGCCTGCGCGAGGAAGCCTTTTCCGAGCCGCACGCCAACCCGGCCGTGCGCGGCCAGGGCGCCGGGCACAATGCGCTGGTTTCGGCCATCTGGCGCACCTGGTCGGCGGTGTACAGCTCACCGGCCCTCTATCGCACCGCCTCCTGGCTGGCTAGCCGCTTCCGCTGGCTGACGCCGCGCCGGCAAGCTGGCTGGACCCGTGTCAGAACGCCGCTGCAACCCGCCCCCAGGCGCTTGCGCGACTTGATCAAGGCACGACGTTGATCCCGCCTTCCCGGAGTGCCGGCAACACCGGCTTCCGGGATTTTTTCTCGGCCCCGCCGCTCGCCACCGCCCGTCCACTGAAGACACACGAGAAATGAACACCTTGATCCAAGACCTTCTCGCCAGCCTGCCCACGCGGCAAGTGATCACCGACGATCTCCGCCGTCTCGCCTACGGTACCGACGCCAGCTTCTATCGCCTGATCCCGCAGGTCGTTGCGGTCATCGAAGACGAGGAACAGGCGCGCGCCGTCCTCGCCACAGCCCGGCGGCATAAGACCCCGGTCACTTTCCGCGCGGCCGGCACCAGCCTTTCCGGCCAGGCCATCTCCAGTGGCGTGCTGGCCTTGATCGGCGAAGGCTTCGCCACTTTCGAACTAGCCGACGACGCCAGCCAGGTGCGCGTCGGCCCCGGCATGGTAGGCGGCGAGGTCAATCGTCGGCTCGCCCCGCTCGGCAAGAAAATCGGCCCCGACCCCGCTTCCATCGGTGCAGCCAAGATCGGCGGCATCGCAGCCAACAACGCCTCCGGCATGTGCTGCGGCACGGCGCAGAACAGCTACAAAACCCTGGCCGGCTTGCGCGTCATGCTGGCCGACGGCACCCTGCTCGACACCGAAGACCCGCTCAGCATCGCCACCTTCTCCAAATCGCACGCCGTGCTGCTCGGCGAACTGGAACGCCTGGGCCGGGACACACGGGCCAATGTCGCGCTGGCCAACCGCATCCGCCACAAGTTCAAGATCAAGAACACCACCGGCTACAGCCTCAACGCGCTGGTCGACTTCGAAGACCCGATCGACATCCTGGCTCACCTGATGATCGGCTCGGAAGGCACGCTCGGCTTCATTTCGCGCATCACCTACCAGACCGTTGCCGAAGACCCGTGCAAGGCCAGCGCGCTGGTCTTCTTCCCCGACATCCGTACGGCCTGCGAAGCCGTCATCCGCCTCAAGCCGCAACCAGTGTCGGCCGTCGAACTGCTTGACCGCCCGGCCATCCACTCCGTCGAAAACAAGCCCGGCCTGCCGACCATCATGCGCGAACTGGGCGAGGAGGCTGCCGCGCTGCTCATCGAAGTCCGCTCGCCAACTCCGGCCGGCCTGCAGGAAAAGATCGCCACCGTACTCGCCGCGATGGATGGCGTCGCCACCGTCGAACCCGTCCGCTTCTCGACTGATCCAGCCACCTGCGAGATGTACTGGAAGGTGCGCAAGGGCACCTTCCCCGCCGTCGGCGCCATGCGCCGCACCGGGACCACGGTGCTGATCGAGGACGTCGCCTTCCCGATCGCGTCGCTTGCCGACGCCACCCTCGACCTGCAAGCCCTGCTCCGCCACCACGGCTACCACGAAGGCATCATTTTCGGCCATGCGCTGGAAGGCAACCTGCACTTCGTCATCACCCAGGACTTCGGCGACCAGGCCGAGATCGACCGCTACGCCCGCTTCATGGACGACCTGTGCGACCTGGTGGTCAGGAAATACGACGGCTCGCTGAAGGCCGAGCACGGCACCGGCCGCAACATGGCACCCTTCGTCGAGCTGGAATGGGGCAAGGAAGCGGCCGACCTGATGCGCCGCATCAAGACGCTGTTCGACCCGGAAGGCCTGCTCAACCCCGGTGTCATCATCAACGAAAACCCACACGCCCACCTGGAAAACCTCAAGCCGATGCCGGCCGCCGAGGACATCGTCGACCGCTGCATCGAATGTGGCTTCTGCGAGCCGCTCTGCCCGTCGCACCGCCTGACCCTGTCGCCCCGCCAGCGCATCACCAGCGTCCGCGAACTGGCCCGCCGTGCCGCAGCCGGCGAGTATGCCGGCCCGATGGCCGAGGATTACGCCTACATGGGCCTCGACACCTGCGCCGGCTGCGGCCTGTGCGCGACAGCCTGCCCGGTCGGCATCGACACCGGCGACCTGACCCGTCGTCTGCGCGGCCGGCAGCTCGGGAACGCCGCCCGCGCCGCTCACACCTGGACCGGTGAACATTTCGGCACTTTCGCCAGCCTCGGGCGCGCCGGCCTCAAGGTCGGCCATGCCGTTGCCGGCGTACTGGGCGACAAGCTGGTCCAACGCATCAGTGGCGGCGCCTGGCGCAACGCCATGCCCGCTGCCGCCCGGCGGCCCGTTCCCCGTGCCGCGCAAGGCGATCCGGTCGTCTATTTCCCGACTTGCGGCGCCCGCATCTTCGGGCCGGCCAGCCATACCGACCGGCAACTGGCCGACGTCGTCCAGACGCTGCTGATCCGGGCCGGCTTTCGCCCCATCCTGCCGGAAGGTTTCGACACATTGTGCTGCGGCCAGATGCTGGCCAGCAAGGGCATGCAGCAAGAAGCCGAGGACATGTCGAACACCCTTGAAGCCGCGCTGATGAAGGCTTCCGACAACGGCCGCATTCCGGTCGTCCTGGATGCCAGCACCTGCTCGGCCCGCATGCAGAAGCACCTGGCCGGCCGGCTGAAGCTCTATGATTTCCACGAATTCGCCCACGACGCGCTGCTGCCCCGCCTGATGATCATCCGGCAGCCCGGGCCGATCGCGCTGCACGTCAATTGCAGCCTCAAGCGCCATGGCGCCGACGACAAGCTGCGCGCCCTGCTCAAGGCCTGTGCCGATCAGGTCATCGAGCCAGCCAGCACCACCTGCTGCGGCTTCGGCGGTGATCGCGGCTTCGTGGTGCCGGAACTCAACCAGCACGCCCTGCGCCACATCCACGCCGAATTGCCAGCCGGCTGCACCTGCGGGGTGTCGACCAACCGCACCTGCGAAATCGGACTGACCGCCGAAACCGGCATCCCCTACCGCTCGGTTGCCTACCTGCTCGAAGCCTGCTCGCGCCCGGAGGAAGCCATGAACTGCTGACCGAGCCGGCCTGCACGAAATCGTCCGACTGCCCGGCCGGCCGCCTCAGGATTTCCCTAACTGTGCCAAGGCCGCAGCCTTGATACCTTGCGCGCATTGAACACTTTTCTCAGGAGTCCCCATGTACAAAAACATCATGGTCGCCATCGACGACAGCGAAACCTCGCGTTGCGCCTTGATCGAGGCCATACACATCGCCCGCTGCAGCAATGCCAAGCTTTACGTGACCCATGTCGCGGATGAAACGCTGATGGGTATGCACGGCCGCACCTTCAGCACCACGCTGAACCTCGACCACGCCCTGGCCGCCATCGCCGAAGCCGGCCGCAAGCTGCTCGACGAAGCCATGCAGGGCATCACCGGCCTCGATGCCGAACCGCTGCTCCTCGAAGCCCGTCAGCGCCGCGTCTCCGAAACACTGGCCGACAAGGCCCGGGAACTCGGCTGCGACCTGATCATCATCGGCCGTCATGGGCGCCGCGGCCTGGCCACACTGATCCTCGGCTCGGTCGCCGAACAACTGGCCAAGATCGCCGACGCCTCCGTCCTTCTCGTCAGGAAACACTAATGCCGCTGCACACGCTCGACACCGACAAGAACGAACCCCTGCGCAACGATATCCGCCTGCTCGGCCGCATTCTCGGCGACACCGTACGCGAGCAGGAGGGCGATGCCGTCTTCGCGATCGTCGAGCGTGTCCGCCAGACCGCGGTCCGCTTTGCCCGCGACAACGACCCGACCGCCCGCGCCGAACTGGCCGCCCTCCTCGACCCCTTGCCGCGCGACACGACGCAAGCCGTCGTCCGCGCTTTCTCCTACTTCCTGCAACTGGCCAATATCGCCGAAGACGTGCACCACATCCGCCGGCGACGCGCACATGACCTGGCCGGTTCTCCGCCACGCGAGGGCAGCCTGATTTTTGCGCTGGACTCGCTGGCCGCCGCCCGGGTTTCGCCGGAGACCATTGCCGATTTCTTCGCCCACGCCCTGGTCGCTCCCGTGCTCACCGCACACCCGACCGAGGTACAGCGCCAGAGCCTGATCCGCAACCACCGCGACATCGCCCGCCTGCTGGAGCAGCGCGAACGCCTCGATATGACACCGGACGAGGAAGCCGAGAACGACTGGGCGCTGAGCACCGCCATCCTCACCCTGTGGCAGTCGCGCATGCTGCGCCCGGTGCGGCTGAAGGTCATCGACGAGGTCAAGAACGGCATTTCCTACTTCAACGAAACCTTCTTCACCGAACTGCCGCGCCTCTACATCCAGGCCACCCAGCAACTCCAAAAGCGCTACCCGGAAAAAATCTGGGCCCTGCCCCCCTTCTTTCGCGTCGGTTCCTGGATCGGCGGCGACCGCGACGGCAACCCCTTTGTCACCGCCGACATCCTGCGCGAAGCCCTGCGCCTGCAATCGGCCGCCGCCCTCAACCACTACCTGACCGAAGTGCATGAACTGGGGGGGGAATTGCCGCTCTCCAGCCTGCTCGTTCAGGTCACCCCCGAACTGCTGGCGCTCGCCGAGCACTCCACCGACCAGTCGCCGCAACGTGCCGACGAGCCCTATCGCCGCGCCCTGTCCGGTATCTACGCACGTCTGGCGGCGACCGCCCGCTTCCTCGACGGCATCGAGCCGGTGCGTCACGAAATCGGTACCGCCGCCCCCTACCTCACGCCGGACGCCCTGCGCACCGACCTCAAGGTACTGGCCAACTCCCTCAAGCTCAACGGCAGCGCCCGCCTGGCCGGCGGACGCCTGCGCCGCCTGCTGCGCGCCGTACAGGTTTTCGGCTTTCACCTTGCGCCGATCGACCTCCGCCAGAATTCCGACGTGCACGCCCGCACTGTCGCCGAACTACTGGCCCGCGCCGGCCGCTGCCCGGATTACGAGGCACTTCCGGAAGCGCAACGCATCAGCCTGCTGACTGAAGAAATCACCACGCCGCGCCCGCTGTACTCACCCTACCTCACGTATTCGGAAGAAACCCGGGGTGAGCTCGCCATCTTTTTCGCCGCCCGCGAGTTACGCCAGAAATACGGCAATGCAGCCCTGCCCAACTGCATCATCTCGAAAACCGACGGCGTTTCCGACCTCCTCGAACTCGCCCTGCTGCTCAAGGAAGCCGGCCTCCTACTGCCGGGCGAAGAGCCGCGCCTCGACGTCAACATCATCCCGCTGTTCGAAACCATCGAGGATTTGCAGAAGAGCGCCGTCACCATGGATGGCCTCTTCGCACTGCCCGCCTACCGCAGACTGATCGCCGGCCGGAACAACGAGCACGAAGTCATGCTCGGCTATTCCGATTCGAACAAGGATGGCGGTTTCCTGACCTCCGGCTGGGAGCTCTACAAGGCCGAAATCGCCCTGGCCCGCGTTTTCCGGCAGCATGGCGTGCGCCTGCGCCTGTTCCACGGGCGTGGCGGTTCGGTCGGCCGGGGGGGCGGACCGTCCTACCACGCCATTCTGGCCCAGCCGGCCGGCGCCGTCTCCGGCCAGATCCGCCTGACCGAACAAGGCGAAGTCATCTCGACCAAATACGGCAACCCGGACACCGGCCGTCGCAACCTGGAAGTGCTGCTCGCCGCCACGCTGGAAGCCAGCCTGACCGACCACGAAAACCAGATCGAGCCCGCCCAGCCCTTCCATGCCGTGATGGACGACCTCTCCACGCGTGCCTTCAATGCCTATCGAGGCCTGGTTTACGAAACGCCCGGGTTTACCACCTACTTCCGGCAATCGACGGTCGTTTCCGAAATTGCCTCGCTGAATATCGGCAGCCGCCCCGCATCGCGCAAGGCCTCCGACCGTATCGAAGACCTGCGAGCCATCCCCTGGGTCTTCAGCTGGGCGCAGTGCCGGCTGATGTTGCCCGGCTGGTACGGTTTCGGCTCAGCCGTCGAGGGGTATCTGGCGAACAACCCGGACGGCCTGAGCACGCTGCGCCGCATGCTCAAATCCTGGCCCTTCTTCCGCACCCTGCTCTCCAACATGGACATGGTGCTGGCCAAGACCGATCTCGCCATCGCCTCGCGCTACGCCGAACTGGTTGCCGATGCCGGGCTGCGGGAGCGCATCTTCAGCCGCATCAAGGCGGAATGGGAACTCACCCGCCGCCATCTGCTGGCCATCGAGGAACGGGAGGAGCTGCTGGCCGACAACCCGATGTTGCTCAATTCCCTGAAGCTGCGCGCGCCCTACATGGACCCGCTGAACCACCTGCAGGTCGAATTGCTCAAGCGCCATCGTGCCGGCGATACCGACGAGCGGATCGCCCGTGGCATCCACCTGACGATCAACGGTATCGCTTCCGGGCTGCGCAACAGCGGGTAAAATCCGGACATGCCCACTTCAATCAAACGCACCGTCTTCTTTGTGTCCGACGGCACCGGCCTCACGGTCGAGGCCCTCGGCCACAGTCTGATGACCCAGTTCGAAGATGTCGAATTCAACCAGATTCGCATCCCCTTCCTCGATAACGTCGAAAAAGCCCAGGAGGCCGTTGCCCGCATCAACGCCCAGGGCGAAGCCGACGGTATGCGCCCCATCGTGTTCACCACGCTGGTCAATCCGGAACTGGCCGGCATCGTCCATCAGGCCGACGCCTTCTGTCTGTCCTATTTCGACACCTTCCTCGCCCCGCTCGAAGCGGAGCTCGGCATCAAGTCGAACCATACGGTCGGTCGGTCGCACGGTTCGGCCGACAGTTCGGATTACAAAAAGCGCATTGAAGCCATCAACTACACGCTGGCCCACGATGACGGCATCACCGACCGCGATCTGGAAGAAGCCGACGTCATCCTGGTCGCCGTCTCGCGTTGCGGCAAGACGCCGACCTCGCTGTATCTGGCCATGCAGTTTGGCCTGAAAGCGGCCAATTTCCCGCTGATTCCGGAAGATTTCGACCGCGGCCGCCTGCCCGGCACCCTGGAGCGGCACCGCGCCAAGCTGTTCGGCCTCACCATCCAGCCCGAACGCCTGCACCAGATACGCGAGGAACGCCGAGCCGGCAGCAAGTACGCCTCGCTGGCCAACTGCCGCTTTGAAATTGCCGAAGCCGAAAAAATGATGCGGCGCGAAGGGATTCGCTGGCTCGACTCATCCAGCAAGTCGATCGAGGAAATCTCGACGACCATCCTGCAGGAACTGAAATTGCGCTGAATCGCCGTCCCGCCCGGCGGTAATGCGGAACCGCTTTCAGTCTAACCGGCGACGCACCATCTCGAACAGGCAGACCGCGGCAGCCGCCCCGACGTTGAGCGACTCGACCGCACCCGGCATCGGAATCCGGATGCGGCAGTCTGCTGCGGCAATCAGTTCCCGGCGCACCCCCTGTCCCTCGGCACCGAAAATCCAGGCAACCGCTCCGCCCCACTGCGCGGCATAGAGCGAGGTAGCGCCATCCAGACAGGTAACGGCCGTCGTTCCCTGATAGCGCGAGACAAATGCGTCAAGATCGGCATTTTCGTGAATGGCCACCGCAAAATGGGCCCCCTGTCCGGCACGCAGCACCTTCGGCGACCAGGCAGCCGCACAGCCGGGGCTGAGCAGCGCTTGCGTCACGCCAGCCGCCGCCGCCGTACGCAGCAAAGTGCCGACATTACCGGGATCCTGCACGCCATCAAGCAGCAGCGCGTCCCGGTCAGGGTACACGGGCTCCGTCGCCTTGGGCCAGGCGGCCAGCGCCAGAAGGCCACTCGGCGTATCAACCGGTGCAATCTCCCGAAAGAGCGCGTCCGCCAGCACCACGATCTCGCGGCCAGCCACCAGGCGCGCAATTTCATCTCCGGCCAAGGCGGATTCACCAACGATCAGGCTGTCCACCCGACCAATGGCCTGCTCGTAGGCTTCGACGAGATGTACCCCATCGAGAACGATGCGCCCCGCCTTGCGCCGTTCGCGCCCGGACTCCGCCAGTTTCCTGAGCTGCTTGAAGAAGGCATTGTCGCGGGAGTGGATCAGTTTCATAGCAGCGAAAGTTGCCGGGCCACCGGCGCGAAGCTCTTGCGATGCACAGGCGAGGCGCCATGCGCGAGCAGCGCGGCACAATGGGCAGCCGTCGGGTAGCCCATGTGCCGATCGAAACCGTACTGCGGATACTGCGCGTGCAGGGCGAGCATCCCGGCATCGCGGACAGTCTTGGCCAGAATGGAGGCCGCCGCAATCGAGGCAATCTTGCCATCCCCCTTGACCACCGCTTCGACCGGTATGGCGAGACGCGGACACCGGTTGCCGTCGACCAGCGCGCGCTCCGGCCGAACCGACAAGCCGTCCACCGCCCGCTGCATGGCGAGCAGGGTCGCCTGCAGAATGTTGAGGCGGTCAATCTCCTCGACGCTTGACTCGGCAACACACCAGGCCAGCGCATTCTGCCGGACCAGATCCGCCAATACCGCACGCTGCCGTTCGCTCAACTTTTTCGAATCGTTCAAACCGGCAATCGGCCTCGCCGGATCGAGAATGACCGCGGCTGCCACGACCGGCCCGGCCAGCGGGCCGCGCCCGGCCTCGTCGATACCGCAGACGAGGCCGTCGGGAACGATCAGTTCAGGCATTCAATGACTGCCCGGGCGGCCTTGTCCGCCGTGTTCTGGCGCAAGCGCAAGTGGATGTCGGTAAATGCCGCCTCCACCGCCGCGGCATTTTCCTTGTCACCATAAAGCCTAACCAGTTCCTCGGCCAAACGCTCGGGCGTCGCCTCATCCTGCAGGATTTCCGGCACGACGAAACGCCCGGCCAGCACATTGGGCAGCCCGACATACGGCAAATAGGCCATGCGCTTCATCAGCCAGTACGACAACTTGGCAATCTTGTAGGTGATGACCATCGGCCGCTTGAGCAGGGCTGCCTCCAGCGTCGCAGTCCCGCTCGCCACCAGCGATACGTCAGCCGCACCCAGCGCATCCTGGGCATGGCCGAAGAGGAGACGGAACGGCACTTCGCTCGCCTGCCGCTTGTAGATCGCCGTTTCGAACTGCAGGCGCGTCTCGCGCGTCGCCAGCGGCACCACAAAAACTGCCTGCGGCAGGAAGCGCTCACGGATGATCTTGGCCGTCTCGACAAAGGTTTCCGCCATCATCTCCAGTTCGCCGCGCCGGCTGCCCGGCAACAGCGCAAAGACCGGATAGTTGCGGGGCAGCGCCAGTTTTTCGCGCACCGCGGTCTTGCTGGTCTCCAGCGGAATGATGTCGGCCAGCGGATGCCCGACATAGGTCACCGGCACCCGTTCCTTTTCATAGAGCGGCGGCTCCATCGGAAACAGCGCCAGAACCCGGTTCACCGCCCGGGCAATTTTTTTGACGCGCCCGCCGCGCCAGGCCCAGATCGACGGGCTGACGTAATGAACGGTGCGTATCCCGGCCGCTTTCAGATCGGCTTCCAGACCGAGATTGAAATCCGGTGCATCGACCCCGATAAAGACATCCGGCCGCAGTTCCAGCAAGCGCCGCTTCAACTGGCGGCGGATGCCGGCAATTTCGCGGTAATGCTTCAGCGCATCCCAATAGCCCATGACCGACAGCTTTTCCATCGGCCACCAGGCCTCAAAGCCCTGCGCCTGCATTTTCGGTCCGCCGATGCCGTAAAAAACCGCATCCGGCAGATGCTGCTTCAACGCGGCAATCAAATGGCTGGCCAGAAGATCCCCGGAGGCCTCTCCCGCCACCACGGCAATACGAACTGCCTTCCCCATGTCAGCGAATGATGCCGCGCTTCGAAACCTCGAGGAAATCGACGAAACGCTGAACGTCCGGTTGGGTCTTGGCGTCCTCAATGAGCTTGGCTTTCGCCTCTTCGAGCAACAGGCCCGATTTGTACAGGGTGCGGTAGGCCCGCTTCAGCGAAGTGATCGCATCCGCCGTGAACCCCCGCCGCTTCAGCCCCTCGACGTTGATGCCGTACGGCTGCGCCGTATTACCGGCCGCCATCAGATAAGGCGGCACATCCTGCAGGATGACCGTGCTGACCGCTGTCATGACATGCGCCCCGATGCGGCAGAACTGATGCACGCCGGTGAAACCACCGAGAATCGCCCAGTCATCCACCACCACATGACCAGCCAGCGACGCATTGTTGGCGAAAGTCACCTTGTTGCCGACCTGGCAATCGTGGGCAATATGCACGTAAGCCATGATCCAGTTGTCGTCGCCGATCGAGGTCACGCCGCGATCCTGCACCGTGCCCAGGTTAAAGGTGCAAAACTCGCGAATGGTGTTGCGGTCGCCAATCTCCAGACGGGTCGGTTCGCCGGCATATTTCTTGTCCTGTGGCACTTCGCCGAGCGAACAGAACTGAAAGATGCGGTTGTCGCGCCCGATGCGCGTATGACCCCGAATCACGCAATGCGGGCCAATGATCGTGTTGTCACCGATCTCGACGTGCGGACCGATGATCGCATAGGGTCCGATCTCGACATTAGCGCCGATTTTGGCGCCCGGATCGACCAGGGCAGTCGCGTGAATCATCTCAGAGATCCCGCTTGGCACACATCAGACGGGCCTCGGCCGCCAGTTGGCCATCGACACGGGCCTCTCCCTTGAATTTCCAGACGCCCCGCATCTGACGCTCGATCTCGACGTGCAGGTTCAACTGGTCGCCCGGCATCACCGGGCGCTTGAAGCGGGCCTCGTCGATTCCGGCGAAATAGAACACATCGTTCTGCGTCGGCTTCTTGTCCTCGGTCTTGAAGGACAAAATGCCGGCAGCCTGGGCCAGGGCTTCCATGATCAGCACACCCGGCATCACCGGGTGGTGCGGAAAGTGGCCGACGAAAAAGGGTTCGTTGATGGTCACGTTCTTGTAAGCATGAATCGACTTGCCCGGAACGACCTCGACAACACGGTCAATCAGCAGGAAAGGGTAGCGGTGCGGCAAGTACTCAAGAATTTCGTGAATATCCATTTAATCAACCCTCTATATCTTTTTGTTTAAGTATTTTCTCAAGCTCGGAAATGCGATCGGCCAGCTTGGACAAACGCCGCAGATGCGATGCGTTCCGCAACCAGTCCTCATGGGTATCGATCGGAAAGACGCTGGTGTACACCCCGGGTTTGGCAATGCTCTTCATCAGGGTCGAACCACCAGAAATCGTCGTCCCGGCCACGATATTGAGATGGCCGGAAACCATCCCGGCCCCCCCCACGATGCAATGTTCGCCAAATACGGTACTGCCGGCGATGCCAGCACAACCGGCCATCACCGAATTCCTGCCGATGATGCAGTTATGGCCGATATGCACGAGATTATCGAGCTTGCAGCCATCCTCGACGATGGTATCGTCCAGCGCCCCCCGATCAACGGTTGTGTTGGCGCCGATTTCGACATCATTGCCGATTACGGCGCGTCCGAGTTGCGGAATCTTCACCCAATCCTGGCCATCCGGCGCAAAACCGAAACCATCCGCCCCAATCACTGCACCGGCATGAAGGATGCAACGCTGGCCGATCCGGCAACCATGGTAAATCGTGACACGGGGATAAAGTATGGAGCCATCGCCAATAGAGACACCGTCACCGATGAAACAGCCGGCAGCGATCACCACGCCCTCGCCCAACGTGACGTTCTTGCCAATGAACACATGCGGCCCGACCGCTGTACCGGCCGGGACTTCAGACTCGAGCACCGCACTGGGATGTACGCCGCCGAAACCCGCCTCAAACGGATTCAGCAAGGTGGCCACCCGAGCGTAGTAGGCGTAGGGGTTGGCGGTTACGATGCGGGGACCGGAAAAATCCGCTGCAGCCTCGGGCCGCAGAATCACCGCCGATGCCCGGCAAGCAGCCAGCTGGCTCCGTAGTTTCGGATTGGACAGAAAGGCAATGTCCCCCGCAGCCGCCGACGCCAGCGAAGCCACACCCGAAATGCGTGTTTGCGCATCTCCAAGCACATCGCCGCCCAATTGGGCGGCGATCTCGGCAAGCGTGAACGAAAGCTCGTTCGCCGCGGCCATTACTTGCCTTCCGACAGCGCCTTGATCACGCGATCGGTAATATCCAGACGCGGGCTGACCCAAACGACATCCTGCAGGATCAGATCGAACTTGTCCGATTCGGCAATCTGCTTGATCGCCTTGTTGGCCTTTTCGATCACGGCGGCGTTCTCTTCGTTCTGACGCAGGTTCAGGTCCTCGCGGAATTCGCGCTGGCGACGCTGGAATTCACGCGACAGTTCGCCGAACTCCTTTTCCTTGGAGCGGCGCTCGCTCTCCGCCATCGTGACCGAATTCTTTTCCAGGTTTTCCTGCAACCCCTGCAATTGCTTGGCCATACGCTGCAGATCCTGGTCACGCTTGGCGAATTCGCCTTCCAGCTTCTTCGCCGCCTTTTGGGCAGCCGGCGCATCACGGAAAATCCGTTGGGTGTTGACGTAGCCGACCTTCAATTCGGCCGCAGAAGCACCGGTCACGAACAATGCGGACATCAGGGATGCCAGGACAAGGGATTTCACTTTCAACTTGATACTCCTGAATTAAAACGTAGTGCCCATCTGGAACTGGAAGGCTTCAACCTTGTCGCCCTCTTTCTTGTTCAAAGGCTTGCCGATACTGAATTTCAACGGACCGATCGGCGATATCCAGGCGGCCGTCAAGCCGGTCGAATACCGCAACCCGGAAAGCTCCACCTTTTCGTCGCTACCGTAGACCTGACCGCCATCGACAAACCAACCCATGCGGAAAGACTTGTCCATGCCCGGCATACTCCACAGCAGTTCGGCATTACCGACCAGGCGACGGTTGCCGCCAAGACGATACTGCGTCGATGTCGTCGGATCGGTATAGATCGGGCCGAGCGATGAGGCTTTGTAGCCACGCACCGATGTTACACCACCGGCATAGTAATTTTTGAAGAACGGCAAACCGGATTGCCCGTAGCCGTTCGCCATGCCGTACTCGCCATTCAGCATCAGCGTAAACTTCGAATTCAGCGGAATGAAGTGTTGCAGCTGGTAACTGGCGCGATAATAAGTCAGGTCGGCGCCCGGCAGAGCGAGTTCCAGCGAGGCCCGCTGGAAGGTACCCTTGGTCGGAAAGAAGAAGCTGTCCTTGCCATCACTGGCCCAGCTCAGCGTGAGCGGAACCGCCAGATTGGTTTCGCCGAATTTGGCAACGTAGTCCTTGTAGTACTGCGGCGTCTGTTCATAGGTCTTGATACTGGTCGAGTCGATGCCCAGACCGATGCCAATGGACTCCTTCTCACCGATCGGGAAACCGAAGCGAATCGCGCCGCCGGTGGACGATGAGGAATAATAAGCCAATGTCGTCGAAGTGGTATTGAAGGTCCGGTGGTAGACGTCGAAGCCCTGGCTTACACCATCCTGCGTGAAATAGGGGTTGGTGTAGGAGAAGACATAGGTCCGGTAGGTCTTTGCCGAATTGACCTGGATCGCCACATTGTTGCCGCTCCCCATGAAGTTGTTCTGGGCTATCGAGCCTGACAGAATGACCTTGTCGGTGCTCGAAGTGCCCAGACCGAGCATCAGGTTACCCGTTGGCTTTTCCGTCACATTGATATTGACGTCCAGTTGATCGGAGGTCCCGCTGACCGCCGGCGTTTCGACCGCGACTTCGGAGAAGAAGCCCAGTTTGTCCACACGCTGCTTCGAGGCCGTCACCTTGTCTGCATCGTACCAGCCGCCCTCCATCTGGCGGACTTCACGCCGAATGACCTCGTCGCGCGTCTTCGTGTTGCCGGTGACGTTGATACGACGCACATAAACCCGCTTGCCCGGATCGACGAAGATGGTGAACGCGACCTTGCGCTTCTCCTTGTCGATTTCCGGTGCGGCATTGACGTTGGCGAAGGCATAGCCTTCCTTGCCGAGACGATCGCTGATCGCCTTCGTCGTTTCATTCAGTTTTTCACGGGAAAAGACGTCGCCGGCCTTCACCTTGACCAGCTTTTTCAATTCCTCTTCGGCAAGCGAGAAATCGCCGGCAATTTTCACGGACGAGACCTGATAGCGCTCACCCTCGACGATATTTGCCGTGATGTAGACGTCCTGCTTATCCGGCGAAATGGAAACCTGGGTGGACTCGACCGAAAACTCGAGATAGCCCTGGTTCATGTAGAAGGACTTGAGCTTCTCGAGATCAGCCGACAGCTTTTGGCGAGAGTACTGGTCGTTTTTGGTGTACCACGTCAGCCAGCCCGGCGTCGTCAACTCGAAGAGGCCCAGCAATTCCTTTTCACGGAAAGCCTTGGCGCCAACGATGTTGATCTGCTTGATCTTGGCCGCCGAGCCTTCCTCGATGTTGAAGTTGATGCCGACCCGGTTACGCTCCAGCGGCGTCACAGTCGTCGTGATGTTGGCCGCATACTTGCCGCGCGTCAGATACTGTCGCTTCAGCTCCTGTTCGGCCTTTTCGAGCAGCGAACGATCAAAAATGCGCCCTTCGGCAATGCCGGTTTCCTTCAGGGCCTTGATGATGACGTCCTTGTCGAACTCCTTGAGGCCGACGAAGTTGATCGTCGCAATAGCCGGCCGCTCCTGGACGACGACGACCATGACATCCTTTTCGACTTCAATCCGAACGTCCTTGAAGAAACCGGTCGCAAACAGGGATTTGATGGCTTGCGCCGCCTTCTCGTCATTCAGGGTCTCACCCACCTTGACCGGCAAATAGCCAAAAACGGTACCGGCCTCGGTACGCTGAATTCCCTCGACCCGGATGTCCTTGACCGTGAAGGGCTCGAATGCCAAAGCCGGGGCGGAAAATACGCTGGCAATCAGGACGGACAACAGGGTTTTCTTCATTATTCAGCCGTTGAACAGGCGGGCAATATCGTTAAAAAAGGCAAAAGCCATCAGGGCAAACAGCAAGGACATGCCCACCTGCTGGGCGAGCTCCATTGACCGCTCGGAAAGCGGCCTGCGCCTGACGACTTCTATCATATGATACAACAAATGCCCACCGTCCAGAACCGGGATGGGCAGCAGATTCAGGACGCCCAGGCTGATACTGACCAGCGCCATGAACCTCAGATAGTAGTCGAGCCCAAGGCGGGCCGATTGCCCCGCATAATCGGCGATGGTCACCGGGCCGGAGAGGTTCTTCCACGACACCTCGCCAACCAGCATTTTGCCCATCATGACCAGGCTGAATACGGTCTTGTTCCAGGTTTCCGTCAGCGCGAGGCGGCCCGATTCAAGGAATCCGTGGCGCACGAAGGTTTGCACTTCACGCCGATCACCAGGGCTTTCCTTGACAGCAACACCAATCTTGCCGATGACACGGCCGCGCTCCGAAACGCGCTCGGGGACAAGATCGAAAGCCAGGATTTCATCACCTCGCCGAATCTCCAGATGCAATACGCGTCCGGCCGCCTCGCGAACGATCGCGACAAAATCCGGCCAGACATCAACCGGCCGACCATCCACGGCAACGATCCGATCCCCGGTGAGCAAGCCGGCGGCGGCGGCCGGGCCACCTTGCACGACATCGCCGATCACCGGCGGCACGTTCTGGCGATAGAAACGGATACCGAGATGATCGACCGCATCTCCCTCCCAGCCCTGCTCGACTATGCTGCCCAAGGCCAGGCGGCGAAAGACGATTTCGCCCCTTTCGTTGACCAGTTCCAAGTCGACCGCTTCGTGATCAACTGCCTTCTCGAGCAGCAGCCAGCGCAGGTCGTTCCAGGTCGCAACCGGCTGCCCGTCGACGGCACGCACCTGTTCCCCATTCGAAATGGCCGCCATGGCTGCGGGCGAACCGGCAGGTGGCGTCCCCAGGATGGGCAGCAACTCATGACTGCCCTGCAGGAAAACAAGCCAATAGAGCACAATCGCCAAGGCAAAATTGGCCAGCGGCCCGGCCGCGACGATCAGGCTACGCTTGCCGACACTCTGCCGATTGAAAGCGCGATGCAGTTCAGCCTGGGCCACCACCCCTTCCCGCTCATCGAGCATCTTGACGTAGCCGCCCAGCGGAAAAACGCTGACCGCCCATTCGGTGCCATCCCTCCCCAGTCTGCGTTGCCACAGGACGCGACCAAAACCGACCGAGAAACGCAGGACCTTGACACCACACCAGCGGGCAACGAGGAAATGGCCCAGTTCATGGACCACGATCAGGACGCCCAGAACGACTGCAAAGGCAGCCAGATAAAACGGCAGGTCGCTCACGCGAAACGACGTTCCCGTATCAGGCCGGCTGCGAGGTGGCGGGCCTCGGCATCGGCAGCGACCACGTCAGCCAAACTGCCCTCCGGCCCTGCGGCCAGCGATTGCAAGACAGACTCGTTCAGGCGGGCAATCCCGAGAAACGGCAACTGGCCATCGAGAAACGCAGCCACCGCGACTTCATTCGCCGCATTGAGAATGGCGGGTGCCGTGCCGCCGGCATGAAGCACGTCGTAAGCCAGTTGCAGACAGCGGAAGCGTTCGAAATCCGGCGCATAGAAATCGAGGTGGGCAATCCGGAACAGATCAAGCGGTTCGACGCCGGCTGCTATGCGCTCCGGCCAGGCCATCGCGTAGGCGATCGGCGTCCGCATGTCCGGGTTGCCCATCTGGGCCACTACCGAACCATCGGCGTATTGCACGGCCGAATGGATCACGCTCTGGGGGTGTACGACAACCTGGATCATCCCGGGTGATGCATCGAACAACCAGCGCGCCTCGATGACTTCCAGCCCCTTGTTCATCATGGTCGCCGAATCGACCGAAATCTTGCGCCCCATGACCCAGTTCGGATGGGCACAGGCTTGTTCGGGCGTGACATGCGCCAGCTCGTTCAATGCCTTGTCGCGGAACGGTCCGCCGGACGCGGTAAGGAGAATTTTCTGCACGCCGCAGGCCGCCAGGCCGCGCGCAAAATCGGCCGGCAAGGATTGAAAGATGGCATTGTGCTCGCTATCCACCGGCAACAGCATCGCACCGTGCGTACGTACGGCGTGCATGAACAGCTCGCCAGCCATGACCAGCACTTCCTTGTTGGCCAGCAATATGCGCTTGCCAGCCCTGGCCGCAGCCAGCGTCGGTTCCAGTCCGGCCGCCCCAACGATGGCTGCCATGACCATGTCGGCCTCGGGGAGCGTCGCCGCTGTCACCAGCGCCTCCATACCCCAGGCCACTTCGCATCGGCAAGCCGCAGCGGCCAGACGCTCCTCAACTTGCGCTGCCGTTCGGGCATCCCCCACGACGGCCAGTTGCGGCTTGAATTCGAGGCAGTCGGCGACCAGGCGCTCAACCTGCCGGTGCGCCGTCAGCGCGACAACCTGGTAGCGATCCGGATGGCGCCGGATGACATCGAGCGTCGATTGACCAATGGAACCCGTCGCCCCGAGGACGGTCACCCCATACCGCGTCATGCCAGCCCCGTCAGTAAAAGGGCAATGAGCGGCAGTGCGGCCGTGTGGCTATCGATGCGATCGAGCACGCCGCCATGGCCGGGTAACAGCTGGCTACTGTCCTTCAGGCCGGCCTGACGCTTGAGCAGTGATTCAAACAGGTCGCCGGCAATCGACACCAGCGTCAGCAGCGGCATGACGAGCAGGAGCGCCACGAGGCGGAGCGGATCCGGCCCGCCGATCACCCATTGGGTCAACAAGGCCAGCAGGGTCACCGTAAACATGGCGCCATAGGCGCCCTCCCAGGTCTTGCCCGGACTGATACTGGGCGCCAGCTTGCGCCGCCCGAAAGCACGCCCGAAGAAATAGGCGGCAATGTCGGCCAGTGCCACCAGCAACAAGGCCCCGAACAGCCAAGCAGGCCCCTGGCCACGAATAGCGATCAGTGCGTACCAGGTTGGCAGCAGAACAAGGAGTCCGACCAGAGCCATCGTGGCCGGCGCTTTGACCTGCCAGCGAGCCCGCAACCAGAAAGGGACGATGCCGAGCCAGAACAGCGCTGAAAGGACGAGCAGGCCATGCCCGGCATTGAGCAAGCGATCCTCGGGCAAGCACCCCAGCCCTACGGCAAGTCCCCCGAGCAGAACGCCATAGACGACTTGCCACGGTTTGGGCAAACAGCCGAGACGAGCGAATTCCCAGCCGGCGATCCCGGTGATAACGGCGGTCAGCAGGGCCCAGAGCGACGCATCCAGCCAGAATATGGCCGGGATCAGCAGTGCGGCAATGACCAGCGCCGTCAGGATGCGCGTCCTAAGCATGAGTGTTTGTCAGTTGCTCGCTGGTCCTACCAAAGCGGCGCTCGCGCTGCTGATAGGAGGCGATGGCCTTGTCGAACTCTGCCGTATCGAAATCCGGCCACAGGGTCGAGGTGAAATACAGCTCCGTGTAAGCCAGTTGCCAGAGCAGGAAATTGCTGATGCGCTCTTCGCCGCCGGTCCGGATAAACAGATCCGGCTCCGGTGCAAAACTCATCGACAGGTAGGGTTCGAGATCGGCTTCCTGCCAGCCGCTGCGCTTCTCCGGCTGCGAAGCCAGCATGCGATTGATGGCCTGCATGATGTCCCAACGCCCGCCATAATTGGCCGCAATGGTCAGATCCAGACGCGTATTTCCGGCCGTGTTTTCCTCGCCCTTGCGGATCAGGGTCTGCAGGTGCGGATCAAAGCGCGACAAATCGCCGACGATACGCAGCCTGACGCCATTCCTGTCCAGCTTGTCGACTTCCTGCTCCAATGCCTTGACGAACAGTTGCATCAGCAGTGAAACCTCTTCCTGGGGGCGACGCCAGTTTTCCGAGGAGAAGGCGAACAGCGTCAGATACTGGACGCCCCGCTCCAGGCAGGCACGAACCATTTCGCGCACCAGTTCGACACCTTTGACATGCCCCGCAACGCGCGGCAGGAAACGCTTCTTGGCCCAGCGGCCGTTGCCGTCCATGATGACGGCAACGTGCCTGGGCACGGCCGCCACACGGGGTACATCGCGCGTCGAACTGGAAAAGAGGGCCATTCAGCCGGCGTTCAAACCTGCATCAGCTCGGCCTCTTTCTGGGCGAGCATCTTGTCGACTTCGGCGATATACTTGTCTGTCAGTTTCTGGACGTCATCCTGCGCCTTGCGCTCGTCGTCTTCCGGGATTTCCCCTTTCTTCAGCGCGTCCTTCAGATGGGCGTTGGCGTCACGGCGCAGATTGCGGATCGCCACCTTGGCGCCCTCGCCTTCGTTCTTGACGACCTTGATCATTTCCTTGCGGCGCTCTTCGGTCAGCGGCGGCATCGGAACGCGGACCAGTTCGCCCTGGGTCGCGGGATTGAGACCGAGATCGGAATCGCGAATCGCCTTCTCGACCTTCTGCACCATGTTCTTTTCCCACGGCTGGACTCCCAGCGTGCGGGCATCGATCAGGGTGATGTTGGCAACCTGGTTGACCGGAACCAGCGAGCCGTAATAGTCGACCATCACATGGTCAAGCAGGCCGACATGGGCACGGCCGGTACGGATTTTCTGGAGGTCGTTCTTCAGTGCCTCCAGCGACTTCTGCATCTTGTGTTCGGCGCTCTTCTTGAGTTCGGCAATCATCTGTCTCTCCGTCAGCAATAGACCAGCGTACCCTCGTCCTCACCACAGACGACGCGCTTGAGGGCACCGGTCTTGAAGATCGAGAATACGTTGATCGGCAGTTTCTGGTCGCGACACAGTGCGAAAGCGGTGGCATCCATCACTGCGAGATTCTTCGAGATCGCTTCATTGAAGCTGATCTTGTCGTAGCGGGTGGCCGAAGGATCCTTTTTCGGGTCAGCCGTGTAGACACCGTCAACCTTGGTGGCCTTCAGCACGATTTCCGCACCGATTTCCGAACCGCGCAAGGCTGCAGCGGTATCGGTGGTGAAGAAGGGATTGCCGGTGCCGGCACCGAAAATCACGATCTTGCCTTCTTCCAGATAGCGGATGGCCTTGCCGCGAATGTACGGCTCGATCACCTGCTCGATATTCAGGGCCGACTGCACACGGGCATTCAGGCCGCATTGACGCATCGCGTCGGACAGCGCCATGGCATTCATCACCGTGGCCAGCATGCCCATGTAATCCGCCGTGGCGCGATCCATCCCGGTGGCCGTGCCGGCCATGCCGCGGAAGATGTTGCCACCGCCGATCACGACACCGATTTCCACCCCCAGGTCGGCAACCGCCTTGATCTCTTCGCAAATCCCGGCAATCACTTGCGGGTTGATGCCATAAGCGTCGTTGCCCATCAGGGCCTCGCCGGAGAGCTTGAGGAGGATGCGCTTGTACTTGGGGGTGGTCATCGGCCTTCCTTTCGATTACTTCTTGGCAGCAGCAGCGGCAGCCTGGGCAGCGACTTCGGCGGCGAAGTCGTCGACCTTCTTCTCGATGCCTTCACCAACGATGAACAGTGCAAAGCCGGCCACGGAAGCGCCCTTGGCTTTCAGCAGCTGCTCAATGGTTTGCTTACCGTCTTCAGCCTTGACGAAGACCTGGCCGAGCAAGGTCACGTCCTTCAGGAACTTCTGGACCGTGCCCTCGGCGATCTTCTCCAGCATGGCTTCCGGCTTGCCGGCTTCGCGGGCCTTCTCGATGGCGACGCGACGCTCGGTTTCCAGCAGGTCGGCCGGAACACCGGAAGCATCCAGCGACTTCGGCTTGGAGGCGGCGATGTGCATGGCCAGATCCTTGCCCAGCTGATCGTCGCCACCCACCAGATCAACCACGACACCAACCTTGGCCCCGCCGTGGATGTAGGTCTGCAGCTTGCCCTTGGCTTCGAAACGGGCAAAACGGCGAATGGTCATATTCTCGCCAATCTTGCCAACCAGGGCGGTGCGGGTCGACTCGACCGTGCCTTCGCCCATCGGCAGCGCGGACAGTGCAGCGACGTCGGCCGGATTGTGGTCGGCAACCAGCTTGGCGCAACCATTGGCCAATGCGATGAAATCGTCGTTCTTGGCAACGAAGTCGGTTTCGGAGTTGACCTCGATGATCGCCCCCGTCTTGCCATCGGCCGAAACGCTGACCGCGACGATGCCTTCGGCAGCGACACGGGTAGCGGCCTTGGAGGCCTTGTTACCCAGCTTGACGCGCAGGATTTCCTCGGCCTTGGCCATGTCGCCATCGGCCTCGGTCAGCGCCTTCTTGCATTCCATCATCGGTGCGTCGGTCTTGCCGCGCAGTTCAGCCACCATACCTGCGGTAATTGCCGCCATACTTTCTTTCTCCTGAGCTTATAAAACTGGCGGAGCCTGGGGCTCCGCCGTTACATCCGTATTTATTCAGCTGCTTCTTCGACTTCGACGAACTCGTCATCGCCACCGGCTGCCACGATGTCGGCAACCACCTGGCTGCGCCCCTCGAGGATCGCATCCGCCACGCCACGGGCGTAGAGCTGGATGGCACGAGAGGAATCGTCGTTACCCGGAATGACGTAAGAGACGCCCTCCGGCGAGTGGTTGGTATCAACCACGCCGATAACCGGGATACCCAGCTTTTCAGCCTCGGTAATGGCAATCTTGTGATAACCAACATCGACGACGAAAATGGCATCCGGCAAGCCGGCCATATCCTTGATGCCGCCGATGGATTTCTGCAACTTTTCGAGTTCGCGACGGAAGGTCAGCGCCTCTTTCTTGGACATGCGCTCGAGATCACCGGCCTCGACAGCCAACTCCATATCCTTCAGGCGCTTGATGGAAGTCTTGACCGTCTTGAAGTTGGTCAGCATGCCACCCAGCCAGCGCTGGTCAACATACGGTGCGCCGGCGCGTGCCGCTTCTTCGGCAATGATTTCACGAGCCTGGCGCTTGGTGCCGACAAACAGGATGGTACCGCGATTGGCCGCCAGCTTTTTGACGAACTCCATGGCCTCGTTGTACTTGGCCAGCGTCTTCTCGAGATTAACGATATGAATCTTGTTGCGGGCACCGAAGATGTACGGAGCCATCTTGGGACACCAGAAACGGGTCTGGTGACCGAAGTGAACACCAGCCTCCAGCATTTCGCGCATGGTAACGGACATTGCAATATTCCTTTTAAGGGTTGAACCGCCACCCACCGGAAACGCCCGTCATGCTTGGATCTTGACGAGCACCCTTAATCGGCGGATGTGTGGAGTTTGGCCACCTGCACCTCGCAGGCAACCGTTTTTCCCGACCAAATCGACCGGGAAAAACCGCAGGATTATAGCAGCAGAAGCGCCAACCCAAAAGCCCCGCATGGCTGAACAGGACTTGCACGAAACTCGTGCGCCCCACCTCCGGACAAACGCCTCAATAACCGTTCTGCTTGAGGGCGAGCAGTTGCAACATGCGCTCCAGGTAAGGTTGCCAGTCGGGCATATGCAAACCGAAATCGCACTCCAGCCGGCTGCAGTCCAGACGGGAATTGGCCGGGCGTCGAGCCGGCGTGGGATACGCGTCCGTCGTGATCGCCCGGATCGCCTCCGGCTGGAGACGCAGATCAAAGCCGGGCGCCCGGCCAGCCAGGTCGACGATCGTACGGGCAAATTCACACCAGCTGACCGGACGCGCCGCGGCCAGGTGGTAGAGGCGACTCTCCCCCGCCTCGATCAACCGGCCATGTTTGAGCATGGCCAGCCCGACACCAGTAACCGTTGCGATCAGCGCGGCCGGGGTCGGGGCACCGACCTGGTCGGCGACGACATCGAGACTTTCCCTCTCCCGCGCCAGACGCAGGATGGTTTTCACGAAATTGCCGCCGCGCGCGCCAAACACCCAACTCGTCCGGAAAATCAACGAACGACCACCTGCCGCCCGAATGGCTTCTTCGCCGGCCAGCTTGCTGCGGCCATAGACGCTCTGCGGCCCGGTCGGATCGGTTTCGACGTACGGCGTGGACTTGCAACCATCGTAAACATAGTCCGTCGAATAATGGACCAGCAAGGCATTCAGCCCCCGGGCCTCCTCGGCCAGCAGGCCGGGTGCATCGGCATTGATGCGATAAGCCAGTTCGGGCTCCGACTCTGCCTTGTCCACCGCGGTATAGGCCGTCGCATTGACGATGATCGACGGCCTGACGGCGCGGACGACGGAACGAATCCGCTCCGCATCGGACAAATCGCATTCGGAACGCCCACAGGCAACGACCTCGCCATGCGGAGCCAGCGAACGCTGCAGTTGCCAACCGACCTGGCCATCCTTACCGAGCAGGAGAATCTTCATGAACTCACCGACAAGCTGAAAACCCGCGCAGTATGCCATTTTCCGGGCGTCTGCTTTGCGATTGCCGCCCCTTCATTTATCCTTGCTTCCCTCCCTACGCACCTCAGAATGACCATGAGCATCACCATCAAGACCCCGGAAGAAATCGAAAAAATGCGGGTTGCCGGGCGTCTCGCCGCCGAGGTTCTCGACTACATCGAACCCTACGTCAAGGCCGGCATCACCACCAATGAACTCGACAAGCTGTGCCACGACTACATGGTCGACGTGCAGGGCTGCATTCCCGCACCGCTGAACTACGCCCCGTCCGGCTACGATCCTTATCCGAAATCGATCTGCACATCGGTCAACCAGCAGGTATGCCACGGGGTTCCCGGTGAGCGCGTTCTGAAAAACGGCGACATCATCAACCTCGACATCACCACGATCAAGGATGGCTACCACGGCGACACCAGCCGGATGTTCGTGGTCGGGGAAGGTTCCATTCAGGCCAGGCGACTGTGTGAAATCACATTTGAGTGCATGTGGCTGGGCATTTCGGTCGTCAAACCCGGGGGCCACCTGGGAGACATCGGTGCCATCATCCAAAAGCATGCCGAAAAGAACGGTTATTCGATTGTCCGGGAGTTCTGCGGCCACGGCATTGGCAAGAAGTTCCATGAGGATCCGCAGGTCCTCCATTACGGCAAGGCGGGTACGGGCCCCAAGCTGGAGCCGGGCATGATTTTCACGATCGAGCCGATGGTCAACGCGGGCAAGGCGGCAATCCGCGAAATGGCGGATGGCTGGACGATCGTGACCAAGGACCGCAGCCTGTCGGCACAATGGGAACATACCGTCCTGGTCACTGATACCGGCTACGAGGTGCTGACCCTGTCGGCCGGCTGCCGGGCCAAGCCGGACTGGATTGCCTGATGACCTGCGACGTTGCCGCCCTGCGTGCCGAGATCAAGGCCAATCAGCAACGACTTCAGCAAAATTATGAGCAGAGCAACGACGCCTGGGCCCTCCTGCGCGAACGCAGTGCCTTCGTCGATGCTGCCCTCGTCCGGCTGTGGACGTCCTTTGACTTCCCATCCTCGCTGGCGCTGGCCGCTGTCGGTGGTTATGGCCGCGGGGAACTCTTTCCATCATCCGATATCGACCTCCTGATCCTGCTTCCCCGGGAGGCCAGCAAAACGACCCAGGAGAAGCTGGAACGCCTGGTCGGCCATTTCTGGGATATCGGTCTGGAAATCGGCCACAGCGTACGCACCATCCCGGAATGTCTTGAGGCGGCCAAGCAGGACATCACGGTGCAAACGGCGCTGCTTGAGGCGCGCCTGCTGACGGGCAACGCCAAGCTGTTCGCCAGCTTCGAAAGGCGCCTATACGACAGTCTCGACCCGCTGGCTTTTTTCGAAGCCAAGCGACTGGAGCAGCGGGAACGCTACCAGCGTTTCAACGAAACGCCCTACAGCCTGGAACCGAACTGCAAGGAATCGCCGGGCGGCCTGCGCGACCTGCAGGTCATTTTCTGGATGGCCAAGGCAGCCGGCTATGGTTCGACCTGGAGCGAATGGCTGGACCACGGAATCATCACGCCGGAAGGCGTACGGATGACCGAAGCTTGCCAGGAATACCTGACCCACCTGCGCATCCGACTGCATTTCATGCTCGGCCGGCGCGAGGATCGCCTGCTCTTCGACTACCAGAACAGCTTGGCCGAAAAATACGGTTTCGTGAATAACGAAGCCAAGCGGGCTTCCGAACAACTGATGCAGGTTTACTACCGGCATGCCAAGACGGTGACGGTGCTCAACACCCTGCTCACCCAGAATATCGGCGCCGCGCTGACCCCAAAGACCGAACAGGTTCCGCAACCGATCGACGACAACTTCCAGATGATCGGCAACCTGCTCGACATCCGGGACGAAAAGCTGTTCGAGCAAAAGCCGTCGACCATCCTCGAGAGTTTTCGGGTCATGCAGGAATGCCACGAATTATCCGGCATGACGACGCGTACGCTACGGGCACTGTGGCGGGCGCGCGAGCTGATCACGCCGGAATTCCGTGCCAACCCCGCGCACCGCGCCACCTTCCTCAAGCTGCTGCAGAGCGAACGGGGCATCGTGCACGAATTCCGGCGCATGAACCAGCTCGACATCCTAGGCAGCTACCTGCCCAACTTCGGCCGGATCGTCGGCCAGATGCAGCACGACCTGTTCCACGTCTACACGGTGGATCAGCACATCCTGCAGGTCATGCGCAACATCCGCCGGTTCACGATGAGCGAGTTTGCGCACGAGTACCCGATGTGCTCACGCATCGCCAATGAACTCGACCGCCCCTGGCTGCTGTATGTCGCAGCCCTCTTCCACGATATCGCCAAGGGACGCGGCGGGGATCACTCGGAACTGGGCACGGTCGATGCCCGCGAATTCTGCGTCGATCACGGCCTGAGCGAGGAGGATACCGAACTGGTCGTCTGGCTGGTGCGCAACCATCTGGTCATGTCCCAGGTCGCCCAGAAGGAGGATCTGACCGATCCGGAGGTGATCTCCCGCTTTGTCTCGCTGGTCGGCGACCTGCGCCATCTGCAGGCGCTTTACCTGCTGACCCATGCCGACATCCGGGGCACGAGCCCGAAGGTCTGGAACCACTGGAAAGGCAAATTGCTGGCCGACCTCTACTTCCAGGCCCAGCACCACATCACGCAGGGCAAGGCACCGGAAGCGCACGGCGTGATCGCCGAACGACAAGCCGAAGCGATGCGCCTGCTGCGCTTCTTTGCCCTTTCGGATACCGTCCATGAACGCTTGTGGAAGCAGCTCGATACGGTCTATTTCCTGCGCCATTCGGCCGAAGAAATCGCCTGGCACACCCGCTCCCTGCACTACCGGATCTTCAACAACCAGCCGGTGGTCCGCGCCCGCCCCTACCAGGAAGGCCAAGGCTTGCAGGTCATGGTGTACACGCAGGATCAGCCTGACCTCTTTGCCCGCATCGTCGGCTTTTTTGCCCGGGCCGGCTACAGCATCGTGGATGCCAAGATACACACCACGGCACACGGCTATGCGCTGGACAGTTTCGTTGTCCTGGATCTCGAGAACCGCGAGAACGTACGCGAAATGGTGCCTTACATCGAGCACGAACTGGAATACCGGCTATTGCATCAACTGCCGCCGGAGATTCCGTCGAGCGGACGGCTGTCGCGGCAGGTGAAACACTTCCCGATCAAGCCGGAGGTCAGCATCCGCAGCGACGAAAAGGGAACGCATTTCATTTTGTCGCTGATTGCCGCCGATCGTCCCGGTCTGCTGTACACGGTTGCCAATACGCTGGCCGAGCACGGTGCCAGCCTGCAGACCGCGAAGATCACCACGCTCGGCGAGCGGGCCGAGGACGTTTTCCTGATCAGTGGCGGCGACCTGCGCGACACCCAGCATCGCATCCGGCTGGAAACCGAATTGATGGAGCGCCTGAAAATCTGAGCATCACCGCTTGCCGGCTAACGCCGGCAAGTTGACGCTCGCTCAGACCGACATCCCCATCGGCGTGCAGTTGTCCTCACAGCCGACCAGGCGCTCGATGATGCTGCGTACCCGGCCCATCGCCTCATGCAGCACATGCTCGAGGCTCTCGAAATGGATACCATTGGCACTGTCGCCACGCCCGGCAGCATGGTTGGCAACGACGTTGATCGCGGCGTAGGGAACCCCCAGCTCCCGGGCCAGCACGGCCTCGGGCATGCCGGTCATGCCCACCACATCCGCCCCGTCCCGCTCCAGGCGGTTGATTTCTGCCGCCGTTTCAAGGCGTGGCCCCTGGGTTGCGGCATAGACGGCGTTGACCTTGATTGCGATACCCAGCGCCCGCCCTGCCGCCAGGATGCGCCGGCTCAGTTCGGCATCGTAGGGTTCGGTGAAGTCGACATGATTGACCGGCGTGCCATTGCCATCGAAGAAGGTTGAATTCCGCCCCCAGGTGTAATCGATGATCTGGTTGGGCAGCACGATGTCGCCGGGCTGCAGGTCGCTGCGAATGCTGCCGACCGACGCCACGGAAATGATGCCACTGACCTTGTGATGGTGCAGGGCCCAGATATTGGCACGGTAATTGACCCGGTGCGGCGGGATGGTATGGGCATAGCCATGGCGCGGCAGAAAAACGGCCGGCTTGCCGCAAATCTGGCCAAAGACCAGCGCGCCGGAAGCCTCGCCATAGGGTGTACGAACCACTTCGCGGTGTGAAACGTCGAGATTGGACAGCGTGGTCAGACCGCTGCCGCCGATGATTGCCAACATGTTATTGCGTCCTTTCCGCCAGCAGCGAAGCCAGCGTGGGCACCACGCCCCTCAGCGCGGGGTGCGATTTGCGCAGTTGCGCCAACGGGGCCGCGCCATCCTCGATCTTGCGATACAGGGCATGGCGCCGCTCGCCGACAAAAGGCAGACCGCGCAGGGTTGTGTCGTGATGGTAGCGGACCAGGGTATCACGTCCGATATCCTTGGCCTGCCAGGGAATGGCGGTCCGGTCGACGAGGTGCAGATAGCGGACGGTTGGCAGGTCAGCCGCCAGTTCGGCAACCAGACGGTGCATTTTCTCGCGGTAGGCAGCCACCGCCTGTTGCCCGGCCTCGCTTGGCGTCGCACCGGTGATGTCGGCCGGAGCGCCCATCAGCCAGCAGGCAACCGCGTCGGGCTGGAAGGAGCGGATGACACCACGCTGCGTCTCGTTCAGATCGGCCAGATCAGCCTGCAGCAGCGTCAGGCCCGGATCAGTCGTCCGCTGCCCGGTCGCGGCCAGGCACTCGGGCAGCGCATCGATGGCCAGCACAGAAGCCCCCTTGCTGAGTAGGGCCGCCGTCGAATAACCAACGCCACAGCCGATTTCCAGCACCCGCTGGCCGGGAAGCAGGCCGGCCATCCAATCGTAATCGCCCCGCCGCACGTAAGCCTGGCCTTCGGTTTCCCAATAGGCCATGAACTCGGCGACCGTCTGACCGCTCACGCTTCGTCCTTCATGGCGTAGATGGCCGGCAGGTTGCGCCAGGCGCCACCGGCATCCATGCCAAAGCCGAAAACGAAGCGATCCGGCACCGTCAGGCCGACGAAATCGGCTGACAACGGCTTCCGCTTGCCATTCAGCTTGTCGGCAAAAACTGCTGTCAGCACCTCGGCAGCCCCCAGGCGGAACAAACTTTCCTTGACCGCGGCCAGGGTGACCCCTTCATCGAGAATGTCATCGACCACCAGCACGGAGCGCCCCTTGACCGAGGTCCATGGCGCCGTACGCCATGAAATCTTGCCGCCCTGGGTTTCCGGACCGTAGCGGGTGGCGTGCAGATAATCGAAATCGAGCGGGAACGGCAGGCGGGTCATCAAGTGGCCGCAGAAAACGACCCCCCCGGTCATCACGCACAGCACCAGCGGGTACTTGTCCGCCAGCCGGGCCGAAATTGCTGCCGCCACGTCATCAAGGGCCTTCTGCACGGCCGCTTCGTCGTGAACGACTTCGGCATTGGCCAGCATGGCCTGGGCTCTTTGCTGATCCATTCAGCCCCCGAGGCCCTTCAAATAAGTATCGAAAGCGGCGCCTACTTCGGGATGGCGCCGTCCCAGATCGACTGTCGCCTGCAGGTAGCCCAGCTTGGAACCGCAATCGTAGCGGATGCCTTCATAGCGGTAGGCGAGAACCTGCTCTTCGGCGAGCAGCGACGCAATGCCGTCGGTCAGCTGGATCTCGCCGCCTGCCCCCGGCTTGATGTTCTCCAGATGGTGGAAGATGCGCGGCGTCAGGATATAGCGGCCGACGACGGCCAGGGTGGACGGGGCATCCTCCGGCTTCGGTTTCTCGACGATGGCATTGACCTGCTCGACCCGCTCGGCCACCTTGCGCGCATCGACGATACCGTAGCTCTTGGTCTCGGCCCGCGGCACATCCTGCACACCGAGCACGGAGCACCGGTAGTAATCGTAGGTGTCGGTCATCTGCTTCATGACGGCCGGCGTGCCATCGAGCAGGTCGTCGGCGAGCAGCACGGCGAATGGCTCATCACCGATCACCGGCTTGGCGCACAGCACGGCGTGGCCAAGGCCAAGCGCCTCGGCCTGACGGATATAGATGCAGTTGATGTTCTTCGGAATCATGTTGCGCACGAATTCCAGCATCTCGTTCTTGCCCCGTGCCGCCAGTTCGCTCTCCAGCTCGTAGGCCTTGTCGAAATGATCCTCGATGGCCCGCTTCGAGCGGCCTGTGACAAACACCATGTCGGTAATGCCGGCGGCCACCGCCTCCTCCACCGCGTACTGAATCAGGGGCTTATCGACGACGGGCAGCATTTCCTTCGGACTGGCCTTGGTCGCCGGAAGGAAGCGGGTCCCCATACCGGCGACCGGAAAAACTGCCTTGCGAACTTTTTTCATTCTTGAACCCCCTGTTCTAGCAAACTTAATAATGCTGCCTCGTCGATCACCGGGATACCCAGTTCCAGTGCCTTTTCCAGCTTGGAACCCGCCTCTTCGCCGGCGACCACGTAATCCGTCTTCTTCGATACCGAGCCGGCGACCTTGCCGCCCGCCGCTTCAATACGCGCTTTCGCCTCGTCACGCTTGAGGGTTGGCAGCGTCCCGGTCAGGACCAGCGTCTTGCCGAGCAGCGCCTGCGGCCCGAGCGGCTCCGCCAGACCCTCCGGCCAATGCACGCCGGCCCGCCGCAACCCGTCGATCACCTCGCGGTTATGGGCCTCGCCAAAGAAGGCCGCGATGCTCGCGGCAACGACGGGACCGACATCGGGAACCGTCTGAAGCGCGTCGACATCCGCCTTCAGCAAGGCATCCAGGCTGCCGAAGTGTTTGGCCAGGTCCCGCGCCGTCGCCTCGCCGACATTGCGGATACCCAACGCAAAAATGAAACGGGCGAGCGTCGTCTGCCGGCTGGCGGCAATGGCCTCGACCAGATTGCGGGCCGATTTCTCGCCCATGCGCTCCAGGCTGGCCAATTGCTCGACCGTCAGGGCATAGAGATCGGCCGGCGTATGGACCAGGCCGGCCTCGACCAGCTGATCAATCAGCTTGTCGCCCAGCCCCTCGATGTCCATCGCCCGCCGCGCCGCGAAGTGCCAGAGCGCCTGCTTGCGCTGCGCCGGGCAGTAGAGGCCGCCGGTGCAGCGGGCGATTGCCTCGTCCTCGCCTTTCACGATGCGGGAACCGCATTCCGGACAACTCCCCGGCAACTCGAAAGGCGGGTAAAGCGGCTCCCCGCTGAACAGGTCACGCATTGGCCGCTTTTCCGGAACACTGGCGACGACTTCGGGGATCACGTCGCCCGCCCGCCGGACGATCACCGTATCGCCAACCCGCACGTCCTTGCGTCGCACCTCGTCCACGTTATGCAGCGTCGCATTGGTGACCGTCACGCCCCCCACGAAAACCGGTTTCAGCCGGGCCACCGGGGTCATGGCGCCGGTACGGCCAACCTGGACGTCGATGCCCAGCACCTCGGTCAGTGCCTCTTCTGCCGGAAACTTGTGAGCGATGGCAAAGCGCGGGGCGCGCGACACAAAACCGAGAGCGGCCTGCCAATCGAGGCGATTGACCTTATACACCACCCCGTCGATATCGTAAGGCAGCCCCGGCCGCTGTACGCCGATTTCGTTGAAATAGGCCAGAAGGCCGCGCGCACCCTGCACCACCCGCCGTTCCGCCGCCACCGGGAAACCCCAGGCGGCAAGCCGGTCCATCAACTCGGCATGGGTCGCGACATCGACGGCATCACCGCCCAGGCCGACGCCGTAGGCAAAAAAGGACAAGGGGCGGCCGGCGGTGATGCGCGAATCGAGCTGGCGCAAGCTGCCAGCCGCAGCATTGCGTGGATTGGCGAATTCCTTGTCGCCCCGCTCGCGCTGCCGTGCATTGAGTTCGGCGAAATCCGCCTTGAACATCAGCACCTCGCCGCGAATCTCGATCCGCGTCGGCCAGCCCTCCCCCTGCAAACGGAGCGGAATGGCATGCAGCGTGCGCAGGTTGGGCGTCACCTCCTCGCCGGTCACCCCGTCACCGCGGGTTGCACCGCAGGAAAAAACACCATTCTCGTAGGTCAGGCTGATGGCCAGACCATCGAATTTCGGCTCCACCGCATAGTCGATGGCTGCGATGGTTGCCAGGCCATCCCGTACCCGTTTGTCGAAGGCCTCGACCTCATCAGCAGAAAACGCATTGTTCAGCGATAGCATGGGCACGCCGTGGGCATGCGGCGGGAAGGCCTTGAGCGGTGGCGCTCCGACGCGTTGCGTCGGGGAATCGGCCGTCAGCAGTTCCGGATACTGCTGCTCCAGGGCCTGCAGTTCGCGGAACAGCTTGTCATACTCCGCATCCGGAATGGTAGGCGCATCGAGAACATAATAGGCATGGTTGTGCCGCTCAATTTCGCCGCGCAGCCAGGCGGCCCGCTCCGCTACCCCCTGCTGCGGCATCAGGAAAACAGACGCAGGGCTTGCGGCGACCCGGCAGCCAGCCCGAAACCGGCCATCGTCGCCTGCGGTTTGCCGATGAATTCGCGACGGATGTGATCCAGCTGCGCATCGGACAGCGGCTGCCGGTTGTCGTCGACCAGCGCCCCCTGCAGCGTATCGGCGAAGCGCTTGGCCACTTCCGTCATCTGCATGAAGACGCGCTCGCCATGATCGACCCGCGGCACATCGAGCAGGAAGGTCAGGCCATGCGTCGTCAGGCTGCGCAGGGCATCGACGGAAAACGGCGTGCTCTCGAAATTCTGCAAGCTGAACTGGGCCCGCCCGGCGTCGTCGTAACGGGTAAACAGGCCGTCGGCCCCCAGCACCATGCCGGCAGCTTCGGCCAGGGCGCGAATCTTGGTGCCTGGAAAAGCCGAGCCGCGACTGACCAGATTGAGGCCGATTTCCAGATCCACCGCGGCGCAGAAGCGGTCGATCTCGGCGGCCTGATCAAGGACGCGAGAGGGGGGCATGTCGGCCACAGCCATCAGCTCATCGGCCAGCGCCTGCATGGCATGGGTGAAGATGGCGAGATCGCCTTCCGATACCGGACCAAGGCGATTCACCAGTTGCAGGCCGACACGCAGGCGACGGACATCGACCTCGCTATCGAGCGCCAGACGTTGCCATTCCCGGGTCTTCTCGTTGAACCCGACCCAATGCACCGGCTTGCTCAGGCGATGCAACACCGAGCGTTGGGAATGCAGGATTTGCAGCGAAGAAACCGGCTCGACCAGTTCCATGGCCACAACGAATTCAAGGCGCGGGTCAAGCAACTCGGCGGGCACCGGGCCGGCATCGACTTCCGGAGCCGATTCCGCCTCTCCGACACTCGGCTGCGGCGCCACCGGATCCGGCCTCATCGCCGGCGTCGGGATGACCGGTTCAGGTTCCGGCTTGGACGTCACACGCGGCTCATCCTCCCCCCCGGTCGATGCCGGGTCCACCCAAACCGGCTCAACGCGCGGAGCGGGCGGCGCATTTTCCTCCACCCGCAGTTCCGGCTCCTGACGCGGACTGTCCGGCATGGCGGCACGCGCTGCGCCTGCCCTGGACCCGCCGAGGAGAACATCTTCGTGCTGCGGTTTGAGGACTGCCTCGGCCAGCTTGCGCTGGCGCATTTCCTGCCACTTGTTGTAGCCGAGCACACCGACCACCGCCGCTGCGCCCAGCCCGATCAATCCCATCTGCAATTCGGTCATCTCGATCTCTTCCCGACGCGGCCTTCAGGCCGCATCGCTCATCTTCAAGGCTTCTTCGATATCCACTTCCACCACGCGCGACACGCCGCTTTCCTGCATGGTGACGCCGACCAGCTGTTCGGCCATTTCCATCGCGATTTTATTATGGGAAATGAACAGGAACTGTGTTGCTCCTGACATTTTCTTGACCATGCCGCAGAAGCGCTCGGTATTGGTATCGTCAAGCGGCGCATCAACCTCGTCGAGCAAGCAGAACGGCGCCGGATTGAGCTGGAACATCGCAAAAACCAGCGCAATCGCGGTTAGCGCCTTTTCCCCGCCGGACAGCAGGTGGATGGTCGAGTTCTTCTTGCCCGGCGGCTGCGCGATGACCTGCACGCCGGCATCGAGAATTTCCTCGCCGGTCATCACCAGCTCGGCGCGGCCACCGCCAAACAATTCCGGGAACAAGGTGCCGAAATGCCCATTGACCGTGTCGAAAGTGCTCTGCAAGAGCTCGCGGGTTTCGCGGTCGATACGCCGGATGGCATTTTCCAGGGTTTCCATCGCCTCGGTGAGGTCCGCGGCCTGCATGTCGAGGTAACCCTTGCGCTCGGCAGCGGTTTCCAGTTCCTGCAAGGCAGCCAGGTTGACTGCCCCGAGTTCGGCGATGGCATTGTTCAAACGGGTGATCTCACCTTGCAGTGCCGGTGCCCTGACCTGACCGATCTCGAGTAGCAAGCCACCTTCGTCGGCCCCGGCCTCAACCAGTTGCATGGCGAACTGTTCGGTGTTGAGCGCGGCGGCCTGTTCCTTCAGCTTCAGCTCACCGATACGTACCCGCAAGGGTTCGAGCCCCTGCTCGATCTTCAGGCGCTGCTCCTCCAGCGCCCGCAGCGCACCGGTCGCCGCTTCCAGCGCATCGCGCTTGCCGGCCAGGACCTTTTCAGCCGTCTGCCGGGCTTCGAGCGCTGCCTGCAGCGCCTCCTCCAGCACGTCAGCCGGCGCCGCCTGCACCTGCTCGGCGCACTGGGCGCGATCCTTCTCGATCCGGGTCAGTTCGCGCTGCGCCATGGCCTGCTGGGCGAAAACATCCTGCAACTTGCCGTCGGCCTCGCGCAACGAAAACTGCGCTTCACGCAGGGCCCGGTCGAGGTCGGCATTGCGCTCCCGCTCGGCGCGCACGGCCCGCTCGCATTCATCCAGCCTGGACTGGGCGCCGGCGACCAGTACGCGGATGCGGCCCAGGCCGTCGCGGATCTCCTCGATCCGCTCGTCGGCCGCCATTTCGCGCTCGCGCTCACCCTCCTCCTCCTCGGCCAATTCGGCGAGTTGTTCGGCGATGCGTTCCTTCTGCTCCCGGTGCCGCTCGATGGCCTGCGTCAGCTTCAGCACCTCCATCTGCACCACATGCACACGCTGCTGGCGATCGGTGACGTACTGGCGGATTTCGTCCATCTCGTCCTTCTTGTCCGCCACCTGCTCATCGAACATCAGCAGTTGCTCGCGCACCGCCTCGGCCTGCGCTTCCGCCTCGGCGATGCTGCCCGCCAGGGCCTCGATCTCGCGTTGCCGTTCGAGCAGGCCATGTTCGACCTGGTCGGGAGCGAAGAAGGTCACGCTGTGCTGCGTCAGCAGATCCCCCTCGCGGGTGACGATGGACGCACCGGGCAGCAACTCGCCCCGCATGGCCAGACCATCGGCCAGGCTGTCCGCAACGCGCACCGGCCCCAGCCAATCAGCCAGCACGGCACGGACTGCCGGATCGTCGCTACGTACGCGAGCAGCCAGCGAAGCCGGATTCGCCGCCATCTCGCCCACCGCCCCACCCAGCACAATCGACAAACGCGCCTCCGGGCGATCACTCAGCCATTCGCCCAGCTTGGCCGGATCGTCGCAGGCGATGGCCGACAGCCGCTCGCGCAGGACAGCCTCGACAGCATCCTCCCAGCCAGCTTCGACATGAAGGGTCTGCCATAGCGGCGGCGCGTTGTCCAGACCGTGTCGCCGCAACCATTCCGGCAGCTTGCCGCTCTGCTGCGAGCGCCTCTGCATCTGTTCCAGTGCAGCCAGCCTTGCCTGGCCGGCGGCCAGCTCGCGCTCGATCCGCTGCAGTTCGCCTTGGGCCTCGCGGCGGCGGGCTTCGAGCTGCGGCATTTCCTGCTGCAACTGCTGCAGGTGATCCTGGTCCCCGGCCAACTCCTCGCGCAACAGCGCCAGCTCCTCTTCTCGCTCGGCCAGTTCCTGCTCATCCGGCGCCTCACCGCAGCTTTCTTCGCGCAGGCGCTCCCGGCGCTGGGCAATGGCCTGCAGGGCGCGCTGAGCATGCAACTTGTTCGTCAGTTCGACCTCCAGCTTCTGCTCGCCGGTACTGGCACGGGTGCGCAGGCGCAGCAGCTCCTCCTGAGCCTGGGCATGGTCTTCCTCGACCTGCGGTGCGATATTCATCTGCTGATGCAGGCGCTCCTCAGCCTCCTCGACACGCAGGCGGGCAATTTGCTGAGTTTCCTCCCATTTCAGGCGATCTTCGGCCAGCTTTTCAGCAGTCGCCGTCCAGTGCGCCAGTTCACCTTCCAGTTGCACCAGACGCGCCTCCAGCTGGCTGCGCGATTCCCGGCGATGGCGAATTTCCGCCTCCAGCCGGGCGACCTCGGCATTGGCGGCATACATCTCGCTTTGCGCGTGATGCAGCGCATCGCCGGCGGCAAAGTGGGCCTCGCGGGTTTCCTCGGCACGGGCTTCCGTCTCGCGCAATGCGGCGCTCTGCGCTTCGAGTTCCGTCGTCGCCCGTTCGACCTCCAGGGCCAGGCGCTGGCGCTCAGCCTCGGCTTCCCGCTTTCGAAGCAGCCAGAGCAACTGCTGGCGCCGGGTCAATTGCTCGTTCAGGGCATGGTAACGACGCGCCACTTCGGCCTGCGACTCCAGGCGCTCGATCTGGTGGCCCAGTTCCTCGCGGATATCCTCGACCCGCAGCAGGTTTTCGCGGGTATCTTCCAGCCGCCCCTGCGTTTCCTTGCGCCGCTCCTTGTAGCGGGTCACGCCAGCCGCTTCTTCGAGGAAGACGCGCAGGTCGTCGGGCTTGGCCTCGATGATGCGCGAAATCATGCCCTGACCGATGATGGCATAGGCACGCGGTCCCAGCCCGGTGCCGAGAAAGAGATCGGTAATGTCCTTGCGGCGAACCTTCAGGTTATTGATGAAATAGTCCGACTGTCCCTGCCGGGTCAGCGTCCGCTTGACCGAGAGTTCGGCATACTGGGACCACTGGCCCATCGCCCGGCCCAGCGAATTGTCGAAAATCAGTTCGACGGAAGCACGCGATACCGGCTTGCGGTTGGTCGAGCCGTTAAAGATGACGTCCATCATCGACTCGCCGCGCAGTTCCGAGGCTTTGGATTCACCCAGCACCCAGCGCACGGCATCCATGATGTTGGACTTGCCACAGCCATTGGGACCGACGACCCCGACCAATTGCCCGGGCAGGGCAACGGTAGTGGGATCGACAAAGGACTTGAAGCCGGCGAGTTTGAGTTTGGTCAGACGCATGATTGGGGGCGTGGCGCATCTCATGCTGCACCGCAACGGGGGCCGTATGATAGCATCCCCTCCAGGGCTGTTCCGCCCCCGTCCTCCAGCCTCCAGGGAGCCGTAAGCGATGCATGATGACGACTATTTCCTCGCCCGCGCCATCGAACTGGCAACGCGGGGAAGCCAAGCCGGCGAAGGCGGCCCCTTCGGCGCCGTCATTGTGCGTGATGGGCACATCCTTGCCGAAGGCTGGAACCGCGTCGTCGCCAGCAACGACCCGACCGCCCATGCCGAAATCGGCGCCATCCGCACCGCATGTACCCAGACCGGGCACTTCCATCTGCCCGGCAGCACCCTCTACACTTCCAGCGAACCGTGCCCGATGTGCCTGTCGGCCGCCTACTGGGCACGCATCGCGCGCATCGTCTTTGCCAACAGCCGGGCCGAAGCTGCCGCCATCGGATTTTGCGACGACGAACTGTATGGCGAACTGAACCGGCACTTCGCGCAACGCAGCATCATCATGGAACATCATCCGATGCCAGGCGCTCTCCGGCCGCTCGAACACTGGGCGAGCAATCCCGATCACGTGGCGTACTGAAGCGCCCGCAGCAATGCTCCCCTCGATTCCCCATCGCGCCGAAACCCTGCAGGTCCTGCGGCTGATCGTCAGCGAACCGATCCTGATGCTGAGGGGTGACGATGACGGCTGTGGCTCCCGATGGACCATCGGCGGCCAGCAGGTCCAGCCGGCAATTGCCCGCTATCTGATGGAGTCCGGCTTCATCGTCGACATTGGCAAGACCGAACTGGGCGCCCGCAAACTGGTCCTGACCGAAACCGGCATCCAGTTCCGCGAAACCGGCTTGCACTGGTGGTCGAAGCTCAACCTGATTCAGAAAATACGGATCACCCTGTTCGGCTGAGTCAACAGGCGCTGTCCTGCCCGCGCCACCCGCCGGCATGCGCCTGCACCGCACCACCGAAGGCAGGCACCCCCAGGCTCATGCCGAGCAACTTGTCCTCTTCCCGAATGTGGCGCTCCAGCCAGTATTCGATGTAGCGGATCAGCCCATACACATCGGCTTCGGGGTGTTCCATTTCATCGAGACGTTTCCGGATACCGTGCAGCATCACCACATGCTTCTCGCCATGCCGCCGGAAATCGACCCCGGCCTCCCGGGCCAGCCGCTCCTCGGTCTCACAATGTTCCACCAGGGTTACAAATAGCGCATCGGCCTCTTCCTGCATGTAGGCATTGTGTTCGATGCAGGAAACCTTCAGGGATGCGAGGCGCTCGAACAGGTCGGCATGTTGCGCATCGATCACGGGCACATGGACGCGGAGCGCAGCGGGCAAATAGGAAAACGATCGACTCTCCATATGTCCTCCCCAATCCCTATCGAACGGGCGTCCGTCGGATCGGCCGCCTGCCCGAAGAAATCTAGTCGATTGTTACGGTTTTAACAATATGGCAAACGGGATAACTCAGCGCTTGCGTTCCACCTGAAAGATCAGGCGATTTCCCCGCTCATCGATTGCCTCGCCCTCGAAGGCGCGGCAGGAGATCGCGCGCCAACGCGCCGCGAGCGTCCGGCCATCGCTGCAACGGATGCGCCCCGGGCCCGACTCGCCGAGACAACTCCCGGGCTGCGGCGCCGTATCGGGGGGTGCCATCTCGCCGTCGCACCATAGCGTGCCCAGCCTGTCAGCCAGCGTAAAACGCCCGCCACCTTGAGTGTTTCCGGGAAAGGCTTTGCCCCGCATCTCGCCGGACATATCGCTCAACGTAGCCCGAGCCTGATAACCGAAGGCGCAGCCAGCGACCAGCCAGGGCAGGATTGTCAGCAGCAGGAGGGGGCGCGGGTTCATGAGGCAGGCAAGTCGTTTTCGGCGATAATCGATCTTTTACACCCATTCGACGCTCGACGTGAATCCGCATCTCGCCCAACTCCAGCCTTACCCCTTCGAAAAGCTGTGCGCCCTGTTTGCCGGCGTGACGCCGAATCCTGCCTACAAGGAAATCAAGCTCTCCATCGGCGAACCACAGCATGCCACGCCGCCATTCATCATGGAGGCCCTGGCCGGCGGCCTGCCGGGGCTGGCGAATTACCCCACCACCCAGGGCACGCCGATGCTGCGTCAGGCCATCGCCGCCTGGTGCGACCGTCGCTACGGCATCTTCCTGAATCCGGAAACCGAGATCCTGCCGGTCAACGGTTCGCGCGAGGCACTGTTCTCCTTCGCCCAGACCGTGATCGACCCGAGCCGCGGCCATATTCCCATCGTCGTCAGCCCCAACCCGTTCTACCAGATCTACGAGGGCGCTGCCTACCTCTCCGGCGCCGAGCCCCGTTTCCTGAACAACCTGCCGGAAAACGGCTTTGCCTTCGACTACGGCCAGCTGACCGACGCCGAGTGGGCACGCGTGCAACTGTTCTACGTCTGCTCGCCGGGCAACCCGACCGGCAAGGTGCTGTCTCTCGATGACTGGAAAACGCTGTTCGCGTTGTCCGACCAATACGGCTTCATCATCGCTTCCGACGAGTGCTATTCGGAAATCTATTTCGATGAGGCCAACCCGCCGATTGGCGGCCTGCAGGCTGCCAAGCTGCTCGGCCGCAGCAATGAGCGGCTGGTCATGTTCTCCAGCCTGTCCAAACGCTCCAACGTGCCGGGCATGCGCTCTGGTTTCGTGGCGGGCGACGAGAAAATCCTCAAAAAATTCCTGCTATACCGGACCTACCATGGCTGCGCCATGGCGCCTCCGGTACAGACTGCGTCGGTCGCGGCCTGGAACGACGAGGCCCACGTTTTCGACAATCGCAACCAGTACCGTGCCAAGTTCGCTGCCTGTACACCGCAGATCGCCGAGGTACTGGGCACTGGCATGCCGGACGCCAGCTTCTACCTGTGGGCCAGAACGCCGATTGCCGATACCGACTTCGCCCGCCTTTTGCTCGAACACTATAATGTCGTCGTTTTGCCCGGCAGCTTCCTCGCTCGCGAGTCACAGGGCGTCAATCCCGGGGCCAATTTCATCCGTATCGCGCTGGTCGCCGGACAGGAAGAGTGCCTCGAAGCTACCCGGCGCATCCGCCAGTTTGCCCAACAACTGTAATCTTCATTCAGAGAGAATCACATGACCCATCCTTTGCAAGCCACCATCGAAGAACTCTGGGAACGCCGTACCGAACTGTCGCCGCAATCCGCCCCGACAACCATTGCCGCCATCGAATCGGTGATCGGTGATCTGGATGCCGGCAAGCTGCGTGTTGCCGAAAAAATCGCCGGTGAGTGGTTCACCCATCAGTGGATCAAGAAGGCCGTGTTGCTCTCTTTCCGTGTCCGTGACAACCGCATCCAGGAAAGCGGCGATGTCCGTTTCTACGACAAGGTCGACACCAAGTTCCAGGGCTGGACGGATGAGCAGTTCAAGGCCGGCGGCTTCCGCGTCGTGCCGGGCGCATTCGCGCGCAAGGGTTCGTTCATTGCCCGGAACGTCGTGCTGATGCCCTCCTTCGTCAACATCGGCGCCTACGTCGATGAAGGCACCATGGTCGACACCTGGGCTACCGTCGGTTCCTGCGCCCAGATCGGCAAGAACGTGCACCTTTCCGGCGGCGTCGGCATCGGTGGCGTGCTCGAGCCGCTGCAGGCCAACCCGACTATCATTGAGGACAACTGCTTCATCGGCGCCCGCTCGGAAGTCGTCGAAGGCGTCGTCATCGGCGAAAATTCGGTCATCTCGATGGGTGTCTACATCGGCCAGAGCACGCCGATCTACGACCGCGAAACCGGCGAAGTGACCTACGGCAAGGTGCCCCCGGGCTCGGTCGTGATTTCCGGCTCGCTGCCCAAGGACGGGGGCAAGTACAGCCTGTACGCGGCGGTGATCGTCAAGAAGGTCGATGCGCAGACCCGCTCGAAGACCAGCATCAACGAGCTGCTGCGCGCCTGAGCCCCACCCATCACGAAGGTCTTGCCATGATCCTCGACAAACTGTTCCAGCTGATGTCTGAAAAGCAGGCGTCGGATATTTTCATATCCGCCGGCGCGCCGATCCACATCAAGATCCAGGGCAACACGATCCCGGTCAACCAGCAGATCATGATGCCGGACATGATCGAGAAGATTGCCTACGAACTGATGTCGCCGGAGCAGGTCAAGACCTTCGAATCCACCTGGGAGATGAACCTCTCCTTCGGCGTCCCGAATGTTGGCAACTTCCGCGTCAACATCTTCCGTCAGCGCGGTTCGACCAGCATCGTCATCCGCTTCATCCTCGGCAACATTCCTGCCCTCGACCAGCTCGGACTGCCCAACATCCTCGGCGAACTGATCATGGAAAAGCGTGGCCTGATCCTGATCGTCGGCGCCACGGGCTCGGGCAAATCGACGACCATCGCCTCGATGCTCGACCATCGCAACGCCAACCGCTCCGGCCATATCCTCACGGTTGAAGACCCCATCGAATTCCTGTTCAAGCACAAGAAATCGATCGTCAACCAGCGCGAAATCGGCATGGATACCCGGGACTGGCAAGCCGCGCTGAAGAATGCCATGCGCCAGGCGCCAGACTGCATCCTGATCGGTGAAATCCGCGACAAGGAAACCATGCAGGCAGCCATCGCTTACTCGCAAACCGGCCACCTGTGCCTGGCAACGCTGCACGCCAACAATTCCTACCATGCGCTGAACCGCATCATCAGCTTCTTCCCGGCCGAGAACCGCCCGGCGCTCTTTCTTGACCTGTCCGTCGCCCTCCGCGCCATCATTTCGCAGCGCCTAGTCAAGAAACCGGATGGCAAGCGCATCCCGACCACGGAAATCATGCTCAATACCCGCCACATCAGCGAACTGATCGAGCGCGGCGAAGTACAGGGCATCAAGGACGCGATGGAGCAAACCCTGGCGCCGGGATCGCAGACCTTCGAGCAGGACCTGTTCAACCTCTACAGCGCCGGCACCATCACCATCGAAGAAGCGCTGGCCAACGCCGACTCGCCCACCAACCTGTCCTGGCTGATCAACAACTCCGAATTTGGCAGCAGCAACGGCAAGGATGAAAAGAAGAACAACGTGACGCTCGAATTCGACAGCACCAACGAAAGCGGTGCCTCCTTCAAGGAATTCACGCTCAGCCTGGCCGACCACGACGAAGAATCCTCCTGATGTCCGACCCCACGCTCACGCTGGCGAAGCAAATCATCGCCTGTCACTCCGTCACGCCCGAAGATGGCGGCTGCATGGAAATCATCGGCGAGCGCCTCAAGCCGCTCGGTTTTACCCTTGAATACATCAACCGCAACGGTGTCACCAACCTGTGGGCCCGGCGGGGCACGCAGGCACCGCTCTTCGTCTTCGCCGGTCACACCGACGTCGTGCCGACCGGCCCGCTTGATCAATGGACCTCGCCGCCCTTTGCCCCGGAAGTGCGCGACGGCATGCTCTACGGGCGTGGAACGGCCGACATGAAATCCTCTCTAGCCGCTTCGGTCACCGCCGTCGAAGCCTTTCTCGCCGCACATCCGGACTTTTCCGGCTCGCTCGGTTTCCTGCTCACGTCCGATGAGGAAGGCGATGCCACCGACGGCACGGTCGCCGTCGTCGAGGCCCTGAAAGCGCGTGGCGAAACCATCGATTTCTGCATCATCGGCGAACCGACCTCGGTCAACACCCTCGGCGACATGATCAAGAACGGCCGACGCGGCTCACTCTCCGGCGTCCTGACGGTCAAGGGCATCCAGTGCCATATCGCCTACCCGGAAAAAGGCCGCAATCCGATCCACGAAGCAGCCCCGGCATTGGCCGAACTGGCTGCCACGGTCTGGGATGAGGGCAACGAGTACTACCAGCCGACGACCTGGCAGATCTCCAACATCCACGGTGGCACGGGCGCCACCAACGTCGTGCCGGGCAGCGTCGAGATCAAGTTCAATTTCCGCTTCTCGACGGCCAGCACGCCGGAGAGCCTGCAGATCCGCCTGTGCGGCATCCTGGACAAGCACCGGCTCGATTACGACATCAAATGGACGCTCGGCGCCCGTCCTTTCCTGACCGGCCGGGGGCCGCTAGCCGATGCGGCCATAACGGCCATCCGCGAAATCTGCGGCCTCGAGACCGAACTGTCGACCACTGGAGGCACGTCCGATGGCCGCTTCATCGCCGACATTTGCCAGCAAATGCTGGAAATCGGCCCGGTCAACGCGACCAGCCACAAGATCAACGAATGCATCAGCGTCGACGCCCTCCCCAAACTCTCCGCCATCTATGACCGCATCCTGCGGCAATTGTTAGTTACTCGTCGTTAGTTGCTAGCACGGCCTTTCCGCTCACGCCCCCCCAACCAACAACGCGCAACGCACCATGACAACTGCCGCCAAGACCGAACTCTTCACCGTTCGCGACTACATTCGCTACGCCGTCAGCCGCTTCAATGCGGCCGGCCTGTTTTTTGGCCATGGCACCGACAATGCCTGGGACGAAGCAGTTTACCTGACCCTGCACACGCTGAATCTGCCCCTGGACCGCCTGGAGCCTTTCCTCGACGCCCGCCTCCTGCCGCACGAACGCGAACAACTGCTCGACATCTACACCCGCCGCTGCCAGGAGCGGCTGCCGGCCGCCTACCTGACGCATGAAGCCTGGCTGGGCGAGCATCGTTTCTATGTCGACGACCGCGTCATCGTGCCGCGCTCCTTCATCGCCGAACTGCTCGATGAACAGCTCGCGCCCTGGATCGACGACCCCTGGGCCGTCGAATCGGCACTCGATCTCTGCACCGGCTCCGGCTGCCTGGCCATCCTGACCGCCCTCGCTTTCCCCAATGCCCAGGTTGTCGCGGCCGACCTGTCGCCCGATGCGATTGCCGTCGCTGAACGCAACATCGCCGATTACCGCCTGCACGACCGTATCGAACTGATCCAGTCCGATGCTTTCCAGAATCTGGCCGACCGCAAGTTCGACCTGATCGTCTCCAATCCGCCCTATGTCAACGCCGAGTCAGTCGCCTGCCTGCCGCCGGAATACCTGCACGAACCCGAACTGGCGCTCGGCTCCGGCGAGGACGGCCTCGATTTCACCCGCATCATCCTGCGGGAAGCGAAGAAGCACCTGACCGAGCACGGCATCCTGGTTGTCGAAATCGGTCATAATCGCGATGCACTGGAAGCCGCCTACCCGACAATGCCCTTCACCTGGCTGGATACCGCGGCCGGCGATCAGTACGTTTTCCTGCTCCACGCCAGCGACCTGCCGGATTGAGCCAACTCTTCGCATTACCCAGCCCGTTCGAAATCGAGACGGGCACCGTGCTGCTGCATGAACCGCCCTGGGCGCGCGCCGGCGAACTGCGGGCCCAATTGCTGGACGAAAGCTATCCCAAGCCCTTCGTCATCGACAACGGCCAGTCGCGCTTCCTGTATTTCAACGTCCGCCTGATGCAGAGCGAAATGTCGCTCAAGGCGCCGAACGACCTGGCCATCCGCTATACCCGCAAAATGATGGCCTTCCTCCTCTTCCAGCCACGCCCGAAGCGCATCGCGCTGATCGGTTTGGGCGGTGGCTCGCTGGTCAAGTTCTGCTACCACCGGATGCCCGGCACGCACATCACGGCCGTCGAACTCAACCCCGAGGTCATCGCCTTCCGTGACACCTTCCTCGTACCAGCCGACAACGAGCGCCTGCAGATCATCGAGAGCGATGGGGCCAAGTATATCGAGACAGCCGACAAGGGGCTCGACGTGCTGCTCGTCGACGCCTTCGACAAGACCGGTTTTGCCCCTGCACTGGCCAATCGCCCATTTTTCGAGAATGCCTACGCCAAGCTCTCGGGCAACGGCGTGCTGGTCATCAACCTGGCCGGCGAAAAAGAAAGCTACGCGGGCCTGATCAGTGAAGTCATGCACGTTTTCGACGACCAAGTCATCGTCATCTCCGTACCGGATGACGGCAACCATGTGCTGTACGCTTTCAAAGAACGCTACTTTGAACCACGCTGGCGCTGGCTGCACAATTTTGCCAAGGAACTGCGCGCCAAATTCGGCCTCGACTTTCCTGCCTTCGTGCAGAAAATGGAGCGCTCCAGCAAACTCGGCCTCGCCCGTCGCGAGGTCATGCGCGGCCGCTGAAACGGAGGACCGTCAGCGCAACTCGGCCAGAATCGCCGTCAACAGTCGCCAGCAACGCTCGACCGAGGCGATCTCGACCCGCTCGCCCGGCGCATGGGCGCCGCGTATGGTCGGGCCGAACGAAACAATGTCCATACCCGGATATTTCGCACCGATGATGCCGCATTCCAGACCGGCATGGATTACCTGAACCTTGGACTCGGCACCAAAATCCCGGCGATAGACCGCTTGACAGATTTTCAGCAACGAGGAGTCCGGATTCGGTGCCCACCCCGGATAATGCCCCTCCTGTACGGCAACGGTACTACTCAAGGCCCACAGGCTGACAATTTCATCAGCCAATGCCTGGCCGCGGCGATCGACCAGCGAGCGCACCATGAAATTGCATGCCCCCCCCTTCGGTCCGAGATCCAGCATCCCCAGGTTGTTCGAGGTTTCCACCACACCGGGCACGCGGCGACTCATCCGGCGGACACCATACGGCGCGGCATGGAGCGACGATAACCAGACGTCCTGCTCGGCCACCGGCAACACGGAGTTTACGGCACACGGGCGAAGCCGGAGCTGCAGACCGTCTTCCACATCGCTCAAATCATCCCGCAAGGCGTGCTCCCACGCCGCGACGGCATCCGCCAACGCCCCACCAAGCCCAGCAGGTAACGCGAATATCGCCTCGGCTTCGCGGGGTAAGGCATTGCGTGCCGTTCCGCCCCGGCATGCCGCCAGGCGCAGGGGAAACTGCAGCACCAGGCCGTGCAGCGTGCGAACCAGCAGTTTGATGGCGTTGCCCCGCTCCTCGTGAATATCGACCCCCGAATGTCCGCCGCGCAGCCCTTGCAGTGTCAGATGCCAGCCTTCGAAGCCGCCCGGACAGGGCTCCGCCTGGCAATCGCGGGTCACATTGACATCCAGACCGCCAGCACAACCCAGATAGAACTCGCCCCAGTCCTCGGTATCCAGGTTCAACATCAGCCTCCCCTGCAATACCCCGGGCAGCAAGCCACGCGCCCCCCCCATGCCCGCCTCCTCATCCACTGTCAGCAGCGCTTCGAGGGGCCCATGGGCGATATCGTCGCTGTCCAGAACCGCCAGAACAAGCGCAACGCCAATCCCGTTATCCGCGCCCAGTGTCGTTTTCTCCGCCACCAGCCAGCCATCACGCACCGTCGGGACAATCGGATCGCGGGAGAAATCGTGTTCGCTGTCGGCATTCTTCTGACACACCATGTCGAGATGCGCCTGCAATACCACGCCCGGCGACTTTTCCCGGCCTGGTGTCGCCGCCTTCCGGATGATCAGGTTACCGGCCGCATCGACCTCCGCCGCCAGGCGACGGGCCAAAGCCCAGGCTAACAGGCCATCACGCAGGGCCGCCTCATGTTTCGATGGACGAGGCACGCGGCACAGCGTGGCAAAATGAGCCCATACGCGCGCTGGTTGCAGACCGGAGAAAACAAGGTTGGATGGATTCATCGGCAAGCCTCGAAGAAGCGTCTCTTGATGGCCGCCCCCGGATCATCGGACGGCCCGGCCGGGATAGGATTCAAAAGAAAAGGCCAGTTCCGAAAAACTGGCCTCAATCCTTGATTTCACTGGTCGGGGCGGCGGGATTCGAACTCGCGACCCCTTGCACCCCATGCAAGTGCGCTACCAGGCTGCGCTACGCCCCGACGTGAGCCAAACATTATACCCGAAAAAACCAGATTTCAAAGCCGCAGCATCTCGATAATTGCATTCAATTCACTGCGCAAACCGCCAGGAACCCGGGTTGGCTCGACGAGTTCCGCCGGCGCCGTATCAACGGCGCCGCCTTCGTCCAGCCTGTTACGCGCACCACTGATCGTAAATCCCTGATTATAAAGAAGCTCACGAATTCGCCTCACCAACAGCACTTCATGGTGTTGGTAATAGCGACGATTCCCCCGGCGCTTCACCGGCTTGAGTTGATTGAACTCCTGCTCCCAATAACGCAGGACATGAGGCTTGACGCCGCAGAGCTCGCTTACCTCACCGATGGTGAAGTAGCGCTTGGCGGGGATGGGCGGCAATTCATCGCCGCCAACAGTCTTATGCCGTTGTTCCATCGAAGGCTAGTTCAACATCCGACTTGAGTTTCTGGCTGGCATGAAAAGTCACCACCCGACGCGCGGTGATGGGAATTTCCTGCCCGGTCTTGGGATTGCGCCCGGGGCGCTGCGGCTTGTCACGCAACTGAAAATTGCCGAAGCCGGATAACTTGACACCATCTCCGGCTTCCAGCGCATTACGGATTTCTTCGAAGAAGGCCTCCACCATGTCCTTGGCCTCACGCTTGTTGAGGCCCACTTTCTCAAACAACAGGTCGGCGAGTTCCGCTTTGGTCAGCGTCATCGTTATTGTTCCGTCAGGCACGCAGTTGAGCACCGAATGCCTGTTCGAAACAGGACACCAGTTGCTGCATCGCAGCATCAACTTCCGAATCTTGCAAAGTGCGTTGAGTATCTTGCATAACTACCCGGAAAGCAAGACTTTTCTTGTTTTCGGGAACCCCCTTTCCGACGTACACATCGAACAGCTGAATGTCCCGGACAAGGCCCGAAATCTGCCCTTTCAAGCCATCCAGCAAACTCTGCAATGCGACATGTTGATCCACCACGATGGCTAGGTCACGAATCACGGGCGGGAATTTCGACACTTCGGAATAAGCCGGGACTTTCACCGTCTTGGCTGCCGCAAAGTCGAGCTCGAAGAGCACGGGCGCACTCGGCAAGTCGTATTTTTGCACCCACTCGGGATGCAATTCACCAAGGCAGCCGATGTCCTGCCCCTCGAGCCAGACACGGGCAGCACGTCCGGGATGCAAAGCCGGATGCTGCATTTTCTCGAAGCGCAGTTGCGCCGGGGCGAACAAAGCTTCAATGTCGCCCTTGACATCAAAGAAATCGACCTTTCGCGTGCCGCCAGCCCACCCTTCCGGCAATGCATTGCCAAAGGCCAGGCCGGCCAGTTTCCAAGGCTGACGGAAACCGTTGACCGGCGCCACCAGGCCATCACGATGGAAGGTGCGGCCGACTTCGAAGAGGCGCACGCGCCCCTGCTTGCGCTTGAGGTTGGTCACCAGATTGGCGACCAGCCCGCCCACCAGGCTGGAACGCATCACGGCCATCTGACTGGCGATCGGATTGGCGAGGCGAATCAAGTCCGCTTCCGCCTTCAAGCCTGCGAAATCAGCCTCCCAAGATTCCTCGACGAAAGCAAAATTGACCACTTCTTGATAGCCGCGATCGGCCAGCATCTGACGAATCCGATAGGCCGGACGCTGGGCCTCGGGCTGGGGCATCATGGTCAGACGCGCCTGCGGAGCCGGCGATGGAATGTTGTCGTAGCCGTGGAGACGCGCGATCTCCTCGATCAGGTCCTCCTCGATTTCCATATCGAAGCGCCAGCTGGGGGGCGTAACCAGGAAATCATCCCCCTGTTGCTCGAAGGACAAGGCCAACCCCTTGAACAGCGCAGCGATGCGCGCGCTCCCGAGCGGCAGACCGAGCACCTTCTCGGCGCGGGCGGTACGCAGACGCACCGGTGCACGCGCCGGCAACTCGCCTCGCGCCTCAACCACCGGACCCGCCTGACCGCCGCAGACGTCCAGGATGAGTTGGGTCGCCCGCTCCATGGCGCGACGCACACCGCCGAAGTCGACCCCGCGTTCGAAACGGTGCGACGCATCGGAGGCAAAACCATAACGCCGGGCGCGGCCAGCAATGGCGCGCGGGGCGAAAAACGCCGATTCGAGGAAGAGTTCCGTCGTTTCCAGCGTGATGCCGCTCTCCTCCCCCCCCATGATGCCAGCCATGGCCAGGGCCTTGGTGTCATCGGCAATCATCAGAATGTCGGAATCGAGGGCGATGGTCTGTTCGTTGAGCAGCAGCAATTTCTCGTCCGGACGTGCCAGACGGGCATGCACGGCCCCGTCGAGCTTCGTATTGTCGAAAGCGTGCAAGGGCTGTCCCAGTTCGAGCATGACGTAATTAGTCACATCGACCAAAGCGGAAATGGAGCGAATACCGCTCCGCTCCAGACGGCGCCTCATCCACTCCGGCGTCGGCGCCTTGGCGTTGACGCCCTTGATCACCCGGCCGCAGTACAGCGGGCAAGCCTCCGGCGCATCGAGCACGACGAAACGCTGGTCGGCGATACCCGGAGGAACTTCCCGGATATCCGGCAAACAGGTTGCGGCACCGGTGATCGCGCCCACTTCGCGGGCGATGCCGAGCAGCGACAGACAGTCGGCACGGTTCGGAGTCAGTTTGAGTTCGAATTGCTGATCGTCGAGGTCGAGATACTGGCGAATGCTCTGCCCGACCGGCGCGTCGGCCGGCAGGACCAACAGGCCGGAGGCCTCTTCCGAAATGCAGAGTTCCTTCGCCGAACAGAGCATGCCGGAAGACTCGACACCACGCACCTTGGCCACCCTGATCTTGAAATCACCCGGCAATTCGGCACCCGGCAAGGCGCAGGGCACCTTGAGGCCAGGCGCGACGTTCGGCGCACCACAAACGATCTGCTGCGGCGTCCCGCTGCCGATATCGACCTGACAGACATTCAGACGATCAGCATCCGGATGTTTGACAACCTCAAGAACCTGAGCGACGACAACGCTCGTGAAGGCAGGGGCAACGGGCCGCAGTTCCTCGACTTCAAGGCCGGCCATGGTCAGCAGGTGGGAGAGTTCCTCGCTCGTCAGCTGCGGGTCGACAAGGGTACGCAACCAGGATTCGGAGAATTTCATTGGCGTATCTCGATAATGGAATCAGGCGAACTGGCGCAGGAAACGCAAGTCACCTTCGAAGAACAGGCGCAGGTCGTTAACACCGTAGCGCAGCATGGTCAGGCGGTCTGGGCCGAAGCCAAAAGCGAAGCCGGTGTATTTTTCCGGATCAATCCCCGCGATCTTCAGCACGTTCGGATGCACCATGCCACAACCGGCGATTTCCAGCCAGCGCCCCTTCAGTGCGCCGCTCATAAAAGCGACGTCGATTTCGGCCGAAGGCTCGGTGAACGGGAAGAAGGACGGCCGGAAACGGACAGTCAGATCGTCGGTTTCAAAGAAGCGCTTCAGAAAATCGGCAATGACCCCCTTCAGGTCGGCAAAGGAGACATGCTCACCAACCCACAAGCCCTCGACCTGATGAAACATCGGCGAATGGGTTGCGTCCGAATCGACACGATAGACACGCCCCGGCGCAATGATGCGTATCTCGGGCATCCGCTCCAAATGAGCGAACTTGGCGACATGGGCCTGCATGTAGCGGGCCTGGATCGGGCTGGTATGCGTGCGCAGCAGTACCTTGTCAGCCACGCTGCCATCCGGATTCTGCAGATAGAAGGTATCGTGCATGGAGCGCGCCGGGTGATCCTCTGGCGTGTTCAAGGCGGTGAAATTGAAGAAATCCTCCTCAATCTCAGGCCCATCGGCGACTTCGAAGCCAATTGAACCGAACAGGGACTCGATACGCTCCAGTGTGCGCGTCACCGGATGCAAGCCCCCCCGTGTTTCGGCACGTCCGGGCAGCGTCACATCCAGCGCCTCTTCGGCCAGCCGTGCTTCCAGCGCCGCCCTGCGGATCGCCTCACGCCGCTCGTTGAGGGCGGTTTCGACGGCTGTCTTGGCGACGTTGATTGCGGCACCAGCCGTTTTCTTTTCCTCGGGCGGGAGCTTGCCCAAGCCCTTCAAAAGTTCGGTAATCTGGCCGCTCTTGCCGAGGAAACGGGCTTTTACCTGCTCCAGCGCGTCCGGGTCGGAAATGGCAGCAAAGGCCGCCTTCGCTTCGCTAACGATCTGATCGAGATTGTCCATGGACTGATACCAACGAAACTGCCGAATAAACAAAAAAGGAGGCTTGCGCCTCCTTTTTCTTCAAGAGCTTAAGCTCAGGCGCCGAGCTTGGCCTTGGCTTGTGCAGCCAGAGCGGCAAATGCCGGCTGATCGAAGACGGCCAGATCGGCCAGAACCTTGCGGTCCACTTCGATGTTGGCCTTCTTCAGGCCATTCATGAAGGTGCTGTACTTCATGCCGAGCTCACGAGCGGCGGCATTGATACGGGCAATCCACAGGGAACGGAACTGACGCTTACGCTGACGACGGTCACGATACTGATACTGACCAGCCTTCATCACCGCCTGCTTGGCGATACGATAGACATTCTTGCGACGGCCGCGGTAACCCTTGGCTTGATCCAGAACCTTCTTGTGACGGGCGCGAGCCGTTACACCACGTTTAACTCGGGACATGTGCTATCTCCTTAGGCGTAGGGCATCATGGCGCGGACGGATGCAACGTCGCGCTCGTGAACAGCGGCAGCACCGCGCAGGTGACGCTTCACTTTGGTGGTCTTCTTGGTCAGGATGTGACGCTTGAAGGCTTGGCCGCGCTTGATGGAACCACCAGCGCGAACCGAGAAGCGCTTCTTGGCGCTGCTCTTGGTCTTCATTTTGGGCATTGGATGCTCCTTAATGACATGCCGTCAGGTGGTTCCCGGCGGGAACGCTTCCAAACCTGAAAGCACTTCTTTTTGGCTGCCGATCACCGACACACAGCTGTTAGCCAACAACTGGCGACCAATGACCGACGACCGATACTACTTCTTCCTTGCCGGCCCGATGATCATGATCATCTGACGACCTTCCATCTTGGGCATTTGCTCGACCGTGCCAACGGCTTCGAGGTCAGCCTTGATTCGTTCCAGCTGGCGCATGCCAAATTCCTGATGCGCCATCTCACGCCCCCGGAAGCGTAAGGTCACTTTGACTTTGTCACCGTCTTCCAGAAAGCGGGTCATGTTCCGCAGCTTGATCTGATAGTCGTTTTCGTCGGTACCCGGGCGCAGCTTGATTTCCTTAACCTGCACCTGCTTCTGCTTCAGCTTCGCCTCATGCGCACGCTTCTGCTCCTGGTACTTGAACTTGCCGTAATCCATGATGCGGCAGACAGGCGGCTTTGCCGTCGGCGCGATTTCCACCAGATCTACCCCGGCTTCCTCGGCCATCTGCAACGCAGTACGGATATTCACAATCCCTAGCTGCTCACCTTCAATACCCTGGAGACGAATCTCCGGCACCGTGATCTCATCGTTTAAACGATGGGCCTTGTTCTGAGCGATGGTAAAACCCCCGAAATATCAATAATTAAGCCGTGCCACTTCGCGCTGCGACTTCCCCTCGGAGTCGCTCGATCAGGGCCTCGACCGTCATTTGACCGAGATCCTGTCCACCGCGTGTACGCACGGCCACTAGTCCGTCCGCCTTTTCCTTGTCGCCCACAACGAGCTGGTAAGGCAGCCGGTTCAAGCTATGTTCCCGGATTTTATAGGTAATTTTCTCATTACGCAAATCAGCTTCGGCCCTGAAGCCGGCCGCATGCAGCTTTTGCGCCACATCGGCAGCATAATCAGCCTGTTTTTCGGAAATGTTCAGCACCACCGCCTGCACCGGCGCCAGCCACAATGGCAGGGCGCCGGCAAAATTCTCGATCAGGATGCCGATGAAACGCTCAAGCGAACCCAGGATTGCCCGATGCAACATGACCGGCACCTTGCGCTCGTCGTTGCCGGCGACATACTCCGCGCCGAGTCGACCCGGCATCGAAAAATCGACCTGCATGGTGCCGCATTGCCAGGAACGACCAATGGCGTCCTTGATGTGGAATTCGATCTTCGGACCATAGAAGGCACCTTCGCCCGGTAGCTCCGTCCATTCCAGACCCGAAGCGCGCAAGCCCTGGCGCAAGGCATCCTCGGCCTTGTCCCAGACCTCGTCGGAACCGACCCGGCTATCCGGACGCAAGGCCAGCTTGACGGCAACATCATGGAAACCAAAATCAGCATAGACCTTTTTGACCAGTGCGTTGAACGCCGTGACTTCGGACTCGATCTGATCCTCGGTACAGAAGATGTGCCCATCATCCTGAACGAATCCGCGCACGCGCATCAGGCCATGCAAGGCGCCAGTCGGTTCGTTGCGGTGACAGGAGCCGAATTCGCCGTAACGCAGCGGCAGTTCGCGGTAGGAGCGCAGGTCGGAATTGAAAACCTGGACGTGACCCGGGCAATTCATCGGCTTCACCGCATAATCGCGATTTTCCGATGCCGTGGTAAACATGTTGTCCTTGTAATGCTCCCAATGACCGGACTTTTCCCACAGCGACCTGTCGAGAATCTGCGGACAGCGGACTTCCTGATAGCCGTTGTTGCGATAAACGGCGCGCATGTATTGCTCGATTTCCTGCCAGATCGCCCAGCCCTTGGGATGCCAGAAGACCAGGCCCGGCGCCTCGTCCTGCATGTGGAACAGGTCGAACTGCTTGCCCAGGCGTCGATGGTCGCGTTTTTCAGCCTCTTCCAGCATGTGCAGGTAGGCGTCCAGATCCTCCTTCTTGGCCCAGGCAGTACCGTAAATGCGCTGCAGTTGCTCGTTACGATGATCGCCACGCCAATAGGCCCCCGCCACCTTCATCAGCTTGAAGACCTTCAACTTGGCCGTCGTCGGCACGTGCGGACCGCGACACAGATCGATGAAATCACCCTCCCGGTAGAGCGAAACCTGTTCACCAGCCGGAATGGCGCCGATCAGTTCAGCCTTGTACTTTTCGCCCTGAGCCAGGAAAAACTTCACCGCTTCGTCACGATCCCAAACCTCGCGACGAACCGGGATATCCTGTTTGGCGAGTTCCGCCATCCGCTTTTCGATCGCCGCCAGATCCTCGGGAGTGAACGGGCGCTTGTAGGCAAAGTCGTAATAGAAGCCATTTTCAATGACCGGACCGATCGTGACCTGCGCATCGGGGAACAGTTCCTTGACGGCATAGGCCAGCAAATGGGCCGTCGAGTGGCGAATGATTTCCAGCCCGTCGGCATCCCGGTCCGTAATGATGGCGAGATCGGCATTGGTCTCGATCAGATACGAGGTATCCACCAGCTTGCCATCCACCTTGCCCGCCAATGCGGCGCGCGCCAGACCGGCGCCGATGCTGGCAGCGACTTCAGCGACGGTGACTGCTTGCTCGTAAGAGCGGACGGAACCATCGGGCAGTTTGATATCGGGCATGGCGGATTTCCTGAAAAAATCTGGACGAAAAAAAAGTGCGGACCGAGCCGCACTTTTTGGTTAACGAAGCTGGCTCGATTACGGTTTCTGAACTTCGATGCAAGTTCGGAACAGCATGATCAGCCTCATCAGGAATTTTGGTAGGCGGTATTGGAATCGAACCAACGACCTCCACGATGTCAACGTGGCGCTCTAACCAACTGAGCTAACCGCCTGAAGAAGGCCGCATTATAGACCATGAATCGTCCGTGTCAACAGCTTTTTGCAAATTCTTTCGTTACACTGTCGGGATCGCCCAGCGGACCAACCTGCCATGAACACAGCCTGGATCATTATCGGACTCTGTTTCCTGATCCTGCTCGGCGCTGCCCTGCCGCTGTTGCATCGCGGACCGCAGCTTCCGGACAAAAACGACAAACCCCAGGATCACTGAACACAGCCCCATGGAATCACGCCTCACCGAAATCGAGATCAAACTCAGCTATACCGAAGACCTGGTCGACGAACTGAACCGCACCGTTTTCCGCCAGCAACAGCAGATCGATCTGCTGATCGGCGAACTCCGGGCATTGCGCCAGCAGGTCATGAATACCCTGCCGGCAGAGCAGCGCAGCCTGCGGGATGAAATCCCGCCGCATTACTGATTGCCCTGCACGATGAATCCTCCCGTCACCGTTTATTACCACGCCGATTGCCTGGACGGTTTCGCGGCGGCTTACGCCGCCTGGCGGTGCTTTGGCGAAACGGCTCGCTATTGCCCGATGCACCATGGCGACGACTGGCTGGCCGACGATGTTGCTGGTCGGCAGGTCTTCATCCTCGATTTTTCGTTTCCGCCCGCTATCCTGAAGGCGATGGCAACGCAGGCGGTCCGCGTCGTGCAACTCGACCATCACGTATCGGCACGCCGGGAGTGGTCGGCTGTCCTGAACAGCAGCGAGGAGACCTCCTGCCATAACGCGCCGGATCACCCGCTGACCGTCATCTTCGACCTGACAAAATCCGGCGCCCGACTGGCCTGGGAACATTTCCATCCTGCTGAGCCCCTGCCGCGCCTGCTGGCCTGTATCGAGGACCAGGATCTGTGGCGGTTCACGCTGCTGGAAACACGGCCGCTGTGTCGCGCGCTGCGCATGGCGCCCTTTTCTTTCAACACCTGGGATGCCCTCGTGCGTACCTGCGAGGATCCGGATTCGCCAGCCTATCGCGAGTTACTCGTCGGTGGCGAAGCGATCGACCGGCAACTTCAGGCTGAAGTCAGGCGCCTGGCCGAGGGGCAACTCCCGTGCCCGGCCCGCCTGCGCGGCGAACCGATCGACGCCTTGCAGGCAGTACGCCACGGCCAGCCGGTGATTACCGACGGCGAACATTCGTGGCAGGCTGTGACAGGTCTGGCAGCCAACGCCAACCTGGTTTTTGCGTCGGAGTTGGGCAATCTGCTGGCCGCGCGAAGCGGCAGCTTCGGTCTGACCTGGCAACTGACCACCGACGGCCTGGCCAAGGTCTCCCTGCGTTCCCAAGGGAATCTCGACGTTTCGGTCATCGCCGCCCGCTATGGCGGAGGCGGCCATCGCAATGCGGCGGGTTTTCGCCTGCCGATCGGGCAGTTTCTGACCGAAGTACTCGCTATGGTGCCCAGGAAGGGACTCGAACCCCCACGTATTGCTACGCCAGAACCTAAATCTGGTGCGTCTACCAATTTCGCCACCTGGGCGAGCGGGGCGCATTCTAGCACCGACTGAAGTCATCGCCCATGTCTGTCGATCATTACGAAAATTTCCCGGTCGCCTCGTTCTTGGTTCCGGCCCGGCTCCGCCGGCCGATCGAGGTGATTTACCACTTCGCCCGCAGCGCCGACGATATTGCCGACGAGGGGGATGCAACGCCGGCACAACGCCTGGCTGCTCTCGCCGCCTATCAGGCCGAACTCGATCGCATCACACGGGGCGAGACGCCGCAATTGGCGCTTTTTGCCAGCCTGGCCGAGGTAATCGCCACCCACGCCCTGCCCATCCCGTTATTCCGCGACCTGCTCGACGCCTTTGCGCAGGACGTGGTGAAGACGCGTTATACCGACTACCCGGAACTGCTCGACTATTGCCGGCGCTCGGCCAATCCGGTCGGGCGGCTGCTGCTGCATCTGTTCGGGCAAACCGGCGACGAGCAACTGATGCAATCCGACTGTATCTGCACCGCCCTGCAGCTGATCAATTTCTGGCAGGACGTGGCCATCGACTGGCAGAAGGACCGCGTATACATCCCGCAAACTGATTTCCCGCGTTTCCGGGTCAGCGAGGCCGACATCGCAGCCAACCGCTGGTCGGCCAACTGGGCCGCCCTGATGGATTTCGAGATCGACCGGGCGATGGCGCTGATGAAGCGCGGTGCGCCGCTCGTCCATGCCTTGCCCGGCCGCATCGGTTGGGAAATTCGCCTGACCGTGCAGGGCGGTCTGCGCATTCTGGAGCGCATCCGCCAGGTACGGGGCGATGTTTTCCACCGCCGGCCCAAGCTTGGCACCTGGGACTGGCTGGTTCTCGCCGGGCGATCCCTTAGAATGTAGTCCCATGACTCCCGACCAGTATTGCCAGGAGAAGTGCGCCGCCAGCGGCTCCTCCTTCTATTACAGCTTCCTGTTCCTGCCGGCCGAGCGCCGGCGGGCGATCATGGCCCTTTACGCCTTCTGCCGCGAAGTGGATGACGTCGTAGACGAATGCAACGATCTGTCGGTCGCCTCGACCAAACTGGCCTGGTGGCGCCAGGAGGTCGAGCGCATCGCCGAGGGCAAGCCGCAGCATCCGGTCGGCCAGGCCTTGAAGCAGGTCGCTCCCGGCATCAACCTGCCCAAGGAGCAGTTGCTGGAAATCATCGACGGCATGGAGATGGATCTCCGGCAGGCGCGCTATCTTGATTTCAAGGGCCTGTCGCTCTACTGCTACCGCGTGGCCAGCGTCGTCGGCCTGCTCGCCGCCGAGATCTTTGGCTACCGGGACCGCCAGACGCAGAAATATGCGCACGACCTGGGCATGGCTTTCCAGCTTACCAACATCATCCGCGACATCGGCGAGGATGCCCGGCGCGGCCGCATCTATATTCCGATGGACGAACTGAAGCAGTTCAATGTGCCGGCCGCCGACATCCTGAATGGCGCGTATTCCGACAACTTCACCGCCCTGATGCAGTTCCAGTACGAGCGGGCCGAGCGTTACTACGAACAGGCCCTCGCCCAGTTGCCAGCGGTGGATCGCAAGAGTCAGCGCCCGGGACTGATCATGGCGGCGATCTATCGGACCCTGCTGGCCGAGATCAAGGACGAGAATTTCCGGGTGCTGCACCAGCGCATTTCGTTGCCGCCCGGCCGCAAGCTCTGGCTGGCGGCCAAGACCTGGATCAAGGGCTGACCCGATGCGGGTCGCCGTCATCGGAGGCGGCTGGGCTGGCATTGCTGCGGCGGTCGACCTGACCGAGGCCGGCTGCGCCGTGACACTGTTCGAAGCCGGCCGCGTGCTCGGCGGCCGGGCCCGGAGCGTCAGCCTCGATGGCCGTACCGTCGATAACGGCCAGCACATCTTGCTGGGCGCCTATCGTGACACGCTGGATCTGATGCGCCGGGTCGGCGCCGATCCCGAGCGCCTGTTCGACCGCCACCCGCTGCAGGTCGTCGATCGGACCGGCTTTCGCCTCCGACTTCCCCAACTACCGGCACCGCTGCATGTCGCCTGGGGCCTGCTGAGCAGCCCGACCATCGGCTGGCGGGAAAAACTGCGCACGGCCTGGTGGATGGCAGGCATCCAGCGTCGCGGCTTCCGTCTGGCCGAAGATACGAGCGTCGCCGACTGGCTGGATGCCGCCGGCCAGACCGGCGTGCTGCGCCGCCATTTGTGGGAACCGCTTTGTCTTGCCGCGCTGAACACGCCGGCTGCACACGCCTCGGCCCAACTGTTCGCCAACGTGCTGCGCGACAGCCTGGGCAGCCGGCGCCGGGCAGACACCGACCTGCTGCTGCCGCACGTCGATTTTGGCCAGTTGCTCCCTGAACCGGCTGACTACTGGCTGCGCACCCAAGGCGCCGATGTGCGGCTGGGCTGCCGGGTGGGTGAAATCGGCGCCAGCGCCGACGGCGTGCGCATCGGCGATGAATCCTTCGCCGCCGTCGTGCTGGCCACCGCCCCCCAGCATGTCGCCCGCCTGTGGCCGGCCACACGGCCCGACTTCGCCTTCGAGCCGATTGCGACGATCTACCTGCAATTCCCTGCCGGCACCACCCTGCCCTTCCCCCTCCTCCATCTCCTCGGCCAGCATGGGCAGTGGGTGGTCGACCGGGGCAATGGCCTGCTTGCCTGCGTGTTGAGCGGCCATGGCGCTTGGGAAGCCCTGCCCGACGAGGCGCTGGTCGCCGCCCTGCACGGTGAGCTGGGCCTCGCTGAACCCGTCCTCTGGCACAAGGTGATTCGCGAAAAGCGCGCCACATTTTCCGCCCGCCCCGGCCTGCCTCGCCCCGGCAGCCGGACGACGCACCCCCGCGTCTTTCTGGCTGGCGACTACACCTGGGCCGACTACCCGGCCACCCTTGAAGGGGCCGTGCGCAGCGGACGGCGCGCCGCCCGCAACGCGATTGCCGTTTCACAGGCGGCCTGAGACGCATCTCCCGGTACGCCGGGCCTCAATTCGGCTTACGATGACAGGGTTTCCGTCAGGAATGCGCCGATGAAACCTCCGCTGATTCGCCATTCAACCGCCGCCTCCCCCTCGGCAGCCGATGACAGCGCATTTTCCTGGGCACGGGTCGCCGAGGAACTCGGTTTGACGCCGGAAGGCCCGGTAAATATCGCCGAACGGGCAGTCGACCGCCACGCTCGCTCGGCGCACGCCGGGCGAACCGCCTTCCGTTTCCTGAACGCCGATGGCAGCCACCGGGATATCAGTTACCGCGAACTCGCCGGACTGACGGACCGCTTCGGCAATGCCTTGGCAGCGCTTGGCGTGCGCCAGGGCGACCGCGTCTTCGTGCTGTGCGGCCGCATCTGCGAGTTGTACGTTGCCGTACTCGGCGCGCTGAAGATCGGGGCCGTCGTTGCGCCGCTTTTCCCCTCTTTCGGCCCCGAGCCAATTCGCAGCCGCATCGCCCAGGCCGGCGGCACGGTGCTGGTCACCACGACCAGTCTCTATCTGCGCAAGGTGGCCGCGCTCCGCCCCGTGCTGCCCTCGCTCCAGCATGTCCTGGTGGTCGACGACCTGGGCTCCGGCCCGCTGCCCGGCACCCTCGATCTGCCCACCCTGCTGCAGGCAGCGGCGGATACCCCCGCCCTGGCTCCGACCGGCCCCGAAGACCCCGCCCTGCTGCATTTCACCAGCGGCACGACCGGACAGCCCAAGGGAGCCCTGCATGTCCATGCCGCGCTCCTCACACACTATGCCTCGGCGCGGTTTGCCCTCGATCTGCGCCCGGCCGACATCTTCTGGTGCACCGCCGATCCCGGCTGGGTAACCGGCACCTCCTACGGCATCGTGGCGCCCCTGGTTGTTGGCGCAACCTGCCTTGTCGACCCGTCCGAGTTCGACCCGGCACGCTGGATCGGCATCCTTGAGCAGGAGCGGGTCAATGTCTGGTACACCGCACCAACCGCCATCCGGCTGCTGATGAAGGCCGGACCGGCATTGTTTGCCGGACGCCGTTTTCCCGACCTGCGTTTTATCGCCAGCGTTGGCGAGGCGCTCAACCCGGAGGCGGTCAGGTGGGGGCAAGCAATGCTCGGCCGACCGATCCATGACACCTGGTGGCAGAGCGAAACGGGCGGCATCATGATTGCCAACACGGCCACCCGGCCCGTCAAGCCCGGCTCGATGGGCCGCCCCCTGCCGGGAATCCGCGCCCATGTCGTCCGGCATGTCGAGGGGGAACCGGTATCGCGGATCGAAACACCGGACACGGTCGGCGAACTGGCGCTGGAAACCGGCTGGCCCGCGATGTTTCGGGCCTATCTCGGCCAGCCCGAACGCTACCGCGCCTGTTTTGCCGGCACGCTCTACCTAACCGGCGACCTGGTGCGGCGCGATGCCGATGGCGACTACTGGTTTGTCGGCCGCAGCGACGAGGTGATCAAGTCGTCCGGCCACCTGATCGGCGCCAGCGAGGTGGAAAGCGTGCTGATGGAGCACCCGGCCGTCGCCGAAGCAGGCGTCATCGGCAAGCCGGACGCCCTGGCCGGCGAGGTGGTCAAGGCCTTTGTCGTGCTCAGGGATGGCAACGCGCCGGACGATGCGCTGAACCAGGCCTTGCTGGCGCATGCCCGGCAACGTCTCGGTGCAGCGGTGGCGCCCAAAGAAATTGCATTCGTATCAGCGCTGCCACATACTCGAAGCGGGAAAATCATGCGCCGGCTGCTCAAATCCCGGGAAGTCGGCCTGCCCGAGGGCGATACCTCGACGTTGGCGCAGGGGGAAGAAAAATGAGTCAACAGCAAGAACGAATCCGTACGGAGGTACTGGCCATCGTCAAACGGCTGGCGCCGGAAGTCGATCCGGTGCGGATCATTCCCGACAAGCCGTTGCGCACCCAGATCGACCTTGATTCGATGGACTGGCTCAACGTGCTGGCCAGCATCCACGAGAAGCTGGGTGTGAATATCCCGGAAACCGACTACGGCAAGGTCGTCACGCTCGACGGCATCGTAGCCTATCTGGTCGAACGTCTGCCGGAGTAAGCCATGGCCGACTACCCAGCCGAACTGGTCCGCCAGCGTTGCCTGTTCGACGGCACCCCGGTCACCATCCGGCCGATCCGGGCCGAAGACGCCGCCATGGAGCAGGATTTCGTCCAGCACCTTTCCGCCGATTCGCGCTACAAGCGCTTCATGTCCACGCTGAAGGAACTACCGCCTGGCAAGCTGAAATACCTGACCGAGATCGATTACGTCCGCCATCTGGCACTGGTAGCGATCATCGAGCAGGACGGACGGCCAGTCGAAATCGGCGTGGCACGCTATGTTGCCGGGCCGTCTGGCGACGACTGCGAATTCGCCATCGCCATCGACGATGCATGGCAGGGCAGCGGCGTCGCCGGCATCCTGATGCTGTCGCTGATCGACGCGGCCCGGGCGCGTGGCCTGCGCAGGATGGAGGCCTTCATCCTCGCCTCCAATGACAAGATGATCAAGTTCGCCCGTCAGTTGGGGTTCGAGGTCCGTCGCGACACCGAGGACCCCGGCATGATGCATGCCGTGCGCTCGCTCTAGCGGCGCCCCGCCCTCGCCTTCGGGTTGCCTCCCCGCCGTTTGACCGCCAGGGTGACCAGAAAGGGGAAATCGCAATCGGCCGACCGGGTGACCCGAAACGCCGGCCCCAGTTCACGCACAACCCAGGCGGCCAATGCATCGACATCCACTGCTTCGCAGCGCAGATCGGCAATCAGGACATCCCCATCGCCATACACCGGGTAGTCGGAACACCCGCTCGGCTTGATGGGCTGGTCATGGATCCGGCACGCACGCTGCGCTTCGTCGTAGGCCGGACAGACTTTACGGTGGGCGAAATACAGCCCGTCAGCCGCCCGAATCTCGTCCGGCCCCTTACCTGACGCCAGCCGTCGGTCAAAGGCGCTTCGCGGCTCGTCCAGTCGCCACAACACCTTCACCTGCTGCCAGTTCAGTTCGAGGACATGGGTATCGAGCCGGCAGCACGGTTTGGCGCACACCGCGCAATGCGGGATGACATGCGCCCGCTGATAGGCATCGGCCGCAGCCTGCAGGCGTGTTGCCAGGCTCTGACGGGCAGTCGGCACGCTCACGCCCGGCCCGGCAAAAACGAAACGGCTAGATGCGTAAACCGCAGCATGGACAATGTTTTCACCAAAAAATGAAGCGGCCGCCAGTATAGCGGGCTTGGCCGCGCGGCACATGCCGACTACCCGACCGGCACCACCGGCTCGCCGGCGAGTCGCCCGGACTGGATGCGGAGCATGCGCCCGCAGCGGGCAGCGATCGCTTCGTCGTGGGTGACCAGCAGCAGGGTCGTTCCCTGTTTCGCATTGAGCTCGAACATCAGCTCGATGATTTGCTGGCCGGTTGCCGCATCGAGATTGCCGGTCGGTTCGTCGGCAAGAACCAGGCGAGGATTCGGAGCAAAGGCACGGGCCAGTGCAACGCGCTGCTGTTCGCCACCAGACAGGTGCTTCGGATAATGCATCAGGCGATGCCCGAGGCCGACACGGGCCAGCCATTCGCCGGCCAGCCCCCGGGCATTGCCCGTACCAACCAGTTCGAGCGGCAACATGACGTTTTCGAGCGCCGTCAGCGAGGGCAACAGTTGGAAGGACTGGAAAACGAAACCGAGCAGCCGGCCGCGCAGGATGGCCCGCTGGTCTTCGTCCAGTTCGCCGAGCGACTGGCCGTCAAGGCGCACCGTGCCGCCGCTCGGTTCGTCGAGCCCGGCCAGCAGGCCGAGCAGGGTCGATTTGCCGGAGCCGGAAGCGCCGACGATGGCGACCGTTTCGCCCGGCATGACCGCGAAGGAAATATCCTGCAGAATCGTCAGCGGCTCGCCACCGTTATCGACGGTCTTGCCCAAACCCGAAACTTCGATCACCGGATTGTCTGCCATGCGGCTCGCCTTCTTCCTGTTCTGCCTGCTTTGTTCAACCATCCTGCCGGCCCATGCCGCAAAGACAGTCCTCGTCATGGGCGACTCGCTGTCCGCCGGCTACGGCATCCGGCCGGAACAGGCCTGGCCCGCCCTGCTCGGCACCCGCCTCGCCGAAAAGCGTCTCGATTATAGCGTCGCCAACCTGTCGATCTCCGGCGAAACGACGGCTGGCGGGCGTTCCCGCCTCGAAGCCGCGCTCAGGGCGCAACGGCCGGCCGTCGTCGTCATTGCGCTCGGGGCCAACGATGGGCTGCGTGGCCTGCCACTTGGCCAGATGCGCGACAATCTCGCCGCCATGATCGACGCCGCCCGAGCCAGCGGTGCCCGGGTGGCCCTGGCCGGGATGCGCCTGCCGCCGAATTACGGCCCTTATGCCGAGGATTTCCGGCGCAGCTTCATGGACATCGCCCAGGCCAAGAAAGTGCCGCTGGTCGAATTCCTGCTCGAACCGGTCGCCACCCAGCAACGCTACTTCCAGGCCGACAACCTGCATCCGGTAGCCGAGGCCCAGCCGCTGATCCTCGACCACGTCTGGCCCACCCTGGCCCCCCTGCTAAAATAGCCGGATGAAACGCTCGCAGCCCACCATTGCCGACATCGCCACCTACGACACAATCATCGATGTCCGCTCCCCCGCCGAATTTGCCGAAGACCACATCCCCGGCGCCATCAACTGCCCGGTGCTGGATGACGCAGAACGCTGCCGCGTCGGCACGATGTACAAGCAGGTGTCGCCCTTCGAGGCCAAGAAGGTCGGCGCCGCGCTGGTGTCACGCAACATCGCCCGTCATCTGGAAGCACAGTTCCTCGACCGGCCGCGCCACTGGAAGCCATTGATCTACTGCTGGCGGGGCGGCGACCGTAGCGGCGCGATGACCACCATCTTCCGCGCCATCGGCTGGCCGGCCGGGCAACTGGAAGGCGGCTACAAGGCCTGGCGGCGGCACGTCATCGAACAACTGGACGCCCTGCCCGGCCGCTTCCGCTTTCATGTCGTGTGCGGCGCGACAGGCAGCGCCAAGACGGCCATCCTGCAGGCCATCGGCCGGCTGGGCGAGCAGGTGCTCGACCTGGAGGGCCTGGCCAGCCACAAGGGCTCCGTGCTGGGCGTCCTGCCCGGCCAACCGCAACCGACGCAGAAATGGTTCGAAACCACCCTGTTTCAGGCACTGAGCACCCTGGACCCCGGACGGCCGGTCTATGTCGAGGCGGAAAGCCGAAAGATCGGCAACCTGCACGTTCCGGAAGCGCTGATACGCCAGATCCGTGCCGGCGACTGCCTGAATGTCGAGGCGACGCTGGACGCCCGCGTCGATTTCCTGCTGCGCGACTACGCCTATTTCTTCGATCTGCCGGACCTCCTCAACCGCCGGCTCGATGCCCTGCGCACGCTGATTGCCGGCGAAACGCTGCAGCGCTGGCAGGCGTATGTCAGCGCGGCCGACTGGCCCGTCCTCGTGCGCGAACTGCTCGAAATGCATTACGACCCGCTCTACCGCCGGTCGCAGGATCACAATTTCACCGGCCCGCAGCACCCGGAAACCTTCGCCACCGACGACCTGTCGCCGGCCGGCATCGACCGGCTGGCCGCCGCCATCGTTCAGGCCCGCGCGGCGCAAATGGCCTGACGCATGGCCGGCCTGGGGGTTGCAACGTAACCCTCGACGAATTCGATTTCCACCAGCCCGGCAGCAGCGGCCACCCGCCGCAGCTCGCCCGGTTCGAGCAGAAAGGCGGGGCTGGACGGCTTGCCATAGGCTTCGTTGCCGCGCAGGAAGGTTTCGTAGATCAGCACTCCGCCCGGCGCCAGCAAGGCCATGATTTCCGGCAGGCGGGGCCGCCACAGGTAGTTGGTGACAACGACGCCGGCGAAGAACCGGTCGGCCAGTGGCCAGCCGCCCGCCTCCAGATCGTGCCGTTCGGCCACGATACCGGGCAACCCCTGCAAGCCGGCAATCGCTGCGGCATCGCGGTCGACAGCGAGGACAGGATGGCCCAGGCTGGCCACGTAGCGGGCATGTCGGCCGCTGCCGCAGGCCAGGTCGAGCACCGTGCCGCCCGGCCTGATGCGTCCACAGTGGCGCACCACCCACGGGGAAGGCGGTATGATCGAAGGCAATTCATTCACGGAGGCAGTCATGTCGGGCATTGTCGTCGTTGCAGAAAACGGGAAGGGAAGATACCAGCAGGCCATCACCGCCGGCCAGCATCAGCTGATCGCCGACGAACCGGCAAGCATGGGCGGGGCGGATGCGGGACCGGCCCCCTTCGATTTCATCATGAGCGGCCTGGGCGCCTGCACCGCGATGACCCTGCGCATGTATGCCGAACGCAAAGGCCTCGCGCTGGCCAGGGTGAGCGTGGCGCTCAGCCACGAAAAGGTGGAGATCGACGGCGTGACGCGCGACCACATCCACCGGCGCATCACGCTCGAAGGCGACCTGAGCGACGAACAGCGCCAGCGCCTGCTGGAAATCGCCAACAAATGCCCGGTGCACCGCGCCCTGTCGCAATCGATGGTGCTCGCCTGCGAACTGGCGGCGCGCTGAATAACCCTATTCGACCCATGACATTACAGGGTCCTTATGCCAAAATTCCGCACTGCACAATAACAGCCTGACAAGGGGCTCGCCATGCTTGAACAGCACTATCTTACGGGGCTTTTCGAACCGAAATCGGTCGCCGTGATCGGCGCTTCGGACCGCGAAAATTCGGTCGGCAACATCATTTTCAAGAACATCCTCGGCTCGGGCTACAAAGGCCGCCTGTACGCCATCAACCCCAAGCACGAAAAGATCCAGGGCCAGCCGGCCTACAAGTCGATCGAGGAAATCGGCGCCCGGGTCGAAATGGCGGTCATCGCCACCCGGCCGCAGACCGTGCCGCAACTGATCGAGCAATGCGGCCGCAGCGGTGTGCGCAACGTGATCATCATCGCCGCCGGCTTCTCGGAAGCCGGGCACGTCGGAGCCGCGCTGGAGCGCAAGGTGATGGAAATCGCCCGCTCCTACAACGTGCGCATCCTCGGCCCGAACTGCCTGGGTATCATCCGCCCCGACATCGGCCTGAATGCCACCTTCACCAAGATTTCCGCCAAGGCCGGCAACCTCGCCCTCGTTTCGCAATCCGGCGCCATGTGTTCCGCCGTGCTGGACTGGGCCAAGGCCAACGATGTCGGCTTTTCGTCGGTCATTTCCATCGGCATGACCGCCGACGTGGATTTCGGCGAAATCCTCGACTACCTGATTTATGACAGCCGCACGCACTACATCCTGATGTACGTCGAAGGCATCCGTAACGCCCGCCGTTTCATGAGCGCCATGCGGTCGGCAGCCCGCATCAAGCCGATCATCCTGCTCAAGGCCGGGCGCCACGAAGCGGGCGCCATGGCCACTGCCACCCATTCCGGCATGGCAGCGGTATCCGACACCGTGTTCGACGCCGCCGTGCGCCGGGCCGGCGTGGTGCGCGTCCAGAACGTCGGCCAGCTGTTCTACGCCGCCAAGGCTTTGGCGTCCAAATTCCGGCCGCTTGGCAACCGCCTGGCGATCATTACCAACGGTGGCGGTCCGGGCGCGATGGCGGCCGACCGCGCCGGCGACCTCGGCATCCCGCTGGCCGAACTGGCCAATGAAACGATGGCCCTGCTGAACAAGGCGCTGCCAACCAACTGGTCGCACAGCAACCCGATCGACATCGGCGGCGACGCGACCCCCGAACGCTATCGCGAGGCCATTCTCGCCGTCACCCAGGATCCCCATGTCGACAGCACGCTGGTCATGCTGTCACCGCAGGCGATGACCGACCCGCTGGCCGTCGCCAAGGCGATCATCGAAGTGGCCGACAAGCTCAACCGCTCGCTGATCTGCTGCTGGATGGGCGAAGATCAGGTGCGGGAAGCCCGCCAACTGCTCGAGGATGCCGGCATCCCGGCCTTCCGCATGCCGGAGACGGCGATCGAGCTGTTCCATCACATTTCCAAGTATTACCGCAACCAGAAGCTACTGCTCCAGACGCCGGAGCCGACACGCCAGTTCGGCCGCCCCGAGGCCGAAGGCGCCAAGATGCTGATCGAGGCCCTGCTCGCCGAGCGCCGCAAGGTGCTGTCGGAAATGGAATCGAAGGCCATCCTGCGCGCCTTCAAGGTGCCGGTGGCGCAAACCATGGTTGCCCGCACTGCCACCGAAGCCCTGCTGCTGGCCGAGCAGATCGGCTTCCCCGTGGCGATGAAGGTCGACTCCCCCGATTTGCCACACAAATCGGACGTGGGCGGCGTGCGGCTCAACATCCAGAACGCCCCGGCCGTGCGCAACGCCTATCACGACATCATTGACACGGTGCAAAAGCGCCGGCCGGATGCCAAGATCAACGGCGTTTCAATCGAGCCCTTCCTGTCCCGCCCGAACGGCCGTGAGCTGATGATCGGCGTTTTCCGCGACCCGATCTTCGGGCCGGTGATCACCTTCGGCGCCGGCGGTTTCGACGTCGAGATCTTCTCCGACCGCTCGGTTGCCCTGCCGCCGCTGAACCGTTTCCTGGCCAAGGATCTGATCGATTCGACGCGGGCCTCGAAGATTCTCGGCCAGTTCCACAACATGCCGCCAGCCGACCGCGAAGCGATCAAGGAAGTCCTGCTCTGCATTTCGGAAATGGTCTGTGAACTGCCGTGGATCCAGGAACTCGACCTCAATCCGCTGATCGTCGATGAAAACGGCGCCATCGCCGCCGATGCCCGGATCGTCATCGACCACGCCACCAATTCCAACGGCGACCGCTACGCCCACATGTCGATCTACCCCTACCCGGTCCATTTGATCCAGGAGTGGCAGATGAACGATGGCCAGGTCGTCACCATCCGGCCGATCCGCCCGGAAGATGCCGACATGGAGCAGGAGTTCGTCAAGAACATGTCGGACGAATCGCGCTACTACCGCTTCATGGATACCCTGCGCGAACTGACCCAGACCATGCTGGTTCGTTTCACGCAGATCGACTACGACCGCGAAATGGCGCTGGTTGCGACAATCACGAAAGAGGTCGAGGACAACGTCGATGGCGTGGCGCCGATGGAGAAGCAGATCGGCGTCGCCCGCTACGTGGTCAACCCGGACGGCGAATCGGTCGAGTTCGCGCTGGCTGTTGGCGACGAATGGCAGAAATGCGGCGTCGGCCGCAAACTGATGACGGCGCTGATCGAATGTGCCCGCATGAAGGGATACCGGGCGGTCGTCGGTGACGTGCTGTCGACCAACGCCAAGATGTTCCGCCTGATGGCCAGCCTGGGCTTCACCATCCATCCGCACCCGGACGACACCGCCGTCAAGCGCGTCGTCAAGCCGCTGACCGGCTGATCCACCGCGGGGCCCGGAGCACCGGGCCCCTCATGCAAAAAGCCGGTCGATTCGACCGGCTTTTTGAGTGCCTTACTGCCTGCGGCGCGTTATTCGCCGAAGAAATTCACGTCGTACGGATACGGCTTCTGGGGCACCTTCGACTCGGCGTTACGCGCCGTCGTCTCGACATCCTGCTTCTTGTCCCACCATAGGGCGCGACCCGCCTTCTGATCCTCGACCCACTCGGGGTGCTTCGCCAGCAGTTCGTTCATCCAGTCCTGATGATCGGACGTATACGTCGAATTGACCTGACCCATATCCTCAAATCCCTCGAAAGTTCACAGCAATGGGCGCGATTCTAGCATGTCAGTGGAAGACGATGGGACGCGCCTCACCGGCGCAGTAGCCGTCCAGAAACGCGTCGATGGTTTCCTCGTCGCGCTCGGCCTCCGGGATTTCTTCGATGGCCAGCCGGAAGTGCCGGGCATACGGCCCGTGCAGGAAAAGAATGCGGCCGGCCGCCTTGTCCAGCAACTCGAAACCCATCCCTCGCGGGTAGGCCAGCACCGAGTAATGTTCGCTGTTGTAGAAAACGTTCATGGCACAACTCCTTTCACGATCCCCACAGCCCTATTTACGGTCGGCCGTCTGCTTTCTCAAGAGGGATCCGCTGAAATTTCGCGTCGCTTGCCTGTCCGCGCCACCGGCAGCCGACGCCGCCCCGGAGGCAGGCACTCCGGTCTGCGCCATGACCCCGTTTTTCAGGCGCCCAGGGTCATCAGGGTGGTGTTGCCGCCGGCAGCGGCCGTGTTGATGCTGACCACGCGTTCGACAACCAGGCGGTATCCGGGATAACCCTCAGCCGAGGCCGTAAAAACTGGGACCAGCGGCCCCGCCTCGGCCGCCAGGCTGACCCGCAGGGCGGGATCGTCGCTGGCCAGCAGCACGCCGGCCAGTCCCGACAAGGCCAGGCCGGAACGGAACTCGATGCTGCTCGCCAGTTCCGGCGGCAAGCGGGACGCTACGTCGCGCGCCCACACCGTATCGCCCCATACCGGCCGGTTGCCGGTGGCCAGCACCGCCGCCAGTTGATGCAGCAGCGCCTCTTCCTGCGCGGCCACACACAACATGCGGCCGCGCGGAGCAAAGCGCAGTTCGTTGTGCTCACCGGTCGGACCAGGCAAGACGCACCGGATCGGCAGCAGGCTCGCCTCGGTATATCGCCGGCACAACCGGGCGAGATCGGTCCGCTGGTGCTCGCACGCCCATTCGGCAAACCGCTGACAAAGGGCCGGCATCGCGCACGGCGCATCCGCCTCGTAGTGGCCGAGCATGGCCGGCACGACCTGCACCTGCCCGGCCAGGCAAGGCAGGTAGAGCGGCCCGCCAGCTTTCGGCCCGGTGCCGGACAAACCTTCGCCGCCAAAGGGCTGGACGCCGACCACGGCGCCGACCATGGAGCGATTGACGTACAGGTTGCCTACCCGTGCGCGCTCCCGGATGACCTCGATGGTTTCGCCGATGCGGCTGTGGATGCCCATGGTCAGGCCGTAGCCGGCGGCGTTGATCTGTTCGACCAGGTGCGGCAGCCGGTCCCGGTCAAAGCGCAGGACATGCACTACCGGCCCGAACACCTCGCCGTGCAGATCGGCCAGTGTGTCGATTTCGATCAGGGTCGGTGGCACGAAGCAGCCCGCGGCACAGTCGGCCGGCAGGGGCAACTGGAAAACCGTCCGGCCTCGGGCGCGCATCCGGTCGATGTGGGCCAGCAGGCGGCTGCGGGCCTCCTCGTCGATGACCGGGCCGATATCGGTGCCCAGTTCGGCCGGATCCCCAATGCGCAGCTCCTGCATCGCCGCCTTCAGCAGGACGAGCGTGCGGTTGGCAATATCGGCCTGCAGGCACAGCACGCGCAAGGCGGAACAACGCTGGCCGGCGCTGTCGAAGCCGGAAACCAGCACGTCCCGAACCACCTGCTCGGGCAGCGCCGACGAATCGACAATCATGGCGTTCTGTCCGCCCGTCTCGGCAATCAGGCGCGCCCCGCCGCGCTCGGCCAGGCTGCGGTTGATGTGTTGCGCCACCCCGGTCGAGCCGGTGAAAAGCACGCCCTTGATGCGCGGATCGGCCACCAGTCGGGCGCCCACCGTTTCTCCGGGGCCGGGCAGGCATTGCAGCACGTCGCGCGGGATGCCGGCCGCGTGCAGCAAGCGGACAGCCTGTCCGGCAATCAACGGCGTTTGCTCGGCCGGCTTGGCGAGCACCGGGCTGCCGGCCGCCAGCGCCGCCGTCACCTCGCCCATAAAGATGGCGAGCGGAAAATTCCAGGGGCTGATGCAGACCACCGGCCCCGGCGCGACGCCGGCATCGGCAAAGGCCCCGGACAGCACTTGCTGGGCGTAATAACGGCAAAAATCGACCCCCTCGCGCACTTCGCTAACGGCGTTGCCCCAGGTTTTGCCGGCCTCGCGTACGCACAGTCCAAGAAACTCCGGGCGATGCGCTTCGAGCAGATCGGCCGCCCGCAGCAGGAAGCCAGCCCGCGTTGCAGCCGGAACGGCGTGCCAGCCGGGTGCGGCCCGCTCGGCATTGGCCAGCGCCCTTTCCAGCGTCGGCCAGTCCGCGTTGAGCACGCCACCCAGCACATCGCCACGGCGGGCCGGATTGGTGATGAGCAAGACCGGGCCGTCGGGCGTGGCCCCCGGTACCTGCGGAACGGCTTGCCACTGGCGTGCAGAGAGGGCATGCAACTGTCCGGCGGTGGCCGTGATGGCGTTCTCGTCGGACAGATCGAGGCCCTGAGAATTGACCCGCCCGGAACCGTAAATGCCAGCCGGCAAGGGAATCGCCGAATGCCGCTGACCGCCGCTCAGCCGCACCTGCGCCAGGGGGTCCTCGACCAGTTCGTCGACCGGCACGGCCGCATCGACGATGCGATGGACGAAGGAGGAGTTGGCGCCGTTTTCGAGCAGGCGGCGCACCAGATAGGGCAACAGGGTTTCGTGCGTACCGACCGGAGCATAGATGCGGCACGGCCGCCCGGCCGCCACGACGTTGTCGTAGAGCGGTTCGCCCATGCCGTGCAGGCATTGGAACTCGTAGTCGTCGACACCCCGTGCCCGGGCCATTTCGGCCACCGTCGCCAGCGTGTGGGCATTGTGCGTGGCGAACTGGGCATAGATCGCATCCGGTGCGGCGAGCAGGCGGTCGGCACAGGCCAGGTAGGAGAGATCAGTATGCGCCTTGCGCGTGAAAACCGGGTAGTCGGCCAGCCCCTCCACCTGGGCGCGCTTGATTTCGCTGTCCCAATAAGCGCCCTTGACCAGACGGATCATGAAGCGGTGCCCGGTGCGGCGGGCCAGGGCGATCAGTTCATCAATCACGAACGGGCAACGCTTCTGGTAGGCCTGCACGACAAAGCCCAGGCCATTCCAGCCGGCCAGCGTGGCATCCTCGGCCAGTACGGCGAACAGGTCGAGCGACAGCTCCAAGCGATCGGCCTCCTCCGCGTCGATATTGAGGCCGATGTCGTATTGGCGCGCCAGACGGCACAAATCGGCCAGACGCGGCAGCAGCTCGGCCATCACCCGGTCGCGCTGGCTGCGGACGTAGCGCGGATGCAGGGCCGATAACTTGACCGAAATACCCGGCCCATCCTTGACACCCCGCCCGCCACTGGCTGCGCCAATGGCGTGGATCGCCGTACGATAGGCGGTGGCATAGCGTTCGCCATCGGCGGCCGTCAGCGCCGCTTCGCCCAGCATGTCGAAGGAGTGGCGATAGCCGCGCGCCGCATTGTGGCGGCTGCGCGCCAAGGCCGATGCAATATCCTCACCCATCACGAACTGCTGGCCGAGCAGGCGCATGGCGAAATCGACGCCCCGTCGGATCAGCGGTTCGCCGCCCCTGGCCAGCAGGCGGCTCAAAGCGCTGCCCAGCGCGTTGTGCGACCGGGTGGCGACCAGCTTGCCGGTCAGCATCAGGCCCCAGGTGGCGGCATGGACGAACAGCGACGGGCTGCCGCCAAGGTGCGATTTCCAATCGCCCCGGCTGATCTTGTCGCGGATCAGGCGGTCGGCAGTGGCCGGATCGGGAATGCGCAACAAGGCTTCGGCCAGGCACATCAGCGCGACACCTTCCGGACTGGATAACGAAAACTCGTGCATCAGGTGATCGACACCGCTGGCATGGCTGCGCTGTTGGCGCACGGCGCCCACCAAACGGCGGGCTTCGGCAACGGCCGCTGCACGGTCGTAAACCAGCGCAGCCACCTGATCGGCCAGCCGGTTGACGCAAACCGCCTCGTCGGCCCGATAGGCAAGGCGCAAGGCAGCGCGGATTTCCATGTCCATCGCTCCCTCCTCAAGCCAGGGCCTGCACATGGCCCAGGCTCACTTTGAGCAGGAAGTCGTAGCCGCCGACCACCATGTGACACTCCTTGATCTCAGGGATGGCACCGTTTTCAGCAGACTATTCCGACCCAACCAAAACATCAAGAACCGTCGACCAATTCACCTTGATTTTTCATGACATTCGAGCAACACAGCCGCCCATCGCTGATGACTTTACTGGCCGGGAACCCGGAAACCGCACACTCATCTTTTTCGGCTTCAACTGGCACAGCCGCTGGACAAGGCGTTATGCTCTACAGCCAGCGTCAAAACCATGGAGAGAGACAAACGTGACCGCCCTGCTGCCCCAACCCGATCCTGATGGCCTGCTGGAATATTCGGTGGTCTATACCGACCGTGCGCTGAACCATATGTCCCAGCGCTTCCAGGGTGTCATGAAAGACATTTCACGCCTGCTGAAAAAGGTGTACAACGCCCACGCGACAGTGATCGTGCCGGGCAGCGGCACGTTCGGCATGGAGGCGGTCGCCCGCCAGTTCGCCACCGGCCGGAAGGTGCTGGTCATCCGCAACGGCTGGTTCAGCTTTCGCTGGACGCAAATTTTCGACATGGGCCGCATTCCCGAACAGGTCACGGTCCTCAAGGCCCGCCCGGTCGGCAGTGGTGCGCAGGCCCCCTTCGCGCCCTGCCCGATCGAGGAAGTCGTCGCCACCATCCGGGCCGAAAAACCGGCCGTGGTTTTTGCCCCGCACGTCGAAACGGCCTCCGGCATGATCCTGCCCGACAGCTATGTGCGGGCCATCGGCGAGGCAGCCCACGAAGTGGGTGCCCATTTTGTGCTGGATTGCGTGGCATCCGGCACGGTCTGGGTGGATATGGTGGCAAACCAGGTCGATGTCCTGATCTCGGCCCCACAGAAAGGCTGGAGCGCCTCGCCCTGTTGCGCCCTGATCGGCCTCTCCGAACGCGCCCGGGCGCACATCGAGACGACGACGAGCACCAGTTTTGCCTGCGACCTGAAAAAATGGGCGCAGATCATGGAAGCCTACGAAAATGGCGGCCATGCCTACCACGCCACCATGCCGACCGATGCACTGGCGGCAATGCGCGACATCATGCTGGAAACCGAAGCCTACGGTTTTGACAAGGTCTGTTCCGAACAACAGGAACTCGGCCGGCGCATCCGCGCACTGCTTGAGGCGCGTGGCTTCCCCAGTGTGGCGGCGGAGGGCTTCAAGGCACCCGGGGTGGTGGTCAGTTACACCACCGACCCGGAGATCCAGTCCGGAAAAAAATTCCTTGCCGTGGGTCTGCAAACCGCAGCCGGTGTGCCGCTGCAATGCGATGAGGGGCCGGATTTCCGCACGTTCCGCATCGGACTGTTCGGTTTGGAAAAGCTCCACCATCCGGAACGCACCGTCACCAATCTGGCGAAAGCGCTGGATTCACTGGCCTGATGACGGCGCAGGCCCCGCTCAGTCTGGCGACGACCGTCCGGCTCATTTGGGAAGCCACTTCATCTCCCCGGCCGTAACCGGGAACGGCAGCCAATTCTCCGGCGGCGGCAGCGGACAGGTGGCAAATGGCGTAAAGGCACAGGGCGGGTTGTAGGCACGATTGAAATCGAGCCTGATCGTGCCGCCGGTTGGTGCCGGCGCCTTGAGAAAACGTCCCGCGCCATAGGTCTCGCGACCGCTGGTCCGGTCACGAAAAACGAAAAAGACCTCGGTGTCGCTGACGGCCATCGGCAACAGGCTGACGGCCTGGCCTGCAACATTGAATACGGCACGATGCCCGACCTCAACCGGCTTGAGGTCGCCACTGACGTTGGGAACCTCCATGCTGAGCGGCGGATCCAGCCTTTCCCAACCGGCTTCTATGACCCATTGCGGATCGTAATCAAAATACGCCAGACCGCTGAACGGCTGTTTTGCCGCCCAGGCCCGGTCACGCAAGCGGGCGGCCAGCCGCCCCTCCCGATCGACCACGAAGAAGGACCAGTCGCCGAAATCGACCACGCTGGGCGCCCCGTGCAAGTCTGTCTCCAGAACCTGCTCCGGCCCGTCAGCGGGCTTCCAGAGCAAGCGCCCGGAGTGCCAGACCAGATCGCCCAAGTGGGCCGGGCCCTCGGGCAGGCAAACCAGACAATCGTCCCCGCAACCAACCCGATTGACCCCGGGTTGCAGCCAGAACAAGCCGGCCAGGCCCAACCAACTGTCCGGTGCACTCAATTCGGCATGGCGCCGGGCCTGCCATTCTTTCTGTTCATCCTGCATGCTGCGTCATCCCCTCCGCAAAAAAGCATCATCATCCTCCAATATAGGTGTCTGGTGGTTTTCTCGGCTGGATCGTACCGGCTGTCAGAAACCTCCTGCCACAGCGCCCCCTAATCGGGTAGGAGGCGGGGTCGCCCCCGCCGTCCTCCCACACCACCGGACGTACGGATCACGTATCCGGCGGTTTCTGCCTCCCCGTTTCCGGGGTGAGCTTATGTCCCGAGGACTATTCGCCCGCTGGCCTATAGACGCTGCGACCGCCCTCGGGACTTCCGGCCCCTGCTGCTCTGTCGCCAGCCCCCTTTCGGGACAACGGTCCAGACCCAACGGAGAGATA
>JBKBHB010000013.1:0-80462 GCA_046297855.1 Azonexus sp.
ATGCCGCCGGCGCCGACTCGGCTTCTGGATTTCCATCGAAAGTGTCCACCATCGTTTTTAAGAGGACACCATCTTCGCGGTCTAACGCGTCAATTTACAGATGGGTTCGCCGGGGGCTTACCTCCGTCCGATTCGACGCGTTGAAGATGACGTGCTGAGCTTGCCTGTTTGCGGGAAACTGCCGGGCGTGCAGTTGAATTGTTTCTTGAAGGCGGCGATGAATGCCGACAGCGAGTCGTAGCCGCATGCCAGCGCGACATCGGTGACGCTGTCGCCGCGCGCCAGAGCCGGCAGGGCGCCAAGCAGGCGCATGCGCTGTCGCCAATGGCGGAAACTCAGGCCGGTTTCCTTGACGAACAGGCGGCTCAGGGTTTTTTCCGAAACGCCGGCGCGATCAGCCCACTCGGCCAGCAGGTGCTTGCCTTCCGGATGCGTGTGCAGGCTGCGACACAGGGCTTGCAGGAGGGGGCTGCGCGGCAGGGGCAGCATCAGTTCGACCTCCTCGGCCTGGCCGATCGTTTCCAGTAAAACCGTGGCGAAGCGTCCTTCCGGACCCTCCTCGGCATACTCGACCGGCAACTGGCTGAAGTGCCGGATCATTTCACGCAGCAGGGGGCTGACGACGATCACCCGGCAGCGATCGCGGGCCCAGCCGGCGATGTCGGCCTGAATGTAGAGGCTGCGGATACAGGTTGCCGGGCCGCAGGTCACCCGGTGCATGATCCCGGGCGGGATCCATATTGCGCGCTGGGGGGGGGCGACGAAGCGCCCGGCATCGGTATGGACTTCGATGACGCCTTCGGCGGCGTAGGCCAGTTGCCCCCAGGGGTGGCTGTGACGATGGCGCAGGGCCTGGTTGGGTAGTGTCTCGGCGTGGCCATACAGCGGGCGGGGCAAGGTTTTGAGAGCTGACAACTGTCCTTCCGGCGACTCCGGCGCTGTCCGTTCAGCGATAGTTGCGGGCGTTTTGACGTTAGCAGGCATGGCGCAGCGATGCTAACCTGCCCGCCGTCGCCCTCGCAAGCTGCCGCTGGCCGCATCTCGTCCGGCCGCTCACAGGCGGGCGACGCTACGTCATTGAGTGAAAGGATGCCGCATGGGTCTGCCTTGCCGAGAGTGCCTGGTTTGCGTGGTGGATGGAGACGCCGCTTGCCGTTCTTCCCTGAGCGCCCAGCTTCGGGCGGCGGGCTTGACGGTGTGTGCTTTCGACAGTGCCGAGGCCTTTCTCGAAAGCCAGGAACACACTCAGGCCGACTGCCTGATCCTGGAATTGAATCTGCCGGGCATGGGGGGGCTGGCCTTGCAACGTTGTCTCAACCAGCGGCAACGCGCGCTGCCGCTGATTTTCATGGCCTCATCGGCCGATGTGGCCAGCGCGGTCACCGCCCTGCAGAACGGGGCGGTCGATTTTCTCCGCAAGGAGGCGGATTGCTCGCCGCTGGTTGCGCGGGTCTGCCGCCTCGTCGCGGCCATCCGGACGGGCCGGGCGGAGCCCCGGCGGCACCCCTACGCGCCGTCGCCCGGGGCCGGGCGCCAGGGACGGCTTGCCCCTGCATCCCGTTCAACTGTCTGCCGGAGCCTGCCGCAACATGTGGGATGACCCCTCGCTCATCGCCCTCCTGCTCGCGGCGGCCTTCGTGGCCGGCGCCCTCAATGCCGTGGCGGGCGGCGGCAGTTTTCTGACGCTGCCGGCGCTCGTGTTCACCGGCATGCCACCCGTCGCCGCCAATGCCACCGGCACGGTGGCGCTGTTTCCCGGTTATGTCTCGGGAGTTTTCGGGTTTCGTGAAGACCTGGAGGCGCCACCGGGGCTGTCGATGCGGGCACTGGTCCTGCTCAGCCTGGCCGGGGGGGGCATCGGCGCCACCTTGCTGCTGGTGACCGGGGATCGCACTTTCAACCGGATCGTGCCCTGGCTGTTGCTGCTCGCCACCCTGCTCTTTGCCCTCGGCCCGCGCTTGCTGCGCCACGTGCGGGGCAGCCAGGGCGGCCACGCCTCGCTGGCCAAGTCGGCAACGGGGGTGCTGGCCGTTTCGATTTACGGGGGCTACTTCAACGGCGGGCTGGGGATTCTCCTGCTGGCCCTGTTCGGCCTCTTGGGCGAGACCCGTCTGAATGCGATGAACGGGGCCAAGAATCTTGTTTCGGCCCTGCTGACCGCCATCGCGGTGGCGATCTATGCCTGGGGGAGCGTCGTCTCCTGGCCTCATGCGCTGCTGATGATGGTCGCGGCGACGGCTGGTGGCTACCTGGGGGCGCGTGTCGCCCGGCGGATACCGGTCCCGGTGTTGCGGGGGGGCATCGTGCTGACCGGCTTCATCATGACCATCGTGTTCTTTGCCCGGAGCTGATCCTCGGGCAAGGGAACTTGCCGCGCCCGCTCGGCGACACGTCCCGCGCCTTGCCAAATCGGCCGATTGGCGCAATTCTCCCGGTTTGTCCGGAGAACGCCCTTGAATCCCGTTTTTTGCCTGCCCTGTCCCATTGCCATGCCTGCCGCCGTTCTGGCGGCGGGGGGTGGTATGGTGCCGGCGCCCGGGGCGGGCCGGGGCTGGAACAGCCCGGGCGGCGCGCCAGGCGGAGGGGGGGCGTGAGCCTGCCCGTAACGACAACGTATCGGGGCCGCTTCGCCCCTTCGCCAACCGGCCCCCTGCATTTCGGCTCGCTGGTCGCCGCCGTCGGCAGCTACCTGGATGCCCGTACCCAAGGCGGGGAATGGCAGGTGCGCATGGAGGATGTCGATACGCCGCGCAACCAGCCCGGCGCGGCCGACGACATCCTGCGCACACTGGAGGCTTTCGGTTTTGCCTGGGATGGCCCGGTACTCTGGCAGAGCACGCGCCTGGCCGCGTATGGCGAGGTGCTGGAAACCCTGAAACGCAGCGGCTTGGTTTATGGCTGCGCCTGCTCGCGCAAGGAGATTGCCGATTCCGCGACACATGCCGCGATCGATGGTGGTCTAGCCTATCCCGGCCTGTGCCGGGGCGGCCTGCCGGCCGGGCGCGTGGCGCGGGCCTGGCGGCTGCGCGTCGATGACCGGGAAATCGCCTTCGACGACCGTCTGCAGGGGCGTGTCGTGCAGCATCTGGCGGACGATGTCGGCGATTTCGTGCTGCGCCGGGCGGATGGGCTGTTCGCCTACCAGCTGGCGGTGGTGGTCGATGATGCCTGGCAGGGAATGACCGATATCGTGCGCGGGGCCGACCTGCTGGCCTCGACGCCGCGCCAGATCTGGCTGCAGCGCTGCCTTGGCTATCCGACACCGCGCTATGCCCATCTGCCGGTAGCGGCCAACCCGGCCGGGGAAAAGCTCTCGAAGCAGACGCGGGCGGCGGCGCTGGATGTTACGCAGGCACCGGCCCTGCTTGTCCGGGCCCTGTCCTTCCTGGGGCAGGCCGTGCCGGCGGCGCTGGGCCGGGCGTCGGTGGGCGAGGTGTGGGCCTGGGCGCTGGCGCATTGGTCGTTTGCCGCAATTCCCCGGCAACCGCGCATCGTGCTGGACAGCGATCCCTGATCGCGAGCGCGCCCCGCCCGCCTTTCCGCGATCAGTCCTTCGGCCGGCCCTCCCGGCTGTTCCAATGGCGCTGGCCATAACCGGCGATGCCGACCATCGCCCGTACCAGGCCGTAGGCCAGCCAGCGGGTCAGGCGGGCATGCCAGGGCAGGCGGGTCTGTTCTTCCAGCGGCAGTTCGCGCGCACCGTCGGCGATGGCGGCCAGCAGGCGGCTGCGTAATTCGCCGCTGAAGCGGTCGTCACGCACCACGATATTGGCTTCTTTGGCGAGGAGCAGGCTGAAGGGGTCGATGTTGGATGAGCCGACCGTTGCCCAGTGGCCGTCGATGACCGCCACCTTGGCATGCATGAAGCTGCGTTCGTATTCGAAAACGCGGATGCCGGCCTGCAGGGCGGTGGCGTAGAGCGCCTGCGTCGCGTAGCGCAGCAGCGGATGGTCGGTTTTGCCCTGGAGGAGCACGATGATGCGCACGCCGCGCCGGGCGGCGGCGTAGAGGGCGCGACCGAAGCGCACGCCGGGCAGGAAATAGGCGTTGGCGATGATGATTTCCTCGCGCGCCGCGTCGATCGCCTCGAGGTAGGCATTGAGGATGTCGTTGCGGTGGCGGATGTTGTCGCGGATCAGGAAGGCGGCCCATTGATCGCCCGCGATGTCGCAACAGGGCCGGCTGACCGGGGCAAGGCGGAAGCGCCGCTTGAAGCTGGCCCAGGTGACGATTTCCCACATCCGGCGGACGGCGTGGTGGATATCGGCGAGGATGGGGCCTTCGACGCGCACGGCGTAGTCGAAACGGGGGCGCATGTCGGCCGGTGCGTTATGGTCGTCGATGATGTTGATACCGCCCACAAAGGCGATCCGCGCATCGACGACGGCTATCTTGCGGTGCAGACGGCGCAGGCGGTGACGCTTGAGGTGGAAGCGGCCGATTTCCGGCCGGTAATACAGGGCACGCACCCCGGCCGCCGTCAGTCGGGGCAGGAAATCGGCGGCAAAATTGCGGGCGCCGAAGCCGTCAACCGTCACGTTCACCTGCACGCCGCGCCCGGCTGCCTGGCATAGCGCGCTGGCCACGGCATGGCCGATTTCGTCGGCGGCGAAGATGTAGCTCTCGAGGTAGATCTCGACGCGCGCTTCGGCAATGGCGCCGAGCAGGGCCGGGAAGTAGTCGGTGCCGGAATCGAGCAGGGTCAGCCGGTTGCCCGGCTTGAATTCAGCGGCCATGCCGCGTCAGGTGGGCCGACAGCGCGGCATGGTCGGAAATGCTGGCCCACGGCTGGCCGTGGTGCACCTCGGTCCGCCGGATGTCGAAACCGCGGACGTAGATACGGTCGAGCCGGAACATCGGCATCGCCGCCGGGAAGCTGCGAGCCGGGCTGCCCTTCGCACCGCTGAACACCTCGCGCAGGCCGAGACGCCGGGCGAGATGGTCGCCGGCCCGGTTGCGCCAGTCATTGAAATCACCGGCGATGATCAGCGGCGTGGCCGGGTCGGCCTGCTTTTCCAGATAGTCGGCGAGTGCTTCCATCTGCTTGCGCCGCGAATAGCCGAAGAGTGACAGGTGGGCGCAGACGCAATGTACCGCCGGGCCGTCCGGCAGTTTGATCTGGCAATGCAGCAGGCCGCGCTTTTCGAACTGCAGGTGGGTGATGTCCTGGTTGTGTGCGTGCAGGATGGGGAAGCGCGACAGGATCGCGTTGCCATGGTGGCCGTGGTCGTAAATCATGTTGCGGCCATAGGCCGCGGCAGTCCAGACATCTTCGGCGAGAAATTCGTGCTGCGGCGCATCCGGCCAGTTGTCGTGCGTCTCGGCATGACCGAGATGCAGCCCCTGCACTTCCTGCAGGAAAACGATATCCGGATTCAGGTGGCGCAGCCGCTCGCGCAGCTCATGCACCATCATCCGCCGGTTGAATTGCGAAAAGCCCTTGTGGATGTTGAAGGTCGTGATGTGCAGGGATGGCGCGGACACGGTGACAATCTCCGAAGCGGGGCGAGGGCCCCGGTGGGCAGATTACCAAGGTTGGCGTCTCATTGCAGCATGAACGTCTCGTACTCCAGGCGATTCAACTGGCGGGAGAGCAGCATCAGTCCGCTGGCCAGGGTCAGCAGCACGGCGAGCGTGAAACCATAGCCGTAGAGCGCGGCGCCGAACCACAGTGTGCCGGCGGTGAACAGTACGTTGAGGAGCAGGAATTCGAGGCACAGGAAGAGCACGATGCGCCGCTGGTCGAGGTAGAAGAAGACGTTGAGCACGGCCATCAGCGCCACCTGCAGCCCGGCGCCGATGACTTGCACGTGGAGCAGCGGCAGGTAGAGCTGGGAAATGCCGAGGGCGTCGAGCAGGGCCGGGCCGGCCACGAAGGTGGTGAGGATCGCCAGGGTCTGGATCTTGCCGATTTCACTCAGCCCCTGCTGGATGGAATAGACCATCTCGTCGCGCATGCTCTCGATGAATTCGAGCGAACCGCCACCGCGCACCGCGTCGTAGAACTTGTTGTAGTACTCGACGAAATCAGTCTCGATGCGGACCAGGAAGACCGCCATGCCGGGGATGATCGACAGGTAGGAGAGGAAGACCGGCAGGTCGTAGATCAGTGAGGCGCGGAAGTGGCCGATGATGGGCTCGGAGGTCGGCGGAAAGTACCAGAACATGAACTTGTCGGCCCATACCGCGAGGTTGTACAGAAAGCCGATCGCCATCAGGGTGGGGTAGGCCAGTTCCGGGCGCAGGAATTCGAAGCGCAGGACGGGGCCGGGGCCGGCGAAATCATGCACGGTCAGCAACCACATGCCGCCGAGCAGGACGAGGTTGCCGAAGACGAAGCCGCCGAGCAGGCCCTCCAGTCCGAGAGGGCGCAGGAGCAGGGCGAGGACGACGATCAGCGCGTAGGAAGCGCCGAACAGCAGCACGATGGCCCGGTAGCGTTTCATGCCGGAGAGCAGAACGGTGAGGACCCACACCGCGCACATGATGACAAAGCCGGCCAGCATCAGCAGCCGGTAAGCCACACCGAGGCCGGGCAGGAGGACAAAGAGGAGCAGGCTGCCGAGCAGGCTGGCGGTGAGGATGACGATCAGGAGCAGGCCGTGCAGGTTGGGCAGGACCAGGTCGCGCTTCTTTTCGAACAGGCGATCCGAGACGAAGCGGGTGAAGGCGAGCTGGACCAGGCCGGTCAGGATCAGGCTGCCGGCCACCAGATAAGTGACCGACGTCTGGAACTGCGTGACCAGGAAGCTGGGTACCACGACGCTGGCGCTGAACAGGCCGACGAGGAGGATGCCGACGATGGAGAAGACCCACGGGCCGGAGCCGATGATGCCGGCGTAGGCGTAAGCCTCGACCAGGCCGATCAGGGTGTTTTTGTGCAGCAGGCGGCGCAGTTCGAATCCGATGCCAGCCATCAGCGTGCCTCCGGACAGCGCGCGAAGGCGCCGTCATAGACCTGCCGGTAGCGGTCGAACATCATGCGGTCGGTGTAGTAGCGTTCGACGCGGGCGATCCCCGCCTGGCTGGCGGCCTGCCAGGCGGCGCGGTCGGCGAGCAGGGCGACGGCGGCATCGGCCAGGGCCTGCGGATCGGCAATGTTGACGATGGCGCCGGAAGGGCCGAGCGCCCGGTCGGCTTCGTCGAGTCCTTCGACCAGTTGGCGGCAGGAGCCGACATCGGTCGAGACGGTCGGCACGCCGGCCGCGTAGCCCTCGAGGATGACCAGCGGCAGGGCTTCGCTGATCGACGACAGGATGGTCAGGCCGATCTTCGGCATCAGTTCTTCGACTTTCTGGAAACCGAGGAAGCGGACATGGTTTTCGAGGCCCAGGCTGCGCACCAGGGCATGGCACTCGGCGGCATAGGCCTTGTCCTCGTCTTCCGGCCCGGCGATCCAGCCTTCCGCCTCGGGCATCCGGTTGACCACCCGGCGCATGGCGCGGATGAAGGTCTTGACGTCCTTGATCGGCACGACGCGGCCGATCAGGCAGAGCACCGGCGGCGGATCGGCCGGCCGCAGGGCGCGCAGCGGGGCGAAGCGGGCCAGTGCGATGCCGTTCGGAATGTTCCGGGTGCGCTCGTCCGGCGCACCATCGGCCACCTGGCGCAGGCGGTTGGCTTCGTAGAGGGCAACGATGGGGTCGGCGGCGTCGTAGCAAAAGCGCCCGAGCCATTCGAAGAAGCCGATCCACATCTGCCGGAAATAGGAGAGTTCGGTCGGGTCGCGCTGGAAGACATTGCGGTTGTCGCGGATCCACTCGCTCTTGAACAGGTCGATCTTGCGCTCCTTGGTGTAGATGCCATGCTCGGAGAGGACCAGCGGCACATCCCGGGTTTGGTGCAGCAGGGCGCCCAGGAAACCGGCATAGCCGGTCGAGATCGAGTGGAGCACGCGGACCGGCAGCAATTCCTTGGCGACCCTGGCCAGTTTCCAGAGCGGCGTATGCATGATGCGCACGGTCCAGAAATAATCGACGAAAGAGGGATCGGTGCAGAAGCGCCGGTAATGGTCGCAGATCATGTTCCAGGCCGCCTCGCTGTACAGGAAGTCGTCGGCGGTCAGGCGGCCGCCCGGCAGCATCTGGCGGGCAAGGGTGCGAAATTCCTGGAGGGCGCTGGCGACCGGCTGACCGGGCGCAAAATGTGCGTGCATCCGGGCGACCCGGGCGTAGGCCTCATGGTCGCCCGGCCGGCTGGCGGGCTCGGCATGGCTGGCCAGGTCGTCGTAAAGGTAATGCGCCTCGAAATGCACGACGTTGTCGGGCAGCGGGTACTTGGGGTCGCCATAGTCCTCGCGCCGGCTGCCAAGAAAAACGATGGCAAAGCGGTATTCCGGAAAGGCCCGGATGATCTGGTTGACCCAGCTCGATACGCCGCCGCTGACGTAGGGAAAGGTTCCCTCCAGCAGCAGGGCGATGTCGGCGCGGTCGGCGGTGGGGAATTTCATGCGCGGGTCCAGTAATCGACGATGGGGCGCAGGCGGGGCAGCGAGTTCCAAGCAGACAACTCCTGCACCAGACGGCGGGCGCCGGCGAAGTCGCGTTGCTCGAAACGCACCTCGGCCAGGTAGGGCAGGACGCGGGTGGCCGGCAGGCCGAGCGCCAGGGCCTGCCGGTAGTCCGCTTCGGCCGCTGCGTAGTCGCGCAGCTCGTGGCGCAGGCGGCCGCGCCGCAGGATCATGGCGGCCGAGGCGGGCTGTTGGGCGAGTACCTGTTCGCAATAGCGCAGCGATTCGTCAATCGCGTACTGGCGGAGATCCCCCAAGGCCAGGCGCTGATAAACCAGTTCCCAGAACAGGTCGGACAGGCGCTGCGCTGCGGCCAGGCGCGCGGCATCGGTGCTCGCCCGGTCCAGTTGCGCCAGTTCGTCGTCGATCGCCCGGTTGATGCGCTTTTCCTGGTTGTCGAGCATGCCGTAGGCGAGCAGGCGGATGTCTTCGGCCGGGTCACTCAGCACGTCGCGCAGGAGCGGCGAGGCGACGCGCCCCGGCACGTATTGCAGGGCGACCATGGCCCCCAGGCGGGTGGGCATCGGCACCTGGCTGTTGTTCAGGATGGCGCGCAGGCCGGCTTGGCGAAACACACCCTGGGCGCGCAGGTGCGGGTCGAAGTCGGGCAGTTGCAAGGAGTCGAAACCGCTGCTGGCCGGGGCCAGCTTGTAGAAACGCAGGAGCAGGCTGCCGGCCAGCACGCAGAGAAAGCCGGCGATCGGCACGGCATAGCTGAAGCCGGCAAGAAGCAACAGGGTGGCCCGGCGCGGCCGGACGCGTTCCTTCGGCTGCAGCGCCAGGACGAAGGTGGCGAGCAGCAGGCTGGCCAGCGCATGGCCGGCCAGGTACCAGAACAGCACGAGATCGGAGTTGCTCTCAAAGAGCAGCGGGCCGGTCCAGGCATTGATTTCGAGCAGGGCGGCCGTCAGGCCGAGCTTGGCATTAAGCATGGGCCAGGTGCTGGATCCGTTGGAGGAGGCCGAGCGGCGAGCCGGCATCGAGCAGCAGCGTGTGCGGGAAGAGGCCCAGTTCGGCCAGCGACTGGCCGCTCTTTTGCTGTGCCCAGGTTTCCAGGCGGGCAATGTAGCCTTCGGCCGTCGCGTAGTCGCCGAGCGGCATCAGGGTTGCCAGCACCTGTTTTTCGGGGCCGATGACCAGCCAGTTTTCATCGAGGCCGCGTTTCATCCGGGCCAGCTGCAGGGAGACGTCGTCGGCCACGGCGCGCGGCAGGATTTCGAGGGCAACGACGACACTGGGGATGCCGGTGACCTGGTTGAGATGGGCCAGGCGTTGCGCCTCAAAGGCAAAGCTGGCCGGGCAGGCGGGCAGCTCGGCCAGGATCGGGGCCGCCAGTTCCTGGGTCGCCAGGCCGTCGGTGTAGTAACCGAGCAGCAGGTTGATGGTTTGCAGGGTCTCTTCCTGCAACGAGAAAAAGGGCATTTCTTCGACCGTCAGCAGGCCGTAGAGGCTGCCGTTCAGGTTGGTCAGCGGCGCCACGATCAGATAACGCGTCCCGGCTTCGTTTTGCGCGACGGCCTGGCGGACGTGGCACAGGCGGCGGCTATCGAGCGCCTGGCGGAGCAGCGGGTCGTCGGTGGCGAGCGGCGAGACCGCGCCGATGCTGGCCAGCGGTCGAAGCACCTGGCCGTTTTCGTCCAGTTCATGCAGGGCGGCCGATTCCAGCTGGCAATACTGGGCCAGCAGACGGAGCAGCGTCTCGGCGCCGGTGGCCGGGTCGTTGCCCGGCTCGTTCAGGCCGCGCAACTTGAGCAGGGCGTCGCGCATCGAGATCGGCCGGCTGATCAGATCCTGTTCCAGTCGGTCGTGCGACAGGCGCAGCAGGTAGTACTGGCGGGTCAGGCTCTCCAGGCGCTGGTCGAGATAGAGCTGGACCGTTTCCGCCCGCCGGGTGCGGGCCAGCCACAGGCTGGAGAACTCGCCGGCCAGCATGATCAGGATCAGGCCGCCGAGGAAGAATAGCTTGGGAAAATTATCGGTTTGTCCGATATTGAGGATCAGCCAGGCCGCCAGCAGCAGGCCGGAGCCGGCCAGTCCGGGCAGCGGGCCGTAGCGCAGGGCGAGAATCAGCGGAGCGAACCAGGGCCAGGGAAAAGCGGCCTCGACCCAGAGCGGGTCGGCCGGGTTCAGCCAGAGGCCAAGGCCGACCGCGATCAGGGGCAGGAAGACGACTTCGCCGAACACGGCGGCCGGTCGCACGCTGGTCGAGGTCAGCTGGCCGAGGACCGAGCCGCGCAAGCCGAACAGGCGGCTGAGCAGGGCGCTCAGGTCGAGACGGCCCCCCATGCGGCGAGGCTTCTTTTCCCGTCCGGGGGTATGCAGGGAAGGCACGGCGGACGGGCCTCAGCGACGGCCGGCCAGGCCGGCCCGCAGCAGGTCGCGAATCAGTTGCTGGGCAACCGCCGCGAGGGCTTCGCGGCTCCAGCCGCTCTTGCCGCCGCTGCCGCTCCACAGCGTGTCGCCGGTCGCCACGTCGATGATCTGCAGGGTCAGGCCGACGGCCGGTTCGCCATCGACCCCCACCTTGTAGCGCCATTCCTCGACGCTGCCGGTCAGGGCGTAGCGGATTCCTTGCTCCTGCGCCCAGGCGAGGGCCGCCTCGCGTTGTTCGCGCTCGCCGGCGGCGTCGAACAGCGCCTCCTGGGCCTTGGCCCCCGGATAGCGGCGAACGCGGCCGACGTCCTGGGCGCCGAGCAGCGATTCGGCGATCGCTTCGGCCCGGCTGCCGGCGAGCGGCGTCTCGGTGTGGTTGGTGAAGGGCAGGACGGTCCAGCTGGCCGGACGTTCCAGCACGGGGGGCTGGCCGCGGTCGAGCGTCGAGCAGGCCGTGACGAGCAGGGCGAATCCGACGAGGAGCAGGCTGCGCAGTCGGTGAAGGAGAGCAGGGCGAGAGGTCATGGTGGTTTCCTGTCGAAAGAACGGGGTTCAGTAATGGATGCGGTAGGTGATCTGCAGTTCGCGCACCTGGCCGCCGGTCTGCAGGCCGGATTTGGCCAGGCCGCCACTCAGGGCCAGATGATCCGCGCCGAACAGGCTGCCGGCAAGGCCGAGGCGCAGGTCGTAGCCGGTGCCGAGGGCGGAGTGGCGCGTGATGCCGAGGCTGCCGAAGGGGCGCCAGGCGCGGGTATAGTCCTGGGCATAGCGCAGGTTGGAGGACAGACGCAGGCCGTAGAAGCGGAAGCTGTCGGGGAGGAAGGTGTTGGCCGGCAGGTCCGTCACGCCGGGATAGAGGTCTTTCTGAGGCGTGCCCAGGAGATCGCGGTAATACCGTGCCAACTGGCCGCTGTCGGATAGTGCCTCACGCTCGAAGCGATGAGTCGACCAGAAGGCGCCAAGTTGCAGGTCGGGGGTGTCCAGACGCAGGCTGTGGTTGTAGCTGATGCTGGTGTGCTGGCCGTTGCCCAGCGCCTCGCCGTTCTGCAGCCGGTAGTCCTCCCGGCGGTGTTCGAGCTGGATCCGGTCGAGCCGGGTGGGCGCGTAGTTCAGGCCGATGGCCTGCTGCTCCTTCATGCCGGCCAGGCGCAGCGCAATGCTTTCCTGACTGGGCAGGTGGCGGCCGATGGCCAGATCGAGGCTGAGGCGGTCATCGAGGCGCAGGCGCTGGCTGAGCTGCAGCGGGGTGTAGTCGTCGAAGCTTTCCCGCCGCTCGACGCGGAGCTGCGTTTCGCCGTCGGCTTGCTGCCAGAGCAGGCGGGCGCCGGCCACTTCCTCGTCGGGGGCGGCGGCCAGGACGTTGTTGTCCCGCACGGCGCGGCTGAGGCGTCCCCATTCGACATCGAGCTGGAGGCGGGGGGTGAGCGCCACATGCAGGCTGCTCGTGCTGCCCCGTTCATCGATGCTGCCCAGGTTGCGCTGAACCACGTCGATGCCGGCATGGTGGCTGAAGGCGAGCAGGGTTTCGGTCAGTTGCTGGTGGGTCGGGTCGTCGTCGGTCTGCGCGCTCTGCGTCTCGAAGGCGGCACTTTGCGCCAGACGCAAGTCGTCAACCTGGCGCGCCGCATTGACCCGGTCGTAGCGTGGCAGGCGCTCGTCGAAGCGTTCGAGCAGGTGCCCGGTGGCAGCCTTGTCCTGCTCGGCCAGGGCGACGGTGATCTCGGCCCAGAGCGGGCGATTGGCCTGGCTGCTTCGGCTGCGGGCGTACTGCTGCCAGAGGAAGGCGCGCTCGGCGCTGTATTCCGCACGGTCCTGCAGCCAGCCGATGGCGGTTTCGGCCGCGGCGTTCGAATAACGCTCATGCCCTCCCCGGTCGAGGCGCAGCAGTTCGCGCAGCGCGTCGAGGCCGGCGTCGCCCGGGCGCTGGGTCAGCAGCAGACGGGCACGGGCAAGACGGCGTGTCTCGTCCAGCCCCGCCTCGGTCAGCCAGCGCTGGCGGGCGGCGTGCAGCGGGTGCTCGCCGCGGGCGGCCTGCCACTCGGTCGACAACAAGTGCCGGCGAAGGCGCCAGGCGCGGTCGGACTGCTGGTTCTGGTCGAGCGCATCGGCATAATTCATCAGCCACAAAAAGTCGTCCCGATGGGCCGCGACGCGCGGATCGAGATAGCGCTGGAGGGCGACCTGCGGTTGCGACAGGGCCTGATAGCTGGCGGCCAGCGTGTCGTGCAGGGCCGGATTGTTACGCCAGGTCAGTTCATGGCTGGCCAGCGTCCGGCGCAGGGCGGCTGCGTCGTTGCTGTCGATGAACAGCCAGAGCAGCGCCTGCTGCAGGTCGGCGGAGTCCGGCGCCAGACGCAGCGCGGCTTCGAAACTGCGCCGCGCTTCGGCCAGCCGACCGGTGTTCTGCTGGTAAGTGCCGGCCAGCCGCAGGAATTCCGGCATGGTCTGCAAGCGGTGCAGGGCCCGCCGGGACGCGCCAGGGGCCGGGTCCAGTTCGCGTAGCAGCATCCCGATCTCCTGCCAGCGATTGCGGCTGGTATAAAGGGTCAGCGCCTGGATCAGATAGCGGGGGTCGTCGAATTGTCGCCAGGCCCGGGCCGCGATGGGGGCCGCTTCGGCCGGCGCGGTGAGGTTGAGCAGGCGAATCAGCGCATCGTAATCGCCCTTTTCGGCCTGGTCGGCTTCGACCAGGCGGCGGAAAGCGTCGATTGCCTGGGCATCGCGTTGCTGCATGTCGGCCAGCTGGCCGCTCAGGCGCCAGTAGTCGGCATCATCGGCGTTGTTCAGGCCGGCGCCCGGGCGGGCCTTGTCGAGCCAGACCAGCGCCTCCTTGCCCCGTCCCTTGAGCAGCAGCATTACGGCGGCGCGTAGCACCCGGGCGGTGGTGATCTGGGCCGGGTCGGCAAACAGGCGCTGCCAGGCCCGCAGGGCGGTTTCGGTCTCGCCGGCGCGCTCGGCCAGTTCGGCAAGCAGTTCGAGGATTTCCGGGCGCGGCGGGCGCTGGCTCAGCCGTTCGAGGTAGGCAATCGCCGGGCGGGGATCGCCCAGTCGTTCATGGGCGGCCACCAGTTCGCGGATCAGACGGAGATCCTGCGGCTGGCGGGCGATCTGGTAGTGCAGGGCGGGAATCAGGGCGGCATCGTCGAACAGGCCGGGCGCCAGGCGCAGCACGGCCTGCCAGGCTTCGTCCCGTCCCGTTGCCCGGGCGATCTGCAGCCAGTTGTCGAGAGCGACCTGGGGCCGGGCTGTCCATTCCGCTACGCGGGCCAGGCGCTCGCGCCAGGCGAGGTCGTCGGGCGCCTGGCGCACAGCGGCGCTGGCCACCTGCCAGGCATCTTCGAGTTTGCGGTTTTCGAGGAATACCTCGTAGCCGAGGGTGAAGATGCGGTCGTCGAAGGCGATGCCCGGGCCGCGCGGCGTCCCTTTTTCCGACACGCGCTGGAACGCGCCGTCGCCCCAGGCGCGGGCGAACTGCAGGGCCTGCCATTGCTGGCGCAAGGAGAGTTTCAGCAGGCGCCGGACGTAGCGGTCGGCGATATCCGGGCGGCCGGCGGCGCGGCTGATCTCGGTCAGCAGGAGCAGGGTGTCGGGGTCGTCCGCGAGGTCGCCCAGCTCGCGTTCGCCGAGTTCCAGGGCGGCCGCCAGCTGGTTGCCGGATTGCAGCGCCCGCAGCGCAGCATGGAAATGACGGCGCGCCTGTTGTGCATCCCGGCTGCTGCTGCGGGCCAGCAGATACAACTCGGCACAGCCGCGATAGTCGCCGTTGGCCAGGGCGTTGCGGGCGGCCTGCTCGAACAGGGGGCTGGCCTGCGCCGGGTCATCGAGACGCCGGGCCAGCGTCTGGAACAGGCTTCGGCCGAGGTCGGGGGCGCCGTACCGGTAAGCCTTGCCGGCCAGTTCGATCTGCTGCTCGACGCTGGGTGCCAGTTCGGCCAGTTGTTCCATCTGGCGCAGCAGGTCGCGCTGCAGCGCGCTGCGGTCGGCCGAGGGCGGCAGGCGACGGAAATCGGCTTCGGTGATCTCGAACAGGATCCAGCGGGCGGCCCGGCGCGTCGCCTCGTCGCCCGCATCCAGGGCCGTCTGCAGCGTGGCGCGCGCCGCGTTCAGCTTGTTCATCTGCAGTTGCTGACGGGCCAGCAGCAGGCGCAGGCGGGGGTTGTTCGGATCGCTGCGCAGCAGATTGGTGAGATAGGCCGCCGACAGGGCGGTATCCGGCATGGCGGCCAGGCGCCGTTCGAGGTCGGTGCGCGGATACAGCAGGAAGAGCGCCAGCCCGACGATGGCCGCGAGCAGCGCGATGAGCCAGCCGGGGGCCAGGAGGGGCCGCTCAGCGGCCGAGGCAGCGGACCTGGATTTGTGCGGCAGCATGGGGGTAGCGGAAATGGTGGATGACGGCCTCCCCCTGACGGGTCTGGCGGGCAGCGGTCAGCGGGTGGCTGTCGGCGCTCACCGTGCACTGCTGAATGCCGGCCAGGCTGAATTCCAGCGGCACGTAGCCCTGCAGCCGGAAGCTGAGGGCGCGCTCGTGGCGTTGCCAGTCCGCGAGGCGGGCGTTCGCGTCGACCAGGCGGGGCGTGTCGGGACGGGCGGCCTTTTCCGTGGCGAACCAGGCGGTGCCGCCGGTCAGGTGCAGGTAGTGGCCTTCCCGACCGGCCGTGAAGCCGGCCACGCCACGGGCATCGGCCAGGCGCGGCAGGCCGTCCGGCAGGCGAAGGGTGCGCAGTTCGCCATCGCCGCGAATGCGCCAGCCGTCTTGGTCGCGGGCGAGGGCCAGATCGTGGAAGTCGCGCACCTTGCGGATGTACTCCGATGCAAAGACCGGGTGCAGGGCCTGTGTCCTCGTCCAGGCGAAGGCCTTGTGTACGGCGTTCAGCCCCGCGCGCTTGCTGGCCGAGTAGGTGTGATAGTAGATATCCACCGGTTTCAGGCGGCGGGGTGATTCGGTCATCTCGAAACTTTCGATGACCCGTTCGTAGCCATAGTAGGGGCCGCGCCACAGGTTGGTATAAATGTTTTCGTTGGTGATCGGCGCATAAACCTGCAGGAAGCCGGCCTTTTCGATGCCAAGGGCGCCCACGGCGGTGAGCGAGGGGTTGTCGCGGGTGATCGACGTGTCGCCGCCATTCAGGTTCAGCAAGCCGGCCTGCTCGGTGATGCGCAGGGCGGCCGCGCCGGGCGCCGTATCGCCCGACCAGAGCAGGATGCGCACCGGCTTGTCCGGCGGTGCGAGCCGGCGGCGGATGTACTCGGCCGAGCCGACGATTTCACGCGTCAGGTCGAAGCGATAGCCCGGTATGTCGAGGTGGTAGTTGCCCTCGACAATGTTCTTGTTTTTCGTTTCCCCGGCCTTGCCAGCCCAGAGATCGGGGTCCCAGATGAAGGGGTGGGCATAGGTGTGGCTGGCGATCTCGACATGCGGCAGCCGGAACATCTGCCGGGCGATGCCTTCCAGTCGCGGGCTGAGCTGCGGATGTAGACCGTATGGCGCGACTTCGGCCTCGATGACCGAGACGGTGGTTGGCGTGCGGTATTTTTCGAGAATCTCCCGCAGCAGGACTTCCGCCGCCGGCGGACTGCCCGGCAGCTCGGCCAGGGACGGGAAGCCGTCGCCGTCGATATGGGAGAAGAACAGACGGCGGCCGTTTTCGGTCGTGACGTCGGGGATGGGGATCTCCGGCAGGCGCAGCGCGCGTTGCAGGAAGGCAAAGGGATCGATCACCCAGCGCGCCTGTTCGGTATTGGGGACTTCGACCAGCACGAAGGGATCGAGGATGAAACCGCCCCACGGCATGATGGCGCCGCCCAGGTAGGGGGTGTTGGCCTGGTCGCGCAGTTCGATCAAGGGCTCGCTGGTGCCCAGCGCCGCCTGAAAGGCAGGCAGGTCGCCACGGCTCGGGAGCGGCGCCGTCTCGAAGCCGAGCATGGCGTGCTGGCGGCTGATGCTGAGCTGGCGGGGCGTGCCGGCCGTGCTCAACTGCAAGGCCAGACGCTGGGCCATGCTCCGGTCGGGCAGAAAACCGAAATCACCGAGGATGGCCACCGGGAGCTGTTGGTCGATGCGCTGTTGCAGCCAGCGGGCGTAGGGGCGGCTGAAAGGGGCGGCGATGCTGCCCGAAAACCAGCTGACGATGCCGGCATAGCGATCAGCATGAATGGCGTCGGGCAGGGGTTGGCGCACATCGGCGTAATCGACGACATAGCCCAGATGGTTGAGCGGCATCTGCAGGTAACGATGGGCGTTGGCGTAGTTAATCGAGGCGGCCTCGCGGCTGTCGACCATGACCAGCACGCGCCGCGGCTGTACTTCGATGCTGCCGATGCCGATGCTCTCCAGTCGGGCATCGCTCACCCAGGGGATGAAGCCCAGCTCCCGGATCCGGCGGGCGGTGTCGCGGGTCAGCCGGCGGTCGTGCGGGGGGGCGTAGTCGATGGCCAGGATGGGCAGGCGGTCGCGCTCCTGGATGGTCTTCAACTGGCCCAGCAGCCATTCCCGGTCGGCTGCCTTGACCGGCTCATAGCGCCGGGCGCCGGCATTCCAGCCCTGAAAGAGGGATTCGGCCGCGACCATGAAGACCTTGTCGCGAACGCGGGGAATGATCTCGAAGCCACGGTTGAGGATCAGCTTGATGCCCGGGTAGCGGGCATGGAGGGTCTCGATGACCCGGATCAGGCCGGCTTGCTGCGCCGCCTCGTCGAATCGCGGGGCCAGCCGGTAGGCGTCGAGGGTATCGAGAAAAAAGCCGCGATAACCCTTTTCCCAGAGCGGTCCGACGACCCGCTCGGCAAAGAAGGCCGGCCAGTCGGCCGGCGTCTGGTCGATGACCAGCGAGTTCCAGTCGCCGTTGCGCGCCAGTTTCCATGCCTCCGGAATATCCCGGAAATAAGGGCGCGTCGGTTGCACTTCGGCGACCGAAACATAGGCGAAAAGCTGGCTGTCGCCCCGCGCATCGCGCCGCGGGTCATGACCGTGGTCCGGTTCGACGACGACGATGTCGAACACGCGAAATTCCTTGAGCGGAATCGCATGGCCGTAATACAGGGCAACCGCCGGCGCCGTCTGGGCAACGGCGCTTGCGGTCCATAAGAAAACGATGAAAAAGGCTCGGAAAAGGCTCAAGATGGTCAATTGTCGCTGTGAGGCGACATTTAACGGCAAGAGGCCTTAAAAATTAAAGCCTTTTTTCGCGGCCTTCGTAAAATTGATCACACTGAGCGCCGATCGGCCCGGGGTCACGAGATGTCGAGCATCCGGTCGAGTGCCAGTTTGGCGAGTTCGGCTTCGTGTGCTGGCACCCGGATCGGGTTCACCACCTTGCCCTCGGCCAGGTTTTCCAGCGTCCAGGCCAGATGCTGCGGGTCGATGCGCTGCATCGTCGAACACATGCAGATGGTGGTCGCCATGAATTGCACGATCTTGTCCTGCGGCTTGACCTCGCCGGCCAGGCGCTCGACCAGGTTCAGTTCCGTGCCCACCAGCCAGCGTGTCCCGCCCGGCGCTTCCTTGATGGTCTTGACGATGTATTCGGTCGAGCCGACGTAATCGGCCGCGGCGCAGACCTCGAAATTGCATTCCGGGTGGGCGATCACCCGGCCCTCCGGATACTTGGCGCGGAAGGCGTCGATCTGCGGCTTCTGGAACATCTGGTGCACCGAGCAGTGGCCTTTCCACAGCAGGATGCGCGCCTTCCGTATCTGCGCCGGAGTCAGGCCACCGAGTTCGAGGTCAGGGTCCCAGACGACCATTTCGTCCATCGCGAAACCCATGTTGTGGCCGGTCCACCGGCCGAGATGCTGGTCGGGGAAGAACAGCACCTTGGGGCGGCGCGCGAAGGCCCAGCGGGCGATGGTGCCGGCGTTCGACGACGTGCACACGATGCCGCCATGTTCGCCACAGAAGGCTTTCAGGTCGGCCGCCGAGTTGATGTAGGTGACCGGGGTGACCTCGTTCTCGACGTCGAGCACCTCGCCCAGTTCGCGCCAGCAGCGCTCGACCTTGGCCAGATTGGCCATGTCGGCCATTGAGCAGCCGGCGGCGAGGTCGGGCAGGATGGCGATCTGGTTCGGTGCGGTCATGATGTCGGCCACTTCGGCCATGAAATGCACGCCGCAGAAGACGACGAATTCGGAATCGGTCTGCGAGGCGAGGCGCGATAGTTTGAGCGAATCGCCGGTCAGGTCGGCGTACTGGTAAACGTCGGCCCGCTGGTAGTGGTGACAGAGGATGACGGCGCGTTTGCCAAGCCGGGCGCGTGCAGCGCGGATACGCGCATGGCAGTCCTGGTCGGACAGGGCATTGAACGGGTCGAAAGCGATGGTGGCTGTCTGCATGCTGATTTCCTGAGGCGGCCGCGGCGCGGCGGCCGGCGAATTATCCCTGAATCCACGGCAGCCCGGCCTTGCGCCAGCCGCCGATGTTGCCGCGATGCCCGTTGGCATCCTTGTCGCCCTCGAAGCCTTCGAGGACGTTGTAGCAGTTGTTGTAGCCGGCGGCGGCCGCCGCCGTCGCCGCGCCGATCGAGCGCACGCCGCTGCGGCAGAGGAACATGACCAGCGCCTCCGGATCGACCTGGCGCTTCAGCTCGGCCAGGAAGTTCGGGTTGCGTACCCCGCCCGGATACTGGTTCCACTCGATCTCGACGGCATTGGGCACGCGACCGACCCAGTCCCACTCGGCACGGGTCCGCACATCGACGATCCGGGCGCCGGGGGCCAGATGCAGCAGGTCGTAGGCCTCCTGCGGCGTCAGTTCGCCCTGATAGGGGCGTTCGAGCGCCCGGGCGCGCTCGTGGGCGAGGTTGAGGATGTCGGCTAACTTTCCCATGGTGTCCAACTGCTAGAATCGCAAGCCGATAGTATAGGGCAGAGCACATGGCAGACGGCGAGCAGCGCAAGGGAATGGCAGCGGCGGAGCGCGCCGCGGAGGCACAAAGGGCGACCTGGGTCAGCGTCGCCGTCAACCTGCTGATGACACTCGCCCAGCTCGTTGTCGGCTGGCTGGCGCATTCCCAGTCGCTCGTCGCGCATGGGCTGCATTCCTTTTCCGACCTGCTGTCGGATTTTCTGGTCATCTACGCCAGCCGGCAGAGCGCCCATCCGGCCGACGAAGCCCACCCCTACGGCCATGCCCGGATGGAGACGGCGGCGACCCTGGTGCTCGGCATTTCGCTGGCCCTGATCGGCGGCGGCATCCTGTGGGAATCCGGGTTGCGCCTGCAGCACATCGAGGCCCTGCCGGTGGTCGAATTCTCCGCATTGTGGATCGCCGTTGCCACCGTCATTGCGAAGGAGGGGCTGTACCGCTACCTGATCCGCGTTGCCGAGCGCCAGCGTTCGCAACTGCTGATCGCCAATGCGCTGCATACCCGCGCCGATGCGGCGTCGGCCCTGGTGGTCGTGGTCGGTATTGGTGGCGCGCTGATGGGCTGGTCGTTTCTCGATCTGCTGGCGGCGGCGCTGATGGGGTTCATGATTCTGCGCATGGGCGGCGAACTGGCCTGGGGGGCGATCAAGGAGCTGATCGACACCGGTCTGGACGAAGCGCAGGTTGCGGCCATCCGCCAGACCCTGCTCGACACGCCCGGCGTGCGCGGCCTGCATGAGTTGCGCACGCGGCGCATGGCGCATCAGGCGCTGGTCGATACCCACATCCAGGTCGATTCGCGGATCAGCGTCTCCGAGGGGCATCGTATCGCCGAAGCCGCGCGGGCCCGCGTGCTCGGCGAGCATCCGGAAGTGCTCGACGTGCTGATACACATCGACCCGGAGGACGAGGGCGATCCGGATCTGTCCGTTTCCCGCCTGCCGTCGCGCGATGTCCTGCTCGACGAATTGCGGCCGATGCTGGCCAGCCTGCCGCCACCGGAAAAGATCGTGCTGCATTACCTGAACGGCAAGGTCGAGGTCGAGGTTTTCCTGGGGCACGCCTTTTTCGAGAATGGCGAGGCCTTGAAGCAGGCCGAGCGCGCGCTGGCCGATCGGCTGAAAATGCACGCCGTGGTGCGGAGCATTTCGCTGAATTGCATGATCGCACCAAATTAGTGCGTTTCATTGATTTTGGGCACGTTTTTGGTGCGTTGCGGCTTGGCTTATCGTGCTGGTTTCGTTGTGGCAGAATGGCAGGAATGTCGCCTGGTCCTTGGCACGCTTTCTGCTAATTGTCCCGGGTCGTGATTGATTGATTGGTGCTGGAGCGACCGGCGCCGTGTTTTCTTAGGAGACTGATTCTTATGGCAACCCCGCAAGACGTGATGAAGATGGTCAAGGAAAACGACGCCAAGTTCGTCGATTTCCGTTTCACCGATACCCGTGGCAAGGAACAGCACGTCACCGTGCCGGTTTCCGCCTTCGACGAAGACAAGTTCGAGAACGGCCACGCCTTTGACGGCTCCTCGATCGCCGGCTGGAAGGGTATCCAGGCTTCCGACATGCTCCTCATGCCGGATCCCGCCACGGCCTACATCGACCCCTTCTTCGATGAAACCACCGTCGTCCTGACCTGCGACGTCGTCGATCCGACCGACGGCCGGGGTTACGATCGCGACCCGCGCTCCATCGCCAAGCGCGCCGAAGCCTACCTGAAGTCCTCCGGCCTGGGCGACACCGCCTACTTCGGTCCGGAACCCGAATTCTTCATCTTCGACGGCGTCGAATGGTCCGTCGACATGTCCGGCTGCCAACTGAAGATTCACTCGGCCGAAGCCTCCTGGGGCGCTGGCGAGAAGAACGAAGGCAATGGCGCCACCGGTCACCGTCCGGCCGTCAAGGGCGGCTATTTCCCGGTTCCGCCGGTTGACAGCCTGCACGACATCCGTTCGGCCATGGTCCTGACCCTGGAAGCCCTGGGCGTGCCGGTCGAAGTGCATCACCACGAAGTGGCCAACGCCGGCCAGTGCGAAATCGGTACCAAGTTCAGCACCCTGGTTCAGCGCGCTGACTGGACCCAGATCCAGAAGTACGTGACCCATAACGTGGCTCACCAGTATGGCAAGACGGCCACCTTCATGCCGAAGCCGATCGTCGGTGACAACGGTTCGGGCATGCATGTTCACCAGTCCGTCTGGAAGGACGGCAAGAACCTGTTCGCCGGTGACGGCTATGCCGGTCTGTCCGAGTTCGCCCTGTACTACATCGGCGGCATCATCAAGCATGCCAAGGCCCTGAACGCGATCACCAACCCGGGCACCAACTCCTACAAGCGCCTGGTTCCGCACTACGAAGCCCCGGTCAAGCTGGCCTACTCCGCCAAGAACCGTTCCGCTTCCATCCGTATCCCGTTCGTGGCCTCGACCAAGGGGCGTCGCGTCGAAGCCCGCTTCCCGGATCCGCTGTCCAACCCGTACCTGTGCTTTGCCGCCCTGCTGATGGCCGGTCTGGACGGTGTGCAGAACAAGATCCATCCGGGCGATCCGGCTTCCAAGAACCTGTACGACCTGCCGCCGGAAGAGGATGCACAGATCCCGACCGTCTGCGCCAGCCTGGAAGAAGCCCTTGCTGCGCTGGACAAGGATCGCGAATTCCTGACCAAGGGCGGCGTCTTCTCCAACGACTGGATCGATGCGTACATCGCCCTGAAGATGGAAGAAGTGAACCGCGTTCGCATGACCACCCATCCGGTGGAATTCGATCTGTACTACAGCCTGTAATCGGTGCTGACATAAAAAAGGGCGGGTTTCCCGCCCTTTTTTTGTCCACTTTTTTTGTGAGCCTGCCGTTAAGTTCGGTACACTGAAAAAGTTAAGAGGAACGATGACGATGATGCGTTGTACGCTTGCCCTGCTGCTTGGTGCGTTGCCGATGTCGGCGATGGCGCAGACCATTTACAAGTGCGTCGACGCCAATGGCAGCACGACCTACACGAATTCCAGGCTGGACAAGAGTTGCAAGGCCATTGCCAGCGGCCCGGAGAATTCGCTGCCGCCGCTGCCCAACAAACCCCGGGGGGCGAGCGCTGCCGCGGCCAATCCGACCCCGGCCGGATTTCCGCGGGTCGGGGAGGATACCCAAAAGTCGCGCGACAACGACCGTCGCCTCATTCTCGAGCAGGAACTGGCCGGTGAGCAGCGCAGCCTGGAACAGGCCCGGAAGGAACTTGCCGAGCAGGAAGCCCTGCGCGGCGGCCCCGGTGATCGCACGGCGCCTTATCGCGACCGGGTCAGTCAGCACGAGCGGAATATCCAGGCGATCCAGAAGGAACTGGCCAACCTGCGCTAGCGCCTGCTTGGTTCGGGTGTCAGCATGGCGGGGGCGCTGCGGCGCCCCTTGTGTTTGCTGCCGACCGGCTTCGGCGACTAAGGGCTGACTTTCACCTTGTACCAGGCGGCGTACAGTGCCGGCAGGAAGAGCAGCGTGAGGGCGGTGGCGACGATCAGGCCGCCCATGATGGCGACCGCCATCGGCCCGAAGAAATCGTTGCGCGACAGCGGGATCATGGCCAGCACCGCCGCCGCGGCCGTCAGCACGATGGGCCGGAAGCGGCGCACGGTGGACTCGACGATGGCGGCGGCACGCGCCTTGCCGGCCGCCAGATCCTGTTCGATCTGGTCGACCAGGATCACCGAATTGCGCATCACCATGCCGAACAGCGCGATCGTGCCCAGCAGCGCCATGAAGCCAAAGGGCTGGTTGAAGATGAGCAGGAACAGGGCAATGCCGATGAGGCCGAGCGGCGCGGTGAGCAGCACCATGATGACGCGCGATACGCTCTGCAACTGGACCATCAGGATGGTGACGACCGCCAGCACGAAGAGCGGGATGCCGGCCATCACCGACCCCGAGCCCTTGGCCGATTCCTCGACCGAGCCGCCGGTGGCGATCCGGTAACCGGCCGGCAGGGCGGCCTGGATGGCGTCGATTTGCGGCTTCAGGCGATCGACGATGGTGGCCGGTTGCGTCTTGCCGTACAGGTTGCCGCGCACGGTGATGGTCGGCAGCCGGTCGCGGCGCCAGATCAGGCCGGGCTCGAAACCGTGCTTGAGGCGGCCGATCTGGGCGAGCGGCACGCTCTTGCCGCTGCGTGTCGGCACCGCCAGGTCGGCGAGGGCGGACAGGCGGCTGCGGTCCTCGCGGTCGCCGCGCAGCACGACGTCGATGGTCTTCTCCCCTTCGCGGAAACTGCTCACCGTGTAGCCATTCAGCGACATGTTGAGCAGGGCGGCGACATCCTGGCTGGAAACGCCGAGCAGGCGGGCCTTATCCTGGTCGATCTCGATCTCGATGGTCTTCGACAGTTCGCTCCAGTCGAAGTTGATGTTGCTCAGCTCGGGGGCGTGGCGCATCACGTCGGCGATTTCGCCAGCCGTCCGGCGCAGCAGTTCCGTGTCCTCGCCGGAAATGCGGTATTGCACCGGATAGCCGACCGGCGGGCCGTTCTCGATGCGGGTGATGGTTGCCCGTGCCCCGGAGGCCTCGCTGTCGTAGAGCCGGATCAGGCGCTCGCGCAGGGCCTCGCGCGCCGCGATGCTGCGCGTCACGATGACGAACTGGCTGACATTGCTGGCACCCAGTTGCTGGTCGAGGCCGAGGTAGTAACGCGGCGAACCGGCGCCGATGTAGGCGATGTAATGCTCGAACTGGTCGAATTCGGCCTTGTCCTTGTCCAGCCAGTCTTCGAGGCGGCGGGTTTCGGCATCGATGGCAGTGAGCGAGGCGCCTTCCGGCAGGCGCAGTTCGACGTTGAGCTCCAGCCGGGTCGAATTCGGGAAGAACTGCTTCTGCACCTTGCCCATGCCGACGATGGACAGCGCGAAGAGGCCGATGGTGATGCCGATGACCAGCCAGCGGCGGCGCACGCACCAGGCGACCAGTTGCCGGAAGCGAACATAGAAGGGGGTGCCGTAGACGTCGTGGTCCTCGGCGTGGGCCGGTCCGTTCAGGCCGAGCTTGGCGACCAGCCAGGCCAGGCGGGGTGCCTTGTGCTCCCAGGCTGCCGGGGTTTTGGCGGCGCGTGGGTCGGGCAGCAGCTTGTAGCCCAGCCAGGGAATGGCGACGACGGCGGCCAGCCAGGAAATGAGCAACGCGACGGCATTGATCTGGAAAAAGGCGAAGGCGTATTCGCCGGTCGCCGACTTGGCCAGCGCAATGGGGATGAAGCCGGCCACGGTGACCAGCGTGCCGGACAGCATCGGCCCCGCCGTACTGGTGTAGGCGAAGGAGGCGGCACGGGTGCGCTCCCAGCCCTGTTCCATCTTTACCCACATCATTTCAACGGCGATGATTGCGTCGTCCACCAGCAGGCCGAGGGCCAGCACCAGGGCGCCGAGCGACACCTTGTGCAGGCCGACGTTGAACAGCGCCATGCCGAGGAAGGTGGCGGCCAGTACGAGCGGGATCGAGATGGCGACGACCAGGCCGGTGCGGATGCCGAGGCTGAGGAAGGTGACCAGCATGACGACCAGCACCGCTTCGGCCAGGGCCTGGACGAAGGCCTGCACCGAACGCTTGACTGCCGCCGGCTGGCTGGCTGCTTCGTCGATCGTGACGCCGACCGGCAGGGCGGCCTGCAGGGTGGCGATGCGTTGGTTCAGATCCTTGCCGAGCTGAATGATGTCGCCGCCCTTGGTCATCGCGACGCCGATGGCCAGCGCCCGCTTGCCGCCGAAGCGGACCTGGGTGGCCGGCGGATCGACGGTGCCGCGATGGACGCGGGCGATGTCGCCCAGCCGGAAGCTGCGGTTGCCGGCGCGGATCAGCGTGTCGGCAACCGCCTGCACCGTGTCGAAAGCGCCGCCCGGGCGGATCTGGATGCGTTCGCGTTCGGTTTCGAAGAAGCCGCTGCCGGTCACGGCGTTCTGCTGGGCCAGCGCCTGCACGATGGTGGCCTGGTCGATCCCGAGCGTCGCCAGCTTGGCATTGGCGAGATCGACGAAAATCTTTTCGTCCTGGATGCCGAAAATTTCCACCTTGCCGACGTTCGGAACGCGCAGCAGCTCGTCGCGGATGCGCTCGGCCTGGTCCTTCAGTTGCGGATAGTCGAGGCCGTCGCCGGTCAGGGCGTAGATATTGCCGAAGACATCGCCGAATTCGTCGTTGAAGAACGGCCCCTGGATACCGGCCGGCAGCGTGTGGCGGATGTCGCCGACCTTCTTGCGCACCTGGTAAAACACATCCGGCACGTTGCCAGGGGGCGTGCTGTCCTTGACGAAGAACATCACGGTCGATTCCCCGGGCCGCGAGAAGCTCGAAACGCGGTCGATGAACGGTGTTTCCTGCAATTTCTTCTCGATCTTGTCGGTCAGCTGCTGTTCGACCTGGCGTGCCGTGGCGCCCGGCCACAGGGTGCGAATGACCATGATCTTGAAGGTGAAGGGCGGGTCCTCGGCCTGGCTCAGGCGGCCGTAGGCGACGATGCCCATCAGCGCGATGGCGAGCAGGAAATAGCCGACCAGCGTACGGTGGTGCAGCGTCCAGTCGGACAGGTTGAAGCGCTGGCTCACGGCTTAACGCTGGCGGGAAGGCGGTGTCGCCGGGCGGGGCTGGACGGCCTGGCCATCGACCAGCCGCAGGCCGCCGCTGATGATCACCGGTTCGCCGGCCGTCAGGCCGCCGCTGAGTTCGGCGCCGTCCTCGCGGAAGCGGGCGACGGTCACCGGATGCGAGGCGACCTTGCCATCGCGGACGACGCGGACGAAGGGGCCCTGGCCGGTATCGAGCACGGCGCTGAGCGGCACCAGCAGGGTGCTGCCGGCCGTCGCCCCGCCGATCTGGGCGCGGGCGGTCATGCCGAGGCGGACGGCGGGCGGTGGATCGAGCAGACGGATGCGGGCGGCGTAGGTGCGGGTCGCCGGGTCGGCGGCCGGCGACAGTTCGCGTAATTCGCCGCGCAGTGTCGTCTCCGGGGCGGCCCACAGGCTGACCGTGATCTGCCGGGCACGGCGCAGTTCCTCGACACGGCTTTCCGGCACGGCGATGGCGATTTCCTTTTCTTCCGGGCGGGCGATGCGCAGCACGGGCTGGCCGGCGGCGACGACCTGGCCGGTATCGGCCAGCACGGCGGTGACGACGGCTGCCGTCTCGCTGCTCAGCGTCCCGTAAGCCGCCTGGTTGCCGCTGATCTCGTTCTGGGCGCGGGCCTGTTCGAGTCGGGCGCGGCTGCTGTTGTACAGATTCTCCTTGGCATCGAAAGCAGCCTGGCTGACAAATTTTCGGGCAAGCAGACCGGCATAGCGCTCGCGTTCGGCGCGGGCGGTGGCCAGGTCGCTTTCGGCGGCGGCGAGCTGGGCGCGGGCACTGTTTGCGGCCAGTTGCAGGTCGGTCGGATCGAGGCGGGCAAGCGGCTGGCCAGGCCGGATTTCGGCGCCAGCATCGACCAGGCGGGCGGCAATCTTGCCGCCGACGCGAAAGGCGAGGTCGACTTCATGCCGGGCGCGGATTTCACCGGTATAGACGCTGCCCTCCGTGGTGGCCGGGACGGCCGGCTGGACGAGGACGACAGGTGTCGGCGGAGGCGGGGTTTCGCCGCTGCGGCAGGCGCCCAGCAGCGCGCTGGCGACGAGCAGCAGAAGCGTGGGGCGGGTGGGGGGCGTGGACATCGTCGCGGCGTGATGGGGAGAAGCGGGCGATGATAATGAACGTTGGGTCAGTAACGCAAGTTGTCGCCAGGGTAGGGCGCGGCGCGGCTACAATGCCGTCATGAACGTGACCCATGCTTCCTTTGCCGGCCTGGATCTGCTGGCTTCGGCCGTGCTGCTCATCGATGAAGGGCAGATCATCCGCTACATCAATGCCGCCGGCGAAAACCTGCTGGCTGTGAGCAGTCGTTCGGCGGTTGGCAAGACGCTGGCGGCCGTCTGCACCTGTTCAGCCACCCTGCAGGCGGCGCTCGACAACGGTCTGCAGAACAACTGGGGCTACACCGGGCAGAACATCGAGTTGCGCCGGGCCGATGGCGAAGTGCTGCATATCAATTGCACCGTCACGCCGCTGCGCCCGGAGGTCGCGCCGGGCGTCCGGCTGCTGCTCGAGCTGCAGCCCATTGAGCACCATCTGACGGCGACGCGCGAGGAGCGCCTGATCGAGCAGCAGCAGGCCAATCGCGAACTGATCCGCAACCTGGCACACGAGATCAAGAACCCGCTCGGCGGTATCCGCGGCGCGGCGCAGCTGCTCGAACATGAACTGGGCAACCCTTCGCTCAAGGAATACACGCAGGTCATCATCAAGGAAGCCGACCGCCTGCAGGACCTGATGCAGCGCCTGTTGACGCCGCACCGGCCGATGCTGCCGGCGACGGTCAATATCCACGAAATCCTCGAACGGGTGCGCAGCCTGCTGACCGCTGAATTTCCCGGTTCGCTTGCCGTGCGCCGCGATTACGATACCAGCTTGCCGGAACTGGTCGGCGATCGCGAGCAGTTGATCCAGGCCGTCCTGAACATCGCCCGCAATGCCGCGCAGGCGATGGCGGGCGAAGGGGAGATCGTGTTCCGGACGCGTTCGCTGCGTCAGGTGACGCTGGCCAAGAAGCGCTATCGCCTGGCCATGGAGATCAAGGTCATCGACAACGGTCCGGGCATCCCGGACGATATCCGCGAGCGCATGTTCTACCCGCTGGTTTCCGGCCGGGAAGGCGGCAGCGGCCTGGGGCTGACCATCGCCCAGAATTTCATCCAGCACCACCATGGCACGATCGATTGTGTCAGCCGACCGGGGAGCACCATCTTCACCCTGCGTCTGCCCATCGAGCAGGCCTGAGTCTTGCTTTGCCTAAGGCCATTCTGACTACACAATGAGCCAAGAGATGATGAAGCCGGTCTGGATCGTAGACGACGATCGTTCCATCCGCTGGGTGCTGGAGAAGACCCTGTCCCGGGAGGGCATCCCGTTCAAGAGCTATGCGTCGGCCAGCGAAGCCATTTCGCAGCTCGAGCAGGGCATCGAGCCGCCGCAGGTACTGATGTCCGATATCCGCATGCCGGGCCAGTCCGGCCTGGAGTTGCTGCAGGAGGTGAAGACGCGTTTCCCGTCGGTGCCGGTCATCATCATGACGGCCTATTCCGATCTGGAAAGCGCGGTAGCGGCCTTTCAGGGCGGCGCTTTCGAATACCTGCCCAAACCCTTTGACGTGGATCAGGCGGTCGAGTTGATTCGCCGGGCGATCGACGAGTCGATGCACCAAAGCGGTGCGTCGGATGAAGAGGCGCTGGCCCCCGAAATTCTCGGCCAGGCACCGGCCATGCAGGAAGTCTTCCGCGCCATCGGCCGGCTGGCCCTGTCGCACGCCACAGTGCTGATCACCGGTGAATCCGGCTCGGGCAAGGAGCTGGTCGCCCGCGCCCTGCACCGGCATAGCCCACGCGCCGACAAGCCCTTCATCGCCATCAACACGGCGGCCATTCCGAAGGATCTGCTGGAATCGGAACTGTTCGGTCATGAGCGTGGCGCCTTTACCGGCGCGCAGGCCCAGCGCCGTGGCCGTTTCGAGCAGGCCGAGGGGGGGACGCTGTTTCTCGATGAAATCGGCGACATGCCGGCGGAGCTGCAGACGCGCTTGCTGCGGGTGTTGTCCGATGGCCACTTCTATCGTGTTGGCGGCCATTCGCCGATCAAGGCCAATGTCCGCGTCATCGCGGCAACGCACCAGAATCTCGAGACGCGGGTCAAGGACGGCCTGTTCCGCGAGGACCTGTTCCACCGTCTGAATGTCATCCGCATCCGTCTGCCGGCCCTGCGCGAGCGGCGCGAGGATATCCCGCTGCTCGCCCGCCATTTCCTGCAAAAGAGCGCCCGGGAACTGGGGGTCGAGACCAAGCGGCTGTCGGAAGCGGCGCTGAAATACCTGACCGGGCTGGATTTTCAGGGCAACGTGCGGCAACTGGAAAACCTCTGCCACTGGCTGACCGTGATGGCGCCCGGTCAGCAGGTCGAGGTTGGTGATCTGCCGGTCGAGCTGCGCGAGGCCAGTCCGGCGGCGCCGGTGACCGACTGGGAGGGCGCGCTGGAAAGCGAGGTCGACCGCTTGCTGGCGCGCGGCGTGCCCGATGTGCATGGCGTGCTGGCCCCGGTTTTCGAGCGCATCCTGATCACCCGGGCGCTGGCCCATACCGGCGGCCGTCGCATCGAGGCGGCGCAGGCGCTGGGCATCGGCCGCAACACCATTACGCGCAAGATCGCCGAGCTGGGCATCGACGGCGGCAAGGAGCACGCAGCGGAGTAGAATCCGCCGCATGGCACTGATCGACCCCGTATTGCTCAAGCCCCGGCTCGCCGCACTGGCCGGGCGTTTCGACGTCGACGCACTGGACGAATGCGATTCGACCAACAGCGAACTGATGCGCCGCGCCGACCGGGGCGCACCGGCCGGCACGGTCATCGTCGCCGACCGGCAGCAGGCCGGGCGCGGCCGGCGCGGACGGAGCTGGCTGTCGTCGCCGGAGGCCAGCCTGACCTTTTCGCTGCTCTGGCGTTTTCCCGGCAGCCCGAGCCGCCTGAGCGGCCTGTCGCTGGCCGTCGGCGTCGGCCTGGCGCGGGCGCTCGGCCGCCTCGGCGCCGCCGGGGTCCGCCTGAAATGGCCGAACGATGTCCTGCTTGCCGTGAACGGGGATTTTGCCAAGCTGGCCGGCATTCTGGTCGAACTGGCGTCCGACCGGCGCGGTACGCAAGCCATCATCGGCATCGGCCTCAACCTGCTACCGCCAGGTGGCGATCTGCCGCAACCTGCCAGCGGCCTGAGCGCGGCCGGGGTGCGTGCCGAGCGCCACGACATTCTGGCCGCCATCCTGACCGAGTTGGCCACAGCCCTCGCGACCTTTGCCGCCCAGGGCTTTGCCGGGCTGTGCGACGACTGGCAGGCGCTGCATGCCTGGCAGGATCAAGCGGTGCGCATTCTGGGCGACGAGGAGGTGCTGAGCGGGCGCTGTCTCGGTGCCGATCCGGATGGCGCCTTGCTGATCGATACCGGGCAGGGCATCGAGCGCATTTATGCCGGTGATGTCAGTTTGCGGCGCACGGCGGGCGGCGATGGGGCCAGCGCCCGATGATTGTTTGTCTCGACAGCGGCAATACCCGCGTCAAATGGGGTGTGCACGATGGCACGGCCTGGTTGGCGCAGGGGGCGGTGGCGCAGGCCGACATTGCGCAACTGGCCGGCCTGCCGGGTAAGTGGCCGCGGCCCGACAAAGTGATGCTGGCCAATGTGGCGGGCCCGCAGGTGGCCTCTCGTCTGGCCGAGCAGCTGGCGCCCTGGCGGCCCTGCCTGCAGGAGATCCGGCCGAGCGCCCGGGCGGGGGGCGTTAGCAATTGCTATCGCAGTCCGGAGCGGCTGGGTGTCGACCGCTGGTGCGCCCTGGTCGGCGCCCGTGCCTTGCATGCCGGGGCGGCCCTCGTGGTGATGGCGGGGACCGCGACGACCATCGACACGCTGGCAGCCGATGGCTGCTTTGCGGGGGGCGACATCCTGCCCGGCATCGGCCTGATGCGGCGTTCGCTGGCTCAGGGAACGGCCGCCCTGCCGCTGGCCGCCGGGGGTTACGACCCGCTGCCGCGCTGCACCGAGGATGCCATTGTGTCCGGCATCCTCGAAGCGCAGGCCGGGGCCGTCGAGCGCGTTTTTACCCGCCTGGCCGGGCCGGACCGGATCTGCCTGATCTCCGGTGGTCATGCCGGCGAAATCGCCGAACATTTGTCGATCCCCTTCCGGCTGGTTCCCAATCTGCCCCTCGAAGGCTTGCGGCAACTGGCAGCCGGCGCTTGAACAAAGCCGGCTGAGCGAAGAGAATCTCCTGTCATTTCGTCCACTGCGGGAGATTCCATGTTTGATCCGGTCATCGGCAGCCTGCCCGCTTTCGCCGGCTATTTCGCCACGGCGCTCGCCTTGCTCGCGGTATTTGCCGTTCTTTATGTCTTTGTCACGCCGTATAACGAACTGGCCCTGATCCGCGAAGGCAACACGGCGGCGGCCGTCAGCCTGGGCGGCGCGGTGGTCGGGTATGCCTTGCCGATTGCGGTGTCGGTCGCGGTCAGCCATGACATCCTGGCGATGATCGGCTGGGGCGTCGTCGCCTGTCTGGTCCAGTTGATGGTCTATGTCGTGGCTCGCCTCGCGCTGCCCCGGATCAACCAGGCCATCCCGCAGGGCAAGGTGGCTTCCGGCGTATTTCTCGCTTCACTTTCCCTTGGCATCGGCATCCTCAACGCCGGCTGCATCGCCTGATCACACAAGGAGACTTTCATGGCCCTGATGGACTTCATCAAGAAACAGTTTATCGACATCCTGCAATGGACGGAGGAGGGAGACGGTACGCTGGCCTGGCGCTTCCCGATGGCGGACATGGAAATCCAGAACGGTGCCAGCCTGACCGTGCGCGACTCGCAGGTGGCGATGTTCGTCAACGAAGGCAAGGTGGCCGATGTCTTCCCGCCGGGCATGTACAAGCTGACGACGCAGACCCTGCCGGTGCTGAGCTACCTGAAGAACTGGGACAAGCTGTTCGAATCGCCTTTCAAGAGCGATGTGTACTTCTTCTCGACGCGCACCCAACTCGATCAAAAATGGGGCACGCCCAATCCGATCACCATCCGCGACAAGGAATTCGGCATGGTCCGGTTGCGCGCTTTCGGCATCTATGCCTACCACCTGGTCGACCCCAAGGCCTTCTTTCAGAAAATTTCCGGCACCCGCGACCGCTACGATCGCGAGGAACTGGCCGGCCAGTTGCGCAATACCCTGGTTGCCGGCATGACCGACCTGTTCGCCGAATCCGGTGTGCCCTTCCTCGACATGGCGGCCAACCAGGACGAATTCGGTCGGGCGATGTTCGCCAGGATGCAGCCGGTGTTCGCCGAATACGGCCTGGCGCTGGATGCGCTGGTCGTCCAGAACGTGTCGCTGCCCGAGGAGTTGCAGAAGATTCTTGACCAGAAGATCGGCATGAACATGATCGGCGACATGCAGCGCTACACGCAGTACCAGGTTGCCAACAGCATCCCCGATGCCGCGAAAAACGAAGGCGGCATGGCGGCGATGGGGGTTGGCCTGGGCGCCGGCGTCGGTTTCGGCCAGGTGGTCGGGCAGGCGATGGCCGCGACCCTGCCGCAGGGTGGTGCGGCTCCGGCCGCGGCAGCCGGCAGCGTTTCGCCGGACGAGGTCGTGGCCACACTGGAAAAACTGCACGGTCTGGTCGTCAAAGGGATCCTCAGCCAGGCCGAGTTCGATGCGAAAAAGGCGGAACTGCTCAAGAAGCTGACCTGATCGGACCCGCGTGGCGCTGACTGCCTCCTGCCCGTCCTGCGGCGCGCCCGTCGCGTTCAAATCGAACGCGTCGGTTTTCGCCGTTTGTGCGTATTGCCAGAGTACGCTGGTTCGTCATGACCAGAATCTGGAAGACATCGGCAAGATGGCGCCCTTGGTCGAGGACCGCTCGCCGCTCCGGCTGGGGGCCGAGGGGAGCTATCAGGGCGTCCACTTCGCGCTGATCGGGCGCATCCAGATCCAGTACAGCCAGGGTATCTGGAATGAGTGGCACCTCTTGTTCGACGACATGCGGACGGGCTGGCTGTCTGAGGCGGGTGGTGAGTATGTGCTCACATTCATGCATCAGGTGGACGAGCCCTTGCCGGCCTTTTCCGGACTCCGGATAGGCCAGCGCCTGCAGGTGGCCAGTCAGGTGTGGACCGTCAGCAACCTTGAAAACGCCGCGTGCGTTGCCGGCGAGGGCGAGTTGCCGTTCAAGGTCGGTGCCGGCTACCCGGTGGCGGCGGCCGACCTGCGCAATGAACGCCATTTCGCCACCCTCGACTACTCCGAAACGCCGCCCCTGCTTTTTGTCGGCGAAGCGGTCGATTTCCGGTCGCTGCGCCTGAGCAACCTGCGCGACGGTCAGGCGGCGCGCGACGTCAGCGTCCAAGTGCAGGTCTTCCGCTGCCCGTCCTGCGCTTCGCCGATGCAGGCCCGGGCACCGGACATTCTGGCCGTAGCCTGTGCCAGCTGCGGTACGGTGGTCGATGCCGGCGATCCCGCGTACCCGATCCTGTCACGCCTGCGCGGCCGCCGCGACGAATTCCGCCCGCTTCGCCTGCCCCTGGGCAGCAAGGGCACCCTGGAGGGCAGGCCGGTCGAAGTCATCGGCCATCTGGTCCGTCGGGCGCGGATCGAGGGCATCGCCTACCTCTGGTCGGAATACCTGCTGGCCGCCGAGCATGGTACCTATCGCTGGCTGACCGAATACAACGGCCACTGGAATGTCGTCGATGTGCTGTCCCGGCCGCCGACGAGCAAGCCTGTCATCGAGACGGACAGCCTGCGTTACGACGGCGCATTGTTCAAGCATTTCTCGACCACGCCGCGTGCCGAGGTGGTGCAGATCGATGGCGAATTCACCTGGCGGGTTCGCCATGGCGAGACCTGCCGCGTCGTCGATTACGTGGCGCCGCCCCACCTGCTGTCCAAGGAGGTCAGCGACAACGACCTGACCTGGTCGCTGGGGCACTACGTGACGCCGGAGGAGATTGCCGAGGCCTTCGGTTTGACCGGAAAACTGCCCGCAACGATCGGCATTCATGCCAATCAGCCCAACCCGTGGGCCGCCACGGCGCGCCGGAGTTGGCGCCTGTTCGCCCGACTGGCGCTGGTTGCCCTGCTGGTCCAGGCATTCTTTGTGATGGTGTCGAGCGAAAGGCTGCTGCTACGCCAGGATTTCAGTTTTGAACCGGGCTTGGCCAGCGAGGTGCAAAGCCGCGAATTCACGCTGGCTGCACAGCAACGCAAGATCGCCGTGCGTCAGGCGACTTCGCTCGACAATAACTGGCTTGGCGTTGACCTGTTGCTGGTCAACAAGAGTACCGGCCAGGTCTGGTCGGCGGCGCGCGAAATTTCGTACTACTGGGGCTACGACGACGGGCGGTGGACGGAAGGCAGCCGCGACGACGAGGTCGTGTTCCGCAACGTTCCCCCGGGCAGCTACTACCTGACGCTCGATCCGGAAATGCCGCCGAACGCGGTGGTGGTACATGATCGCCTGGAGGTTGTTGCACCGCGCGCCGGGTGGTCCAATTTCGTGATCGTGCTGATCTTCCTAGCCGCCTTTCCGGTCTTCGCCGCGCTGCGCACAGCGGCCTTCGAGACGCGGCGCTGGGCGGAAAGCGATCATGCGCCGGAGGGGGGCGACGACGCGGGCGGAGACGACTGATGTTCGACAAGTTCAACCTGGTGGCCGGCATCTGCGCCGTGCTGATTTTCGCCTTCGCGCAGCAGCAGGGCTGGAACCTCTTCGAACACGAAGCCGGTTCCAGCCCTGGCGGTTCGGGCAGCAGCCGGAGCTATCACAAGTGAGGCGTTCGCAGGAAATGCCGGCATAATTGCGGCATGCGAACGGTTTTTTTCCTGTTGTCATGCTTGGCTGCGGCGCCCGCCTGGGCGCTGGAGCAGGTCGTGCTGCAACTCAACTGGAAACACCAGTTCCAGTTCGCCGGCTATTACGCTGCCATCGAGCAGGGGTATTTTCGCGAGGCAGGCTTTGACGTCAGCTTGCGCGAACTGCCTGCCGGGGGGAATCCCGTGGAGATCGTGCTCAACGGCGAGGCGGATTTTGGGGTGGCCGCGTCCGAACTGGCCTGGCACCGGGCGCACGGCAAGCCGGTCGTCGCGCTCGCCGCCATCGTTCAGCATTCGCCCCTGATCCTGCTGGTCAACCGGCGCAAGATCAGTGCGATCGATAGCCTTGAGGGCAGCCGCATCATGCTGGCGCCGCATGAAACCGAATTGTTTGCTTATCTCCGGCGCGAGGAGATCCGGAACTTCACCACCGTGCCGAATACCTTCGATACCCATGACCTGATCGAAGGGCGGGTCGATGCGATGTCGGGATACGTCACGGACGAGCCCTACCTGCTGCGCAAGGTCGGCTTTCCTTACCAGATTTTCAATCCGGCTGCGGTGGGCATCCATTTTTACGGCGACACCCTGTTTACCTCCGAACAGCGTGTCAAGGCTGCGCCCGACCGTGTCCGGGCCTTTCGCCAGGCTGTCGTACGGGGTTGGGCCTATGCCTTGGCGCATCCGGAGAAGATTGCCGATCTGATTCTGGCCCGTTACGCCCAGCGTCATGAGCGGGACCACCTGCTGTTCGAGGCACATGAAATGAAGCGCCTGATGCAGCCCGATCTGGTCGAGATTGGCCAGCAGTCGGCCAGCCGCTGGCAGCAGATTGCCGAAACCTACGCCGAATTGGGCATGCTGCCCCCCAAGCCGGTCATTCATGGCCTGATTTTCGAGCCGGAGGCCGGCCAGTTGCCGGTCTGGATCGGCTTCGCGCTGGCGGGCGGTGGTTTGTTGATCCTGCTGGTTGGCGGTGCGGCACTCTATTTTGCCCGGCTGAACCATCGCCTGCAGCGCGAGGTCGCCTCGCGGGAAGTGTTTGAACGCGCCCTGCGAACCAGCGAGGAGCGTTACCGGCAACTGGCCGATTTCAGCAAGGATGTCATCTGGACGCTTGATCTGAAGACCCTGCGCTTCACCTACATCAGCCCGGCCATCGAGAAGGTGCGTGGTCTGACCGCCGAGGAGGCGATGGCCCAGAGCGTGGCCGACGCGATGACGCCAGCTTCGTATGCCCGGGTGCAGGAAATCTTGCACGATCATCTGAGCCGCATCGCGGCCGGCGACCTGAGTGCCTTGTCGGCCACCTGCGAGATCGAACAGCCGCACAAGGATGGCCATCTGATTCATGCCGAAGTCGTCGGTAGCTTCCTGCTGGATACGGCTGGCCAGCCTTACGCGCTGCTCGGGGTGTCCCGCGATATTTCCGAACGTCGCTGGGCCGAGAGCGAATTACGCGCAGTCAATGAGCAGTTGCGCCGGCAGCTGGTCGAAATCGAGCAACTCCAGGTCGCCCTCCGGGAACAGACCATCCGGGATTGCCTGACCGGCTGCTTCAACCGCCGTTATCTCGATGAGACGCTGGAGCGCGAGTTGTCGCGCGCCCGCCGCGAAGGCTACCCGCTGGCCCTGGTCATTCTGGATCTCGATTTCTTCAAGCGGATCAACGACACCTACGGCCACCTGGCTGGCGACCGCGCCCTGGTCGTCCTGGCCGAAACCCTGCGTGCCGACATCCGTCAGGAAGACGTGCTGTGCCGCTATGGCGGCGAGGAGTTCGTCGTCCTGATGCCGCGCATGGCGCTCGACAAGGCCGTCGAGCGCGCGGAAGGCTGGCGCCGGCAGATCGCCGGGATTGGCGTCGACTGCGGCACTGCCCGGATCACCTTTACGGGGTCGGCTGGTGTCGCTGCTTACCCCGATCATGGCAAGACACCCGATGCGCTGACCCACGCGGCCGACACGGCACTTTACGTCGCCAAGAACAGCGGACGCAACCGGGTTGTCGCCTACGCGCCGGACATGGGCTGAGGCCCGGGGCCATCCGGCCTAATCGCCTCTGCCTCCGCCATCGCCGGCGTCTCAGCCGCCCGCAGCGCTATCGGCATCGCAGCCGAGCGGTCCGCTGTCGGGGCGATCTTCGGCGGAACGGCGCCCGAGCTGCCAGAGCAGCTAGGCGATGGCGAGCAGGCGTTTCAACCTTGTACGTCAAAGCAGAGGTACTTGATTTCGAGGTAATCCTCGATTCCGTACTTGGAGCCCTCGCGTCCGAGGCCGGACTGCTTGATGCCGCCAAAGGGCGCCACCTCGTTCGAGATGCTGCCGGTGTTGATGCCCACCATGCCGTACTCCAGCGCCTCGCCGACGCGCCAGCAGCGCGCGACGTCGCGGGTAAAGAAATAGGCGGCCAGGCCGAACTCCGTGTCGTTGGCCATGGCAATGGCTTCGGCCTCGGTCGTGAAGCGGAAGAGCGGCGCGACCGGGCCGAAGGTTTCCTCGCGGGCGACCTTCATGGCGGGCGTCACGTCGGCCAATACGGTCGGCTGGAAGAAATTGCCGCCGCGGGCGTGGCGCGTTCCGCCGCAGAGCACGCGGGCACCGTGGGCGACGGCGTCGGCCACATGCGCCTCAACCTTGCCCAGGCCGGCAGCATTGATCAGCGGCCCTTGTGCCACCCCCGCCTCGGTGCCGGCGCCGACCTGCAACTGACTCACTTTGGCGGCGAACTTGGCGGCGAATTCCTCGTAGATGCCGTTCTGCACCAGCAGGCGGTTGGCGCAGACGCAGGTCTGCCCGGTATTGCGGTACTTGGCAGCGATCGCGCCGGCGACGGCGGCATCGACATCGGCATCGTCGAAGACGATGAAGGGCGCATTGCCGCCCAGTTCCAGCGACAGCTTCTTGAGGGTCGGCGCGCATTGCGCCATGAGCAGGCGGCCGACGGCGGTGGAGCCGGTAAACGACAGCTTGCGGACGATGGGATTGGCACACAGTTCGCCGCCGATGGCTGCTGGCTGGCCGGTGACCACGTTGAACACGCCGGCCGGGAAACCGGCCTGTTCGGCCAGTACGGCCAGCGCCAGGGCAGTGAGCGGCGTCGCTTCGGCCGGCTTGACCACCACCGGGCAGCCGGCAGCCAGCGCCGGGGCAACCTTGCGGGTGATCATGGCGAGTGGAAAATTCCATGGCGTGATCGCTGCGCAGACGCCGATTGGCTGCTTGATGACGAGCAGGCGTGTCGTCGAGGCCGGGCTGGGAATGCTCTCGCCGTAGGTGCGTTTGCCTTCCTCGGCAAACCATTCGACGAAGGAAGCGCCGTAGATCACCTCGCCCCGGGCTTCCGCCAGCGGCTTGCCGCACTCGGCCGTGACGATCTGCGCCAGGTCTTCGGCGTTGTCGAGAATCAGGCGGTTCCAGGCCTGCAGGATCTGCGATCGGCGGCGGGCGGTCAGGGCGCGCCAGGCCGGCCAGGCCGCGTTGGCGGCTTCGATGGCGCGGCGCGTTTCGGCGGCACCGCAGAGCGGGACGTCGGCCAGCTTTTCGCCGCTCGCTGGATTGATCACGCTCAATCGTTCGCCGCTGTCAGCGCCCACCCAGGTGCCGCCGATCAGGTTGCCGGTTTGCAGCAGTTGCACGTTCTGGAGATTCATGGTCTTGAAAATTCCTGTAAAAACGCTAAGTTATGGGTTGTTCCAAGAAAAAGCTTGAGCTTGATGCGCCTTCCCGTCTCATCGCTTGCCGGCCTGGCCGCCCTGCTGCTTGCGGCGTGCGGCAGTCCTGGTCCGCGTCCTTCCGCCTCGACGGAAACTATAGCGCAAGCCCCCCGTCCGGTCAGCGAGAAGGGTAACGAGATCGTTCTCTACGCCCTCGGCCTGATCGACACCGGCTATCGCTTCGGTGGCAAGAACCCCGAAGCCGGGCTCGATTGCAGTGGCATGGTCAGCTACATCTATGGTCAGGCGGCCGGTCTCAAGGTGCAGGGCAGTGCGGCCGACATCGCCCGCAACAGCCGGCCGGTCGAGCGCGACGCATTGCGCCCGGGCGATCTCGTTTTCTTCAATACCCTCAACCGCTCTTTGTCGCACGTCGGCATTTACATCGGCGATTCCCGCTTCATTCATGCGCCTTCGTCTAACGGCAAGGTGCGCATCGACCGCCTGAACGACCGCTATTACGCGCAACGTTACGAGGCAGCACGCACCTTCTTCGATTGATCGCCTTGCCCCGTTCCGGACGGGGCGCTTTTCGGCATGGACGTGCGCCGTCCCGCAGAGTAGAATGCACCCTCTCAAGCGCCCATAGCTCAGCTGGATAGAGTACTGCCCTCCGAAGGCAGGGGTCGTGCGTTCGAATCGCGCTGGGCGCGCCAAAGATTCGGCAAAGGGCTGATTCCGCAAGGAATCGGCCCTTTTTCTTTGGGAGAGGCGGGCGTTGGGGAAGGTGCAAAGCCGGCCCTGCGGTGCCGTATTGTTGCCCGCGTCATTTATGATGCGGTGTTGCAACGAAGACGGGCAGGGCGGATCCGCCGGTCTTCGGGATCTGGCAAGGGAGAAAATCGGTGAATATTCTGGTGACGGGCGGGGCCGGTTATATCGGTTCGCATACCTGTGTCGAGTTGCTGGCCGCGGGACACACGGTGACGGTGTTCGACAATTTTTGCAACAGCCATCCTGAGAGCCTGGCCCGGGTCGGCCGGATTGCCGGCCGCGAGGTTGCGCTGGTGCGCGGCGACGTGCGTGATCGCGCGGCGCTGCTCGCAGCCCTGCGGGCCAGCCGGGCCGAAGCGGTCATTCATTTCGCCGGACTCAAGGCTGTTGGCGAATCGGTCGAGCAACCGCTGGCCTATTACGACAACAACGTGGTCGGCACGCTGCGCCTGCTCGAGGCGATGCGCGAAGGCGGGGTTCGCACGCTGGTCTTCAGCTCCTCGGCCACGGTTTATGGCGATCCACAGCGCTTGCCGCTGACCGAGGATCATCCGCTGTCGGCGACCAATCCGTATGGCCGTAGCAAGTTGATGGTCGAGGAGATCCTGCGCGATGCCCAGCGGGCCGATCCGGCCTGGCGCTTTGGCATCCTGCGCTATTTCAACCCGGTCGGCGCGCATCCGAGCGGACTGATCGGCGAGGATCCGCAGGGCATTCCCAACAACCTGATGCCTTTTGTCGCCCAAGTCGCCATCGGGCGGCGCGAGTACCTGAATGTCTGGGGTAACGATTACGACACGCCGGACGGAACCGGGGTGCGCGATTACATCCATGTCGTCGATCTCGCCCTCGGCCACCTGGCGGCGCTCGATTACCTGCGCGGGCATGCCGGCTGCGTTGCGATTAACCTGGGAACCGGGCGTGGCTACAGCGTGCTGGAGATGGTGGCGGCCTTCTCCCAGGCAAGCGGCCGGCAGGTGCCTTACCGCATCGCACCCCGGCGGCCGGGGGATGTCGCCAGTTGTTATGCCGACCCGGCGCTGGCCGAGCGGCTGCTGGGCTGGAAGGCTGAACGCGGCGTCGAGGCGATGTGTGTCGATGCCTGGCGGTGGCAGAGCGGCAATCCGCAGGGTTACGCCTGATCTGCTACGGCGGATGGCTTGACAGAGCCACGTTAGCCGCTCATGCCCTGACGGGTTACATGCTTCCGCGTGTTGACGCAACGCTGCGGTAACATTGCGTGGTCATAATGTCGGCTTTCCAATGGGGGGCGATCATGGATTTGTTGCTGTGGCGTCATGCCGAGGCGGAGGATGGTGACGACGATCTGAAGCGACGCCTGACCGAGCGGGGCGAGAGGCAGGCGCAACGGATGGCAGCGTGGATATTGCGCCATCAGCCGAAGGATTTGCGGATCGTCGTCAGCCCGGCTGTGCGTACCCAGCAAACCGCGGAAGCACTCAAGCTGCCCTTTGAAACCAATCGCAAGATCGGGCCGGATGCCTGCGTTTCGGAACTGATTGCTGCTTCCGGATGGCCGCACGCCAAGGGCAGCGTACTGATCGTCGGCCACCAGCCGTCGCTGGGGCGCATGGCGTCGTTGCTTCTGGCCGGCCAGGAGGCGGAGTGGAGCATCAAGAAGGGGGCGCTGTGGTGGCTGAGCAACCGGGTGCGCCGTAGCGAGGCGCAGACAGTACTGCGTGCGATGATTCCGGTGGAGTTGCTGGAGTAGACAAGCGCCCTGCATCGGCGTGAAATGGCTCTTTCGCATCGAATGATGGAGAGAGCATGGTGACCAGAAAAAAAGCGACCCCGTTGCCTGAGCAACAACTCCCGACCGTTGCACGCAAGGTGCCGCGCACCCGCTCCCGCCGCGTGGCGGCGGGCGATGTGCCGCCGGTGCTGACGCCGCCGGCCATCGAGGGATTTGCCGTACACGCCTCGCTGGATGCGGCCCAGCAATCCCGACTGGGCGCCCTGCAGGACGTGGTGGCCGGCCTGCCGGTCGAGGAGTCGGTGGTGCTGCTCAAGAGCCTGCTCAAGCAGCAGCGCCTGGCCGCGGGCCTGGCTTCGCCCAATCCGGATGACGAATTGGCGCCGGACTGGCGCGACGGCGCATATCCGTACAAAAATCTCATGCAGCGCCGCAACTACGAGCAGCAGAAATACCGCCTGCAGGTCGAGTTGCTGAAGCTGCAGGCCTGGGTCAAGGAAACCGGGCAGAAGGTGGTGATCCTGTTCGAAGGTCGCGATGCGGCCGGCAAGGGGGGGACCATCAAGCGTTTCATGGAACACCTGAATCCCCGCGGGGCGCGCGTCGTCGCGCTGGAGAAGCCGACCGAGACCGAGCGTGGCCAGTGGTATTTCCAGCGCTATGTGCAGCATCTGCCGACCCATGGCGAGATCGTGCTGTTCGACCGTTCCTGGTATAACCGGGCCGGCGTCGAGCGGGTGATGGGTTTCTGTTCCGATCAGGAATACCTGGAGTTTGTCCGTCAGTGCCCGGAGTTCGAACGCATGCTGGTTCGCAACGGCACGCACCTCATCAAGTTCTGGTTCTCGGTCAGCCGCGAGGAGCAGCGTCGCCGCTTCCGTGAGCGCAAGGTGCATCCGCTCAAGCAGTGGAAGCTGTCACCGATCGACATGGCCTCGCTGGACAAGTGGGATGACTACACCAAGGCCAAGGAGGCGATGTTCTTCCATACCGATACCGCCGATGCGCCATGGACGGTGATCAAGTCCAACTGCAAGAAGCGCGCACGGCTCAATGCCATGCGCTATGTGCTGCACAAACTGCCTTACACCAACAAGGATACGCAGCGCATCGGCAACCTCGATCCGCTCATCGTCGGCCGCGCCAACGTGGTTTACGAACGCGGCGAGCATCAGGGGGTGCCGATTCTCTGATCAGCTGACGACGTAAGCCCCGCCGCCGGTGGCGATCAGCACGCCGGCTTCGTTTTCGAGGGTCATTTGCGTTGACGCGATACGGCCACCCAGTCGGATGACCCGGCCGGTGGCCGTAAATTTTTTGCCGATGCCCTGGCTCAGAAAGTCGGTGCGCAGGTCGATGGTGCCGATGCGGCCGAAGCGGTGAGCGACCTGTTCGGTGGTTTCGTTGTTGAATTTTTCGGCAATCGCGACCGTCACGGCGAGGCCGCCGACCGTATCGAGGACGGTGGCGATCACGCCGCCGTGCAGGCGGCCATGCAGGAAATGGCCGATCAGTTCCTTGCGCATCGCAAAGCTGATCTGCGGGGCGAGCGGATCGAGCGATTCGACCCGGAAGCCGAGCAGTTCGTTGAAACAGAGCTTGTGCTCGAAAACGTCGCGCAGGGAGGCTTCGAGGCGGGCTTGCTCGGCGGCGGAGCGGCGGGGGGGAGGGGGTGTCGGGATCATGGTGCCGCGTTTTTAGCACAAAAAATGGGCGACGGGGTTAGCCGTCGCCCAAACCGAACGCTAAAGGATTAGCGTAACGCAGAGGATCGTTACTTCTTGCGCGGTGCTGGAACGTCCGTGCAAGTGCCATGGGCAACCTCGCCGGCCATGCCGACGGTTTCGCCCAGGGTCGGGTGCGGGTGGATGGTCTTGCCGATATCGACTGCGTCGCAGCCCATCTCGATGGCCAGGCAGACCTCGCCGATCATGTCGCCGGCCGACGGGCCGACGATGGAACCGCCGATGACGCGGTGCGTTTCGGCATCGAAAATCAGCTTGGTAAAGCCGTAGTCGGCGCCGTTGGCGATGGCACGACCGGAGGCTGCCCACGGGAACTTGGCGGTTTCGACCTTGCGGCCTTCCTTCTTGGCCTGGTCTTCGGTGTAGCCGACCCAGGCCACTTCCGGATGGGTGTAGGCGACGCCGGGGATGACCTGCGCGTCGAAGGCGGCCCGCGCCAGCTCGGGTTTGCCAAACGCTTCGCCGGCGGCCACTTCGGCCGCGACGTGGGCTTCATGCACCGCCTTGTGGGCGAGCATGGGCTGGCCGACGATGTCGCCGATGGCGAAGATGTGTGGCACGTTGGTACGCATCTGGGCATCGACCGGGATGAAGCCGCGCTCATTGACGATGACACCGGCCTTGTCGGCAGCGATCTTCTTGCCGTTCGGCGCGCGGCCGGCGGCTTGCAGGATCATGTCGTAACGCACGGCCTCGGCATTGGGGGCGCCCTCGCCCTCGAACTTGACCCACAGGCCGTCGTCCCTGGCCTCGACGGCCACCGTCCTGGTCTTGAGCATGATGCGCTCAAAGCGGTGAGCGTTCTGCTTTTCCCAGACCTTGACGGCGTCGCGGTCAGGGCCTTGCATCAGCGCGTCGGCCATTTCGACGACATCGACCTTGGCACCCAGCGTCGAATAGACGGTGGCCATTTCCAGGCCGATGATGCCGCCGCCGATGACCAGCATCTTCTTGGGTACAAAGCGCAGTTCCAGCGCCCCGGTCGAGTCGACGATGCGCGGGTCGCGCGGGATGAAGGGCAGATGCACGGCAGCCGAGCCGGCGGCGATGATGCACTTCTGGAACTTGATGACCTTCTTGGCGCCGGTCTTCTCTTGGCCGGTGCCGTCGGTGACTTCGACCTCGATGTGGTGCGGATCGAGGAAGTGGCCGTAGCCGCGCACGACCTCGACCTTGCGGCCCTTGGCCATGCCGGCCAGACCGCCGGTCAGCTTGCCGACGACTTTTTCCTTGTGCGCACGCAACTTGTCGATATCGATTTGCGGCGCGGCGAAGGTGACGCCGAGGTCATTGGCGTGCTGGGCTTCCTCGATGATCTCAGCGACGTGCAGCAGGGCCTTGGACGGGATGCAGCCGACGTTCAGGCAGACGCCGCCGAGCGTGGCGTAACGCTCGACGATGACCGTCTTCATGCCGAGGTCGGCCGAGCGGAAGGCCGCCGAGTAGCCGCCGGGGCCGGCGCCGAGGACGAGCATCTCGCACTCGATATCGGCACCGCCGGCGTGGCTGGACGCGGCTGGTGCAGCCAGCGCAGGGCTTGCCGGTTTTTGCGCGTTTTCCGGGTTCACCGCAAGCGAAGGGCGGTCAGCGCTTGCGGCAGCGCCGGCTTCGACCTTGATCAGCAGCGAACCTTCGCTGACCTTGGAACCGAGCTGGACCAACACTTCCTTGACCGTGCCTGCGACCGGGCTCGGCACATCCATCGTGGCCTTGTCCGACTCCAGCGTGCAGATGGCGTCGTCGACCTTGATGCTGTCGCCGACCTTGACGAACAGGTCGATCACCGGCACGTCGGAGAAATCGCCGATATCCGGGACTTTGACTTCAACGGGACTCATGGTCATCTCCCCTTACAGCGCCACGCGGCGGAAGTCGGCCAGCAGCTGGGCGACATAGACGTTGAAGCGGGTCGCCAGCGCGCCGTCGATCACGCGGTGGTCGGCGGTCAGCGACAGCGGCAGGATCAGGCGCGGCACGAAAGCCTTGCCATCCCACACCGGCTTCATGGCCGACTTGTTGACGCCGAGGATGGCGACTTCCGGCGCATTGACGATGGGCGCGAAGTAGGTGCCGCCGATGCCGCCCAGGCTGGAGATGGTGAAGCAGGCACCCTGCATGTCGGCCGGCTTCAGCTTGCCGTCCCGCGCCTGCTTGGCCAGATCGCCGGATTCCTGGGCAATCTCGTACACCGACTTCCGGTCGGCGTTCTTGATCACCGGCACGACCAGACCGTTGGGGGTGTCGGCGGCGAAGCCGATATTGAAGTACTTCTTCAGCACCAGGTTGTCGCCGTCGAGCGAGGCGTTGAATTCCGGGAACTTCTGCAGGGCCTTGACACAGGCCTTGACCAGGAAGGCGAGCATCGTGAGTTTCGCGCCGCCGCCCTTCTCGTTCTCCTTGTTCAACTGGACGCGGAAGGCTTCCAGATCGGTGATGTCAGCATCCTCGTGATAGGTCACGGCGGGGATCATCACCCAGTTGCGGGAGAGGTTCTGGCCGGAAATCTTCTTGATGCGCGACAGCGGTTTGACTTCGATCTCGCCGAACTTGCTGAAATCGACCTTCGGCCACGGCAGCAGGTCGAGGACGCCGCCACCGGTGACACCGCCGCCAGCCGTGGCGACCGGGCCGGAAATGGCACCGGTCATCACGCCCTTGACGTACTTGGTCAGGTCTTCCTTGAGGATGCGACCCTTGGGGCCGGTCGCCGCGACCTTGGTCAGATCGACGCCCAGTTCGCGGGCATAGGCGCGGACGGACGGCGAGGCATGGACCTTGGAACCGATCGGCAGGGCCGGTGCCAGTGCGGCGGGCGCCGCCGGGGCGACTGCTGCGGTGGACGGGGCTTTTTCGGCAGAAACCGGGGCAGCAGCAGGGGCCGGTGCGGCCGCTTGCGGCGCGGCAGCCAGAGCGCCAGCGCCGGTGTCGACCTTGATCAGCAGGGAACCTTCGCTGACCTTGGAACCGAGCTGGACCAGCACTTCCTTGACGACGCCGGAAACGGTGCTCGGCACGTCCATGGTGGCCTTGTCGGATTCGAGGGTGGCGATGGCGTCGTCGACCTTGATCGTGTCGCCGACCTTGACGAACAGATCGATGACCGGCACGTCCGAGAAGTCGCCGATATCCGGCACCTTCACATCCACCACGCCGCCGCCGGCCGCGGGGGCTGCGGCAACGGGCGCCGGAGCAGCAGGTGCCGGTGCAGCGGCCGGTGCGGGGGCGGCTTCAGCAGCAGCGCCGCCCGTCTCGACCTTGATCAGCAGGGAACCTTCGCTGACCTTGGAGCCGAGCTGGACCAGGACTTCCTTGACGGTGCCGGCCACGGGGGACGGTACATCCATCGTGGCCTTGTCGGATTCGAGGGTGGCGATGGCGTCGTCGACCTTGATCGTATCGCCGACCTTGACGAACAGGTCGATGACCGGAACGCTGTCGAAATCGCCGATATCGGGAACTTTGACTTCGATGATTTGGCTCATGTTGGTCTCCCTTCCTTAAACCGACATCGGATTCGGCTTGGCCGGATCCAGGTTGTACTTGACCAGTGCGGCGGCGACCTTTTCGCGCTCGATCTTGCCTTCGTCGGCCAGCGCCTTCAGGGCCGCCAGCGTGACCCAGTGGCGGTCCACCTCGAAATGGTGGCGCAGCTTCTCGCGGGTGTCGGAGCGACCGAAGCCGTCGGTGCCCAGCGTGATGTAGGTGCGCTTGACGAAGGGGCGGATCTGCTCGGCGAACAGCTTGATGTAGTCGGTTGCCGCCACCACTGGACCTTCAGCGTTGGCGAGCTTCTGCTCGACGTGCGACAACTTCGGCGCTTCGAGCGGGTGCAGCAGGTTCCAGCGGGCGGTGTCCTGGCCATTGCGGGCCAGTTCGTTGAAGGACGGGCAGCCCCAGAGGTCGGCCTCGACCCCCCAGTCGGCCTTGAGCAGGTCGGCGGCGGCGATGACTTCGCGGAAGATCGTGCCGGAGCCTAGCAGTTGCACGCGCAACTTGCCTTCGCCGCCTTTCTTGAAGGCGTACATGCCCTTGATGATGTCGGCTTCCGCGCCCACCGGCATGTCCGGGTGCTCGTAGTTCTCGTTCATCACGGTGATGTAGTAGAAGACATCTTCCTGTTCCTGGAACATGCGGCGCATGCCGTCCTGGACGACGACGGCGACTTCGTACTGGAAAGTCGGGTCGTAGGAGACGCAGTTCGGCACCAGTTGCGACAGGATCAGGCTGTGGCCGTCTTCGTGCTGCAGGCCTTCACCGTTCAGCGTGGTGCGACCGGCGGTGCCGCCCACCAGGAAGCCGCGGGCGCGCTGGTCGCCCGCTGCCCAGACGAGGTCGAGGGTGCGTTGCAGGCCGAACATCGAGTAGCAGATGTAGAACGGAATGGTCTGCACGCCATGCACGGAGTAGGCGGTGGCGGCGGCGATCCAGTCGCTCATCGCGCCGGCTTCGTTGATGCCTTCCTGCAGGACCTGGCCGGTCTTCGACTCCTTGTAGAACATCAGCTGGTCATGGTCTTCCGGCACGTAGTTCTGGCCTTCCTGGTTCCAGATGCCGACGGCGCGGAACATGCCTTCCATGCCGAAGGTGCGGGATTCGTCCGGCACGATGGGCACGACGTTCTTGCCGACGTTCTTGTCCTTGAGCAGCATGTTCATGATGCGGACGATGGCCATCGTCGTGGACAGCTCACGGCCTTCGCCGGAAGCCTTCAACAGGGCGGCGTAGGTGTCGAGTCCCGGAATGGCCAGCGGCTCGGCCTTGCGGCGCCGTTGCGGCAGGAAACCGCCGAGTGCCATGCGGCGTTCGCGCATGTACTGGTATTCGGCGGAATCTTCCGGGAACTTCAGGTAGGGCAGTTCCTCCAGCTTGTCGTCCGGCACCGGCAGGTTGAAACGGTCGCGGAAGCGGGCGATCTGCTCCTTGTCCATCTTCTTCTGCTGGTGGGAAATGTTCATGGCCTCGCCGGCCTGGCCCATGCCGAAGCCCTTGATGGTCTTGGCCAGGATCAGGGTCGGGGCGCCCTTGTGGGTGACGGCAGCGTTGTAGGCAGCGAAGATCTTGAAGATGTCGTGGCCACCTCGGTTCAGTTGCCAGATGTCGTCATCGGTCCAGTCAGCAACCAGTTCCTTGAGTTCGGGCGTATTGAAAAAGTGTTCGCGCACGTAAGCGCCGTTCTTGGCCTTGAAGGTCTGGTACTCGCCATCGCACAGTTCCATCATGCGCTTGCGCAGAATGCCTTTCTTGTCGCGGTTGAACAGCGCATCCCAGTGGGTGCCCCAGATCAGCTTGATGACATTCCAGCCGGCGCCGCGGAATTCCGATTCGAGTTCCTGGATGATCTTGCCGTTGCCGCGCACCGGGCCGTCCAGGCGCTGCAGGTTGCAATTGATGACGAAAATCAGGTTGTCGAGCTTTTCGCGACCGGCCATGCCGATGGCGCCGAGGGATTCCACCTCGTCGGTTTCGCCGTCGCCGAGGAAGGCCCAGACCTTGCGCTTTTCCGCCTTGGCCGCGTCGATCAGGCCGCGCGAGGCGAGGTATTTCATGAAGCGGGCCTGATAGATGGCCTGGATCGGGCCCAGCCCCATCGACACGGTCGGGAACTGCCAGAAATCCGGCATCAGCCAGGGGTGCGGGTAGGAGGAGATGCCCTTGCCGTCGGTTTCCTGACGGAAGTTGTCCATCTGCTCCTCGGTCAGGCGGCCGAGCATGAAGGCGCGGGAATAAACGCCGGGCACCGAGTGGCCCTGGAAGAAGATCAGGTCGCCGTCATGATCGGCCGACGGGGCGTGCCAGAAATGCGAAAAGCCGACGTCGTACAGGGCGGCGGCCGAGGCGAAGGAGGCGATGTGGCCGCCGACGTTGGTGTCCTTGTTGGCGCGGACCACCATCGCCATCGCATTCCAGCGGATATAGGAGTGGATCTTGATTTCCATGTCGGCATTGCCCGGGTACTTGGGCTGCTGTTCGACCGGAATGGTGTTGATGTATTCGGTATTGGCCGAGTAGGGGATGTCGACGCCCTGCAGGCGGGCCTGGCCGATGACTTTCTCGATCAGGTAATGGGCGCGCGTCGGGCCCTCGATGTTGATGACGCTTTCGACGGCGTCGATCCAATCCCTGGTTTCCTGCGGATCGGTGTCGGCAGGATCGGGCAGTGCATTCGGCAGATTGGCCATGTTTGTCTCCACGGTTGGTATTGATTCTGTTTTGCCTGTTGAGCAAAACAACTCTAGCTGCTAACGGGTCGGTTCGCGAGCCCGTACTTTCCCTAATGCGTTTTTCGCATTGTAAAAACAAAATTCACATCGTGCAATAATGAAAGCGGGGTTTTTCGGGCGCTTCCGATCAGGGAAAACCCGGGCCACGGCTGGCCCGGATGGACTGCCGCCAAACGGAGGCGAGGTCAGAGGGTGGCCCAGCGGGCCACGGCAGCGCCGAAATAGGCGGTGATGACCAGGGCGATCGGCGCGATGGCGATGAAGGCCTGGACGATGCGGGCGATAAAGGGATGGGCGATGTGCGTCTCGATGAAGCAGCGGGCGATCAGGGCCCCCTTGAGCCCCATGCTGGCAGCGATGACCAGCGGCAGCCAGGCCAGGTCGCGGGCCCATTCCGACAGGCAGAGGTTGAGCAGGGTGAGGGCGACCAGGGCCAGCCAGGCAGCGGTGAGCAGGCGGAAATGATCCGGGGCGGCGGGCATGGTCAGGCGAGGACGTAAAAGAAGGGGTAAATGACCAGCCAGATGATGTCGGTGGCGTGCCAGTAGCTGGCCAGCGCCTCCAGGCCGCCGTACTCCTCGGCGGTGTAGGCGTGGCAGAGCAGGCGGCCGAGAACCCAGAGCATCCCGAGGATGCCCCAACTGGCATGAACCAGGTGGTTGAAGGTCAGGTAGTAATAGACGGTGAAGAAGATGCCCGACTCGCCGTTGATGCCATGCGCCAGGTTCCAGCCGATTTCCAGCACCTTGGCCACCGGGTAGCCCAGGGCGACGAACAGCCCGGCCAGCAGCCAGAGCACTGCGGCGCGATGCCGGCCCTGACGGATGGCATTGATCGAGCAGGCGATGCCGTAGCTGCTGGTGATCATCAGCAGTGTGATGCCGGTGCCGGCCAGCAGGTTCAGGCGCTGGGCGCCGTCATGGAAGGCGGCCGGGAAATGGGCGGGGGCGATGAAATACACCGCGAAAAGCACGGTGAACTCGACAAATTCGCAGGTAATGCCAACCCAGATCCCCTTGTTGCCGGGGATGCGGCGACCGGGGGCGGCGAAGGGCGGATGGGGGGCGGGGCGGGAGACGGGCATGGCGGCATTGTTCGCCGGGGTGGGCCGACAGGGCATTGATGTCCATCAATCGACCGGTATAAGTGACACCAAATGAAAAGTGTTGTCGAGTTGCGTTGTATCAAATTGCCGGGAGAGAAACCTTCCTAGAATCATGGGTTTCGCATTGCGCACTGAAGGAGTCGATATGGCGGCAGTCATGCCCGCGCCGGCAGCCAGCCGGTTACTGATGTCCGGCAACGAGGCAGTCGCCCGCGCCGTCTGGGAGGCCGGGGTCAAGGTCGCTGCGGCTTATCCGGGCACGCCATCCACCGAGATGCTGGAAGTGATCGCGACCTATCCGGACATCTATGCCGAGTGGTCGGTGAACGAAAAGGTGTCGCTGGAAGTCGCGATCGGGGCGGCCTATGCCGGTTCGCGCGCCTTCTGCTGCATGAAGCACGTTGGCATGAACGTCGCCTCCGATGCGCTGATGACCCTGACCCTGACTGGCGTGATCGGCGGCCTGGTCATTGCCATTGCCGACGATGTCGGCCTGTCTTCTTCGCAGAACGAGCAGGATTCGCGCTACTGGGGGCGTTTCGCTCATGTTCCGGTGTTCGAGCCGGCCGATTCGCAGGAGGCCTATGCGATGACGCTCGCCGCCTACGCCGTGTCGGAAAAGTTCCAGGTGCCGGTCATCCTGCGCATGACGACGCGCATCAACCATGTCAAGGGGCTGGTAACCGTGGGCGAGCGCCAGCCCCATGTCGGTGCCGGTTTCCAGAAGGACCCGGCACGCTTCGTGATGGTGCCGGGCAATGCCGGCAAGCGCATTCCGCTGATGTTCCGGCGCGACCAAGCCTTGCGCGCCGAGGCCGAGCAATCGGCCTGGAATATCATCGAGCCGGGCAGCGATCGCCGGGTCGGCTTCATCACCTCTGGTCCGGCCTACATGCACGTCCGCGAATCTTTCCCGGATGCGCCGGTGCTCAAGCTGGGCTTCTCCTGGCCGGTGCCGTTCGACAAATGCCGCGAACTGGCCGCGCTGGCCGATCAGGTCGTGGTCGTCGAAGAAGTCGAGCCGCTGGTTGAAACGGAGTTGAAGGCCCAGGGGATTCCGGTCGTCGGCAAGGACATCCTGCCCCTGCAGGGCGAACTGGCGCCGCCGGTACTCAAGCCGGCCGTCGCCCGCCTGCTCGGCGAGCCGGTCGAGGAGGCCGCCTCGTCTATCCGGCCGGCCCGGATTTTTCCGCGGCCGCCGACCATGTGTGTCGCCTGTCCCCACCTGGGCGTCTATTACACGCTGTCGCAGGTGCGCAACCTGAACATCTCCGGCGACATCGGCTGCTACACGCTGGGCGCCGGCCACCCGTGGCAGGCGATGGATACTTGTGTCTCGATGGGCGCCTCGATGGGCATCGCGCTGGGCATGGACAAGGGGCGCGGCGAATCGGACAAGGACAAGCGCATCGTCGCCGTGATCGGCGATTCGACCTTCCTGCACATGGGCATGCAGGGCCTGCTCGACATGGTCTATAACAAGGCCAACGTCACGGTCATGCTGCTCGACAACCGCGCCGTCGGCATGACCGGCGGCCAGGACAATCCCGGCAACGGCCGCGACATTCATGGCGAGGAGGCGCCGCGCGTCGATTTCGCCAAACTGGTCGAGGCGCTCGGCGTCAAGAAGGAGCGCATCCACGTCGTCAATCCCTACGAGTTGCCGACCCTGTTCAAAACCATCCGGGCCGAGGTCAAGGTGCCGGACGTGTCGGTCATCATCACCAACCAGCCCTGCGTGCTGATCAAGGACTACCACAAGCTGAAGCCCTTCGAGGTCATCGAGGACAAGTGCACCGGTTGTGGCAACTGTCTGGATGTCGGCTGCCCGGCCATCCATGTCACGCGGCGCGCCAAGGAAGTCAAGCCGAGCGGCCGCGCAGTCGATCTGGCCTTCGTGCGCATCGAGTCGTCGGTGTGTACCGGCTGCTCGCTCTGCGTCCAGCCCTGCGCGCCGGGCGCCATCGTGCACTATGCACCGGTGTCGCCGATCAGGCTGGTGCCCCAGGGAGGGTGTTCGGCATGAGCCCGGTGACCAATATTCTCGTGGTTGGCATTGGCGGCCAGGGGGTCATGACGGCGACCGAAATTCTTGCCGAGGCCGCCATTGCACTCGGTCACGATGCCAAGAAAACCGAAGTCGCCGGCATGGCGCAGCGCGGCGGCGTGGTGTCGTCGCACCTGCGTTTCGGCTCCAGGGTACTGTCGCCGCAAATCGCACCAGGGACGGCTGACGTGCTGCTCGCGTTCGAGGCGGCGGAAGGGCTGCGCTGGCAGCACATGCTGCGCCCCGGGGCCGTCGCGCTGGTCAATGACTCGCGCTTCGTGCCGCCCGTCGTCGAGTTGGGCCTGTTTGATTACCCGGCCGATCCGGTGGCCGACATGAAAGCAGCTGGCGTCAAGGTGGTTGCCTTCGACGCGACGACCATCGCGCAAGGGCTGGGCGACATTCGCCTGGGCAATACGGTGATGCTCGGCGCCATTGCCGATCACCTGCCGTTCGGTGCCGATGAACTGCTGGCTTGCGTTCTCCAGCGTTTCCAGCGCAAGGGCGAGAGGCTGGTGGCGCTGAACCGGCAGGCTTTTGCCGCCGGTCGCGCGGCGGTGGAGCAGGCGAAGGCGCCGCGGGGCTGAGCGGGCATCCTGTCGCAGGGCAAGCGCGCTTTAACGTCTGCTTAAGTTTGGCTGTTTATCATGATCCTTCCAGGGCTCAAGGAAGGACGGAATTTCGATGCAACGAGGCATATTGCCGTGCGCGATGGCGCTGCTGATGGGGGTCGGGTTTTCTGGCGGCGTTTTTGCCAGCTCTCCCGGGGAAAAACTGGTGTGCACGCAAGCGCCGCGCAGCACGTGGATGCCGGAAGCGAAGATCAGGGAAATTTTTGGCGAAAAAAACTACAGCCTGGTCAAGTTCAAGGTGTCGGGCGGCAATTGCTATGAGTTCTATGCGATCCATCAGGATGGCAGCATCGTGGAGGCTTACTACCATCCGGTTTCGGGCGAGGCGCTCCGCGTGAATCGTGTGGCGGCCACGCCGGGGGCGCCGTCGTTTGCTTCGCGCAATGCCGCCCCCTCGGCCAGCAGGCCTTAGGTCGTCGGCTTGCCGCGGTGCAGTGGGAAAACGCCCTCGCCAATTCTGATAAAATACACGCTAATTCAAAGGGAAAGGCGGTCGCCTTTCCCGTTTTCTTTTTGTTGGATGCGACGATGACGGCACAAATTATCGACGGCAAGGCGCTGGCAGAAGAGCTGCGCCAAAGCTTCAAAACCCGCGTGGAGGCGCTCGCCGCCAAAGGCCACAAGCCCGGGCTGGTGGTCATTCTGGTCGGCGAAGACCCGGCTTCCCAGGTGTATGTGAAGAACAAGGTCAACGGCTGTCTGGCCATCGGCATGCACTCCGAAAAGATCGTGTACGACAAGGATGTGGATCCGCAGGTGGTGCTCGACAAGATTGCCGAACTGAATGCCGATCCGTCCATCCACGGCATTCTCGTGCAGTTGCCGTTGCCCGGGCATTTCGATGAGGAGAAGGTGCTCGAAGCCATCTCCGCCGAAAAGGACGTCGACGGTTTCCATGCCGAGAACGTCGGCGCCCTGTCGCAAGGCAACCCGCGCTTCATCCCGTGCACCCCGTATGGCGTGATGAAGATGTTCGAAAAGGCCGGGGTCGACCTGACCGGTCAGGAAGCCGTCGTCATCGGCCGCTCCAACATCGTCGGCAAGCCGATGGCGATGCTGCTGATCAACGCTGGCGCCACTGTCACCGTCTGCCATTCCAAAACGCGCGACCTGAAGTTCCACACCCGGCGCGCCGACATCGTCGTCGCCGCGGTCGGCAAGCCGAAGTTCGTCAAGGGTGACATGATCAAGCCGGGCGCCGTGGTCATCGACGTCGGCATCAACCGTCTGCCGGACGGCAAGCTGTGCGGCGACGTCGATTACGAGGACTGCCTGAACGTCGCCGGCCAGATCACCCCGGTGCCGGGCGGCGTCGGCCCGATGACCATCACCATGCTGCTGGCCAACACCATCGAGGCCGCAGAACGCAAGGCAGGGATCCGCTAAATGAACGCCGCTCACCAACCGCTCATCGGGGTCGTCATGGGCTCCGATTCCGACTGGCCGACCATGCAGGCCGCCGCCGTCATCCTCAAGGAATTCGGCGTGCCTTTCGAGGCCCGCGTCGTCTCCGCCCACCGTACGCCCGACCTGCTGTTCGACTACGCCGCGATGGCCGGCGAGCGCGGCCTCAAGGCGATCATCGCCGGCGCCGGCGGTGCCGCCCACCTGCCGGGCATGCTGGCCGCCAAGACCACCGTGCCGGTGCTCGGCGTCCCGGTCCAGTCCAAGGCACTGTCCGGCGTCGATTCGCTGCACTCCATCGTCCAGATGCCCAAGGGCATTCCGGTCGCCACCTTCGCCATCGGCGAAGCCGGCGCTGCCAATGCCGCCCTGTTTGCCGTTGCCATGCTGGCCAACGAGAATCCGGCATTGAACGAGAAATTGCAGGCTTTCCGCCAGGCCCAGACCGACAAGGTCCTCGCCATGAAGCTGCCGGAAGTATGATCAGGTCGCCCATTGCGATCTCCTTTCATCCTGCTGCGCCGATGAGGTCACTGTCTTGAGCAAAACCATGATTCTTCCGCCTGCCACGCTGGGCATGCTCGGTGGCGGTCAGCTCGGCCGCTTCTTCGTTTCCGCCGCCCACGAGCTGGGTTACCAGGTCTGGGTGCTCGATCCGGACAAGAACAGCCCGGCCGGCCAGATTGCCGAACGTCACTTCTGCGTGGCCTACGACGACTACGCCGCGCTCGACGAATTCGCCGCCGGTTGCGCGGCGATCACCACCGAGTTCGAGAACGTGCCGGCCGATACGCTGGACTACCTGGCCAAATTCGTCCCGGTGCGTCCGCACGCGGCGGCGGTCGCTGTTTGCCAGAACCGCATCGCCGAAAAATCCTTCCTGCGCGACAACGGCTTCCCGCATGGTCCCTTCGCCGCCATCCGCAGCGAAGCCGACCTCAAGAACGCGCCGAAGGAACTCTTCCCGGCCATCCTCAAGGTTGCCCGCTTCGGCTACGACGGCAAGGGCCAGGCCACGGTCAACAACGTGGAAGAAGCGCTGATCGCTTTCGGGCATTTCAAGGGCGAGCACTGCGTGCTCGAACAGCGCCTGAGCCTCGACTACGAAGTTTCCGTCGTGCTGGCGCGCGACCAGGACGGCAAGATTGCCTGCTTCCCGACCGGCGAAAACCAGCACACGCGCGGCATCCTCGATGTCTCCATCGTGCCGGCCCGCGCCACCGGCTGCGTCAAGAGCGACGCCGAGGATATCGCCGCCCGCATCGCCGAAAAGCTCGGCTACATCGGCACCATGGGCGTCGAGTTCTTCGTCAGCCGCGGCCAGCTGATTGTCAACGAAATGGCGCCGCGCCCGCACAACAGCGGTCACTACACCATCGATGCTTGCGTCACCAACCAGTTCGAACAACAGGTGCGCGCCCTGTGCGGCCTGCCGCTCGGCGAGCCACGCGCGCATTCGGCGTCGGTCATGGTCAATCTGCTCGGCGATCTCTGGTACGAGGGGGACACCTACCGTGAGCCGGACTGGGCCAGGCTCCACGCCATCCCGAACCTGAAGCTGCACCTCTACGGCAAGCACCACGCCCGCCCGGGCCGCAAGATGGGCCACTTCACGGTGATCGGCGACAATGCCGAAGCCGTGCAGAAAGCGGCGCTGGCTGCCCGTGCCGCCATCGGCATCCAGGACTGATGACACCCACCGACGCGGATTACCAGCGCGCTGTCGACTTGCTGATCGCCGGCGAACTGGTCGCCATCCCGACCGAGACGGTCTACGGCCTGGGGGCGGACGCCGCCAACCCGGCAGCGGTCGCCAGGATCTTCACCGCCAAGGGTCGCCCGGCCGATCACCCGCTGATCGTCCATCTGGCCGGCCACGATGCCGTTGACCACTGGGCCGAGCAGGTGCCGGACGTCGCCTGGGAGCTGATGGAAACCTTCTGGCCCGGCCCGCTGACGCTGATCCTGAAAAAGCAGGCCTGGGTGCCGGATGCCGTGACTGGCGGGCAGGACACCGTCGGCCTGCGCGTGCCCGGCCACCCGGTGGCGCTCGAACTGCTGCGCCGCTTCGCCCGCGCCAAGGGGGAGACGGGAGAAAAGCGTGCCGGCATCGCCGCGCCGTCGGCCAACCGCTTCGGCCGCATCAGCCCGACCACCGCCGAGCATGTCGCCGAGGAACTCGGCGAGCGCGTGCCGCTGATCCTCGACGGCGGTCCGTGCAAGGTCGGCATCGAGTCGACCATCATCGACTGCTCGCGTGGCGAGCCGGTCGTGCTGCGTCCCGGCCACATTTCGCCGGCGCATCTCGAAGCAGTGCTCGGTCGTCAGCCGCAGATCGAAACCAGCCAGGGCGCACCGCGCGTTTCCGGCTCGCTTGAAGCGCACTATGCGCCGACCACGCCGCTGCGCCTGGTCGCCGGCGATCGCCTGCTCGATTTCATCAATGCGCAGCGCCACCGTGGCGGAAAGTGCGCCGTGATCAGTGCCAACCAGCCGCCACAAGCCGGCATGCCGCACGCCTGGCGCCTGATGCCGGCCGATCCGGTCGGTTACGCCCACGATCTCTATGCTGCGTTGCGTGACATGGACCATGCCGGCGTCGATCTGATCGTCGTCGAGGCCCTGCCAGCGGGGGCGGAGTGGGCGGCGGTGGCAGACCGCCTCCGCCGGGCAGCGGCCGGCGCCGGGCAGGCCTGAGCGCCTTCGTGCCGAATATTCCTCAGAACAGGGTTCTGTTATAGAATCCAAAAATTGATTCGGGCCGATAGCTCAGCTGGGAGAGCGCTGCGTTCGCAATGCAGAGGTCGGGAGTTCGATCCTCCTTCGGTCCACCACATACTACCAAGCGCTCCTGAACTCTCAGGAGCGCTTTCTTTTTCTCTTACCCCCGCATTTCCGACCACATGGCCGACTGCTTCGAATGTCCGGGTGGGTTGAGTTCTACGCAGATTTTGGCATTTCCAGCGCCTTTTCCGCTCGCCGACGCTCTCCGTTCTCTGTTTTTGCGAAGGGCGGCAGTCTGTGAATGTGGTGTTTGAGCCGGGTCGCCTCTGCTGTCCTCGCCACGCTCCATGCCGATTGTTATGATGCGGGCTTGTTCGGTGGCCGACGAGATTATGGCAAAGAAGAATTTCATCCTGCAGGGGGTCACGCCCAAGACTCATGCGCAAGCATTGCGTGATCTGTTTGATGTCCCCGACATTAAGAAGGTGATATTGAGCGTCGCATTTGTGAGCGAAAGCGGAGTGCAGCAAATTGAAGCGGCGCTCAGGTTACACGCGGCTCGGGTGACGGTATTCGCTGGGATTCGGAACGACATTACTTCTCAGCAAGGACTCGCGCTACTGCATAGCATTGGTGTCAAGCTCTACACGGTCGATACAGGCTCCAGAGCGGTCATCTTTCACCCAAAGCTGTACTTGGTTCGCGGCAGAGCCAATGCACGCTTTGTGGTCGGCAGTGCGAACCTTACGCTCGGAGGGCTGAACAACAACATCGAAGCGGGGATGTTGATTGATTTTGACCTCGCCGATCCAGAAGATCGGGCGGTAGTCGATGAGATCGAGGCGCAACTTACGGCTTTGCCAGCCGATTACCCCGAGCATGTTGTGAAAATTGGATCGATTTCCGATCTCAACGGGTTGCTGGCAAGCGGTCGTTTGGTTGACGAGATGGCGGTTACCCCTCCGCGACCGGCAACATCGGCAACTGGGATTGGAGGGGACGACACTGTCCCCCGCATGAAACTTAAAGTAGTCCCTCTTCGCCGAGCCCTCGCCAAAGCAAAGGCAGCGCCAAAGAAGCCCAAGCCACCGAAAGCGCCGGCGGGAGTGAAAGCAGGCTCAGCCGCTCCCAAGCTGGCACCTGCGACAGTAGGGATCGAATTTGAGTTGGTTTGGGAAAGCAAACCGCTTACTCGTCGTGACCTGACAATTCCCGACGTGAAGGGTACGCATGCGACAGGCTCGGTTAACTTGGACAAAGGGTTGCTTCCCGAAGATGTAGACCACCGTCACTACTTCCGGGATGACGTGTTTCCCCATCTCGCCTGGGTAGCTCGATCCAAGACCGTGGACGAAGCCTTTACGAAATTCCAGTTGGTCATGAAGGGGATCAGCCACGGAGAATTCGACTTGGCGATTCGGCACACCACGAGCACTACGAGTAAGGCCTATAAGCAGAGGAACGCCATGACCCGCTTGAGTTGGGGGCCGATGCGAGAGTACGTTGCGCGCCCTGATCTGATCGGTCGAACCTTGGCTCTCTACCGCGACAAGGTTGATCCGACGCGTTTCGTATTGGAAATCGATTAGAACAATTTAGCCAAGTCCTCGCTGGACGTGCGGTGCCTGCGGTTCCGTAACTTGCGCCATCCTTCCAATACGCACCTTTGTTTTACTTGGGACAATCCCATCGCGCCCAATACCACCTTGCTCTGCCGTGCGAGCACTTCGTGAGTCGGCAAGGCGCGGATGGCCTCATCCAGTTCAGTTAGGTCGACCTCCGCGCTTTCAGGCAAGGGAATGAGTAGTCGCTCGATTTCGGAAGGTATCAATTCCAGCACTCCGCCGCCATAGTGACGTCCTTCGAGTTCTGCGCTTAGAGCGGTAAGGGGATTAACGAAGCATCCGACCAGCTTTTCGGCAGCCACACCGAGTGTGCGGATGCGGTAGGCGGTATCGGTCGTGTAGGCGCCCATGCGATTCAGGATGAGGCGTGGCGTGTCGTGCGAGCGCTTGAGCATGCCGATCTCCGTTGCATAGACGGAGGGTACGGTGTACCAAGGCGAACGGACGCGACACTTGTAGCGTGAATGAAGGTTCTGCATTTCCCCCTGCCGGATATAGGCTTTCGCGGCTGCGTCAATTCGGCCCTCGCCCTCGCGGAACCAAAGGAAATTTGTGGGATTGCCCTTTGACGCATTTGCCGCGTGCTGACGTTCGTCGTAGACGACTCCTGGGCAGTGTTCGCTGCGACCGAACATTGGGTGCGCCCATCTTTGCAGGCGGTGCGTGCGAACTGTTTCATCCGTTACGAGAAAGAACTTATTTGCTCCTGTGACAATGCCGACATCGACCTGGGCAATGTCGTTAAATCTATGTACTGCTGGTTGATTTGCAAGTTCATCAAACAACGAGCGTGTCTCCGGATCGAGCAAGGCGCGGGTCCATTTGCCCTGTACGGTTTTTCCGTTGATCGGTTGAGGCAAGTCGAATACCGCGGAAGGAGAAAGTCGCAAAAATTCGCGCCCCGTTACGGGGTAAATGCCTAGCCCTTCCGGTTTCTCACCAGCTTGTGCCTTTTCCGCGAGCAAAATCACTGCCCCCTGCAACGTATCGCTAAACCAGAGCTCTTCGGGGTCGACGATTACGAGGCGACGGCATTCGCGCCCCAAGTAGGAGCGAAGCGATTGCGCGTGAGTGACGTGAATGATCTCCGCAGGAACCACCATCGCGAGGCGGCCACCGGGCCGGAGGAGCGCCATTGACGCTAGGATGAAAGGAACCCAGGCATTAGTGTGCTTGGTGAAGGGAAGGTTGAGTTGCTTGAATACCTGCTCTGCCCTTGCCTGAAATGGTTCAGGCAGATATTGGTATCGAACGAATGGGGGGTTGCCAACGACCGCATCGAACTTGTCGCCGACGATGAACTGGCCCAGTGCCCATTGGAGAAAATCCGCATTGTGGACGGTTGTTGCGGCAAGGCCTGACTCTCGGGCGCGTAACTGCGCCTTGGCTGACTCTTCCTCTTCGAGCTCAAACCCAAGTACGCTTGCTCCTTTGAATCCCTTTGCTTTTGCCAGCGCCTCAAAAAAAACGCCATCACCGCAACTGGGTTCCAAGACGCGTTTGGGATTGATCTCCTTAACCCAACGAGCGATGAATGTTGCAAGGTCCAGCGGTGTATAGTAACCGCCGCGAAGCTTTTGAGCGCTTTCGTTCTCGATGAAGTTCATGGCCCTTTAGCCTCATTGTTGTCCGTTGTATTTGTTGGAGAACCTTCGGCCTGCTCCAGAAGCGGCCAGCGGGTCACGAGATAAGTCTGAACGGCTTCTCGGACCACCCACGCTAGTGACACACGTTGTTGATCAGCGATGCGCTCAAGCTCAGAGTACTGATCCTCCGGAAAGCTAACCGAAGCTCTTACAGTGCGTTCTGCGGGGGCTGTGTAGGATCGAACCCGTCTGTTTGCCATGAAGTTGTCGAACGGCGATTAGAAGAAGCATCAAATTACACCACTTTGGTGAAGAGTGCAACCGTCACCATAGTATTGGTCGGTATCCGCTGATGGGAGCTGATTCACCCTGATACCCGCATAAGTCGTTCGACCGTAGTCGCCTCTGGTCCACCATACACAAGGGCTCGGAAAATCTCCGAGCCCTTTTTTTGGCGTTTCCCCCGGGTGGCGAGGGGGTGTGCTGCGGGTGGCCATCTGCCGAAACGACCGAAATCGGCCACTTTCTCGGCCAGAGCCGTCTCTGTTCTCCGTTTGGCCTGCGGGTAGGCGCAGATGCAGGTATATATAAATCAACAGCTTACGGTCGGCGGTTCATTGTCAACCAAGGCCACCGGTCAGGCATCGAACACCGTCAACGCGGTAGCAAACCTTCCCGTCTTGCTCTATCATGAAGCGTCAAGATGAATCATGATGGAGATGGCCATGACGACTGCTGTCCGCGAAAAGTTTTCCTCCCAGGCCGCGCCCGACGTGCTGGCGGCGTTGCGCCAAATCGCAGAAAGCCAGGGCCGCCAGTTCCAGGCGGTGCTCGATGAAGCCCTGCGCGACTACATCGACCGGCAGCAGAAGGAGCGCCCCCGCCGCCACGTGATGGCTTCTTTCGCGTCCAGTCTGGATGAGTTCGACAGCCTCTACCGCGAACTGGCCAAGTAAACCGTGGCGCACGATTACCTGACCGTGGCCGATGTGCTCGGCATGCACACGGTGCTGATGCAGCGTTACGGCGGCGCGCCGGGCGTGCGTGACCCGGGGGCCCTGGAGGCCGCACTGTTCCGCCCGCAGACGGGCTACTACGACGACATCGTGGCCGAGGCGGTTGCTCTGATGGAGAGCCTGGCGATCAACCACCCCTTCGTGGACGGTAACAAGCGGATCGCCTTTGCCGCGGCCGACGTGTTCCTGCGGATCAATGGCTGGCGCTTGCAACGCGCCCCGATACAGATTTATGCGGAAATGATGCAGATGTTCGAGTCCGGCACGTTTGACATCGCCCACCTCGAGCCATGGCTGCGCGGATTCGCAAGGGTCGAAGGGGTGTGAAGTGACCGATCAGAACAACCCAATGCCCGGCTGGGTTCGAATTGCGCTACGGATGACGCCCCAGCAGCGGGACCTACTGCGCCGCGCGACAGAAGTCGCAGGGATGCCCGTGGCGACTTTCGTTCTCCACAGCGCCTGCCAGGCGGCAGACCAACTTCTTATCGAACAGCAGCCCGAGGTATCGTCCCCGACAGTGGAATCCCTGCCGACCTTTACCCAGCCCGCCCGGCAGCGGTGGGAGGCTATCTCTGCCGACATCCGCCAGCGGCTGCTATCGAACGTCTGGTGCGGGCGCTGCCGTCACGAAGTGACGATCACCAATTTCAGCGGCACCATCAAGGGGCGCGGCTTGCTGCTGGTGGGCAAGTGCACCGAATGCGGCGGCGATGTGGCACGGGTGATCGAGGGTTCGTAACCCGGTCAGGCGTCGAACCCCGCCACCACCGCCTTGCTGGCGCCGGCTTGCGGATCTTCAGCGGGATGAAGGTGGACAGCTTGACCTGCCCGCCATCCCGACGCTCACGCGCAACGGGGCCGCCCAAAGCCTGCACTTTCGGCTTCATGCTTCCACCTCCTGCAGTTCCCATTCCTGCAACTCCGCGCCGATGGTGCCAGGCATCAGTTCCCCGGCCAGTTCCTGCCAGCCCTGATCGCGCCAGATGATCATCAGCCCGCCATCGGCAATCACGACGCGCTCGATCAGCAGTTGCGCTAGTCGACACTGTTCGGCGGGGAACAACTGTTGCCACAGACCAGCCAAATTTCGCATCGGCAAGACCACCTCGGGCTCCGAGAGGTCAGGGCGGGCTGTCCGAATCCGATCCCACACCGACTGCACGATGTGCGGCGCTGACAGCGTGGCGACGATCTGCTGCGTAACCAAGTCTTCGATGGGCGCCGCTGGCAACGGCCCGTGGCTGCTGGCCCAGGCCCCGAATCGCCGGTGTCTGATCGGGCTGTAGTAGCGGTAGGTCTTGCCCTTCTTGACGGTGTAGCTGGGCACCAGCCGTTCGCCATCGGTGGCGATCAGGGCGTGCACAACATCCCACTGCGCCTGCGTCACGATGGCCTGATGCTGGCCAGGGAAGCTCTGCCCCTTGTGCACGATCTCGCCCAGGTACATCAGGTTGTGCAGCATCTTGTAGATCGTCTGCTTGGTGAAGGGCTTTGGAACTTCCCTTACGCTGCTATCGAGAAGGCCTTGGTCAATGCGGTCTATCACCGGTCCTACGAGGAGCGCGAGCCCATCGCGGTGCGTATCAGCAATGAAGCACGGATTTCAAAAAAGCCTGATTTTTCAGGCTTTTTTCTTTTTTGCGCCGATTAGGGATTTCCCTTGGGGTGCTTGAAATGTCTCCGGAATCGCCGAATACTAGGTTCGCGTCGGCGCCGCCTCGTTTCTTCGGTCAGCACCGACCCCCGGAGAAGTTGTTCAGCAGAAAAATAATTGGTTGGAGGATCGAGACATGCCCATGACTGCCAAGGTGCGCACGCACAAAATTTCCAGGAACGTCACCCTGAGTGCTTCCGGTTACAACCTCGTTGGTGCTGATTCGCCGGCGATCGAGGCGATGACGGATTTCCTGCGGGTCAACGTGGTGACGATCGGGGCCGGTGAATCGCTGGTCGATGCCAATGCGCGGATGATTTCGCGCGGGGTGCGCCTGTTGATTGTCAGCGCGCCGGAGGATGGTGTGCTGGGCTTGATCACGGCGCGCGACATCATGGGCGAGAAGCCGATGCAGCTTGCCCAGTCGCGTGGTTGCAAGCGCGATGAATTGCGGGTTTCCGACCTGATGACGCCGATCGGCAACGTCGATACGTTGTACCTGAATGAAGTGCTGAACGTGCGTGTGCTCGATATTCTCGAGGCCTTGAAGCATCTTGGCCGGCAGCACATCCTGGTCGAGGATGTTGACCCGGCGACCGGGTTGCCGCGTCTGCGCGGCATGTTCTCGGCCACCCACATCGGCCGCCTGCTCGGTGTGCCGGTCCTCGGCTTTGAACTGGCCAGCACCTTTGCCGAAATCGAGGCGGCGCTGGCCGACTGATTGCCGCACCCCCCATTCAACCAGCCAGCCTCCTTTGCGGGGCTGGTTTCATTTTCGGAGTGACCATGCCTTCGCCCCAGCATCCCATCGCCGCCTCGTTGCCCGGTTCCGATACCGGCAAGGTCGTTTCCGCCCGCAATGCGGTGCGCCTGATTCGCGATGGTGACACGGTGGCGACCGGCGGCTTTGTCGGCATCGGTTTTGCCGAGAATATTGCGGTGGCGCTCGAGCAACGCTTCATCGAGAGCCGCGAGGCGGATCCGCACGGCGTTGGCTCGCCGCGCGACCTGACCCTGGTTTACGCGGCCGGGCAGGGCGACGGCAAGTCGCGTGGCCTCAATCATTTCGGCCACGATGGCCTGGTGGCGCGGGTCATCGGCGGCCACTGGGGGCTGGTACCCAAGCTGCAGGAGCTGGCGGTGGCCAACCGGATCGAGGCCTACAACCTGCCGCAGGGGGTGATCACCCACCTGTTCCGCGATATCGCCGCCGGCAAGCCGGGCACCATCACCCGGGTCGGCCTCGGCACCTTCGTCGATCCGCAATTCGGCGGTGGCAAGCTGAACGGGCGGACTACCGTCGACATCGTCCGCCGCATGGCCATCGACGGCGAGGATTACCTGTTCTACAAGGCCTTCCCGATTCACGTCGGTATCATTCGCGGCACGACGGCCGACCCGGACGGTAACATCACCATGGAGAAGGAGGCGCTGACGCTGGAGGCGCAGGCCATCGCGATGGCGGCGAAGAACTCCGGCGGCATTGTCATTGCGCAGGTCGAGCGGATTGCCGAGCGCGGCACGCTGAACCCGCGCCAGGTGAAAATCCCCGGCGTGCTGGTTGATTGCGTGGTGGTCGCCGAGAAGCCGGAATACCACATGCAGACCTTCATCGAGCCGTACAGCCCGGCCTTTTCGGGCGAGATCAAGGTGCCGATGTCAGCCATCCCGCCGATGGCGATGAGCGAGCGCAAGATCATCGCCCGGCGGGCAGCGATGGAATTGAAAGCCAATGCGGTCGTCAACCTCGGCATCGGCATGCCGGAGGGCATTGCCAATGTGGCGGCCGAGGAGCACATCATCGACCTGCTGACCCTGACCGCCGAACCGGGCGTGATCGGTGGCGTTCCGGCCGGCGGCCTCAACTTCGGGGCGGCGACCAATACCCAGGCGATCATCGACCAGCCCAGCCAGTTCGATTTCTACCAGGGGGGCGGCCTGGATCTCGCCTTCCTCGGTCTGGCCCAGGCCGACCGGCAGGGCAACCTGAACGTGTCGAAATTCGGGCCGCGGCTGGCCGGTTCGGGCGGCTTCATCGACATTTCGCAGAATGCCAAGAAAGTGGTGTTCGTCGGCACCTTTACCGCCGGCAACCTCGATGTGGCGATCGACAACGGCCAGTTGCGCATCCGGGAGGATGGCCGGTCGGTCAAGTTCGTGGACGAGGTCGAGCATCGCACCTTCAGCGGCCCGGAGGCGGCGCGGCGGGGCAAGGAGGTGATCTACATCACCGAGCGCTGCGTTTTCCGCCTGACGCCGGACGGCCTGCAACTGACCGAGATCGCACCGGGCGTCGATCTGCAGAAGGATATCCTCGACAAGATGGCCTTCCGGCCGATCATCGACGGCCAGCCGGCGCTGATGGATGCCCGCATCTTCCGTGATGAGCCGATGGGCATCCGCCCCGAACTGCTCGACCAGCCGTTGGCCGAGCGTTTCAGCTACGACCCGACGCAGAACCTGTTTTTCCTCGATTTCTCCGGGCTCGCCGTGCGCAGTACCGACGATATCCGGCGCATCGAGGCGGCGGTGGATGCGGCGCTCGCACCGGTCGGCCACAAGGTCAAGGCCATCGTCAATTACGACCGTTTCAGCATCCTGCCGGAACTGATCGACGATTACATCGCCATGGTCAAGGAGGTTGTCGACCGCCATTACCACGACGTGACGCGCTACACCGCCAGCACCTTCCTGCGCATGAAGCTGGGCGAGGCGCTGGCCAGGCGCCAGATGGCGCCGAAGATCGCCGAATGCGAGGCCGATGCCCGGCAGCAGCTGGCCGGGGAGGGATGACAGCCGGGGCATTGGGGCCCTGAGCCGCCCGCCGGGCATGGTATCATTGCCGGCTGATTCCGGCGGTTTCGAGACAGGTTCGCGCATGACATTCCATTTTTCGGGGGCGCTGCTCGCGTCCCGGCTCCCTCTTGTGCTGGTGCTGGCCGTTCTGGCCGGCTGCTCCGGCGACCGCCCGCCGGCTGCCGAGCCCAAGGCTGCGGTGGCGCCGCGCCCGGCGCTGACCGTCCGGCTGACGGCGCCGCAAACCCTCGACTGGCCGCAGTCCTTGCCGGCCAATGGCAATGTCGTGGCCTGGCAGGAGGCGGTGATCGGGCCGGAAATCGCCAATTACCGGATCACCGAAATCCGCGTGCAGGTCGGCGATACCGTGAAGAAGGGGCAGGTACTGGCGCGCATCGCCGACGATACCGTGGCCAGCGAGCTGGCCGAGGCGAAGGCGGCGGTGGCCGAACTGGAAGCCAGTGCCGCGGAGGCGAAAGCCAATGCCGAGCGGGCGCGGGATTTGCGCGCGCAGGGGTTTTATAGCGCCCAGCTCAATACCCAGTACCAGACGGCCCTGCACACGGCGCAGGCCCGCCTCGCTGCCGGTCAGGCCCGCTTGCAGGCGGCTTCGCTGCGCCTGGCCAAGACGGCCGTGCTGGCGCCGGACGATGGCGTGATTTCGGCACGCAGTGCGACTGTCGGTTCGCTGACCCAGCCGGGGCAGGAGCTCTTCCGGCTGATTCGCGGCGGCCGGCTGGAATGGCGTGCCGAAGTGCCGTCGGCCGATCTTGCCCGGGTGCGGCCCGGCATGCCGGCGACGCTGACTTCGCCGGCCGGCCAGCCGGTGACGGGCAAGGTGCGCGCCGTGGCGCCCAGTGTCGATCCGCAGACGCGCAACGGCCTGGTCTATGTCGACTTGCCGCCCACGGCAGCCGTGCGGGCCGGCATGTTCGCCCGCGGCGAACTCGAACTCGGCCGCAGCCCGGCCGTCACCCTGCCGCAAACCGCCCTTGTGCTGCGCGAGGGTTTCGCCTACCTGTTCCGTCTGGAAGGCACGGATCGCGTCGTGCAGACCAAGGTCACGCTCGGGCGGCGGCTGGGCGAGCGGGTCGAGGTGTTGTCCGACCTGCCGGCCGGGGTGCGGGTGGTCGAGTCGGGGGCGGGCTTTCTGGCCGATGGCGACGCCGTGAAAGTGGCGGCACCATGAACGTTTCGTCCTGGTCGATCCGCAATCCGACACCGGCCGTCCTGTTTTTCCTGCTGCTCACCCTGGCCGGCCTGATCGGCTTCCAGGGCATGAAGATCCAGCAGTTCATGGATATCGATCTGCCCACCGTGACGGTCACTGCCAGCCTGCCCGGTGCGGCGCCGGCCCAGATGGAAACCGAGGTGGCACGCAAGATCGAGAATTCGGTGGCCACCCTGCAGGGCATCAAGCATATCTACACCAAGGTGCAGGACGGCACGGCCATCGTGACCGTCGAATTCCGGCTGGAGAAGCCGACCCAGGAGGCGGTGGACGACGTGCGCGACGCCGTGTCGCGCATCCGGGCCGACCTGCCGGGCGACCTGAAGGATCCGGTGGTCAGCAAGGTCAACCTGTCCGGGGCGCCGATCCTGACCTATACGGTGGCTTCGCCCCGGATGGATGACGAGGCGCTGTCGTGGTTTGTCGACAACACGGTGAGCAAGGCGCTGCTCTCGGCGCGCGGGGTTGGTGCCGTGACGCGGGTCGGCGGGGTGACGCGCGAGGTACGCGTCGAGCTCGACCCGGCCCGGATGCTGGCGTTGAATGTGACAGCGGCCGACATTTCGCGGCAGCTGCGGCGCATCCAGCAGGATGCCTCCGGCGGCAAGGCCGATATCGGCGGCATCGAGCAGTCGGTGCGCACCCTGGCCACCGTGCAGACCGCCGACGAGCTGGGCAGCATGGAGATCGTGCTGGCCGATGGCCGCCCGATCCGCCTTGATCAGGTGGCGAAGATTTCCGATACGGTCGGCGAGCAACGCACGGCGGCGCTGCTCAACGGCAAGCCGGTGGTCGGCTTCGAGGTGACGCGCAGCAAGGGGGCGGGCGAAATCGAGGTGCGCGACGCGGTGCTCGCCGCACTGGCCAGACTGAAGGACGCGCATCCGGATATCGAGATCATCGAGGCCTTCAATTTCGTCGACCCGGTGGTCGAGAACTACGAAGGCTCGATGAAACTGCTCATCGAAGGCGCGGTCCTGGCCGTGCTGGTCGTCTGGCTCTTCCTGCGCGATGCCCGGGCCACCTTCGTATCGGCAGCGGCGCTGCCGCTGTCGGCGATCCCCACCTTCTTCGCCATGTGGCTGATGGGCTTCTCGCTCAACGTCGTGACCCTGCTCTCGATGTCACTGGTGGTCGGCATCCTGGTCGACGACGCCATCGTCGAAATCGAGAACATCATGCGCCACCTGCGCATGGGCAAGACGCCCTATCAAGCGGCGATGGAAGCGGCCGACGAAATCGGTCTGGCGGTCATCGCCACCACCTTCACGCTGATCGCCGTCTTCCTGCCCACGGCCTTCATGAGCGGCGTCGCCGGCAAGTTCTTCGTGCAGTTCGGGTGGACGGCGGCGATTGCCGTCTTCTTCTCGCTGGTCGTCGCCCGCATGTTGACGCCGATGATGGCCGCCTACATCCTCAAGCCGGTGGCCGGTGAACAGGCGCCGCCCCGCTGGCTGCGGGTCTATGAAGGCTGGGCGGCCTGGTGCCTGCGGCATCGCCTGCTCACCATGCTGGCGGCGACGCTTTTTTTTGTCGGCTCCTTCATGCTGGTGCCGTGGCTGCCCAAGGGCTTCCTGCCGCCGGACGACCTGTCGCAGACACAGATCTACCTGACCCTGCCGCCCGGTGTCACCTTCCAGGACAGCTTTGCCGCGGCCGAGCAGGCGCGCGCCATTGCCGAGGCCAATCCGCATGTGAGGCTGGTGTACACCGCTGTTGGCGGCGGCAAGGCGGGCAGCGACCCGTTCGCGCCGCAGGGAGCGGCGGAGGTGCGCAAGGCGACATTGACCCTGAACCTGACACCACGCCAGGCGCGGCCGGGGGTCACCAAGCAGGCGATCGAGGGGCAGCTGCGCGAGGCCCTGAGCGCGATTCCCGGGGCGCAGATCAAGGTCGGCCTAGGCTCGGCGAACGAAAAATACATCCTCGTGCTGGCCAGCGAGAACGGGCCGCTGCTCAGCGAACACGCCCGCCTCGTCGAGCGCGAGCTGCGCAGCATCCCGGGCATCGGCAACGTGACGACGACGGCCAGCCTGGTCCGCCCGGAACTGGTCATTCGTCCCGATTTTGCCCGCATGGCCGACTTGGGCGTGACCTCGGCGGCCATCGCCGACACGCTGCGTATCGCCACCGCCGGCGACTACGATCAGGGGCTGGCCAAGCTCAACCTGGCCCAGCGCCAAGTGCCGATTGTCGTCAAGCTGCCGCCCGAGGCACGCACCGACCTGGCCCTGCTCGAACGGCTGACCGTGCCCGGGGCGCATGGCCCGGTGACGCTGGCCAACGTGGCGTCGATCACCCTGGCCGGCGGCCCGGCCGAGATCGACCGCTACGACCGGCTGCGCAACATCAATTTCGAAATCGAACTGAACGGCCAGCCGCTCGGCGAGGTGGAAGCCAGGGCGCTGGCCCTGCCCAGCATCGCCCACTTGCCGCCGGGCATCATCCAGACCACGGTTGGCGATGCCGAGGCAATGGGCGAACTGTTCGCCAGCTTCGCGCTGGCCATGGCGACCGGCGTGCTGTGCATCTATATCGTGCTGGTCCTGCTCTTCAAGGATTTCGTGCAGCCGGTGACCATCCTTGCCGCCCTCGTGCTGTCGGTGCCGGGGGCCTTCCTGGCGCTGTTCGTGACGCAGAAGGCGCTTTCCATGCCGTCGATGATCGGGTTGATCATGCTGATGGGGATTGCCACCAAAAACTCCATCCTGCTCATCGACTACGTCGTGCTGGCGCGGCGCGAGCATGGGCTGGACCGCTGGAGCGCGCTGCTCGACGCGTGCCGCAAGCGGGCCCGGCCGATCGTGATGACCACGGTCGCGATGGGGGCCGGCATGATGCCGATCGCGCTGGGCATCGGCGTCGATCCGAGCTTCCGGGCGCCGATGGCCATCGTCGTGATCGGCGGCCTGATCACGTCGACCTTTCTCAGCCTGCTCGTCATTCCGGTGGTTTTCACTTACGTCGATGACCTGATCCGGCAGCTGCCGGGTGGGCTCCGGCGGCGGAGCGCCGGCCGCTAGCCGGGCTGGTGGCCGGCCCGGACTTTCGCCATAATCCGGACTGAACGACATGACGCAGCGAGCCCCAACGGGGCTGCCCGCAGACAATGAGAAACAGGATAAGGGCGTGACCAGGGCTTCCTTGCCGAAACTGGCGGGATTTCCGCTGAAAGCGATATTTGCCGGCCTGCTGGCGGTCTGTCTTGCCGTCATCTGGCTGGGGGCGGCTTACCAGCTCGACTACCGCAAAACGGCTGATTTGCGCGAAACCCGGCTCAGTACCGAATTCCAGGCGCAGGCGGCAGCCGAAAACACGCATTCGCTGATCAAGCGGCTCAACGAGATCCTGCTCGACCTGCGGACGCGCTGGGATGGCGATGTCCGACGTTTCAGCGAAATCGTCCGCCAGCGTCAGGGGTACATGGCCGATGTCGCCTTTCAGATCGCCGTCATCGACCGGCACGGCTGGCTGGCCTTTTCCAATCTGGAGGCGCCGAGGACGCCGGTCTATCTCGGCGAACGCGAGCACTTCCGGGTCCATGTCGGCGGCGGCGATCAGCTGTTCATCAGCAAGCCGGTGCTCGGCAAGGTATCGGGCAAGTGGTCCATCCAGTTCACCCGCCCGATCATCGAGGCCGAGGCCTTCAAGGGTGTCCTCGTCGTATCGGTGAGCCCGGACATCTTTACCGCCTTTCATCAACGCCTGGGCCAGGAGAGCACGATTTCGCTGATCGCCGACAGCGGCGATTTCCTCGCCCGCCATCCCGACGGCCTGCAGGCGATGGGCAAGAAGCTGGCCGACCTGCCCTTCCTGCAGCCCGATCCGCCAGCGTCCGGCTCCTATGTCCGGGTCAGCAAGGTCGATGGCGTGGAGCGCATTTACGGTTTCCATCGTTTGCCGGAGTACGGCCTGACCGTCAATGTCGGGCGTTCCCTGAATCTGGCCTTGCAACCCTATGCGCAATACCGGCAAACCGTCTTGTTGTTTGCCACGGTCGGCAGCCTGATTGTCCTCGGGCTCCTGCTCATGCTGTACCGCGCGCTTGCCATGCGGGCTCGTGTCGAACAGCAATTGCAGGCCAGCCAGGCCATGCTGCGCTCGGCGGTCGAAACGATCGGCGAAGCCTTCGTCATCTACGACGAGCACGACCGCCTGGCCTTCTGCAATGAAAAATACCGCGATGTCTATCGGACCTCGGCCGACCTGCTGGTGCCGGGCAAGACTTTCGAGGAAATCATCCGCACCGGTGCCGAACGCGGTCAGTACCCGGCGGCCATCGGCCGGGTGGACGAATGGGTGGCCGAGCGCATGGAGGCCCATCGCAGCGGCCATTCCGACCTCATCCAGCGGATCGACGACGGGCGCTGGCTGCGCATCCGCGAGCGCAAGACGCCGGAGGGGTTCATCGTCGGGTTCCGGATCGACATCACCGAGCTCTATCAGGCCAAGGAGGCCGCCGAAAGCGCCAGCCAGGCGAAAAGCCGCTTCCTGGCGACGATGTCGCACGAGATCCGCACACCGATGAACGGCATCCTTGGCATGGCCCAGCTGCTGTTGACGCCCGACCTGCCGGCCAGCGAGCGTCTCGACTACGCGCGGACCATCCTGAATTCCGGACAGACGCTGATGACCCTGCTCAACGATGTCCTCGATCTGTCAAAGATCGAGGCGGGCAAGTTCGAGCTGTCGGAGGCCGTGTTTTCGCCGCAGCAACTGATCCACGAATCCGTCGCCCTGTTCTCGGCCAGTGCCCGGGAAAAGTCGCTCGACCTGCAGGGACAATGGCTGGGCGAGACTGGGCAGCGTTACCGGGCCGACCCGCTGCGCATCCGTCAGATGCTGACCAACCTGGTCAGCAATGCCGTCAAGTTCACCGCCCAGGGCCAGATCCGGGTCGTGGGGCGTCTGGTCGATTGCGATGACCATCACGCGACCCTGGAATTTGCGGTGCGCGACAGCGGCATCGGCATCCCGCCGGAAAAGCAGGGTCTGCTCTTCCATGATTTTTCGCAAGCCGACAGTTCAACCACCCGGCAGTATGGTGGAACCGGTCTGGGGCTTTCCATCGTCCGCCGGCTGGCCGAGCTGATGGGCGGCTCGGTCGGTGTGGAGAGCCGGCCCGGCGAGGGGGCTACCTTCTGGTTCCGCATCCGCGCCGAATGTGTCGCCGCCGGCAGCGACAGCCGGCAGAGCGAGCGCCTGCCGGTCGTCGCGGCGCCGCCGGTGGCTCCGGCGGCGCCGGTGATCGGCCGGGTACTCGTCGTCGATGACAATGCGGTGAACCGCAAGGTCGCCCAGGCCCTGCTCGGCAAACTCGGTCTGGCGGCCAGCACGGCCGAGAACGGCCACGAGGCCGTGCAGCGGCTGACCGCTGGCGAACCCTGCGACCTGGTGCTGCTGGATGTCCAGATGCCGGTCATGGACGGCCTCGAGGCGACCCGCCGCATCCGCGCCTGGGAGCAGGCCACCGGCCGTTCCCGCCTGCCCATCGTCGCCCTGACGGCCGGCGCCTTCGCCGAAGACAGCGTGCGCTGCCGCGAGGCGGGCATGGATGATTTTCTGGCCAAGCCGCTCGTTCGCGCGCAACTGGCCGACGTGCTGCAGCGCTGGCTGGGCGGACAAGCCCCGACGTGAAGCGCCGGCCTCATTCAGCGGCGGGCGCCTTGGGTCGGCCGAAGGTCAGCGTGTAAAAGACGTCCAGCGCATTGTCGCTGCCGGCCCGGCCGATGAGGGCAATCTGCCGGGTCAGGTTGACCGTCAGCTTGACGATGCCTTCCGTGCGGCCCAGCGTCTGCTCGTAGGAGAGCAGCGCATTGGAGGTCAGGCGCTTGCCGACCGAGAAAATCTGCTGTCCGGTGCTGCCCGTCGTGTCGATGCTGCCGCCCGCTACCCGGCTCACCTGCTGGCGGCCGCCGCTGTCGCCTAGCCGGCCCTGACGGACGGTGAGTTCGTCGAAGCCGAAGGTCTTCTTGATCTGCTGCACGACATTGCCCGAATCGTTGCCGAGCAGGCCGCTTGCCGCCGAGAGCAGGGTCGTCGCATCGCCTGCCCCCATCTGCTCCGGGCCGTGGCCGAGCACCAGCCAGGCGAGTTTTTCGGCGTCGGGCAGTTCCGGGTCGGAAACCAGCTTGACCGTCGGCTTCTGCGCCGTGCCGCCGATCTGCACGCCCGGTTCGACGGCCAGGCCCTTGCGGACGGCGCGCACATCCAGGCCGGGATTGTCGAGCAGGCCGTTGAAACGGAGTACGCCGCGCGCGATGGCCAGTTGCTGGCCATAGGCCTCAAAACGGCCGTCGCGCGTCCGGATCGTGCCGCTGGCCCGGGGCAGGTCGCGGCCCTGGGCAGTGATGCGGATCTCGCCGCTCAGCCCGCTGCTCAGGCCGGCGCCGTTGAACAGGAAATGGCGACCCAGCTCGGTGGCGATATCGAGGTCGACCTTCGGCCGCAAGCTGGCGGCCGGCGGCGCACTTCCCGGCCGGCGGACGACGACATCGTCCGACAGGCGCGGGGTGCCGGCCCTGGCCAGTTGCCAGTAGCCGGCATCGACCGCCAGCCGGGCCTGCGCGCCGAGGGTGCCGTCCTGCCAGCTCAAGCGCCCGTTGCCGGAGACGGCGATCCACTGGTCGGGTAACTGGAAGGCGCCGAGCCGGTCAAGGCGCACGTCGAGCCAGCCGCTTTCGGCGCCCGTTTGGCCGCCAAGGCGCAGCTCGCCGCCGATCTCAAGTCGGCCGGGCGTTTTGTCCAGGCTGGCGAGATCGTCGCGCGCGGCCAGGCGAAGCGGACGGGGCAAGGGCTGCAGCAGGCTGTCGAAGGCGAAGCGGTTGATGTGCAGCCGGTTGTCGCGCAGATCGATGTCCAGTTCGCCCTGTGTCAGGTTCAGCCCCTGGGCCGGCAGGCGCAGGGAGAGCTGTTCGCCGCGCAGGTAGCCGCTGCGCAACGGCCGGTTCGGGGTGCCGGCCAGTTGCAGCTCGCCGTTCAGCCGGCCGGCGCTCTGCCATTCTTCACCGAGCAGTTCGGCCAGCCAGCCGAGGTCCCCGATGCTAGCGCGCAGGCGGCCCTGCCAGGGCGCATCGCGGGCTGGCGACCAGGCGCCGGCCAGGGTGGCGCGCAGGCTGGCGTCGACCTGACCGATGCGGCTGCCCTGCGCGCGCAGGCTGGCGTCGAGCCGCTGGGCGTCGGCGGCGGCCTGCAGCGTTGCCTGCCAGTCGAGCGGGTCGCCGGCCAGGCGCAGCGGGCCGGCCTGCCAGTGGGTTGCGGCAAGGGTGAGCGGGGCCGGGGCGAGCAGGCGGACGTTGCGCGCCGCTTCCGGGCTGCTCAACCGGGCTTCACCGAGCTGGCCGGACCAAATGGCGGTGCTTGCGTTCCAGGCGCCGTCGAGGCGCAGGGCGAGCTGCTCCCGGTGGGCGAGATCGGCCCTAAGGCTCAGGCGATGCGCCTGGTTGCTGCCTTCGCCCTGCAGGCGGATGGCACGCAACAGGCCAGGCTGGTCGGGCAGGTCGAGGCGGCCGATGGCCAGATCGAGGCGCAGCGGGGCGCGGGCGGCGCGGCCCAGTTCGGCGGTCAGTGTCACGTCGCTGAGCCGCCCGCGTCCCGGCCAGCCCAGCCGTTCGGCACGCAGCGACGCGCTGAGCTGCGGTTGTTGCGCCGCGCCGCTCAACTCGCCCTGGCCCTGCAGCCCGCCTTCCAGGCCCAAGGCGGCCAGGTGCGGCGCGTCGAGGGTGAAGCGGATGCGATCGCCCGGCTGGCCGTAGGCGCCCTGCACGGCCAGCCGGTTGCCGCCGGCAGCGAGTTCAATGTCGGCGCGGGGGATGCGCGGCCAGGCGATGTTCAGTTGTCCCCGGCCATGCAGCGCCTGGCCGGCCAATTGGCTGTCGCGCAGCGTGAAGGCGGCGTCGAGCAGGGCTTGCGGGGCGAGCCGGCCGCTGGCTGTCAGCTGTGCGTTGAGCCGGCCGGCCGGCAGGCGGCTGAAGCGGCTCGGGTCGAACTGCTGCAGTTCGCCAGCGGCGCTGAAGCTGCGGTGGGGGCCGAGATCGAGCTCGCCCCTGGCCTCCAGTCGGGCATCGCCCGCCGCCAGCCGCAGGCGGGGCAAGCGGAGGGTTGGCCCGACCCGTTCGGCTTCGGCCTCAAGTTTGAAGGTGGCGTCGCGCAGGTCGAGGCGCAGGCTTTGCCGTGCGTCGGCCATCGTCACAGCCAGCGGCCCGGACAGGCGGGACGGGGGGAGGGCGGAGACGAGTTGCCGGGCATCGAGGCGGCTGGTCTGCAGGTCGAGGTCGAGGCGGCCGGCGTGGAAGCGGCCTTCGCCGGCCAGTTCGCCGCCGCCGGGTAGTGCGGCGTGCAGGGTGGCGAGGTGGAGGGTGTCGCCCTGCCAGATCAGCGTGCCGGCCAGCGTGTTCAGCGGCAGGCGCTGGCGGTCGAGCGGGCCGGGCACCGGGTTGGTCAGGCCGAAGCTGCCGGCGATGCCGTCGTCAAGCGGCACGATGTCGGCCACCAGGGTCAGTTCGGCCTGCGGCGCACCGGCCAGCCAGCCGGCCGGGTCGAGGCGGTCGAGTTGCAGGCGGGCGCTGGCGAAAGGGGCGGCGGCAAAGGGGGTGAGCGTCGCGCTGGCCTGGCCGGCAAGGCCTTGGCGGGCGACCACCGCCAGCCCGATGCGGTCGAGCTGGCCTTGCGCCGTGGCGGCGAGGGCGAGCGGCCGCTGGTCGAGCCGGCCCTGGAGGTCGAACGTCGCGCGCAGCGGGAAAGGGGCCTGGCCGTCCAGATCGGCCTGGCCGTTCAGCGCCACATCGCCGGCTTGCAGCTGCAGGTCGCTGATCCGGTGCTGGCGGCCGTCGCTGCTCAGTCGGGCGGCAATGGCGCTGGCCAGCGGCTGGCCGTTGAGATGGAGTTGCCCGAGGCGGAGGCGGCTGACCGCGAGGCTGAGCGGCAGCTGCAGGTCAGCGGGCAGCACGGCGGGCGCCGGGCTGGGGGCTTGGGTGATGGCCAGCGTGTCGACGGCGAGTTCGGCGATGCGCAATTCACCCCGGAGCAGGGCGGCCGGCGACCAGTCGAGACGGATACCGCTGGCCTCGACCTGCCGGTCGGCTCCTTGCCAGCGCAGGCGGGCGATGTGCAGCGGGCCGGTCAGCCGGCCGCTCGCCTGTTCGATCTGCAGGCGGCCGCCGCTTGCGTAGCGGGCCAGATCGACGGCGCGGTGCAGGCCGCTGTCGCTGGTGGCCAGCCAGGTGGCAGCGCTGAGGAGCGTGGCGCCGGCGAGCAGCGGGAGGGCAAGGGTGCGGCGCCGCATGTCAGAACGGGATGGCCAGCGAGAAATGCAGCTGGAAGCCGCGCATCCGTTCGCCGTAGGCCAGATCCACGCCGAGCGGGCCGGCCGGGCTGCGCCAGCGGGCGCCGAGGCCGTAGCCGAGGGCAAGGCGGACATCCTGCAGCGAATCGACCGCGTCGCCGGCGTCAACGAAGGCGGCGACGCCCCAGTCCTCGTCCAGCCAGTGCGTCACTTCGGCGCTGGCGATGGCCAGGTAGCGGCCGCCGACCGTCGCCGCGCCTTCCTTGATGCCCAGGCTCTGGTAGGCGTAGCCGCGCACCGAGCCGGCCCCGCCGGTGCGGAACAGGTAATCCTGCGGGATGTGCCGGCGCGAATCGGCCCACGTGTAGCCGAGTTCGCCGCGCAGGAGCAGCGTATTGCGCCGGCCGAGCGGGATGTATTGCTGGACGCGGCTGTGCAGGCGGACGAAGTTCTGGTCGGCGAGGGCGGCCCGGCTGCCGCCGCCGATCTGGCCCATCAGCACGGTGCCCTGACGCGGATCGAGCCGGTTGTCCACGTGCCGCCAGGTCCACATCGCATTCGGCACCAGAGCCCGGCTGGTCACCGGCTCGGCGCCATCCGGCTGGCGCTGTTCGTGCTGCCAGTTGAGTGACAGGCGCTGCTCGACGCTGCCGCGTTGCTGCACGGTTTGCGCGCCGAAGGCGTAACGCTCGGTCTGCAGGCCGGCGATGTCGGTCCGTTCCGCCATGACGCCGACACTGTGGCGGCGGAAGCGTTCGTCCGGCGGCAGGAAGACGTCGGCATAGGCGGTCTGCTTCTTCTGCTCCAGGCGCAGGCCACTATCCAGTTCCCAGGCACGGCCGGCCAGGTTGGCGTCGTGATAGTTGAATTCGACGCGGGCGCCGGTGTTGGAGCTGGCGCCGGCACCGAAGGCCATCCGGCGCGGCGAACGCTCGCGGACGCGGACGACGACCGGCACCGTCGCCGTGCCATCGGCCCCGGTTTCGGCCGCGTCGCGGTCGATGCCGATCTGCACCGACGAGAAATAGGGGGTTGCCTGCAGCGTACTCTGCAGTGTGTTCAGGTGCTCCTCGCGGTAGGGCTGGCCGGATTCGACGACGCGGTTGTAGCGGGCGACCAGTTCCGGCGGGTATTGCTGCAGGCCCTCGACGCGCAGGTGGCCGAAGCGGTAGCGCGGCCCGGCGTCGTAGTGGGCGCGCAGCGCGGCGCGCTGCGTGTCGGCGTCGATCGTCGCTGCGCTGTCGAGCAGGCGGGCGTCGGCATGTTCGCTGGCCAGAAGGCGGGCCAGTACCTGCTGTTTGGCGGCATTCCAGTCGGCCTGGCGAAAGGGCTGGCCGACCGGCAGGCGCCAGTCGCCCATGATCGCGGCCCGGGCCGGCGCGCTCAGGGGGCCCTCGATCGTCAGGTCGAGGGCGGCGATGCGGGTGCGCGGACCGGGGGCGATGCTCAGGTGGGTTGCGCCATCGACCTCGCGGAAGGTGAATTCCGGGGAGAAATAGCCCTCGGTGGCCAGGATCTCGCTCAGCGTAGCCTGCAGCCGGCGGGTGTTGCCGGCTTCCTCCGGCAGGTAGGGGGCGAGCAGTTCGTCGATGTCGTCCGGTGCCTGCAGGACCAGCTCGCTCGCCGTCAGCGGCAGGGCGATGACGAGCAGGCTGGCAGCGAGGAGGGGACGGGGGCGGCGGGCGAACACGCCGTCATTTTACGCGCCGCCGCCGGTCGGGCGGGGCGGCAGGAAGAAGCTGCGCGGTTGCTGGCGCAAGCGGCGCCCCAGCGCGCGGAGCAGCGGTCCGCCGTGGGCGAACTGCACGCCGCGGGCGCGCATGGCGGTGCGCAGGGCGAGCGTGAAGCTGACGGCCAGGTTGGTGAAGCCGATGGCGGCGACGCCGAGCGCTGCCCAGGCGATGGCCTTGAGCGGTAGGTCGAACTGGAAGCCGGTCAGGGCATAGCCGAGGTTGGCCGACGAGAAGGCGATGTGCCGGATGTCGAGCGGCAGCCCGAGGATGGTGCCGATCACGCCGGTCGAACCGAGCATGCAGCCGAACAGGAAGTTGCCCATGATGCCGCCCAGGCGCTCCTGGATGTAGCGGCCAATGCGGTTCGCCCGGGCCTGGCCGAACAGGGCCTTCAGCCAGCCCAGCCGGCCGATGCGCGGGCCGATCTCGCGGTAGGCGGCGCGGTTGTCGAAATAGCCGGTGATCAGGCCGGACAGGAAAAGGTAGCAGCCGGCGATGGCGGCGTGTGGCAGGGCCCAGCTCAGCGGATCGAGGTCGGCCAGCAGGTGGGCACCCTTGTCGACGCTGATGGGCGGTGTGCCCTGCAGGTAGGTGAGGCCGAAGCCGACGGCGATGGCGACCGGCAGGGCGATCATCACGTTGCCGGCAATGGCGGCCAGCTGGCTGCGGCAGACGGCGGCGATGACATCGACCAGGCGTTCGAGATCGGCGCTGCGGTTGAGCTTGAGGTCGCCGAGCAGGCCGGCCAGCGTCTGCGCCGTCATGGCCGGCTGCTTGGTGGCGACGGTCATGCCCAGCAGGTAGATCAGTACGAAGCCGAGGCCGTAAATCATGCTGTACAGGAAGGCTTCGCCGAACAGCGGGGCGCCGAGCGCGGCGGCCTTGATCTTGAGCAGGGCCATCAGGCCGATGAAAACCCCGGCGCCGCCGGCCGACAGCCACATCCGGCGATAGTCGCTGTCCGACTCGCAGATGTAGTGTTCGCCGGAGCGGGCGGCGTTTTCCGTGACCCGGACGGCGAGCAGGCCGGACAACTGGGCCAGGTAGAAGCGCAGGCTGTTGCGCCGGTTCTCGGCAATGAAGGCGGCATGCGCGAATTCGCCCCAGGCGCGGACCGCCGCCGCGTGGGTTTCGGCCCGTTGGCCGGCGACGAGGATGGCGATCAGGTCGCGCAGGCGTTCGAGGCTCTGCTCGCTGCGCGTCAGCAGGTAGGAGAGGTGCAGGCTGGTGCCGACCGTCAGCGCCCGTTTGCGGGTTTTCTGCAGCGTTTCCCGGCATTGGTCGGCGATGACCAGCAACTGGCTGCCGTCGTCGGCCTGCCGCGCCGGATCGTCAAGCGCGGCGCGGAAGGCGTTGACGAATTCGAGGGCCTCGGACGACAGTCCGATGAAGCGCGGCCGGTCGTCGTCGAAATTGGGCGAGGCGCGCATCAGCTCGCTCTCGATGCCCAGGCCGCTGACCCGGTGGGCGAGGAGCAGCACGGAATCGAGCATCTGCTCCTGAATGTTGCGCCAGTCGATGTTGCCGAGCACTTGTTCGGGGGCGATCAGCTCCCAGAAGCGTTGTGCCTGATCAGCCGGCATCTCCTGCAGCCAGCGCCAGTCGTCGGAGCGGTTGAAGATGACGTGCAGGCAGTCCTTCAGGCGGCGCTCGTCGGGAACTTCCGGCAGCAAGCGGTTGCCGAGGATGCGGCCCCATTCGGAAAAGAAACCCGTGCCCGGCAGGATGCCGCTGTCGGTAAAGAAAGTGATCAGGCGGCGGGTGGCGATGAAATGCACGACATGGCGGCAGAAGGCGGCGCGCAGGTCGGGGTCGGCGAGCAGGCGGTCGAGCATGGCCGTGTAACGCTGGCTGCTCCCCGCGTCGTGGCGATGGGCCGGGCGCAGCACGGCAACCAGGCGGCGCAGCAGTTCCAGCGTGTTGGCTTCGGGCTGGCGGAAGCGCTCCAGCGCTTCGCCCAGCGGATCGCCGGCGGAGACGGATTTGCCCAGCAGCCAGCGGAAAAAGGCGCGAATGCGAGTCATCGTTCTTTCGGAGTCCTGGCCAGGCGCGGGTCGTCGCCTGATGGGCCGATGTTACCGGAAGTGGCGCCACGACTGGCCCGTCGGCGGTATGCCAAGAGTGGTTGAATGGTGACGATTCGTAATAGAATCGCACGGTTGCAAATCAAATAAACCAATTCCGGAGTTTGCCCAATATGATGAAGATCGCCAAGAAGTCCCTGGTGCTGGCCCTGCTGGCCGGTATCGGTTTCTCCGCCGTCGCGCAGGAGCGCGTTTACCTGATCGACCAGCGTGACGTCGTCGCCAAGAGCGGTTTCGGCCTGT
>JBKBHB010000014.1:0-80330 GCA_046297855.1 Azonexus sp.
TCGGTTGTCCAATTTGTTAAAGATCAGCGCCGCGCCGTTTCGTTCGATTCGTCAGCAGCAGAGAAGCGAGATTATGAAGCACCCCCAACTCCCCGTCAAGCAGTTTCGGAAAATATTTTTCAACATCTCGAAACTTCCTGACCCTTCTGCACCGCCAAAAAACCGCCGCCGCAGAAGAGGTGCACATTATAGACCCTATCCGGACGTTGTCAACATCTGTTTTTTGGCTTTCGCGCATAAAGCAGGGCATTATTCAATCGATCTCCTGGTAGACCACTTCCAGTATCTCGATTTCACGAACACCAAGGGGACTTTGAAAACGGATGGTATCCCCCTCCCGGTTCCTGATGAGGGCGCGGGCCAACGGGGATATCCAGCTGATACGACCGCGGGTTACGTCGGCTTCGTCAATACCCACGATGGTATAGGTACTCTCGCGACCGTCGCTGTCCGCAATCGTAACCCGGGCGCCGAAGAAGACCTGATCGTTATCGCCCTGCCGAAGCGGGTCTACGATTTCTGCATTGTCGAGACGTTTGCTCAGGAAGCGTATCCGGCGATCAATCTCCCTGAGCCGGCGCTTCCCATAGATATAGTCGCCGTTTTCCGACCGATCCCCATTTGAAGCAGCCCAAGCGACGATTTCCACCACATGGGGTCGCTCCCGTTTGACGAGATGCTCCAGCTCATCCTTCAGACGGGCGTGACCTGCCGGTGTAATGTAATTCTTGGTACCGGCGGGCAGCCTGAGCGACGGTTCGACATCTTCGTCATCATCGCCGTCGCTTTCCCGGACAAACGCCTTATTCATCAATAACCGATACTGTAATGCTCGACGTCGACGCGGATGAGCTCACGCCCGAGTAGCGCTGCGGTATTTTTCGCAAACTGGTCGGCCCAGGCGGGTTGATCGCGGAAACGCTGCTCGCCAGCGTACTTCGCAACACTGAGAATGCGATCCACGGCCAGTATCTTGCCGGTGGGGGTGGCAACATCGCATTCCAGCGCCGTAAATTCATGATCGAACCACTTGCGCGCCTCCTCAGCGGAGCGCCCACCGGAAAACTTGAATTCGAACTCGGCTTCCTTGCCGAACGTAATGATGACGTGATGCTGCATTGCTCTCTCCTCCTTTGAATTGTTCGGGTTATTCTAACAAAACAATGGAAGCCGTCAGGAGCCGGAGATGTCCCAACATCCCTTGAGCGAGAGCGAGATGCGCGATTTGCAATCCCTGCTTTTCGAGCTTCAGGTCGAGCATCGCGACCTCGATCGTGTGATCGCCCACATGACCGACAATCCGCCAGCGGACGACTTGCTGGTTCGCCGTCTGAAAAAGAGAAAGTTGGCGTTGAAGGATCGCATCCTGCAGCTCGAGCAGATGCTGGTGCCTGACATTCCTGCCTGAGTCTTGCGCTTCAACGGTTTGGGCCGCAATGCCCACGATAACGAAAAAGGGGCCCGAGCCCCCTTTTCACGCCAGATAGCAAGCAAACGGGATCGATCAGGTCCGCACTTCAGAGCACAAGCGTGCCGACATACCAGGCAACGGCAGCCATGGCTGCGCTGCAGGGTATGGTCAGAATCCACGCCCAGACGATTCCGCCAGCCACGCCCCAGCGAACGCGACGGGCGCCGCGGGTCGAGCCGACACCCGCAATGGCTCCGGTGATGGTATGGGTCGTGGAGACCGGAATACCGAAAGCCGTGGCCAGGAAAAGCGTCACGGCACCGCCGCTGTTGGCACAGAAGCCACGGGCCTGATTGAGCTTGGTGATCCGGTTACCCATGGTCTTGACGATGCGCCAGCCACCAAACATGGTGCCGAGCCCCATCGCCGAGTAACAGGCCAGCACGATCCAGCCCGGTATCTGGTCAGAGGTATGCGAATAGCCGGTTGCGATCAACAGCATCCAGATGATGCCGATGGTTTTCTGGGCATCATTACCGCCATGACCGAGACTGTAGGCTGCAGCGGACAACAACTGGAAACGCCGGAAATGCTTGTCCACCTTGCGCGGCGCCATGCCGCGGCAAATCCAGGAAACGATGACCATGAGCGAGCCGCCGATCACGAAACCGAGGAAAGGCGCTACAAAGATGAAGGCAACGATTTTGAGGACACCCGCCGTGATCAGACCGTCCATCCCGGCCTTGGCGATGGCAGACCCGACCAGACCGCCGACCAGCGCATGCGAGGAAGAGGAGGGAATGCCGTAGTACCAGGTGATGATATTCCAGATAATGGCACCGACCAGGGCGCCAAACACAACGTAGTAATCCACGATGGCGGGGTCGATCGTTCCCTTGCCGATGGTCGTGGCGACCTTGAGCTGGAACAGGAAGTAGGCCAGAAAATTGAACGCCGCCGCCCAGATGACCGCCTGATGCGGCTTGAGTACGCGCGTTGAAACGATCGTGGCGATCGAGTTCGCCGCGTCGTGGAAGCCGTTCATGAAATCGAACAGCAGGGCGACAAAAACCAGGGTGCCGACGACCCAGATGCTGACTTGCACGGTATCCATGCCGCGCTACCTGCTCAGGAGTTTTCGAGAACGATGGCTTCGACAGTGCCGGCCACGTCCTTGCAGCGATCGGTCACCGATTCGAGAATCTCGTAAATCTGCTTGAGCTTGATCACTTCGCGGACATCCGGCTCTTCACGGAACAGCTTGGACATGGCCGTACGCAAACCCCGGTCGGCCGCGCTTTCGAGTTCGTCAATTTCGTGGCAGCACTTCAGGATGGCCGGCGCATTGTCCATGCTGTGCAGCAGATTGACGACCGAACGCACGGCGGCGCAGCATTTTTCGGTCACCTCGGCCATCACCTTGGCCTCCGCCGGCACCTTGCGGATATCGTACAGCGAGATCGATTCAGCCACATCCTGCATGATGTCCAGAATATCGTCCATGCCGCTGATCAACTGATGGATTTCGTCGCGGTCAAACGGGGTGATGAAAGACGTGTGCAACTGGGACAGTGTGTCATGCGTAATGGCGTCGGCCCGACGTTCGAGGTTGTCGATTTCTTCGGCGAACGACTCAGCCTGCTCCGGCTGGTCGGCCAAGGCGCCGATCAGTTTGGACAAGGCGGTACCGCCCTGCGCGATCAACTCCGCGTGCGCATTGAAAAGATCGAAATACTTGCCCTCCCTGGGCATCAGGCGACCGAACATGACAGTTCCGTTTAGTAATTATTACAGACTGTAATTCTAGCATGCCGATCAGACCCGCTCCGGGTGTGTGCGGGCAAAAGCCAGCCGACGGATAATAGGCGCCATGCTGAATTTTTCCTTGCCAGCCGATGCGTTCGGCGATCGCTTTGAATTGTCGAGCCTGCCGCTGCCTCGGCCACCTGCCGGGTATGCCGTGCAGCGACTCGATACCGATCAGGTGCTCGATCGCCGGACGGGCGCCTTGTTACCGGTTCGCAGCCCGGGTCTGGATGCCCTCTTCGACAGCTTCGAGGCGGCCCACGAAGCGGCCGGCCATTGGGTCCGCAGGCACTGCACAGCCGGCGAAGACCACCATCTGGCCATCGTTCCGGCCGGCTACGATCGCGTCCTCGAACGCCCGATCCTGATCTATGGCGTCCTCTGTACCCAACCCTGATTTGCGGAGATCCTGATGCTTCCCCTCAAGTACCGCCCCCTTGGCAATTCTGACCTCATCGTTCCCGACATCTGTCTCGGCACCATGACCTTCGGGGAACAAACCTGCGAGGCCGATGCCCACGCCCAACTGGATTTTGCGCTGGCCCACGGCGTCAATTTCATCGACACAGCAGAAATGTATGCCGTGCCGCCGCGCCCGGAAACCTGCGGCGCTTCGGAGACGATCATCGGCCGCTGGTTGAAGCGGGTACCGCGCGACCGGGTCATCATTGCAACCAAGGTAGCCGGCCCCAGCCGCAATCTGGACTGGATCCGCAACGGCCCGCCGGCGCTGGACCGGGCCAATATCCGGGCTGCCATCGAAGGGTCGCTCCGACGCCTGCAAACGGATTACATCGACCTCTACCAACTGCACTGGCCCGAACGCAACCAGCCGATGTTCGGGCAATGGCAGTTCGACCCGGAGAAGGAGCGGACATGTACGCCGATCAGCGAACAATTGGTCGCCCTGGCCGAACTGGTGCGCGAAGGCAAGGTAAGGCAGATCGGTGTCTCCAACGAGCACCCGTGGGGAATCATGGAATTCCGGCGGATTGCCGCAGCCTGCGGGCTACCGGCCATCGTCGCGACGCAAAACGCCTATAACCTGCTCAACCGGACCTTCGAGACCGGCCTGGCCGAAGTCTGCCATCGCGAACAGGTCGGATTGCTGGCCTATTCGCCCCTCGCCTTTGGGCACCTGACCGGCAAGTACCAAGCCGATCCGGCGACGCCGGGCCGCCTGACCCGATGGCCCGCCTTCGGCCAACGCTATACCAAACCCAATGTCGCTGCTGCCGTTGCTGCCTATGTCGATCTGGCCCGCCGCCACGGCCTGACACCCACGCAGCTGGCACTCGGCTTCGTCCGCTCGCGCTGGTTCGTCGCCAGCACGATCATCGGCGCTTCGTCCCTGCCTCAATTGCAGGAAACGCTGCCGGCCACGCTGACCCCGCTCGCAGAGTCGCTGCTGGCCGAGATCGACGCCATTCACCTGCGCTACACCAACCCGGCTCCCTGATGGAATCCCTTTTCCCCCGCCTGGCCAACGCACTGGCCGCCACCGATATCGAAAGCAAACTGACCCTGACCCGCACGTTGGCAGAAGACTGGCTGCAGGGAAGGCTGGATTGGCGCGACCACCGGCCGTGCGAACTGGTCTGCGGCCGCCCGGAGAAACCCGAGCTGATCCCCCCCAAGCAGGTTCCGCAACGCAGCCCGGCGACCGCCGAGGGGCGCGCTCGCCTGCTGCACGCCATCGTTCATATCGAATTCACTGCAATCAACCTGGCGCTCGACCATGCGGCGCGCTTCCGCGGACTGCCCGAGTCGTATTACGCCGACTGGATCGGTGTTGCTGCCGAGGAGGCCGATCACTTCATCCTCCTGCGCGAGCGTCTGAAAAGCCTCGGCCACGACTACGGCGACTTCCCGGCCCACGCCGGATTATGGGAAATGGCCATGAAAACGGCGCAGGATCCGCTGGCGCGCATGGCCTTGGTCCCTCGCCTGCTCGAAGCGCGCGGCCTGGACGCCACGCCCCCCCATCCAGCGCCGACTGGAGCAGGCTGGCGATACGGCCAGCGCCCGCGTGCTGGACATCATCCTGCGCGATGAAATCGGGCATGTCGGCCTGGGCGACCACTGGTTCCGCCATCTGTGCGCCGAGCGCGAGTTGGCACCGGAGAGCACCTACCGCGACCTGCTCCGGCGCTTCCAGGCACCCCGCCCGATCATGCCGATGAACGAAGCCGCTCGCCTGCAGGCCGGGTTCAGCGCCGCGGAACTGGCGGAGCTCAGAGAAAAAGTGTAGAATAATCAGTTCAATGCGTTGATGTTTCGCCCGCAGTCATTCCGAGCAGCCCCCGGTTTTGTAGGTTCTTGTGCAGGATTCACCCCATTGATTTCACTCCCCGGCATGGCTGCGTCGGGGTCACCCAGGCCGCCCGACCATCGGGCCAATCCGTCGCCAGTTAGAACAACGTCCAGGGCGACGTGGAAAGGAAACAGCATATGTCGACAGCCGTCGAAAGCTTTGCCGACCTCGGCTTGAGCGAATCGCTTCTCAAAACGCTCTCCGAAATCGGTTACGAAACGCCCTCCCCCATCCAGGCGCAGTGCATCCCCATCCTGCTCGATGGGCACGACATCCTCGGCATGGCGCAGACCGGCACCGGCAAGACGGCCGCCTTCGCCCTGCCGCTGATGGAACAGATCGACCTCAAGATCGCCAAGCCGCAGGCCCTGATCCTGACGCCGACGCGCGAACTGGCCATCCAGGTCGCCGAGGCGCTGCAAAGCTACGCCAAGAACCTGCCCGGTTTCCATGTCCTGCCGATCTACGGCGGCCAGAGCTACACCATCCAGCTGAAGCAGCTGGCGCGCGGCGCACACGTAATCGTCGGCACCCCGGGCCGGGTGATGGACCACCTTGAGCGCAAGACGCTCAATCTCGATCACCTGAAGACCCTGGTGCTCGACGAAGCCGACGAAATGCTGCGCATGGGCTTCATCGACGATGTCGAGTGGATTCTCGAACACACACCGGAACAGCACCAGACCGCGCTCTTTTCGGCCACCATGCCGGAACAGATCCGGCGTGTCGCGCAAAAGTATCTGGTCGAGCCGCGCGAGATCAAGATCAAGTCGGCCACCACGACCGTCGCCGCCATTCGTCAGGTCTACTGGCAGGTATCCGGCCTGCACAAGCTGGATGCGCTGACCCGCATCCTGGAAGTCGAGGACGAATTCGACGCCGCCATCATCTTTGTGCGGACCAAGACCGCCACCGTCGAACTGGCCGACAAACTGAACGCCCGCGGTTACGCCGCTGCCGCGCTGAACGGCGACCTCAACCAGCAGATGCGGGAACGGGTCATCGAGCAATTGAAGTCCGGCGCGCTGGACATCGTCATCGCCACCGACGTCGCCGCCCGGGGCATTGACGTGCCGCGCATCAGCCATGTGGTGAACTACGACATCCCGTACGACACCGAAGCCTACGTGCATCGCATCGGCCGTACCGGCCGTGCCGGCCGTACCGGCAACGCCATCCTGTTTGTCGCGCCGCGCGAAATCCGCATGCTGCGCACCATTGAGCGCGCCACGCGGCAGCCGATCGCCCCGCTCACCCTGCCGTCGCGCGCCGATGTCACCAACAAGCGGGTGGCCAGCTTCAAGGAAAAGGTCGCCGAGGTACTCAATGCCGAAGGCCTCGATTTCTTCGCCAACATCGTCTCGCAGCTTTGCGAAGAGCAGAACGTCGGCCCCGAAGAAGTCGCTGCCGCGCTGGCCATGATGGCGCAGGAATCCAAGCCGCTGCAGATTGCCGGCGAAGATCCCGTACCGCCGCGCCCGATGCGCGAGTCACGGGGTGACGACCGCCGTCCGGCTTTTGGAGAACGCAAGCCGCGTTTCGAAGAACGAGGTGAGCGCCCGCGTTTTGAAGATCGTGGTGAACGCGGCGAGCGTCCCCGCTTCGAGGATCGCCCGCCACGCGCTGACCGGCCGCCGCGCCCGACGCCGGCTAGCGACATGGTGCGCTACCGCATTGACGTGGGCCGTAAGCATGGCGTCGAGGTTCGCGACATCGTTGGTGCGATTGCCAACGAGGCTGGCATCGAAAGCCGCTTCATCGGCCGGATCGGCCTGTACGAGGAATCGAGCACCGTTGAACTGCCTGCCGGCATGCCGGCCGAGGCCGCCAACGCGCTGAAACGGACCCGCATCCGCGGCGTACCGATCAATCTGCGCCCGGACGAAGGGCGCCCGGCCGGCAGCTTTGGCGGTGAGCGCAAATTTGGCGGCGGTGAGCGCAAGTTCGACGGCGAGCGCCATTTCAGGAAGAAGAAATTCGACCGCTGATCGCTTGAACGCCCGGCCGTACCGAAAGCCACGCAATGTCGTGGCGTTCTTTTTTGGATTCCCAGGGCCGCCGCTAGCCGAGGGCAGCCAGCCGGGCCTTGGGACCGGGCGGGTGCTTGATGAAATACTGGCGAATGCCGCGGACGATCGCTGCAGCCAGTTTTTCCTGGTAGGCGTCATCATTGAGACGAGCTTCCTCTTCCGGATTGGAGATGAAAGCGGTCTCGATCAGGGCTGACGGAATGTCCGGCGCCTTGAGCACGGCAAAACCGGCCTGCTCGACCTGGGCCTTGTGCAGGGTATTGATCGAACCCAATTCCCCGAGCAGGTATTTACCCAGTTTCAGGCTGTCATTGATCGTCGCCGTTTGCGACAGGTCGAGCAACGTGCGGGCAAGGAACAGATCCTTGTTACCGATGTTGACGCCACCGATCAGGTCAGCCTGGTTTTCCTTCTGGGCCAGCAGCCGGGCCTGCGTGCTCGAGGCCCCCTTCTCGGAGAGCACGAAGACCGAGGAGCCCCGGGCATCGGGCTTGATCCAGGCATCGGCATGGATCGACAGAAAGAGGTCGGACTGCACGCGGCGCGCCTTCTGGACGCGCATCTGCAAGGGCACGAAGAAATCGGAATCGCGCGTCAGCACGGCGCGCATGTTCGGCTCGGCGTCGATCCGCGCCTTCAGACGGCGGGCGACTTCGAGCGTGACGTTCTTTTCGTAGGTGCCGGCCTTGCCAATGGCACCCGGGTCTTCGCCGCCGTGACCGGGGTCGAGCGTGATCGTCACCAGGCGGTCGACAATAGGCTTGCCGGATTTCTTGCTCGTGTGGACCTCGGGCGCTTCGACCGCGGCCCGGCCCGGCTCCCTGCCCGGCTGCTCGGGCTGTTTCTCGGCCATGCGGAAATCCTGCTCGTTGGGCAGCGGTTCGACCGCCTCCTTGCGCCCCTCAAGCAGCGCCATCAGCGGGTCGGGCGGATTCACCGGATAGACGTCGAGAACCAGGCGGCGACCATACTCCCCGGCCGGTTCGAGCGTGAATACCTGCGGATTGACCTTGGTCTTCAGCTCCATGACCAGGCGGACGACGCCCGGCTTGAAGCGGCCGGCACGCAACAGCTTGATATTGGGGTCATCCGCCGCCACCTTGCGGGCCAGGCTGTCGAGCACGCTGTTGAATTCGACCCCCTCGATGTCGACGACCAGACGATCCGGGTTCTCGACGGTGAAATGGGTGAATTTGAGCGGTGCGTCGTGTTCGAGTGTGACGCGGGTGTAGTCGGCGGCCGGCCAGACGCGAACGGCCACGATGGCGGGCAGCTTTGCCGCGGCACCGGCCAGCGGCGTGACGGAAAGGATCAGCGAGGCACCGGCGTAGCGGAGGAGCTGTCGGCGCCCATGACTGGGATGAGCGCGTTTAGACATGCCTGCCCTTTCGGTGAATCTGCCAGGGCTTCGAGGACACGCCCGACACCTGCATGATAAAGGCGCAGCCGCAGGTCTGCCGGCGGAACGCAGCCTTCAGCACGATCCGGCCACTCGACCAGACAGACCGAAGCGTCGTTAAAGTATTCATCAAAGCCCGCATCGAGAAACTCCTCGGGTGACTCGAAACGATAAAAATCAAAGTGATATAAGTATAAGCTCGAAATTACGTAAACTTCAACCAGCGAATAGGTCGGACTTTTGACCGGCCCCGTGTAGCCCAGTGCCCGGATCAGCGCCCGCGACAGCGTCGTTTTGCCGGCGCCCAGGTCGCCTTCCAGATAAATGACCAGCCCCGGCTGCAGCAGCGGCGCCAGCCTTTCCCCGCAGCGCTGGGTAGCGGCTTCGTCGGGCAATTCGAAAACGGCGGTAACATCGGGGCTATGCACGATCAGGACTCCACAGTGGATTATGCGGCGCTCAAGGCACAAATCCGCGCCGCCGGCCGGCAACTCGGCTTTGCCGCCATCGGTGTGGCACGGGCCGATCCGGGCGACGCGGTGGCCGGCCTGCGCGCCTGGCTGGCCGAAGGCTGCCACGGCCAGATGGATTATATGGCCCGCCACGCCGAACTGCGTGCCTACCCGGAACAACTCCACCCGGGAACCATCACCGTGATCAGCGCGGCGCTCGATTATCTGCCGCACGACCGGATCATCGACGACCCGGGGCAGGCCGCCATCTCACGCTATGCACAAGGCCGCGATTACCACAAGGTGATCCGCAGTCGCCTGCAGAAACTGGCCGATGCCGTTGCCGCGCAAATCGGGCCGTTCGGCTATCGCGTCTTCTCCGACTCGGCGCCGGTCATGGAGGTCGAGTTCGCCCGCCAGGCCGGCCTGGGCTGGCGCGGCAAGCACACGCTGCTGCTGTCGAAGGAAGGCTCCTGGCGCTTTCTGGGCGAAATCTACTGCGATCTGCCACTGCCCCCCGACGAGCCGGTCGCATCGCACTGCGGCACCTGCACCGCCTGCATCGACGCCTGCCCGACCGGAGCCATCGTCGCCCCTTACAAGGTCGATGCCCGACGCTGCATCTCGTACCTGAGCATCGAACTGGACGGACCGATCCCGGTGGATCTCCGCCCCCTGCTCGGCAATCGCATATACGGCTGCGACGATTGCCAGCTGTGCTGCCCGTGGAACCGGTTCGCCCGGATCGGCGACCCGGCATTCATGCCGCGCCACAAGCTGGATTCGGCCTCCTTGCTTGAACTTTTTGCATGGACCGAACAGCAGTTCAATGATCGCCTGGCCGGCAATCCGATTCGCCGCATCGGCCATACGCGCTGGCTGCGCAATATCGCCGTGGCACTGGGCAACGGACCGAACGACGAAGCCGTCCAGAACGCCCTGCGACAGCGGCTCGACCATCCCTCCGCCATGGTCAGGGAGCATGTCCGCTGGGCCCTGGCCCGTTTGGGCGGCGAGGCTGCGCTGCCTCAAATTTAATACTTTCGCGATATTTACAATTGACCTGCCGAATGGAATAGTTGTCGCTCCGCACGATGTCCCGCCATGACCACAACCCGCTTTCGCCAATCGCTGCTTGCTCTGACCATTGCCTGGCTCGGGATTGTCGCCTTTGCCGCCCATCTGCTGATTTCCGCCGAGGTCAGCCGGCATCAGCGCAATTTTGAAAACGCCACCCGGGAACTGAGCAACGCGCTCAAGCACAAGCTGGATACCAACGAGGCCGTGCTGGCCGGATTCGTCGCCTTTCTGCGTGCGGTCGAGGGTAACGATGTTGAATCAGCGACACGCTACGCCGCCTCGGCAACAGCCCCTTACCCCCATATCTACATGCTGGAAGTGGCGCGCCGGGTGCCGGTCGACGAGGAAAAACAATTCGAGACGGCGCTTCGCCGCGAGTGGCTGGCTGATTTCACGCTCAAAGGTTTCCCTAGCATCACCGGCAGTCCGGCTGCGCCCTCGGGCGCCCGAAAGGATACCTGGCCGATCCTCTTTCTGTATCCCTCCTTGCCGGAAGCCCAGGCGATTTATGGGGTCAGGCTGGAAACCGTTGATCATCTGGCTCACTCGCTGGCCCTGGCGCAGAGGAATGCCAAGCCGGTCGTCAGCCCGGTCTTCGAACTGTACGAAGGCGGTCGGGCCTACATCCTGCTACAGGAGGTCGAACGAACCACACACGCTGCCGGACATGCCAAGTCCAGTCTGTTCGGCAACACGATGACGGCTCTGCTGGTCATCCGCACCGACGCCCTGCTGCCAGGCCCGGCCGCCCCCGGCGGCCAGAAGGCGATGGCCTATTCGGCGCAGATGCGCAGCGCCGGCCGCTCCGACAACCTGCTGTTCAGCCACGAAGCCGAACCCGCCGGCCGCCTCGATATCTGGTTTCTGCCGCGCTTCCAGCATGAGGTCGTGATCGACAACGTTTCGCAGCCGACCGTTCTGACCTTCGAGCAACAGCTCACCTGGCATGATCTGCTGACGACCGAGTTCCTGATCATCATCGGCCTGCTCGCTTGCGCCTTCGTCACCGTACCCGCCCTGAGTCTGCGTCATTTCCGGGCTGTCGAGCGAGGTGCCCGCGAACTCGAACGCTCGGCCTATCTGGCGACACATGACCTGCTGACCGGCCTGCCCAACCGTTTCCTGTTCATCGACCGCTTCGAGCAGGCAGTTCAACAGCACATTCGCAATGGCAATTCCTTTGCGTTGCTGTTGCTCGATCTCGATCAATTCAAGGAAATCAATGACCAATACGGCCACGAGGTGGGCGATGCCGTCCTGGTCGAGAGTGCCCGCCGGATGACACGCGAAATTCGCGCCTGCGATACGGTGGCACGGCACGGCGGGGACGAGTTCGTCGTACTGCTAGCCAACACGCTGGACAGTACCGACGCCTTGGCGGTCGCCGAGAAATTACGGCAGGCCATCGCGCAGCCGATGGAAATCGCCAGCCGCCGGCTTCGCATCACGCCCAGCATCGGCGTGGCGATGTACCCGGCCGACGGCAAAACGCTCGACGATCTGCGCCGGGCCGCCGACGAAGCGATGTACCATGCCAAGAGGACCGGACGAAATGCGGTTTCCGGCTTCCGGCAAGCCGCCAGCTGACGGCAGGCAAGCCCCCTACCAGCTCGGCCCCTGCGCCCCCGGCATAAAACGGATCGGTGCCACCTCGGCCTTCTCACTGGCCTGTTTGCGATTGATCCGGGCCGTCATTTCCTCGCGCGAAGGAATCGGCAAGGCGCACATTTCACTCAGCAGGCCGCGCAGCCGCAGCAACCAGAAGTGCGTCAGTTCGGCCAAAGCGGCGTAGAAGGGCGTCGCGCAGAAGAGGGAAACGCGCCGGGCGAAGTCGGGAAACCAGTATCCGATGTGCTCGTCTATGAAATGCGCTGTCTCTTCCAGCGGACGTGACGCGGACCGCAACACCTCCCGCAAATAATGCAGTTGCAATACCAGGTGGTCGTCGAAACGGCGTCGCCAATCGGCAGCCCGCAAGCCGGCTGCAGCATAGAGTTCGCGCAGTTCGAACATCGGCGCGGCACAAGCCAGATGATCGTCGGACAACCAGACCGATTCATAAGGTGAGGCCCCCAGGCTGTTGTTCAGGTAGATTGCGGCATAGTCGGCGGCGAGCTCATCGAGGGGGGTCGGCTCGGCGAGCGCAGCAGCCATCTTGGCGTAGACCATCAACCCGGCCTCCCCGGCCGGAGCAAGCGCCAAGCCGTGCGGAAAGTCGGCGCAGCGCAGGGCGCCCAGGGTCTCGGCATCGAGTTCTCGGTCGTGCAATCGGATCAATTGCTCGAGATCATCAGCCAGCGCGGCAAACAGTTCATTGCTCATCGATTCGCCCCTTGCTGTGCGGCACGAAGCCGATGGACGGCTTGGTCAGCGCCGGATTGGCCATGTTCTTGACCTGCTTGACCACCTGATCGTGCGGCCCGATGGCCGTCGTCTTCAGCTTGCCGCTCCAGATATCCTCGACCGGCCCGATGTCGAGCACGCGCATCATGCAGGCCATCACGCAATAGGGCTTGCGCCCGGCTTCGAGTTCGTCGATGCACATGTTGCACTTCTTGATCACCAGTTCCTGCGGGTCCCATTGCGGCGCACCATAGGGGCAGGCGGCTTCGCACTTGCGGCAGCCGATGCACAGCGTCGAGTCGATATCGACCACGCCGTTGTCGGCCCGCTTCCAGATCGCGCCGGTCGGGCAGGTCGGCAGGCAGGCCGGTTCGGCACAGTGGTTGCACGCCATGTTGACCTTGTAGGCATGCACGTCCGGGAAAGTACCGCCCTCGACGTACATGACGCGGCGGAAACGCGGCCCCGGCGGCAGGCCGTTCTTGTCCTTGCAGGCGATTTCGCAGGCGCGGCAGCCGATGCAGTCCACGTTGTTGTGAATGAAGCCGAGCTGCACCGCCGGCTTGACCGGCTCGTAGGTCTGCGCAACCTTGCGCTCGATGGCGGATTTCAGTTCGGCCTTGTCGATTTTCTTGACCATTACTTGTCCCTCCGGAAGATCATGGAGCGTGACGTTGCCTGCGTATCCCAGCCGGGATGGTGGTCGAGGCGGGTTTTCCTGAAATCGACCAGGATGGTGTTGTAGGCGAAGGCACCGGCCGGGCTGGGCTGATCGAGGGTCAGGAAATCCGGGTTGCCGGCGCGGTCGGTGCCGTCCTTGGCCAGATCCATCCACGCCCCTTCATACAGCACGACGACGCCCGGCATACAGCGCTCGGTCACATAGGCCGGCACCACCACCTTGCCGCGCTCGTTCCACACTTCGACGATGTCGCCGGTCACGATGCCGCGCGCCTTGGCGTCGCGGGCGCTGATGGTGATTTCCTGCTGGTAGGTCTCGCGCAGCCACGGGATGTTGTGGAAGATCGAGTGGGTGCGCCAGCGCGGATGCGGCGTGATCATGTGGAAGGGGAATTGCTGCGCCTTCGGATGATTCAGCGACTCGAAGGGCTCGACCCACTTCGGAATGTAGGGAATCTCGTAGCCGTACTGGGTCTTGGTCCAGTCCTTCACGCTGGCCAGATAGCCGGACAGGATCTCGATCTTGCCCGACTGGGTCTCGAACGGGATGCCCTTCTCGATCTGGTCCTGGAAGGCGATGTGCGGCCGATCCAGCTTGAACTTGTAGACCCCGTGCTTCTTGAAGTCTTCCCAGCTCATGGTGACGCCCTGATGGGCCTGCACCTTGTTCTTCCACCAATCGACCAGATAGGCCTCGTCGGTCGCGTCGTTATTGTGGAAGTAATCGCGCTGCGCCTTCGGGTTGTAGCGACGACCGAAATCCTTGACGCTCGGGTCCAGTTTCTCCAGCCGGTAGGCCAGTTCGGTAAACACCTGGAAGTCGGTCTTCGACTCCCCCAGGGGCTCGATGACCTTGGGCCGGTGGATGTAGTAATGCCCCTTGTACCAGGGCAAGGCCACGTCATGCCGCTCGAAGTGAGTGGCGATCGGGAACAGCACATCGGCCCACAGGCCGGATGGCGTGATGGTCGAATCCATGCAGACGACCAGTTCCAGCTTCTTGATCGCGGCGATTTCCTTGTTGATGTTGGTCAGCTGGTTGAACCAGTCCGAGCCGTGCCAGAAGATGGCCTTGATGTTCGGAATCTTGCCGTCCAGCTCGTCCTGGCGCGGCCAGCAGCCGACCTCTTCGCGCTTGACGTTGGGGTAGTTGAGCACGCAGTGTGCCCAGCGGTCCGACTTGATCGAGGCATACCAGACGTTGGCGTACTGGTCGTAGGGATAGGCCACCGATTCGGCATGCCAGCCCTTGCCCACACCTTCGGCACAACCGCCTAGCACGCCAATGTTGCCGGTCATTGCCTGCAACGCTGCGGCCATGCGGTTGTACTGTTCGCCATAGCTGGCGCGTCCTGGAGCCCAGCTCGCCTTGAGCGCGGCGGGCTTGGTCTTGGCATACATCTCGGCGAGCTTTTTGATGTCGGCGGCCGGTACACCGCAGATCTTCTCCGCCCATTCGGGCGTTTTCGGCGTGTTGTCGTACTTGCCGAGGATGTAGTCCTTGAAGTTTTCCTTGTCCTTGAACTGGCTGGGCATCGTGCCGGCATCCATGCCCTGCACGAATTTGTCGATGAACTTCTGGTCCTGCCAGTTATTGACGAAGATGTGGTGCGCCATGCCGGCCATCATCGCGGCGTCGGTATTCGGCTTGATCGGAATCCACCAGGCGTCGTAGCTGGCCGCCGAATCGGTGTATTGCGGATCGACCACGACGAACTTGCAGCCGCGCTGCTTGGCCAGCCGCATGTAGTAGAAGGTGTTGCCGCCGTGGAAAGTGTAGGCCGGGTTCCAGCCCCACATGATGATCAGCTTGGAATGGGCGAAGGTGTCGTCTTCGTTGCCATCCTGGATGGTGCCGAAGGTCATGCGCGAGCTGAAGGTCGTGCCCTGGTAGCTCGGCACCGACCACGAATTGGTGCGGCAGCCGAACATGCCGAGAAAGCGCGCGAGCAGGCCTTCGATCTGGTCGGATTTGTGCAGCACGCCGTAGGAGGTGCCGGCATAGGCCTGATCGAGAATCGCCGTCGGGCCGTACTTCTGTTTCAGTTCGACCATCTTCTGGGCGACGTAATCGAGCGCCTCGTCCCACGACACGCGCTTGAACTTGCCCTCGCCGCGCTCGCCCACCCGCATCATCGGATAAAGCAGGCGCTCCGGCGAATACAGGCGCGAACGGTAGGAGCGGCCGCGCAGGCAGGCGCGCAATTGCGGCATCTGCTCGGTGTCGAGGCCGAACTTGCCACCTTCCTGGTAGCGCCCGTCGTCGGTCGACAGGCGGACGATGACATCCCCCTTCTTGTGCGCGACCAGCATGTGGCGCGAGCCGCAGTTGTGGTCGCAGGAGGTGACGACGGTGGTCAGCTGGTCATCCTTCGGATACGGCTCGTAGGCAAAAGCCTGGGCCTGCTGCTCGCCCGTGCCCAGTTCGACCAGCCCGGAGGTGGTGGCGACCGCTGCACCGGCGCCGACGGTCTTCAGGAAGTTGCGCCGATTCGGGTTGAGCAGATCGAGCCAGTTACGTTTCTTGTCCATGGTCGGTCCTTGTTATTTCTTGTTGGCTGACGGCGGCAGCTGGAAGCGCGCCTCGGATTCGGTCGAGCGGCCCTTGGCCCAGTCCGGCACGTCCGGACTCATGCCTTCCCAGGCGTGGCGCGGGTAGGGATAGCTGATGCGGTACCAGGAGCGGCCGCCGTGACAGCCGTAGCAGACATCGGCGTTCTTCTGGCCTGCCGCTTCGATGGCATCGGCCTTCAGATAGGTCACCTGATGGCGGTTAGTGCGGATCGCCGCGTGGCAGGTCAGGCAGGAGTTGCCGAACATTTCCTTGCTCTCATGCCAGGGCGACGGCAGTCCCATGACCTGGATATTCATCTGGCCGTGACATTTGAGACAGGTGGTCTCGACATTGACCTGCTTGCGCAAAGTGAAATCCTGCGTCGACTGCGGTGCCGAGGTCGCCGAAGAACCCGGTGCTTCCTCGCGCGGATCGTTGCCCTGGTGGCAGGTCGTGCAGTTCAGGTTCATCAGTTCCTTGGCCAGCGGCGTGCTCAGATGACGGCGATGGAAAGTGTCCTGCTCGCCCTGATAGGTGCTCAGGCGCTGATACCAGGCCTTGCTGGTCGCTGCCTTGACGCCGGCCGGCGAGGTCTCGCGCACTTTGTCTTCCAGCACCTCGCGGTGGCAGGCCAGACATTGGGCGTCGGTCGCCGACTCGATGGCCGGCTTGAAATGGATGGGGTCGTAGGTGGCACGCAGATGATCGTTGGCCGCTCCACCGGCTGGCGGGGCCGCCGAATGCGCCGGATGGGCGACCTGTTGCCGCACGTTCCAGCCGAGCCATGCGCCGGCGAGCGAAACGCCGGCCACGAGCGCCAGGATGACGATGCCGGTTTTCGGGCTTTCCATGCTCAATCTCTCTTGTTTTCGGTTTTATGCAGGCCACGGATATCGTAGCGACCGGGCATGTTCGCCCGGTTGAACGGGGTGTACCAGGCGCCCTGATCCTTCAGGAAACCGACACCGCTTTGCGGCTCGCCGATGCCGCGCAAGGCCTTGGCCTGCCACGCCTCGCTCTGTTCGAAACGGACGATGACGGGCGCCCCCGCCGGACGTTCGAAGGGGCGCAAGCCGGCCACGAAGCCCTCGTTACCCCATGCTGCGGTGCACGTGGCAAAAAGGGCAAAAACCAGAGCGCCCTGCACGCGATTCATTTTCTTGTTTTTCATGGCACGCCTTCCAAAAAAATGGGGCAAGACGAAATCTTGCCCCATTTCGCGGGCAAGTGGATTACTTCTTCTTGCCTTCCATACCGGACATGCCACCCATGCCCGACATGCCCTTTTGGCCTTCCATGCCGGACATACCGGACATGCCCTTCTGGCCTTCCATACCCGACATGCCGCTCATGCCCTTCTGACCTTCCATGCCGGACATGCCCGACATACCGGACATCCCTTCCTGCTTCTGGGTCTTCTTGGCCTTCTTGCCTTCCATGCCGGACATGCCTTCCATACCGGACATACCACCCATGCCCGACATACCGGACATGCCCTTCTGGCCTTCCATACCCGACATGCCGGACATCCCCTTCTGTTCGGCCATGGCGGAGGTGGCAGCAGCCAGGGAAACGATCACAACAGCAGCAATAGTCGACAGCTTCTTCATATCTATCCTCTCGAGTTTTCTAGTCTGCGCCTCCACCATGGGGGCAGAAACGGCCTCGGCACCCGCCGAGACGCTCTCCATGAGCACTTCGCGTGCCACCCCGTGATACACGCATAACCAATTGATTTATATTGGAAATATAAACTCGAGAAAATCCAGCTCCATGACCAGCCTGCCAAAATGTCAGCCAGAATCGGTGGCAAAATGCTAAGTGCTTGATTCGGTTCAAGGGGGCACCCTGACAAATTGACAGGACCACCCCCATCAGCACGCCTGGGCCCTGCCGGATTGGCAGAAATCAGTCGCCCAGTTCGTATTGCTTGATCAGGCGATAGATATTGCGTTCGCTGATGCCGAGCACCGCCGCCACCTTGGCCCGGTTGCCGTCATGCCGCGCCAGGCTCTGGCGCAGGCATTCGCGCTCCACATCTTCGAGACGCGGCTCGTGATCGAAGGCAAAAACCACGGCATCCTCCCGGCGCGAAGCGAGGGCGCCGAAGTGCTCGGGGCGGATGCGCTCTTCCCGCCCGGCCAGGATGGCGGCGCGTTCGATCAGGTTGCGCAGTTCGCGCACATTGCCCGGCCAATCGTAGGCCAGCAGCAGCTTGCGCGCCTCCGGTGCCAGCTTGCGCTCGATACCGCGCGAGAAGCGCTGGAGAAAATGCTCCGCCAGCAGGGGAATATCCTCGCGCCGCTCGCGCAACGGCGGCACCTTGATGACGAAGCTGGCCAGCCGGAAATACAGGTCGCTACGGAAACCGCCGTTCTGGCTGACTTCCGCCAGGTCGCGATTGGTCGCCACGACGAAGCGCACGTCCGACTTCAGGGTCTTGGCCCCACCGACGCGCCGGAAGGTGCCGGTCTCCAGCACGCGCAGCAGCTTGGCCTGGTTGGCCGGTGTCGTTTCGCCGATTTCGTCTAGGAAGAGCGTGCTGCCCGCTGCCTCCTCGATCAGGCCTTTCTTCTGCCGATCGGCGCCGGTGAAGGCACCGCGCTCGTGGCCGAAGAGTTCCGATTCGAACAGGGTTTCCTGCAGGGTGCCGCCGTCGATGGTCAGCATTTCACGCTCGTGGCGCAGGCTGCCCTGGTGGATGGCCTGGGCCACCATCTCCTTGCCGGTTCCCGATTCGCCCTGGATCAGCACCGTCGCATCGGTCGGCGCCACGGCATCGATCAAGCGCCGCAGTTCGTCCATCGCTTTCGATTCGCCAATCAGCGGCCCCGGCCTGCGCGAAGCCATCTGGCGCTGGTAGAAGGCATTGCGCTGGCGCAACTCGGCGTTTTCCAGCTCGCGCCGGATGGTGATTTCCAGTTCGTCGAGGCTGACCGGCTTGGTCAGGTATTCGGCGGCACCGGCCTGGATCAGGCTGACCGCATTGCGGATCGAACCGTAGCCGGTGAGCACGATGACCGGAAACTGCCCGGCCAGCGTTTCGACCAACTGGGGCGTATCGGCATCGGGCAGGCGCAGGTCGAGAAAGACGAGGTCCGGTTCGCGCTCGGCCAGAATCGCCGAGGCCTCGGCCCAGCTGTGCGCCCCCAGCACTTCGAAGCCCATGTCGCCGATCTGCTCGACGAGCAGCCGGTTGAACACCTGGTCGTCATCGACGACGAGTATCAGTTTCTTCATGACCTTATTCGCTCACCCGCGCCAACTGGACACGGAACGTGGTTCCAGCCCCGGCAACGCTCGACACGGCGATCGTTCCGCCGTAACGCTCGACGATGCTCTGGCAGATGGTCAAGCCGAGGCCGGTGCCGCGCTCGCCATCGGCCCGATGGCTGTAGAACGGATCGAAAATCCTCGCCTGCGCTTCTTCCGGAATACCGCAGCCCTGGTCGATCACCTCGATCACCGCCTGCTCGCCTTCCAGGGCCGTGCGCACCCGCAACTGACCGCCGTTCGGCATCGCATGATGGGCATTCTGAACCAGATTGAGCACCAGCATGCGCAGGTCGCTGTCGTCGGCCAGCACGCGCGGCTCGCCAGGGTCGAGTTCCAGCGTCTGCATGATGCCATGGCTGCGGGCATCGAAATCGAGCAGAGTCACGGTATCGGACACCGCCGGGTTCAAGGCCACCGCCTGCGCCTGCTGCTGCGGCAGGCGCGACAGCATCAGCAAGCGCTGGGTGACGCCGGTGCAGCGGTCGATCTCGCCACTCATCATTTCCAGATAGCCGGCCAGGCGCTCCGGATCGGCGCTGCCGTGACGCAGCGCACGCAACAACCCGTCAACCGCCAGGCGCATGGAGCCGAGTGGATTGTGGATTTCGTGGGCGATACCGGCCGCAAGCAGGCCCAGTTCGGACAGACGCTGCTCCTGCGAGTGGCGAACCACCTGCGACAAATCGATGATCGACTCGACGATGACCTGTTCACCAGCACTGCCGTCACCGCTGTTCAGTAGCACGGCATGCACTTCGACCGGCACATCGCGCCCATCGAGCGAGCGATGGCGATGCCGGCATTTGACCGACTGCCCGGCCTCGCTCAGTTCAGCCACCGGACAGACGACCATGGTGGCGACGCAAGGCGCATCCCGCCCGTGGCTGGAGCGATAGCAGGGCTGCCCGACCGCCTGCTCCGCCGTCGTGCCCTGCTGCCGGCAATAGGCCGCATTGACCGCGAGCACCCGATAGTCGGCACGGCGGATGACCCGTACGCCATCCGGCATGCCGTCGAGCAATTCCTGCAGGAAACCCTGTTGCCGCTCGGAGTGGCGAATCTGCCCGGCCAGTCGTTCAGCCATCCGGTTGAAGTTTTCCGCCAGCCGCCCCATTTCGTCATCCCCGGCAGCCGGAACGCGGGTTTCCAGTTCGCCCCCGGCGAGCGCGATGGCGGCACGATCCAGCGTCGCCAGCGGATCGATGACGCGCCGTCTCAGCGCATACCAGACCGCACCCAAGGTCAGCGCCAACACGGCGATTCCCGCCGCTGCAAACAGCCCCGCGCTGCGATAAGCCTGCTCGCGCAAGCTGCCGGCGTCGTAATCGACGACCAGGACGCCGTTGACCGGGTGCTGCTCGAGCGGCCCGTGGCAAGCGACACAGGGGGTTTGATTGGGAACGGGATTGACCGAGCGCAACACCTCGCGACCGCCGCCATCGTTGATGAAGTTCGTCGTCGGCACACCGTTCGTCTCGCCGCCCAACAGGTGCGGCAACCGTTGCCCGAGGCGCTCGGCCGGCGAAGCGAAACGCACCTCGCCGCCAGGCTCCAGGATCATCACGCCGACCACCCCCGGCTGCTGCCCCATGCGCTGGACGATATCGCGCAAGCCCGGCACGTCGCGCTTGAGCATGGCATTTTCCAGGGCCACGCGCAGCAAACGGTTGATCTGCGCCGACGTGGCCGCTCGCTCGCGCTCCAGTTGATCGCGGTACAACCCGAAAAAAAGGACGGCAAAAAGCAGCGAAGCCCCGCCGGCCACCAACAGGACCTGGCGCAACATGCGACGGGAGAGCGACATGGTTTTGCCTTTCAGCACCCCGGCGTCAGACCCGCTGACTCAGCGGACGACCGGGCGCCCCGGATCGGCGCACCATTCGCTCCACGATCCGGCGTACAGTCGCGAACCGGGCAGGCCGGCAATCTCCATGGCCAAGAGGTTGAGGCAGGCGGAAACCCCGGAACCACATTGATGGATGACCTGCTCCGGCGCAGCGCCCGCCAGCACGGCCAGCCACTCGGCACGCAACTCGGCGGCCGGCTTGAAACGCCCGTCGGCCAGCAGGTTGTCCTTGAAGAACCGATTGACCGCCCCCGGGATGTGGCCACCGACCGGGTCGATGGTTTCGTTCTCGCCGCGGAAGCGATCCGGGCCGCGCCCATCGATCAGATGCATGTGCGGCGTCTCCAGCCGCGCCATCACGTAGTCTGCCGTCACCCAGGCATCGCGCAAGGCAGGAGTGAATTCGCGTGCTTCCAACGTTGGCTGCACGTCCGTCATCGCCCCACCTGCCGACTGCCAGGCTTGCAGACCACCGTCGAGCACGGCCACGGCATCGTGCCCCAGCCAGCGCAACAACCACCAAAGGCGGCCGGCAATCATGCCCTGGGCATCGTCGTAGACCACCACCTGCGTTTGCGGCCCGATGCCGATCTCGCCCAGGCTGGCCGCCAGTTTCTGCGGATCGGGCAAGGGATGACGGCCGTTACGACCAGTCATCGGCCCCGACAAGTCGCGGTCGCAATGCAGGAAGACTGCCCCAGGAAGGTGCGACTGAGCATAAACGCGCTCGCCGTAGCCGGTATCGGATAACTGATGGCGCACGTCGACGACCCGCCAGTTCGGATCGTCGAGATGCGCTTTCAGCGTCTCGACGTCGACCAGCGTGCCGAAGCTCACGCCGCCTCCAGCCAGCCCCTGGCCTCCTCGGCGTTGTCGAAGACCTCGACATCGGCATTGACGAAGGTCTGCGACAACCAGGCGCTCCAGGTCACCCACTGGCTGTCGGTAACGACGGCGACGCGCTTGAAGTCATTGGCATGAGCCCGCGAGAACTTGACTTCTTCCCAGGCCACGTCCAGCGTCAAGCCAGCCATTTGTGTCAGGTCGAAAAACAGGTCAACCGGCCCTTCGAAGCGGACCTTGTAATTGACGACTTCTTCGAACTCCCGGTAATCGGCCAGCGTGAATTCACCGAAGACGGATACGTTGACGCGATTGGGTTGGTGATCGATGACGATCATGGCGACTCCTCTTGTCCTTGTCCTGATGCTGCCAGTTTAACCCGGAACCGCCCACCATGCGGGCCTCGCCACTGCCCGGCGCCGGCGCTTCGGGGCAAGCGGAGAATCATTCCGGTTTTTCCGGCCAACTTATGCCCGGCCGCGCACTCCAAGCAGCAAAGGGGGCGTGAGCCCGGCCTGGCACCACCCGCCCCTGCCGGCTCACCGGCTCGACACGGAGTGCGCAGATGAAAAGGATAGGCACAGCATGGACAACGGCAAGGGCTGTCGACGGTTGAGGTACTGCCCGATGTTCAGCACCCCGCTCCCGCCCCCCATTCCCGGCAACGCTTCGCTCCGCCCAGGCAGCATCGGGCGTGAACTGGCGCTCCGCACCGACCGCCCGCCCGCCGATGATGTTGTGGACTTGCCGGAAATCCAGCAATCGGATCGCGTCAGCTTCAGCGACGAGGCCCGCACCCTGGCTGCCGGCGGGGCACGCGATGAATCGCCCCGGCAACGGGCCACCACGGTCGAAACCCGCTGGCGTCATGCGCTCGACACCTACCGGCAGATCGCGGCACTGTAGGCTCAGTCGCTCTCGGCCGGATTGGCCCGCGAGAAATGCGTGGCCGCCACCCCGGATGCAATGATCAGCCCGATCGCCAGCCAGGCGGAGGCGGTGAGCACCTCCCCCCAGAACAGCATCCCGAACAGGCTAGAAAAGATCACGGTGCTATAAGCAAGCGCGGCCGACATCAGGGTCTTGCCCCGCGAGTAAGCCCGGGTCATGGCCAGTTGGGCGGCGGTGGCGAAACTGGCGACACCGAACAACAGCAGGCCGCTTCGCGGGTCGACCGGATGCAATTCGCTGAAAATCAGCCAGACGGCGGAGCCGACCGAGGACACCAGCGAAAAGTAGAATACCGTCCGCGTTTCCGGTTCGCCGCGCGCCCCGAGTTCGCGCACGCTGAAATAGGCCATGCCGGCCAGGATGCCCGAGCCCAGGCCGATCAGGCCGCCGGGTAACTGGTCGGCATGCCAGGTTGGCCGCAGCAATAGCACGACGCCCACCAGCCCGAGCAGTAAGGCCCCCAGCATGCCCCGGCCTAGCCGCATGCCGGCAAAGCCCAGGTAAAGCGCCAGAAAGATCGCCGAGGTGTAGTTGAGCGTCACCGCCGTCGCCAGCGGCAGCAGCGTGATGGCGTAGAAATAGGCAAACAGCGCCGAAAAGCCGACCGCACCGCGCGTGACCTGCCAGCGCCAGTGCACCGTCCGGAGCGGAACGCCGCGCAGGCGGACCAGTCCGAACATCAGGATCAGCGAAATGAAACTGCGGTAGAAAGTAATCTCCACCGCCGAATGCGTCACCGCAGCCAGCTTGACGCATACGCCCATGCCGGCAAAGAGCAGGCTGGCGACGATCATCCACAGCGATTGCATGGGTTGGCGGCTCGTTGCAGGTCAGGGGTGGTCAGCAGCCGCCCCCCGAGCACCGGCATGAGGCCGGCACCCGGGGCAAGCACCAACCGGCAGCCCGCCGGAGATCAGCGCGCCTCGATGGCCGACTGCATGATCCGGCGATAGAACTCGTGGAAGTGCTGCATGCCGTCTTCCATCGGGCTCTGGTAGGGCCCGACCTCGTTGCGCCCTTCCGCCAGCAAGGCCTTGCGGCCGCGATCCATCCGCTCGCCGATCTCGTCATCCTCGATGGCGGTTTCCATGTAGGCGGCACGCTCGGCCTCGATGAACTCGCGCTCGAAATCGACAATTTCCTCGGGGTAGTAGAACTCGACGACATTCATCGTCTTGTCCGTCCCTTGTGGAATCAGCGTCGACACGACCAGCACATGCGGATACCACTCGACCATGATGTTCGGGTAGTAAGTCAGCCAGATCGCTCCCTGGGGCGGCGTCTCGCCACGATCGCCGTAATACTCGCGGACAACCTTCTGCCACCTGTCATATACCGCCGAACCCGACTTCATCAGCGAGGTGATGCCGACCTTCTGCACCGAATACCAGTCACCGAACTGCCAGGTCAGGTCGTCGCAGGTCACAAAATTGCCCAGGCCGGGATGGAAGGGAACGACGTGATAATCCTCCAGATAAACCTCGATAAAGGTTTTCCAGTTGTAGTTGCACGGGTGCATCTCGACATGGTCAAGCTTGTAGCCGGTGAAATCGAGATCGCGCGCCACCTTCATGCCGGCCAGGTCGGCGTTGGCCGAACGGGGCCCCTTGAAAAGCAGGCCGTTCCAGTTTTCCAACTGCACCTTGTTCAGGTTCAGGCAAGGGTTCTGCGGGAAGTGGGGCGCGCCGATCAGCTGACCGCCCTGATCATACGTCCAGCGATGGATCGGGCAGACAACCGGCCCGTTCAGCCGGCCAGCGCCCTGCAGCATGATCGCCTGACGATGGCGGCAGATGTTCGACATTTGCCAGATGCCGGCATGAGCTCCCTCGCTGCCGCCGTTGAGCAGCATCTGGCCATGATCCTTCCACTCCAGCGAGCGGTAATCCCCCGCCTCCGGCACCATCAACTGGTGGCCGACGTACCCCGGACCGGCATCGAAGATGAGCTTTTTCTCCAGCTCCAAAATCTTGTCGTCGAAATACCAGTCCACCGGCAGTTGGGACACTGCGGGGGCCAACTTGGACAGATTCGCCATGTCGGACATTCTCCAGGCCTCCAGCGGGTTGAAAAAAAAAGGATTTTACCCCGACCCGCATTTGACCAGAAGCCCCCGGATAGAGTATTTTCGCGTGTTTCCCCGGATCCCTCTGACATGGACTCAACGCCCATCGCCGACATGAAATTCGAGACGGCCCTTGCCGAACTCGAAGCCATCGTCGCCAGCATGGAAAGCGGCAAGCTTGAACTCGAAGCCTCCATCGCCGCCTACAAACGCGGCATGGCATTGATGAAGCACTGCCAGGCCCGGTTGGCCGATGCCGAGGAACAAATCCGCATCATCGAGAATGGCGAGACCCGTCTCGTCGACCGCAAGACCCTGGAGGCCCCGTGAGCGCCCCGCCCTTCGCCGAATGGATGGCGATCACACAGGATCGCGCCGAAAGTGCCCTGGGCCGCTTCCTTCCATCCGGCGACAGCATCCCGCCGCGCCTGCACCAGGCCATGCGCTACGCCACACTGGGTGGCGGCAAGCGCGTCCGTCCCCTGCTCGCCTTCGCTGCCGGCGAACTGACCGGCGCCGCACCGGAGGCCCTCGACGTCGTCGCCTGTGCCGTCGAAATGATTCATGCCTACTCGCTGGTGCACGACGACCTGCCCTGCATGGACGACGACGTGCTGCGCCGCGGCCGCCCGACCTGCCACATCGAGTATGACGAACCCACGGCCCTGCTGGTTGGCGACAGCCTGCAGACCATGGCCTTCGAGCTGCTGGCCAGCCAGGTCATCGGCGAACCGAAACAGCAACTCGAAATGATCGCCCTGCTCGCCCATGCCAGCGGCTCACGCGGCATGGCGGGCGGGCAGGCCATCGACCTCGCCGCGGTCGGCCAGCCGCTGACCCAGCCAGAACTCGAACTGATGCATGCCCTGAAAACTGGCGCCCTGATTCGTGCCGCCGTGCTGCTCGGCGCCCTGGCCGGCCGTCCGATGCGTGCCGATGAACGCAACAGCCTCGACCGTTTCGCCAAGCGTGCCGGCCTGCTTTTTCAGGTCGTCGACGACATCCTCGACTGCACGGCCAGCACCGCCACCCTGGGCAAGACAGCCGGCAAGGACGAAGCCGCCGACAAACCGACCTATGTCGCCCTGCTCGGCCTCGAACGGGCCCGCACCTACGCCGACGAGCTGCGCGCCGAAGCGCGCGACGCGCTGGCCATCTTCGGCGATCAGGCCAGCCGGCTCAACCAGCTGGCCGATTTCATCTGCCACCGTCAATTCTGAACGGAAGCCATGAGCGCAGTTTCCCATTCCGCACTGCTTGACAGCATCAACAGCCCGGCCGACCTGCGCCGCCTGGATCGCAAGCAGCTACCGCAACTCGCCAGCGAGTTGCGTGCCTTCCTGATCGAATCGGTATCGCAGACCGGTGGCCACCTCTCTTCCAACCTCGGCACTGTCGAACTGACCATCGCCCTGCACACCGTCTTCAACACGCCGGACGACCGTCTGGTCTGGGATGTCGGACACCAGTGCTACCCGCACAAGGTGCTGACCGGCCGCCGCGCCGGCATGGACAGGCTGCGCATGCGGGGCGGCGTCGCCGGCTTTCCGAAGCGTTGCGAAAGCCCCTACGACACGTTTGGTGTCGGCCATTCCTCGACATCGATCTCCGCCGCGCTGGGCATGGCCCTGGCCGCCAAGCAGAAAGGCGAAACCCGGCAGGTGGTCGCCATCATCGGTGACGGCGCGATGTCGGCCGGCATGGCCTTCGAGGCCTTGAACAACGCCGGCGTCGCCGACGCCGACATGCTGGTCATCCTCAACGACAACGAGATGTCGATCTCGCCGCCGGTCGGCGCGTTGAACAACATCCTGACCCGCCTGACTTCCAGCAAGACCTACAACGTGGCCCGCTCCGCCGGCCGCCACATGCTCGGCTTCGCGCCGCCGCTGCTCGAACTGGCCCGCCGCGCCGAAGAACACGTCAAGGGCATGATCGCCCCCGGCACCCTGTTCGAGGAATTCGGCTTCCATTACTACGGCCCGATCGACGGCCACGACCTCGATGCCCTGATTCCAACCTTGGAAAACCTCAAGAAGCTCAAAGGCCCGAAGTTCCTGCACGTCATCACCAAGAAGGGCCAGGGCTACAAGCTGGCCGAAGCCGATCCCATCCTCTATCACGGCGTCGGCAAATTTGCCGCCGACCAGGGCATCGCCACCGGCAAGGGCGGCGGCAAGCTGACCTACACGCAGGTTTTTGGCGACTGGCTGTGCGACATGGCCAAGGCTGACCCGCGACTGGTCGGCATCACCCCGGCCATGCGCGAAGGCTCCGGCATGGTGCGCTTCGCCCGCGAACACGCCGACCGCTACTACGATGTCGGCATCGCCGAACAGCATGCCGTCACGTTCGCCGCCGGCCTCGCCTGCGAGGGCCTGAAACCGGTCGTCGCCATCTACTCGACCTTCCTGCAGCGCGCCTACGACCAACTGGTGCATGATGTCGCGCTGCAGAACCTGCCCGTCGTCTTCGCCGTCGACCGCGGCGGACTGGTCGGCGCCGACGGCCCGACGCACCACGGCACCTTCGACCTGTCGTTCGTCACCTGCATTCCGAACATGGTGGTGATGACCCCGTCCGACGAAGCGGAATGCCGACAGATGCTGTCCACGGCCTTTGCCCTGGATTGCCCGTCCCTCGTCCGCTACCCGCGGGGCAGTGGCACCGGCAGCATTCCCTCGACACAGCTCGACACCCTGCCGCTCGGCAAGGGCGAAATCCGCCGCCGCGGCCAGGGCGTTGCCCTGCTCGCCTTCGGCCCCCTGCTTGCCCCGACACTTGCCGCCGGCGACGAACTGGATGCCACGGTCGCCAACATGCGCTTCGTCAAGCCACTCGATATCGATCTGATCGTCGATCTGGCCGGGAACCATTCGCTGCTCGTCACCATCGAAGAGAATGCCGTGATCGGCGGCGCCGGGTCGGAAGTCGCACGGACCCTCGCCGAGCGCGGGCTGAACGTGCCCGTTATCCGGCTCGGCCTGCCGGACCGCTTCATCGATCATGGCGAACAGGGCCAGTTGCTTGCCGAACTGGGCCTGGACAAAGAGGGTATCGTGCGCGTCGTACGCGCCCATGCCGACAACGACTAACGAGAGAACAGTTGATGACCACCCCCACCCCGAACATTCCCGACGTCCAGAACTCCGCCGACACGCGCCAGATCGCGATCAACAAGGTCGGCATCAAGTCCATCCGCCACCCGATCCGGGTGCAGGACAAATCGACCGGCATCCAGCACACCATCGCCCTCTTCAACATGTACGTCGGCCTGCCGCACAATTTCAAGGGCACCCACATGTCGCGCTTCGTGGAAATCCTGAACAGCCACGAACGCGAAATCTCGGTCGAGAATTTCCCGGCCATGCTCAAGGACATGGTCGCCAAGCTGGAAGCCGAAACCGGCCACATCGAGATGAATTTCCCGTACTTCATCAACAAGACGGCCCCCGTCTCCGGCGTGCAGAGCCTGATGGACTACGACGTCACTTTCATTGGCGACATCTGTCACGGTGAAATCGCCACCTCGGTCAAGGTCGTCGTACCGGTCACCAGCCTTTGCCCGTGCTCGAAAAAGATTTCCGAGCGCGGCGCCCACAACCAGCGCTCGCACGTCACCGTCACTGCACGCACCAACGATTTCATGTGGATTGAGGAAATCGTCCAGCTCGTCGAACAGGAGGCCTCCTGCGAGCTCTACGGCCTGCTCAAGCGTCCGGACGAAAAATACGTGACCGAACGCGCCTACGACAACCCGAAATTCGTCGAAGACATGGTCCGCGATGTCGCCGCCCGCCTCAACGCCGAACCTCGCATCGACGCCTACATCGTCGAATCGGAAAACTTCGAGTCGATCCACAATCACTCGGCCTATGCGCTGATTGAAAGCGACAAGCGCAACCCGGCGACGCATCGCTGAGCAAAGCAGCAGTTCAAAACAAAACGGGGCGCCGTGGCGCCCCGTTTCTTTTGAACCTTCAGAAAACCGGTCAGGCCTTCTTGAAATCCAGCTTTTCCTTGATCCGAGCCGACTTGCCCGAGCGCTCGCGCAGGTAGTACAGCTTGGCACGACGCACATCACCGCGGCGCTTGACTTCGATCGAAGCCACCAGCGGGGAATAGGTCTGGAACGTACGCTCAACGCCTTCGCCGGACGAAATCTTGCGGACGATGAAGCTCGAGTTCAGGCCACGGTTCCGCTTGGCAATAACCACGCCTTCGTAAGCCTGCAGACGCTCGCGGTTCCCTTCCTTGACCTTCACCTGCACGACGACGGTGTCGCCCGGGGCGAATTCGGGAATGGTCTTGCCAGCGGACAGACGGGCAATTTCTTCTTGCTCGAGTTGTTGAATCAGGTTCATGTGAGATCCTTAAAATTGAAACATCTACTCACCGCATTGCTCCTCTCCGACAATTTCCGTGAGGAGTTGCGTCTCTTCCGCGCTCAGCACGCGGTGCGCCAGTAAATCCGGCCGGCGCTTCCGGGTTCGTGCCAGCGACTGCTTCAATCGCCAGCGCCGAATTCGCTTGTGGTCACCGGATAGCAAAACCTCCGGCACCCCTCGTCCTTCATACACCTCGGGCCGCGTATAGTGCGGGCAATCCAGCAGGCCCCTCACGAACGAATCTTCCGCCGCCGATGCGGCATCGCCCAGCACGCCCGGCAACTGGCGAACGACGGCATCGATCAACACCATCGCCGGTAACTCGCCACCGGACAGCACAAAATCCCCGATCGATATTTCCTCATCGACACAGCGCTCGATCAAACGCTCGTCAACGCCTTCATAACGGCCACACAGCAGGATCAAGCCTGCTTCGCCCGTCGCGAGCTGCATGACCCGGCCATGGGTCAGTGGCGCTCCCTGCGGCGAGAGGTAAATGACCCGGCTTTTCGTCAGGCCGGCCTCGCGCTGCTGTTGCCTGGCGGCGGCGATCGCCTTCTCCAGGGGTCCGGGCTGCATCACCATGCCCGGCCCGCCCCCGAAAGGCCGATCATCCACCCGACGCCAGGCATTCTCGGCAAAATCCCGCGGACTCCAGCCCTGCCAGACCCAGCGCCCCTCTTCAAGCGCCCGCCGGGTAATGCCGCTTTGCGTTACGGCAGCGAACATCTCCGGGAACAGAGTCACACAGTCGAACCGGATGACCGGTTGCTGCCCGCCACTCACCAGTCGCTACCCCAGTCGACCCGGATGCGCCCCGCTTCCTTTTCCACCGCCAGAACGACCGTTGCCACAAAAGGCAACAGACGTTCAACCCCTTCTTCGCCGACGACGCGCAACACGTCGTTGGCCCCGGTTTCGATCAGCCCGGCCACCTTGCCGAGCCTTTCGTCCGCGGTATTGACGACCTCCAGGCCAACCAGATCGCCCCAGTAGAACTCGTCATCGCCGGTCGACGGAAGCGCAGTGCGCGGCGCCCCGACCAGCATCCCCTTGAAGGCTTCTGCCGCGGTGCGGTCGACGACACCGTCGAGCAGCACCACCAAGCCATCGCCATGCGACTTCAGGCTTTTCAGCCCGATTTCACGCCACGGCCCGCCTTCCTTGGCCACCCACCAGACGGGCATTTCTGCCCAGCGCATGGGCTCATCGCCGAAGGGGTACAACCTGAGCCAGCCGCGGACCCCGTACGGGTCGGCCAGGCGACCCAGGACGATGATCTCGCTGCCGGACGACGTCAAAGCGACTCAGGCTGCCTTGGCAGCGTTCTGCTTGACCAGACGGGCGACAGTCGGGGACAACTGGGCGCCGTTCTTCAGCCAGTGCTCCAGACGATCGGTGGCGATACGCAGACCTTCGGCGTTGCCGGAAGCAATCGGGTTGTAGAAGCCGATGCGCTCGACGAAACGGCCATCACGACGATTACGGGAATCGGTAACGACCATGTTGTAGAACGGACGCTTTTTGGCGCCACCACGGGCAAGACGGATAACAACCATGAGAATACTTTCGTTAGCTGGAAAAAAGATCGCAGATTATAGCGCTTTATCAAGGAAAAACAATCCACTTAGCCCCCGCAACCATCCGGCGGCACGACTTCGGTTGCAATGAGGCGACAAGTGGCCGTGGCGAACAAGGCGTTTTTTGCTATCCTCGATTCACCATGTCGCGCCCGCCCTTTTCCCTCCACGCCGCCAATCCGGAAGCCAATGTCAAGACCATCCTTGAATGGCTGGCCTTGGCCCACGGACGCTCTGGCAGCGAGGATGCCGAACAGTTGCACCGTATCCAGCTACTCCTGCGCGACACCCCGGTACCTTGCGCCCAACGCCTGAAGCTTCTCGACCTGATCTTCAACCAGTCGGAGCGGATCACCCGGGCTGAATTGCCGCGCCTCAACGAAGTCACGCTTCCGCTCTCCCGCAAGTTGCGGCAGCGGGTACGCACCCTGCAGGACATCCTGCAAACCCTGACCCAGGACTACTTCAACACGCTGGCCGAGCTGTTCGACCCGCTGGCCGAAAGCACCTCCCGCCTGCCCCATACGTCGCTGCGCCGCGCCATGCACGCCATTGCCTGGCAGGTGAGGATCGCCCACCTGATCGCCGCACCGACACCGCTCGGCCTGTGGCAGCAACTTCATGCCGCCTTCCGTACCGCCTGCCGTCTCGGCCTGGACGAATTCCCGGGGCCGCATTGCGGGCCCAGCATCAAGCGCATCTACACGTCCATCCTGCTCGCCGCAATCGCCCAGCCTGTCTCGTTCTCAGCCGAGGAACTGGAATTCATCAGCGCCTACATCGAGCAGTGCACGCCCGACATCGCATTGCTGGACACTCCGCCACTCACGGCCGAGGGGATTTTCTGGATCGATCCGGACAAGGACTTTCCAGCCCACGCCTTGATCCGGCGCATCCCCCCGCCGGAATCCGACGTCCTGTATTTCTCGTGCGACCACCTGGCCGCGCTGGCCCTGAAACACCGGGCCGAACTGCTGCAGGGCGTGCCGGCGGAACTGATCGGACTTCCCCGGTTCGCCGACAGCCATGCCGGCCCCGGCGTACTGAACCGGCTGGCCCGCCTCTGGGGGCATCCGGCCAAGCGGCGCTTTCCCCGGCGGCGCCAGTCCTATCGCGCCAATCTGTGCGCTGGCCTGGGCAATCTCTGGCAACTGATGAAATCAGCCAACCCCCCGGTCGAGCTGAGCGAATGGATGGTGACCAACGAGAGCCCGGAAGGCTATGCCCTGATGCACATGTCCGGTCGCACCGAGGATATGCGGGTGGGCGACATCGTCGCGCTCCAGGCCAACGACGAAACGGCCGATACCCAGCGGCTGTGGCATGTCTGCATCATCCGCTGGGCCATGTCGGAAAACCCCGAGCACATCGAACTTGGCCTGCAATTGCTTGCCCCCCGCGCAACACCGGTCGAACTGGCTCACCCGTTCGAACTGGAAGCCAACAAGATCCCGGCCCTGATCCTGCCCGCCACGCCACCGCTTCACCCGACCCAGTCGCTGATCGTCGAGCCGGGGCTGATCCACGAAAAAATGCGGCATATCATCGCCCTTCTCGAAGAGGACAACCTGAGCATTCGCGAACTGCAGGCCGACGCATTATGCGAACAAACCAGCTCGATCGAGATCTTCAGCGTTTCGCCGGACGGCTCAGGCTAGCCGCGATCAAGCCGCCAAACAGGATCACCGCCCAGGACAGGTGAAGCCAGACCAGGAAGACCGGAAAGACGGCAAAGGCACCGTAGATGCTTTTCAGGGTCGCCGAACTGACCAGAAAGACCTCAAACACCTTCTGCATCAACGAAAAAGCCACGGTAGCAAAGATGCCGCCGGTCATCGCGGCCCGTTTCGACACCTCGGCATTGGGCACGGCGAAATACAAAAACGAAAAGAACAGCCCAAGCAAGAGCATGGCCATTCCCTTGAGCGCCAGCCGCCGGAACCACAGCGGTTCGTCGAACAGGCCCAGCGAGGTGGTGACCGCCAGCGACATCGCCCCGGCCACCGCGCCCAGCAGGAAGGGCCAGACCATCATGGCGAAAAGATAAAGCCGGAATCGCGCCAACAGGGGGCGGGGCTTCACCAGCCAGAGATGATTGAAGGCGCGCTCGATCGTATTCATCAACAAAAAGGCGGTTACTGCCAGCAGCCCGATGCCCGCCAAGGTCAATTGTTGCGCCTTGTGGGAGAACTTGCCGATATTGCCAACAATGGTCCCGGCTGCCCCGCTCGGCAGCAGCGCCTCGCGGATCAGCAAGTCCAGGCGGCCGACCAGCACATCAAAAAAGGGCACCGCCCCGGCCACCGCCAGAATCACCGCGACCAGTGGCACCAGCGACATCAGCGTCGTGAAGGCGAGTGCCGAACTGGTCTGCATCATGTTCTCGGCATGGAAGCGATGCAGGATGCCCAGCAGGCCCTGCGGCCGCGGGGCCGGGTTTCGTGATCGGGAACGCCTTTGCATGGGGCCGTATAATAGCCCACCATGCCCGACATCCTCGTCCTCTACTACAGCCACCGCGGCTCGGTTCGCGCCCTGGCCGAACGCGTTGCCTGCGGCATCGAATCGGTTCACGGCATGCAGGCGCGCCTGCGCACCGTGCCGCGCGTTTCGACCGTGTGCGAAGCGACCGAAGCCGGCGTACCCGACACCGGCGCCCCCTACGTCGAACCGGCCGACCTCGCAGAGTGTGCCGCGCTCGCCCTGGGCAGCCCGGTACGCTTCGGCAACATGGCCGCCCCGATGAAATATTTCTGGGATGGCACCATTGCCGCCTGGCAAAATGGCACCCTGGCCGGCAAGCCGGCCTGCGTCTTCACGTCCAGCGGGAGCCAGCACGGCGGCAACGAAACAACCCTGCTTTCGATGATGCTGCCGCTCCTGCACCACGGCATGCTGGTCATGGGCCTGCCCTTCACCGAACCCGACCTGTCAGCGACCGTCAGTGGCGGCACGCCGTACGGCGCCAGCCACATCGCCGGCCCAACCGGCAATGCCCAGCTATCCGCCGAAGAAAGCCGGCTCGCCTATGCGCTCGGCAAGCGCCTTGCCCTCATCACCCAACGACTGAATCGCCCGTGACCGCCCAACGCTGCCAACTCGCCTCCAGCATCAGCCTGATTCTCCTGATTGCCCTTTGTCTCGCCTGGGAGGGCTGGCTCGCGCCGCTGCGTCCGGGCGGTTCGTGGATGATCCTGAAGGGCGCCCTCCTCCTCCTGCCGCTGTTCGGCATCCTGCGCGGCAAGCGCTACACCTACAAATGGCTGTCGCTCCTGATCCAGTTCTATCTGCTCGAAGGGCTGCTCCGCGCCACCACCGAACAGGGGCTGTCGCAATGGCTGGCCATCGGCGAAACGCTCCTCGCAACGCTACTTTTCCTGATGCTGATCCTGTACATCCGGACGACGCGCCCAGCGGCCGAAAACAAAAAAGCCGCCCAGTCGGACTGAAGCGGCTTTCGCAGGCGACAGCAGTGGCTCAGACGTCGCCCTGGGCCTTGACCTTGTCCAGGCTGGAATGCAGCTTGTTCAGGGCATTCAGGTAGGAGCGCGCCGACGCGATGACGATATCGGTATCCGCCCCATTGCCATTGACGATCCGGTCGCCCTTGGCCAAACGGGTAGTCACCTCGCCCTGCGCATCGGTACCGGTGGTGATGGCATTCACCGAATAGAGCAACAACTCGGCACCGCTGTCGACGATCTTTTCGATGGCCTTGAACGTCGCATCGACCGGACCGCCGCCACCGGCTTCCGCCTTTTTCTCGACACCACCGACATTCAGGATGACTTCCGCCACCGGCAACTCGCCGGTCTCCGAGCAAACACGCGAATAAACCAGTTTGTAATGCTCCTGCTCGGGCGTCACGACCTCGTCGGAAACCAGGGCATGCAAATCCTCGTCGAAAATTTCATGCTTCTTGTCGGCCAACTCCTTGAAGCGGGCGAACGCTGCATTGAGGGCCTCGTCGCTCTCCAGTTCGATACCCAGTTCCTGCAGGCGGGTCTTGAAGGCATTACGGCCGGAGTGCTTGCCAAGCACCAGTTTGTTCTGCGTCCAGCCGACATCCTGGGCACGCATGATTTCATAGGTCTCGCGATGTTTGAGGACGCCATCCTGATGGATGCCCGACTCGTGCGCAAAAGCATTGGCTCCGACAACCGCCTTGTTGGGCTGCACCGGATAGCCGGTGATCTGCGAGATCAGCTTGGAGGCCGGTACGATCTGGGTTGTCTCGATACGCGTATCAACCGGGAAAATATCCGGCCTCGTCCGCACGGCCATGACGATTTCCTCCAGCGCGGCATTGCCGGCCCGCTCCCCCAGGCCGTTGATCGTGCATTCAACCTGGCGGGCGCCCGCCAGCACGGCGGCGAGAGAGTTGGAAACAGCCAGCCCGAGATCGTTGTGGCAATGGACCGACCAGACAACCTGATCGGAATTCGGCACCCGCTCGATCAACTGACGGAGGGTTTCGGCATACTGGAAGGGGATGGCATAGCCGACCGTATCGGGCACGTTGATGGTCTTGGCCCCCGCCTTGATCACCGCCTCGAAAATGCGGCACAGGAAATCGATGTCGGAACGCCCGGCATCTTCGGCGGAGAACTCGATGTCATCGGTGTACTGCCGCGCCCAACCAATGGCCTTCACGGCCTGCTCGACGACCTGATCGGGCGTCATGCGCAGCTTCTTCTCCATGTGGATGGGCGACGTCGCAATAAACGTATGGATCCGCCCCGCCCTGGCCGGCCTGATCGCCTCACCCGCCCGGGCAATGTCATTTTCGTTGGCGCGGGCCAGCGAACAGACGGTGGAGTCCTTGATCGTGGCCGCAATGGCCTGAATGGCATCGAAATCACCGGGCGAAGCAGCCGCGAAACCGGCTTCAATCACATCGACGCGCATCTTTTCCAGTTGGCGGGCGACGCGAATCTTCTCTTCCTTGGTCATCGACGCACCGGGGCTCTGTTCGCCGTCGCGCAAGGTCGTATCGAAAATGACGAGATGCTGTTTCATGAATACTCCGGAAATTACGGGACCCGGCGCTTGAGCAGGCCAATGGCAGCCTGGACATAGCCGGACAAACCGTAGAGGACGAAGAAACCAAACAGGGCGATTTCCGGGCTGTACGCCACCAGCGCGAAGCCAAGGGCAATCGCCGCAATGACGAAGAACGGCACGCTTTTCTTCAGGTTGACGTCCTTGAAGCTGTAGAAGCGGATGTTGGACACCATCGTCACGCCGGCAAAAACGGTCAACACGCAGGCCAGCCATCGCACATCACTGCCGGCAATGCCGGTTTCGATGCAAACCCAGACCAGGCCGGCGACTAGCGCAGCCGCCGCAGGCGAGGGCAAGCCCTGGAAGTAGCGCTTGTCCATCACTTCCAGCGTCGTGTTAAAGCGCGCCAGACGCAGCGCGGCGCCGGCACAGTAAATGAACGCAGCGATCCAGCCCAGGCGGCCGAGGTCGCGCAAGGCCCATTCGTACATCACCAGGGCCGGCGCAGCACCGAAACTCACCATGTCGGACAGCGAATCGTACTCCGCGCCGAATGCCGACTGGGTGTTGGTCAGCCGGGCTACCCGGCCATCCAGTCCATCGAGGACCATGGCAATGAAAACCGCCATGGCCGCCCGGGCGAAATCCCCCTGCATGGCCTGCACGATGGCAAAGAAACCGGCGAACAGCGCGGCAGTCGTAAACAGGTTGGGCAGCACATAAATGCCGCGACGCTTGACTTCGGGATTGAACAGCGACTTACGGGGTTTGAGTTCAGTCATGAGGCATGTATCAACAGGCAATCGTGAAAGGATACACCTGGAAACCGGCAAAGTCCTTAAATGACAAGGGCGGTGCAGTCACCCGCACCGCCCGAAGCAAGGGTAGCGCCGGGGCGCTACCGAGCCAATGACGACCGACTCAGTTCTTGGACTGGTCAACCAGCTTGTTCTTCTTGATCCACGGCATCATGTCACGCAGCTTCTCGCCAACCTGCTCGATCGGATGAGCAGCGGTCAGGCGGCGGCGGGCAGTCATGCTCGGGTAGCCGGTGCGCCCTTCAAGGATGAACATCTTGGCGTACTCACCGGTCTGGATACGCTTCAGGGCATTGCGCATGGCTTCGCGCGACTGGGCGTTGATGACTTCGGGACCGGTCACGTACTCGCCGTATTCGGCGTTGTTCGAGATCGAGTAGTTCATGTTGGCGATGCCGCCTTCATACATCAGGTCGACGATCAGCTTCAGTTCGTGCAGGCACTCGAAGTAGGCCATTTCCGGCGCATAGCCGGCTTCAACCAAAGTTTCGAAACCCATCTTGACCAGCTCGACCGCGCCGCCGCACAGCACGGCCTGCTCGCCGAACAGGTCGGTTTCGGTCTCTTCACGGAAGTTGGTCTCGATCACGCCCCCCTTGGTGCCGCCATTCGCCGCCGCGTACGACAAGGCGATGTCCTTGGCCTTGCCCGACTTGTCCTGATACACCGCGATCAGGGACGGCACGCCGCCTCCCTTCAGGTACTCGGAACGCACGGTGTGGCCCGGACCCTTCGGGGCGATCATGATGACGTCCACGTCGGCGCGCGGCACAACCTGGTTGTAATGCACGTTGAACCCGTGTGCAAAGGCCAGCGCGGCGCCTTTCTTGAGATTCGGAGCAATTTCCTCGTTGTAAACCTGCGGGATGTTCTCGTCCGGCAACAGGATCATGACCACGTCGGCGCCCTTGACGGCCTTGCCAATCTCTTCGACCTTCAGGCCGGCTGCTTCAGCCTTGGCCCAGGAAGCACCGCCCTTGCGCAGGCCAACGGTGACCTTGACGCCGGAGTCCTTGAGGTTCTGGGCGTGGGCGTGGCCCTGCGAACCATAACCCACGATGGTGACCTTCTTGCCCTTGATCAGGGAGAGATCGGCGTCCTTGTCGTAATAAACTTTCATGAAATCCTCTTGATTAAACAGTAAGTCAGACTTTGAGAATGCGATCACCGCGACCGATACCACAGACGCCGGTACGGACGGTTTCGAGAATCAGGCCGGCATCGAGCGCAGCGATGAAGGAGTCGAGCTTGGAACTGGCTCCGGTCAACTCGATCACATAGGTCGATTCCGTGACGTCGATGATGCGGCCACGGAAAATATCGGCCATCCGCTTCATCTCTTCGCGGTCCTTGCCGGTCGCGCGAACCTTGATCAGCATCAGTTCGCGTTCGACGTGCGCGGCCTCGGAGAGATCGACCACCTTGACGACATCCACCAGCTTGTTGAGCTGCTTGGTGATCTGCTCGAGCACCTCGTCGGAACCCCAGGTCAGGATGGTCATCCGCGACAGCGACGGATCTTCGGTCGGTGCCACGGTCAGCGATTCGATGTTATAGCCACGCGCCGAGAACAGGCCGGCCACACGTGACAGCGCACCGGCTTCGTTTTCGATCAGGATGGAAATGATATGACGCATTTTTCTATTCCTCCCCCGCTCAGATATCTTCGGCGAGGATCATTTCGGTCAGGCCCTTGCCCGCCGCCACCATCGGGAACACGTTGGCCGCCGGATCGATGATGAAGTCCATGAAGACCAGATCGTTCTTGTGCTCGGTGAAGGCCTTGCGCAGCGCCGGCTCGACATCTTCCGGCTTCTCGATGCGCATGCCAACGTGGCCGTAGGACTCGGCCAGCTTGACGAAATCCGGCAGCGAGGTGACGTAGGACTGCGAATAGCGCTTGGAATAGAACATCTCCTGCCACTGGCGCACCATGCCCAGCATGCCGTTGTTCAGGTTGATGATCTTGATCGGCAGCTCGTACTGCTTGCAGGTCGACAGTTCCTGAATACACATCTGGATCGAGCCTTCGCCCGTCACGCAGGCGACTTGCGAACCCGGATTGGCGAGGAGTACCCCCATGCCGTACGGCAGGCCGACCCCCATGGTGCCCAGGCCGCCGGAATTGATCCAGCGGCGCGGCTTGTCGAACTTGTAGTACTGCGCAGCGAACATCTGGTGCTGGCCGACGTCGGACGTGATGAAGGCATCACCCCCCGTCACTTCGTAGAGTTTCTCGACGACATACTGCGGCATGATGTGCGTGCTCTGGCGATAGGCCAGCGAATTGCGGCCGCGCCACTCATCGATCTGCTTCCACCAGTCGGCGACTTCCGGATCGGCCTTGAAGCCGCCATCGATCAGCTTGAGGATTTCATCGATCACGTCGGGCACATTGCCGACGATGGGCACATCCACCTTGACCCGCTTGGAAATCGACGACGGATCGATATCGATGTGAATGACGCGACGCTTCTCTTGGCCAAAATGCTCCGGATTGCCGATGACGCGATCGTCAAAGCGGGCGCCAATCGCCAGGATCACGTCCGCGTAATGCATCGCGTTGTTGGCTTCGAAGGTGCCGTGCATGCCCAGCATGCCGACGAACTGCTTGTCGGTCGCCGGGTAGCCGCCAAGCCCCATCAGCGTGTTGGTGACCGGAAAATTCAGCTTGCGCGCCAGTTCGGTCAGTTTCTCGGCCGCATCGGACAGGATCACGCCACCGCCGGTGTAGATGATCGGACGCTTGGCTTCCTGCAGGATCTGCACTGCTTTCTTGATCTGCCCCAGGTGGCCCTTGACCACCGGATTATAGGAGCGCATCTGGACCGCCTTGGGATAGTCGAATTCGCAAACCTGGGCGGTAATGTCCTTCGGGATGTCAACGACGACCGGCCCGGGACGACCGGTCGAGGCAATATGAAAGGCTTTCTTGATGGTCAAGGCCAGATCCTTGACGTCCTTGACCAGGAAGTTGTGCTTGACGCAGGGTCGGGTGATTCCAACCGTGTCGCACTCCTGGAAGGCATCCTGACCGATGTAGGCCGTCGGAACCTGGCCGCACAGCACAACCATCGGGATGGAGTCCATGTAAGCGGTGGCAATACCGGTAACCGTGTTGGTCACCCCCGGGCCCGAAGTCACCAGCGCAACGCCAACCTTCCGGGAAGAACGCGAATAAGCATCTGCCGCGTGGACGGCGGCCTGCTCGTGGCGAACCAGAATGTGCTTGACCTCCTCCTGCTTGAAAAGGGCATCGTAAATATGCAGGACGGAACCGCCGGGGTAACCGAACACATAGTCGACCTTTTCTTCTTGCAGGCACCTGATTACAATTTCTGCACCGCTGATCATCATGCTTGAGCCCAAAAAAGCTATTGCCTAAAAGGGCGTAACCATAATCGACCGCCCCTTTTCGGTCAAGGTTTCGCGGCAGACATCCCTGCCGCTCAAGGCTTTCTGGAAGAAACGAACCTGGCTTCACCCCAACAACTTTCCTGCTTTCTGGAATCCATCGAACGCCGGGCCTTCAAGCAGGCCATGTTCGCAGTGCATGACGAGGAAGCCGCGCTCGATATCGTCCAGGATGCCATGCTCAAGCTGGCCGAGAAATACGGCGACCGTCCGGATGACGAGTTCCCGATGCTCTTCCAGCGCATCCTGCAAAACACGATCCGCGATTTCTACCGGCGCAGCAAGGTGCGTTCGATGTGGACGACCCTGCTCTCGGCCTTTTCGCCGGATGACGACGAGGAGAACGATCCGCTCGAAACGCTGGCGGCCGATACCGACGACGCCGGCCCGCGCACACCGGAAAGCAAGTTGCTGCAGGCGCAAACGCTGAACCTGATCGAAGACGAAATAAAAAAACTACCGGCCCGTCAACGAGAAGCCTTCCTCATGCGTTACTGGGAAGACATGGACGTCGCCGAGACCGCCGCCGCGATGGGGTGCTCGGAAGGCAGCGTCAAAACGCATTGTTCCCGCGCCACCCACGCGCTGGCGACAGCCCTGTCGGCAAAAGGCATCAAGCTATGAACGAAGAACGTTACGCATTTCGCGTTCGGCAAGCGCTGAACCACGGATTGAAGGACATTTCCCCGGCCGCCTCCCGGCGCCTGGAAGCCGCCCGCCACCTGGCCGTCAGCCGCCAGAAGGTGGCGGTTCCGCAACTGCGTCTGGCCGGTCCGGTCAACACCGTTTTCCGGAATGGCGCCCCCGCCTTCTACCTCAAGCAGATTCTCGCCATCCTGGCGCTCCTGCTTGGCATGTGGATTTCCTTTTACTGGCACAGCGTCCAGTATGTCGCGGACCTGGAAGAGGTGGACAGCGCGCTGCTGACCGACGACCTGCCGCCCGACGCTTTCCTGGACAACGAATTCTTCGAATGGCTATTGGACGACTCGTCGGAGGACTGATCCTCGCCACGGCCCTGAATCTTGCCATCGCCGGCGAACCGCCGGCGACGGCGATCATTGGCACCCCGCCGCAACCGGGATGGAGTCAACTGACGGCTCAACAAAGGCAAATTCTTGCTCCGCTTGCCGGGGACTGGGACAGCCTGGAGAACATCCGCAAGCGGAAATGGCTGGCCATTGCCGACCGTTACCCCGCCATGAAGCCTGACGAGCAGCGCCGCATGCAGGACCGCATGCAGGAATGGGTCGCCCTGTCGCCGGCCGAGCGGGCCAAAGCGCGGGACATCTACAGGGATTTCAAGCAACTCCCCCCCGAGCAGAAGCAGGTTGTCCGGCAAAAATGGGAGGCTTATGCCAACTTGCCCCCCGAGGAAAAGCAACGCCTGCGCGAGACCGGAAAATCCTCCAAGCTGCTGACCCCGCCGACCACCCCACCTGCGCCGGAATCGCCAAGCCAGGCCATCCATCCCGCTCCTCCGGCCAATGACTGATCTCCTCCCCAGCCTGAAACGACGCCTCGCCTGTTTGCTCTACGAAAGCCTGGTCGTGTTTTCGATCCTGCTGATCGGCTTTCTCCTGCCCCAGATCGTGCTATCCGGCTTTGGTTGGCAGGTTGGTGCCAAAGGGCTGTGGCTGCACGTGTTCCTGCTGCTTCTTGTCTATTTCGTGTGGTGCTGGCTCAATGGCGGCCAGACGCTGCCGATGAAGACCTGGAAGCTGCGTGTCGTCGATGCCAGCGACCGGCCGGTACGCCCCCTGCAGGCCATCCTGCGTTATTGCGCGGCGTGGCCAAGCATCCTGCTGTTCGGCATCGGCCTGATCTGGGCGCTGATCGACAAGGACAAGCAATTCCTGCACGACCGGATCGCCGGCACCAAAATCACCGCCCGGAACAACTGATGATCAGCGGCGCTCCACCCACCACAACATGCCCGTCGCCACGACCAGGAAAAGGGCAGACGGTGCCACGGCGCTGAGCAACGGGGACCATGAATTAATCGCCCCCAGATTGGACGACAGTCCGTTCAGGGCATAAAAAAGGATGCCGAGCATGACACCGGCAAATAGCTTAAGGCTGACCCCGCCCACCCGATTGTGGGAATAGCCGAATGGCAAGGCAAGAGCAACCATGACCAGAGCCGCGAGGGGATAGACCACCTTCTTCCACAAGGCAATCTGATAGCGCTCGGTCTTCTGCTTGTTATCGCTCAGATGTTTGGTGTAGTTCCACAAACCGAACAGCGACATGCGCTCCGGGGAGACCATCAAGGCCGCCAGCAGCGTCGGGGTCACGTTGGAGTGCCACTCGCCCGAGGCGCTGCTTTCCACACGGGCCTGATCACCCTCCAGAACGGTGCGCACAACATCCTGCAATCGCCACAGGTCGGGCATCTCGAATTCAGCCTGCCGGGCGTCGGTCACCGATTCCAGACGATTGTCGTCGCTGAACTTGTAGATCCGCACGCCCTGCAACGGGGCGCCGGGCGTGGCCGTGCGGATATTCACGAAACTGCGACCATCCTTCACCCACAGGCCGCTATCAAACCCACTCTGGGCAATCACCGTACTCAGCGCCTTGGCGCGGATTTCCCGCCCCAGCCGTTCGCTGACGGGAACCACCGCCTCGCCGATGACGAAGGTCAACAGGGCCAGCAGAAGGGCCGCGCGGAACAGCGTCTTCAGCAAATCACCGGTGGCGAGGCCGGAGGCGCGCAACACGGTGATCTCGGAATGTCGTGCCAGGGTGGACAAGGCATAGAGCGCACCGATCAGCGTGGCAATCGGAATCAGCTCGTAAATCAGCCCGGGCAGGCCGAGAGCCACGAAAAGCGCGGCATGAAGGACGGTATAACCCGCCTTGCCGACGCTACGCAGTTCGTCGATGAAATTGAAGAAGGCAAACAGCGCCAGGAAGGCGGCCAACACCAGAAAGACCGAGGCAAAGGTTTCCCGGATCAGGTAGCGCTGGTAGAGACGGAGACGGAACATCAGCGGCCCCAGCGCTGCCAGGGCATGCGCACAACGATCCGTTTGTAAAAGAGGGCCAGCAACGGCAACAACATCACGGCATGGGCCGCCCAGACACCGACCCAGAAGGACATCTTGCCCTGCACCACCCACGCCTGGCTGACCGACAACAGGTTGTTGTAAATGGCATAGATCAGAATGGCGATCAGCATGTTGGCCGAGCGCCCGGCACGCGGATTGACGTAGGAAAGCGGAATGGCGAGCAGGCAAAGGATCAGCGCCGACAGCGGCAGGCCGATGCGCCAGAGTAGCTCGCCACGGGCCACATTGCTGTCCTCGAAAATCAGCCGGGTGATCGGCATCCCCTTGGGGGATGGCGCAGACGAAGCCGGCTCGCCATCTTCGACCCGGGCCCGGTAGCGCTCGAACTCCATGACCTTGAAGGCCGGCGAACCCGGCTCAACCTCGTAACGACGCCCGTTCTCGAGCACCACGAAGCGATCGCCATTACCGGCCGTTTCCTGAAACCCGGAATCCGACATGATGACGCCCAGCTTGCCTTCCTGATAGGAAGCAACAAAAACGTTGCCGACCCGGGAGCCGTCGTCACCGACCCCTTCGACGAAAAACACACGCTGCCCTTTCTTGACCTCGCGAAAAGCGCCGGGCGACACCTGCGACAATTCGCTGCGCGCCGACAGGCGTTCGCGGTATTCCGCCGAACTGGAGTTCGCCCAGGGCGCGAGGAAGGCCGAAACTGCCGCGATGGCCAGAATGATCGGCAGCGCGAAGCGCAAGACCGGCGCGATCCAGCCGGTGAGCGGCAAACCCGAGGAAAACCAGACCACCATCTCGGAATCCCGATAGACGCGCGACAGGCTGAGCAGGATGGAAACGAAAAGCGTCAGGGAAAGCAGGATGGGCATGAAATTGAGTGCCGCAAAGCCGAGCAGCGACGCCACCGCCTCCGGTGCAATGCGCCCGCCGGCCGCTTCCTTGAGCAGGCGTATCAGGTGGGTCGAGGTCAGAATGGCCAGCAGCGCAACGCTGATGCCGGCAGCTGCCTGGGCAAATTCGCGCCGGGCGGCGCGCTCGAATATCATGCTTTGACGAAACCGAAAAAATACGAGGATAATCCCTCGAATACTGATATTTCCTTGATCAGGAGCAGCTTGTGGAATTTAGCATAAAAAGCGGGAGCCCGGAAAAACAGCGTAGCGCCTGCGTCGTCGTTGGGGTTTTCGAATCGAGGAAATTGACCTTGCCGGCGGAACTGCTCGACAACATCTCCGGCGGCTACATCTCCGACATCGTTCGCCGCGGTGACATGGAAGGCAAGGCCGGCACCACGCTGCTGCTGCACAACGTGCCGTCCACCCACTGCGACCGCATCCTGCTCGTCGGACTGGGCAAGGAAAAGGAATTCCGCGAAAAGGAATTCGCCAGCGCCATCCGCACGGCAGTCAAGGTGCTCAATGAAACCGGCGCCTTCGACGCCAGCCTGTTCCTGACCGAATTGCCGGTCCGGAAACACAGCATCACCTGGCGTGTGCGCCAGACGGTGATCGCCGCGCTCGATGCCACTTATAAATTCGACCAGTTCAAGAGCAAGAAGGAAGAAATCCGCCGCCCGCTGCGCAAGCTGACGATCAGCGTGGAACGGCGCAACGAACTTGCCCCCGCCGAGGAAGGGCTGCGCCAGGGGCTTGCCATTGCGGAAGGGGTGTCGCTGACCAAGACGCTCGGCAACCTGCCGCCCAACGTCTGCCACCCGGCTTACCTTGCCGAGCAGGCCCGCGCCATGGCCAGCGAATTCAAGCTCGAGTGCGAAATTCTCGAGCGCGAAGACATGGAAAAGCTGGGCATGCACTCCCTGCTTGCCGTGGCGCGCGGTTCGCACCAGCCTCCCAAACTGATCGTCCTCGGTTACAAAGGTGCCAAGGCCAGTGAAAAACCCATCGTGCTGGTCGGCAAGGGGGTCACGTTCGACACCGGGGGCATTTCGCTCAAACCCGGGGCCGAGATGGACGAGATGAAATACGACATGTGCGGCGCCGCCAGCGCACTGGGCACCATACAGGCAGTCGCCCGCATGGCCCTGCCGATCAACCTGACCGTCGTCATCCCGGCCACCGAGAACATGCCGGGCGGCAATGCCACCCGGCCGGGCGACATCGTCACCTCGATGTCCGGACAGACCATCGAAATCCTGAACACCGATGCCGAAGGCCGCCTGATCCTGTGTGATGCCCTGACCTATGCCGAGCGCTTTGAACCCGCCGCTGTGATCGACGTCGCCACCCTGACCGGCGCCTGTGTCGTTGCCTTGGGCAACGTCGCCACCGGCCTGTTCGCGAACAAGGACAGCCTGGCGCGCGAATTGCTGGACGCGGGTGAAGAAGCCAACGACCGGGCCTGGCACATGCCCTTGTGGGACGATTACCAGGATCTGCTGAAGAGCCCGTTCGCCGACATGGCCAACATCGGCGGACGCTGGGGTGGCGCCATTTCGGCCGCCTGTTTCCTGTCGCGCTTCACCAGGAAATTTGAATGGGCGCACCTCGACATTGCCGGAACAGCCTGGAAATCCGGCACCGACAAGGGGGCAACCGGCCGGCCAGTACCGTTGCTGACCCACTACCTGCTGCAGCGCGCGGGCAAGCTCAATTGACCCAAGTGTTCTTCTACCACGGCGCCCGCGACCGGATCGCTGCCGCCTGCACCCTGTTGAGCGCTGCCTACGCCCAGCGCAAACCGGTGCTGGTCTATGCACGCGAGCCGGAAGTTGCCAACAACCTGGACCGCCTGCTCTGGACCCACACGGCGCTTAGTTTCGTACCGCACTGCCGGGCCGATTCGCCGCTGGCGGCGGAAACCCCCATTCTGATCACCGACCAGCTCGACACCCTCGCCCAGGACGAGCGCCTGATGAACCTGAGCCGGGAAATTCCGCCGGGCTTTTCACGGTTCAATAGCCTGATCGAAGTGGTTGGCCAGGACGAGGATGACCGAAACGCCGCACGGGACCGCGCCAGGTTCTTCAAGGATCGCGGTTACGATGTGCACTATATCGATCTCAGCAACCGCTAAGGACGCCCCGTGCCCAGCCCGATCCTCGCCCGCGCCGACGCGCTGATGCACCGCAAACGCCAGCCCGAAGCGGACACCGACGATGTGCCGGTGCTGACCGATGCCCTTGACGATGACGACATCCCGGTACTGCTCGATGCATGGACTCCGGAATCCGGGGCCATGCACCGCACCGCCACCGAGCCGGCAGCCCGCCCGACAAGCATCGAGGAAACCCTACCCACCGGCGATGGAAGCCCCCCCCCTCCGGACAGGCGGGAAACGGCGCCCAGCCTTGCCGCGCCCCCCTGTGCAACCGAGGTTGCGAATCCCCGCGAAACGCCCAGCCCCTCCCCGCGCCTGATCGCGGCCGACCTCCGGGAACAATTGGCCAGCGAACTGGCCCACCGCGTCGAGCAGCGCCTGATCGCCGAGCTTCCCCGCCTCATCGAATCGACCCTGCGCGACTTCCTGGCGGAACAGGCAATGATCGCGGCCTCCACCACCGACGACTGATGCGGCGGCAAAGCCGGAGCAGCGCTCCGGTATAATTGCGGGTTTCCCCTTTTCCGAGATGCCCATGGAACTCGCCAAAGCCTTTGAGCCCGCCGATATCGAACGCCGCTGGTACCCCGAGTGGGAATCCAGGAATTATTTCGCTGCGGGCAAAGACCGCAGCAAGGCCGACAATTTCTGCATCCTGCTGCCGCCACCCAACGTCACCGGTACGCTGCACATGGGCCATGGCTTCAACCAGACGATCATGGACGCCCTCACCCGCTACTACCGGATGAAGGGCCACAACACCCTGTGGCAACCGGGCACCGACCACGCCGGCATCGCCACGCAGATCGTCGTCGAGCGCCAGCTGGACGCCCAAGGCGTCAGCCGCCACGACCTCGGCCGCGAGAAGTTCCTGGAAAAAGTCTGGGAATGGAAGGAATACTCGGGTGGAACGATCACCCGCCAGATGCGCCGCATGGGCACCAGCCCGGACTGGACGCGTGAGCGCTTCACGATGGATGCCGGCCTCAACAAGGTCGTCACTGAAACCTTCGTTCGCCTCTACAACGAAGGCCTGATCTACCGCGGCAAGCGGCTGGTGAACTGGGACCCCAAGCTGCACACCGCGGTGTCCGACCTGGAAGTCGTGCAGGAAGAAGAAGACGGCTTCATGTGGCACATCCGCTACCCGCTGGCCGACGGCTCGGGTAGCCTGGTGGTGGCCACCACCCGTCCGGAAACCATGCTCGGCGACACCGCTGTGATGGTCCACCCGGAAGACGAGCGCTACAAGCACATGATCGGCAAGATGGTGAAGCTGCCGCTGACCGAGCGCGAAATCCCGATCATCGCCGACAGCTACGTCGATCTCGAATTCGGCACCGGCTGCGTCAAGGTCACACCGGCACACGATTTCAACGATTACGCCGTCGGCCAGCGCCACGGTCTGCCGATGATCTCGATCCTGACGCTGGACGCCAGGATCAACGACAACGCGCCGGAAAAATACCGCGGCCTCGACCGCTTCGATGCGCGCAAGGCCATTGTTGCCGATCTCGAAGCCGAGGGCATCCTGGTCAAGGTCGACAAGCACAGGCTCAAGGTGCCGCGCGGCGACCGCACGGGTGTCGTCATCGAACCGATGCTGACTGACCAGTGGTTCGTCGCCATGTCCAAGCCGGGTGCCGATGGCAAGTCGATCACCGAAAAGGCCCTTGAGGTCGTCCATTCGGGCGAGATCAAGTTCTATCCGGAAAACTGGGTCAACACCTACAACCAGTGGCTGAACAACATCCAGGACTGGTGCATCTCCCGCCAGTTGTGGTGGGGCCACCAGATTCCGGCCTGGTACGGTGTCAATGGCGAGGTGTTTGTCGCCCGGAACGACGCGGAAGCCCGCCAGCAGGCCGATCAGGCCGGTTACGCCGGCCCGCTGACGCGCGACGAAGACGTCCTCGACACCTGGTATTCCTCCGCCCTGTGGCCGTTCTCGACGCTGGACTGGACCGGCGACGAAGCCGCCGACGCCGCCAACCCGATGCTGCAACAATACCTGCCGTCGTCCGTGCTGGTCACCGGCTTCGACATCATCTTCTTCTGGGTGGCCCGCATGGTCATGATGACCAAGCACATCACCGGCAAGATCCCGTTCAAGCACGTCTATGTGCACGGCCTGATCCGCGACGGCGAAGGCCAGAAGATGTCCAAGTCCAAGGGCAACGTGCTCGATCCGATCGACCTGATCGACGGCATCGGCATCGACGCGCTGGTCGAGAAGCGCACCTTTGGCCTGATGAACCCGAAACAGGCCGAGAGCATCGCCAAGAAGACCAGGAAGGAATTCCCGGACGGTATCCCGGCCTTCGGCACCGACGCGCTGCGCTTCACCTTCGCCTCGCTCGCCTCACCGGGTCGCGACATCAAGTTCGATCTGAACCGCTGTGATGGCTACCGCAATTTCTGCAACAAGCTGTGGAACGCTACGCGCTTCGTGCTGATGAATGTCGAAGGCCACGATCTGGCGCTCGATCACCAGCAGGGCCGCGGTGGCGAATGCATCACGCCGGGCGGCGAACCACGCCTGAAGTTCAGCTTTGCCGACCGCTGGATCGTCAGCCTGCTGCAGAAGGTGGAAAGGGAAGTCGAACAGCATTTCACCGACTATCGTTTCGACCTGATCGCCCAGGCCATTTACAAGTTCATCTGGGACGAGTTCTGCGACTGGTATCTGGAAATTGCCAAGGTCGAGATCCAGACCGGGGACGAGGCCCAGCAGCGCGGTGCCCGGCGGACGCTGGTCCGTACGCTGGAAACCATCCTGCGCCTGGCCCACCCGCTGATTCCGTTCATCACGGAAGAGTTGTGGCAGACGGTCGCGCCCATCGCCGGCCGCAAGACACACGACTCGATCATGCTCGCCGCCTACCCGCAGGCCGACCTGTCGCGCGTCGACGAGGCCAGCGAAGCCAAGGTCGAACGGCTGAAGGCCCTGGCCTACGCCTGCCGCAACCTGCGCGGCGAGATGGGCATCTCCCCGGCCCAGCGTACGCCGTTGCTGGTTGCTGGCGGCGGTGAGGAAATTCGCGAATTCGCCCCCATCCTGCAAGCGCTGGGTAAGCTCTCCGAGGTACAAATCGTGGACGACATGCCGGCCGATGCCGTGGCACCGGTCGCCGTGGTCGGCGAGACGCGCCTGATGCTGAAGGTGGAGATCGACGTGGCCGCCGAGAAGGAGCGCCTGAAGAAGGAAATCGAAAAGCTGGAAAAGCAGATCGCCATCGCCCAGGGCAAGCTCTCGAACGAAGGCTTCGTCGCCCGCGCCCCGGCCGCCGTGGTCGAGCAGGAAAAACAACGCGTCGCCGAGTTCACGGCCACGCTGGACAAACTCAAACCCCAACTCGCCAAGCTCGGCTGAGTCACGAGAGCGCCATGGAAGACAAACGCAGTTTCTTCAGCCAGATCTTCACCAACCTGATGATCTTCTCCCTCGCCGTCGGTGCCAGCACCGCAGCCTTCATCTATTCCTGGCCGTGGGAGAAGGCCAACCCGCAGTGGAAACCCGGCTTTCGGCTCATTGCGGCCTGTGGCGAAAAGAAGGAAGCCTGCGGCCTGCCCCATGGCGAACTCGCAGCTGCCCGGGCAGCGGGTCGGCTCGCCTCGCTGGAGCCGACCGAACCGGCGGGTGAGATCGAGGAAGAGAACAACTGGCTGAAGTGGAAAAAGGAAGATGGCCTGTACGAAGTGAAGGCTTCGTCGTGGCATTTTCAGACAGTCGTGCGCTACCGCATCGAGAACGACACGCCGGTACTTGTCGCCTATCAGGATGTGGATGTCTCCCGCGCCTTCACCTACGGTATCGGTGCGGCCCTCTTCCTGACCATCGGCCTCAGCCTGCGCAAGCTGCGCGGCTGAGGCCGCCGGCCTGCTTTCATGCGGCAAGCAGGCTGACCCGAACCAGCCCGCGCAGGGCATTCCCCAGCCAGAACCCCCCAGCGAGGTCGGCCGGCCACAGCACGGCCTCCCGGGCTCTGCCGTTCGCCAGCAACTCGGCCCGCAGCACACCAGGCAAGGCGCCGCTCGTCACGGGCGGCGTCAGCAGCACGCCGTCCCGCTCGACGAAAACGTTGCTGCGCGCCCCTTCCGCCACCTCGCCCCGTTCATTCAGGAAGACCTGGTCAAACACTGCCGGCTGACCGGCAATGAGGCCGAGTGCCGCGTCGTAAACCGCCCGGTCCGTCGTCTTGTGGCGCCGCAAGGGATGGCGCGAGTCGATTCGCGTTTCCGCCAGCAGCGCGAAGCGCCCCTCGGTCGGCTCATCGACCAGCGGAAAGGCTGCCACCGAACAACGGCCATCCTTGCCAAGCATCAGGCGAACCCGCCAGAGCCCCCTGGCAGCGGGTTCGGCAAGCGACGCCCGGATCCGCGATTCATCAAAGGCAAAGCCCAGCCAGGCGGCAGACTCCCGCAGCCGCGCCAGATGCCCAGCCAGGCGCGGATAATCGCCATCGACCCGGCGCAGGGTTTCGATCAACTGGATTCCCGGATCGTCATCGCGCAGAAAACGGGCTTTCAAATGGCACTCCGTCCATTCCGATGCCACCTGCGAATCGGCGACGATGCCACTACCCACCCCCAACCGCCCCGTGCCATCCGGTGCCAGCTCGAGCGTCCGGATCGCGACATTCAGCCGAAAATCGCCGTTCGGCGCCAGCCAGCCAAGCGCCCCGGTGTAGGGACCGCGCCGGGAAGGTTCCAGATCGGCAGCGATCTGCATGGCGCGGATTTTTGGAGCCCCGGTGATCGAACCACAAGGAAACAGCGCCTGAACGATATCGCCAAACGAAGTCTGCCCTGGAATGCGGGCCGATATTTCCGAGACCATTTGCCAGACGGTCGGATAGGCCTCGATATCAAACAAGCGCTCGACCATCACCTCCCCTTTGTTCGCCACCCGGCCCAGATCGTTGCGCAACAGGTCCACAATCATCAGGTTCTCTGCCCGGTCCTTGGCCGAGGCGAGCAGGGATTCGGGTGGCACGGTACGCGGCGCCGTCCCTTTCATTGGCCGGGTTAACAGGCGATCGGCTCTACGCTCGAGGAAGAGTTCCGGCGAAAGCGATACCAATCCGGACTCACCATTCCCGATGAAGCCACCGTAACGAACCGGCTGGCGCTGGCGCAGGCGGGAATACAGGGCGACAGGCGAACCGAACCAACTGAAATGCAGCGGGAAGGTGTAATTGACCTGATAGCAATCGCCGGCGTGGATCAACGCCTTGATGCGTTCGATGGCTGCCGCATAGGCCGGCTGCGCGATCCCCGGATGCAGCCCGCCGATGCCGGCCACGGCCTTTCCCGCAGCCTGTTGCAACCAGGCTTCGGCGGCCTCCGCCGTCAAGGCCTGGCACTCTGCAAACCGCCAGAAGCGGGCCAGCACCGCCCCCCCCGGCTGCCAGCCAGGCGGTGCGGATTTCGGTTCAAGCAGATAACCCAGTTCGTAGTCGAGTGCGACCACCACCTCGTACGGGCTACCGTGCACCTTGGCCAGGGCGGACGACCACGAAGCCGCATCGCGCACTTCGAGGCAATCAATCAGGCCTGTGTACAGCCAAGCGGCAGGTTCGCCGGCCGGCGCCTGCCTGTCTTCGAAAAATGCAATGAACGGGATGGTTATTTGCGCTTCAGGAAATACTCGAAGACCCGGTTCTCCTCCTTCTGCTCAAGCAGCTCATTACCGGTTTGCTTGGCAAAGGCAGGAAAATCCTTGAGGGAACCCGGATCGGTGGCCAGGACACGCAGAATCTGGCCGGACTCCATTTCGGCGAGGGTCTTCTTGGTACGCAGGATGGGAAGCGGGCAATTCAGGCCCTTGACATCGAGTTCGCGATCAAATTCCATGGTCATTCCGCAGGTAGATGCAAGCTACGATTCTAACCTCAATTGCGTTTTTCCTTCATTTCCTCAAGTTGCCGACGGCGCATCTCGCGCAGCCGGGCATCGATCGCCGACATTTCGTAGAAATTCGCATCGCCCGCCTGTTGTGCCAGTTGCAACTGCTCGATGGCACCTGCCGTCTGCCCCTGCAGGATGAAGACTTCGGCCAGGGCACTGTGCTGCATCGCCCGCTGTCCCAGACCGGCGTAGCTCTCGGCCCGCATCTTGTGCAGGCGGATATCCTCCGGGTAATTGCGCAACTGCGCCTCGGCAAAACGCAGCGCAGCATCGTAACGGCGAGCCGTGATCAAGGCCGCGCCATATCCATAGATCAGGCCGAGGTTGAGCGGGTAGCGGACCATGGCATCCCGGTAGATCGCCAGCCCGGCCGCCGTATCACCCTGCGCCAGGCGAACATCGGCCCGCAGGTGCTCGAACATGGCAGCCGACACCTTCAGTTGCCGCATGGCTTCCAGTTCCTGCGTCGCCCCCGCCCAGTCGCGCGACCGATAACGAGCAAAGGCCAGACCGAAGCGGATCGCCCCTTCCGAAGCAAATTTCTTTTCCTGCAGTAGACTCTCGAGATCCTTGACCGCCTCGCGCGGCGTACCCTGCATGGCCCGTACCTTGGCCCGCACCAGCTGAAAATCCGGACTATCGGCCACCTGGCGATAGGGCACCGCCTGCTCGCGGTTCTGCATGTCGGTCAGCCGTTCACCGGTCAACGGGTGGGTACGCAAATAGGCTGTCGCGTTGTTCTCGTATAAACGCACCGCCTGCTGCAGGCGGGCAAAGAAGGCCGCCATGCCCCGCACATCGAAACCTGCCTTGCGCAGGATCTCGAACCCCTGGCGATCCGCCTCGCGCTCGAAATCACGCGAAAAGGCCAGCTGGGAAGAAATCGCCCCGGCTTGCGTGGTCGCCATGGCAGCGCCCGCCACCTGTCCGTTCGAGCGGGCAGCCAGCAAGGCAAGCGCCATGGCGACCATCGAGGCGATGCCGATCTGCTTCGACTGGTAGAGCTGCCGGGCGATATGGCGTTGCGTGACATGCGAAATTTCGTGAGCCAGCACACCGGCCAGCTCGGATTCGGTCTGCGACGACAGGATCAGTCCGGTATGCACACCGATGTAGCCACCGGGCATGGCGAAGGCATTGATGCTCGGGTCGTTGATGGCAAAGAAGGTAAAACCGAAGCCCGGGTCGTTGCTCACGGCGGCCAGCCGATTGCCGAGCTGGTTCAGATAGACCTCGATGTCGGCATCGTCAAGGTAAGCCGGCTCCCGCCAGCGAATGTCGTGCATGATCTGCTGACCGATCTTCTTTTCGGTACTCAGCGAGAACTCACTGCTCGCCACATCACCCAGTTCGGGCAACTCGTCCGCCCCCACCGGCTGAACAGCCAAGGCCAGCGCGAGAGTCAGGGCGACGAATCGTTGGGGCAAACGCATGGTGTTATGATAGCGCAGCCTTGATTTCCGCCCTTCCGGCGGATCGTAACCAAACGTAACGCCCGTGACTGCTTCCCCCCTCACCCATTTCGACAGTGCCGGCCAGGCCCACATGGTAGACGTCGGCGCCAAACCCGAAACTGCTCGCGTTGCCCGGGCCGCCGGCAGTATTTACATGCAGCCGGCCACCTTGGCCCTGATCCGCTCCGGATCGGCGCAAAAAGGCGACGTGCTCGGCATCGCCCGCATCGCTGCGATCCAGGCTTCCAAACGCACCGGCGAGCTCATCCCGCTCTGCCATCCGATCGCCCTGACCCGTGTTGCAGCCGAATTCACCATCGATGAAGCGAATCACGCCATCCACTGCACCGTAACGGCCGAATGCGTGGGCCGCACCGGCGTCGAAATGGAAGCGTTGACGGCGACAACGGTCGGCCTGCTGACCATTTACGACATGACTAAGGCGGTCGATCGCGGCATGCGTATCGACAACATCCGCCTGCTGGAAAAATCCGGCGGCAAATCCGGCCACTGGCTGGCTGAATAAGGCATCCCCCCAATACCATGCTCGAATTGAGAAGACGACTCCTGAAGGGCGGCGTATCAGCCGCAACCATTGGGCCGTGGCTCGGTAGCGGCCTGTTGGTCCCCGGCGCGCTACTGGCTGCGGAGTGGCAGAAACCGGCTTTCACCGCCCGCACGATCAACGATGCGCTGAAGGCCTATGGCAGCGCGACTGCAGCCGAAAGCCGCGACATCGCGATCAGCGCGCCGGAAATTGCCGAGAACGGCGCAAAGGTCGAGGTTGAAGTGCGGAGCAATATCCCGAACACCCGGAGCCTGGCCATCTTTGCCGACAAGAACCCGATGCCGCTGTGCTCGGCCATCGAGTTTTCCGGCCCCGCCCTGCCCTATGTCCGCGAGCAGCTCAAACTGTCGGAAACGACGCGTATCCGGGTCGTCGCCAAAACCGGCGACGGCAAGTCCCATGTTGCCTTCCGTGAAATCAAGGTAACGCTCGGCGGCTGCGGAGGTTGATCATGGCTGACCCCATCAAGATTCGTGCCCAGATCCAGGGCGATGTTACCGATATCCGGGTACTGATGCAGCACCCGATGGAAACCGGTCAGCGCAAGGATGACAAGGGGCAAACCCTGCCCGTGCATTTCATCCAGACCTTCACCGTCAAACTGAACGGCAAGCCTCTCATTGACGGCCAGCTGAACACGTCGATTTCGCGGAACCCGCTGTTCACCTTTCAGGCGCGCGGCATCAAGACGGGCGACAAACTCAGTGTCAGCTGGACCGACAACGCCGGAGAGACGCGCCAAGACGAGATCACGGTCGCCTGACTCACCGCGTAACCACGGGACTGAAACGAAAAAGCCCGCCTGAATCAGGCGGGCTTTTTACATGTTCTGTGTTCCGGCTCAGGCGCGCTGGATATTGGAAGCCTGCTTGCCCTTCGGACCCTGAACCACTTCGAAGGAGACCTTTTCACCTTCCTTCAGGGTCTTGAAGCCATTCATGTTGATGGCGGAGAAGTGCGCAAAGAGATCTTCGCTGCCATCATCCGGCGTGATGAAACCGAAACCCTTTGAATCATTGAACCACTTGACGGTACCGAGTGCCATGTTCTGCTACTTTCATACAAAAAACGAACAAATTTCCGGGTCTCCCCGACTCCCTGTTTGTGCTCAACGACCCGGTGCTCGCGGCAATCCCGATACAGCTTGAAGCCAAACACAATGGCTTTCTACGCGAGTTGAATTATGTCGTCAACAAGTTTCCATGACGCAGCGCAGCATGGATCGGGCAAGGAGATTGCTTGTCACACAACGGAAACCGGCGCTTTGTTCCACGACGGGATGTATTGCACATTGAATCGGACTGTATAGAATCGAACGCATGGCTACGAAGTTTCAGGAAGGCGGACAACTTGAGGCCCAGCGCAACCGGCTGGGGCCGCCGAAGATGTACAAGGTGGTGTTGCTGAACGACGATTACACACCGATGGATTTTGTCATCACCGTTCTGCGGCGTTTTTTTTCACTGGATACTGAACAAGCGACGCGAATCATGCTCAAAGTTCACAACGAAGGTCGCGGCGTGTGCGGCATCTTCCCGCGTGACATCGCGGCGACCAAAGTAGAACAGGTATTGGCGTTCGCCCGCCAGCATCAACATCCGCTCGCCTGCATCATGGAGGAAAACTGATGATTGCCCAGGAACTCGAAGTCAGCCTGCACATGGCCTTCGTCGAGGCGCGGCAAAAGCGCCACGAATTCATCACCGTCGAACACCTCCTGCTGGCACTGATCGACAACCCGTCAGCCGCCGAAGCCATGCGGGCCTGCGGCGCCAAGACCGACACGCTGCGCAAGGAACTGACCAACTTCATCGACGAACACACGCCGACCGTGGGGGGCGAGGACGACATCGACACACAACCGACCCTCGGTTTCCAGCGCGTGATCCAGCGCGCCATCCTGCATGTACAGTCGTCCGGCAAGAAGGAAGTCAACGGCGCCAACGTGTTGGTCGCCATCTACGGTGAAAAGGACTCGCATGCCGTGTATTTCCTGCAGAAACAGGGGGTCACCCGGCTCGATGTGGTGAATTTCATTTCGCATGGCATCAGCAAGGTGCCGCAACCCAAGGCCACGCCGGAAAGCGAGGTCGACACCGAGGGCGAAAAAGGGGAAGCCGGGCCGCTGGAACAATACACCATCAACCTCAATGCGCTGGCCATCCAGGGCAAGATCGACCCCTTGATCGGCCGCGACAAGGAACTGGAGCGCGTGATCCAGACCCTGTGCCGGCGGCGCAAGAACAACCCCTTGCTGGTCGGTGAAGCCGGCGTCGGCAAGACGGCGATTGCCGAGGGCCTGGCGCGCAAGGTGGTTGAGGGCGAAGTGCCGGATATCTTGAGCAAGGCCAATGTCTACGCGCTGGACATGGGCTCCCTGCTCGCCGGGACCAAGTACCGGGGCGATTTCGAGCAGCGCCTGAAGGCCGTGCTCAAGGCGCTGCAGGACAATCCGAACGCCATCCTGTTCATCGACGAAATCCATACGCTGATCGGGGCCGGCTCGGCATCCGGCGGCACGCTGGATGCCTCCAACCTGCTGAAGCCGGCGCTGTCGTCCGGACAACTGAAGTGCATCGGGGCAACGACCTACACCGAGTTCCGCGGCATCTTCGAGAAGGACAGCGCGTTGTCGCGTCGCTTCCAGAAGATCGATGTGAACGAACCCTCGGTGGCCGAGACCGTTGAAATCCTCAAGGGCCTGAAGGCGCGCTTCGAGGCCCATCATGGCATCAAGTACTCGGCCACGGCGATTGCGTCGGCCGTCGAACTGTCAGCCCGCTACATCACCGACCGCCACCTGCCGGACAAGGCGATCGACGTAATCGACGAGGCCGGCGCCGCCCAGCGCATCCTGCCCAAATCGAAGCAGAAAAAGACCATCGGCAAGACGGATATCGAGGAAATCGTCGCCAAGATCGCCCGCATTCCGTCGCAGCACGTCTCGCTGGACGATCGCGGCGCGCTGAAGAACCTCGACCGCGACCTGAAGGCGACCGTCTTCGGTCAGGACAAGGCCATCGACGCGCTGGCCAAGGCGATCAAGATGGCCCGCTCCGGCCTCGGCAATCCGGGCAAGCCGATCGGCTCCTTCCTGTTCTCCGGCCCGACCGGCGTCGGCAAGACGGAAGTGGCCAAGCAACTGGCTTACTGCCTCGGTGTCGAGCTGCAGCGTTTCGACATGTCGGAATACATGGAGCGCCATGCCGTGTCGCGGCTGATCGGCGCACCGCCGGGCTACGTCGGTTTCGACCAGGGCGGCCTGCTGACCGAAGCCATCACCAAGAAGCCGTATTGCGTGCTGCTGCTTGATGAAATCGAGAAAGCCCATCCGGACATCTTCAACATCCTGTTGCAGGTGATGGACCACGGCACGCTGACCGACAACAACGGGCGCAAGGCGGATTTCCGCAACGTGGTGATCATCATGACCACCAACGCCGGCGCTGCCGACCTGCAGAAGTCCAGCATGGGCTTCACCAGCAGCAAGCAAACCGGCGACGAAATGGCCGAGATCAAGCGCCTGTTCACGCCGGAATTCCGCAACCGCCTGGATGCGACGATTTCCTTCGCGCCGCTCGACCACGAGATCATCCTGCGCGTGGTCGACAAGTTCCTGATGCAACTGGAAGAACAGTTGCACGAGAAGAAGGTCGAGGCGCATTTCAGCGATGCCGTGAAGGAAATGCTCGCCGAGAAGGGTTTTGATCCACTGATGGGCGCCCGGCCGATGGCCCGTCTGATCCAGGACACCATCCGCTCGGCGCTGGCCGACGAACTGCTGTTCGGCAAGCTGGCCAATGGCGGCAAGGTAACGGTGGATCTCGACAAGGAAGGCAAGATCCGGCTCGATTTCGAGGAAGAAAAGGCCGAGGCGACCGCCTGACGGATTGCCAGAACCCCGGAAAGCCGTGCAACATTGCACGGCTTTTTTTTCCGAGGATTCCGACATGAGCTTCAAAACCCCCGACCTGTGCGATGCCTTCGAAGCCGAACTGGGCAAGACCGTCCGCGTCGTCGCCCCGATGTTCCAGCGTTATGGTGGCCGCCCCCGCTTTTCCGGCCAGATCGTCACCCTCAAGCTGTTCGAGGACAACTCGCTGGTTCGCGAAGTCTTCGGCGAAAACGGCACGGGCAAGGTGCTGGTCATCGACGGCGGCGGCTCGCTGCGCTGCGCGCTGGTCGGCGACCAACTGGCCATCCTGGCTCACAAGAACGGCTGGGAGGGCGTCGTGGTCTATGGCTGCATCCGTGACTCGGCCGACATCAACGGCATCGACATCGGCGTCCGGGCACTCAACACGCATCCACAAAAGACGCTGAAGAAAGGGATCGGCGACAGGAACGTGGCCGTCACCTTCGGCGGCGTGACCTTCACCCCCGGCGAATGGCTATATGCCGATGAAGACGGTGTTCTCGTCGCCAGCCAGCCGCTGGTCTGAATAAAAAATCCGGCCCCCCGGAATTGCGGCAGGGCCAGCCCCCTCCCGGCGGGGCTGGCGCAAAACCTAGCCTTCGAGCAGGGCTGCGCTTTCGCAGCCGACCCGGATGGCCCCCCAGTGCCGACCGCCCACCAGGATCGGCATGTTGATTTCGGACAGGATTTCCCCGGTATCGCGGGCATAGGTCTGAACCAGCATCGGTTGCGTGTTCTTTGCGGCCCGCTGGCCCGTCACATCGTCCCAGATGCGTCGCGTCCGGTTGCCCACCAGATCGTTTTCGTAATTGCCGGTCAGCGGCCGCGAATACTTCTGGTTGTGAATGGCGCCATACCCCCGGGTGTCGATGATCAGCGCGTATACGCCCCCCTTCAGGCTGGCCAGCGCGGTTTCCAGCAAAGGCTGAACCTTCTGCTCGAAGACCCCCAGGTAGCTGACGTCGTATTTCTGTGGATGGGTCCCGGGCACGGGCCGATAGTTCTGATCCCAAATGTTCGTGCCACCTGCCGCCAGACCCGCCAGGCAATCCTGGATCGCATCCCGGAATCGACGCGCCTGATCGACGTTGTAGTCGAATGCCCCGCGGCCGATCTTGAAGCGCGAAACCAGTTCCTGAACGCTTTCGGTCGCCTGGCTCAAGGTTTGTGTCGATTGTTCCGACGAACGCATGCTGCCGGCCACCTCGTTCGACAGGTCGTGCACCTGCGTCACCGCCTCATGCACCTGGCCATTGGTCGCCGTCAACTGTTCCATCGCAGCGGCAATCTGGTTCAACTGGTCGCCGGTCCGCTCGAAGTCGCCGACCATGCGTTGGAACTCGCCGGAGGAACGCTCGACCACCTCCCGCGTCTGGCGGATATCGTGATTGATGAGTTCATTTTCGCTTTGCGTCTCGCGCACCAGGGCAATCATGCTGCCGATGTTGTCGCTGATTTCCTGCGTCGCGACATTGACCCGCTCGGCCAGCTTGCGCACTTCGTCGGCCACCACCGCGAAACCGCGCCCCATTTCTCCGGCCCGCGCCGCCTCGATCGCCGCATTGAGCGCCAGCAGGTTGGTCTGGTCGGCAATGTCCTTGATCAGGCCGGCGATCTGCCGGATGCTGTCAGAACGCTGCGCCAGATGGTCAACCGTGCTGTTGAAGGAAGCCAGCTTGTCGCTGACCATCACCACCTTGCGGACGATGTCGTGCATTTCATCGAGCGAGGCGCGGGCCGTCGCCAGATTGGCGTCCGTCGAATGGGAAATCATCTCCGTCGAGCTCGACACTTCATGGATGGCCTGGATTGCCTCGCTGCTCGCACCGAACACGGCACCGGCGATCTCCCCCTGTTTGCCGGCCCGTTCCGCCGTCAGCGCAACAGTCTTCTTGACCACGACCGCTTCGCGGGCAATGTTGACGCTCATCTTGCGCACCTCGCTGATGATCTCGCGCATCTTTTCGGCAAAGCGGTTGTACGACTCCGCCAGGGTGCGCAACTCATCGTGCGTGATGGTTGGCAGGTTGCGGGAAAAATCGCCTTCGCCGCGCCCGATCTCGTCGAAGATGGTCGAAATCAGGCGGACCGGGCGCAGAATCAGAAAGCGGATGTAGGCGATCTGCAGAATGTTCCAAGCGAGGGCCACGACGGTCAGGCCGATCATCAGCGTCAGGCCGCTGTCCAGACTGGCCGAAATGCGCTGCAGGCTCTCCGCACTGGCACCCGAATGTCCCAGCTCCTCGCCAACCACCCCCTTTTGATGGAAATAGATGGCCAGATAGCCGACATCGATGAAGAAGAGCAACAGAAAGCTCATCAGTTTCTTGGTTAACGAGTTCCAGAAAGTCCGCTCGTTCCAATCGTACAAGTGTCGCAAAAATTCCATCAAAACACCACCAAAATTCAAAATTTGGTCGATTCAACACCCATTCACCCGTCACGTCAAGCCAGGAAAACGGCACGACATGCGGTCTGGATGCACCGCCCGAGCACGCCAATGCTGCATTGCATTTCACTTTGGCAAACCGGATTTTGCATCATGAAAAATAACCCATAACACACTGTTTTAATTACAAAAAATATTGTCTTATGTCTTATATAAGAGTATTGCTGCTGCGCAAAAAAAAACCTATACTCCTGCCATCGACCTTGCATCAGCCTGATTCGGTGCAAGGTCGTTCCCCCAAACCAATTCAACTGAGGAATTCACATGAGCACTCGCGAACAGCAAATCGCCGCCCTCGAAAAAGACTGGGCTGAAAACCCCCGCTGGAAGAACGTCAAGCGCGGCTACTCCGCTGCTGACGTCGTTCGTCTGCGCGGCTCCCTGCAGCCGGAATACACCCTGGCCCAGCGCGGTGCCAAGGTCCTCTGGGAAAAGGTCAACGGTGGTGCCAAGAAGGGTTATGTGAACGCCTTCGGCGCCATCACCGCCGGTCAGGCCATGCAACAGGCCAAAGCTGGCCTGGAAGCCGTTTATCTGTCCGGCTGGCAAGTTGCTGCCGACGGCAACACCTCCGAAACCATGTATCCGGACCAGTCGCTGTACGCCTACGACTCCGTGCCGACCATGGTTCGCCGCATCAACAACACCTTCAAGCGTGCTGACGAAATCCAGTGGTCGCGAGGCATCAACCCGGGCGACGAAGGCTTCATCGACTATTTCCTGCCCATCGTGGCCGACGCGGAAGCCGGTTTCGGCGGCGTGCTGAACGCCTTCGAGCTGATGAAGAACATGATCGCCGCCGGTGCCGCCGGTGTGCACTTCGAAGACCAGCTGGCTGCCGCCAAGAAGTGCGGCCACATGGGGGGCAAGGTGCTCGTCCCGACCCGCGAAGCCGTCGAGAAGCTGATCGCTGCCCGTTTCGCCGCTGACGTCATGGGCGTGCCGACCCTGATCCTGGCCCGCACCGACGCCGAAGCCGCCAACCTGATCACCTCCGACTACGACGACAACGACAAGCCCTTCCTGACCGGCGAACGCACCCAGGAAGGCTTCTTCCGCGTCAAGAACGGCCTGGAGCAGTCCATCTCCCGCGGTGTTGCCTACGCCCCGTATGCCGACCTCGTCTGGTGCGAAACCGGCGTGCCCGATATCGGCTTCGCCCGTGAATTCGCCCAGGCCATCCAGGCAGCCTGCCCGGGCAAGCTGCTGGCCTACAACTGCTCGCCGTCCTTCAACTGGAAGAAGAATCTCAACGACGCGCAGATCGCCTCCTTCCAGGAAGAGCTGTCGGCGCTGGGCTACAAGTACCAGTTCATCACCCTGGCGGGTATCCACGTCAACTGGTACAACACCTTCAAGTTTGCCCACGCCTACGCCCGCGGCGAAGGCATGAAGCATTACGTCGAAATGGTTCAGGAACCGGAATTCGCCGCCCGCGAACTGGGTTACACCTTCGTTTCCCACCAGCAGGAAGTCGGTACCGGTTACTTCGACGAAGTCACCACCGTCATCCAGGGTGGCTCCTCCTCCGTCAAGGCCCTCACCGGCTCGACCGAAGAAGAGCAGTTCCACTAAAGCACGGCTCAGAATCGCCACGTCATCGCGTGGCTGTCTCAAAGGCCCGCCCTCAAAAGGGGCGGGTTTTTCTTTTGCGGCCGGATGTGCCGCACCGGGGCGCCTCGCCGCTTTGGATCCGCCCCGCGCCATCCTCAAACCGAGGGGCGCGCCCCCATCCAGAGCAGAACGCAAGCCCCGATCGCGGCCGGAACATACCGCCAGACATCCGGCAGCGCGAACCAGCCACCCAGCGCACTGATAACCAGCAGCACGGCCGCTGCCTGTTTGGCGACACGCGGGATAGCGCCATGGTCGCGCCAGGCGCGTATGGCCGGCCCGGCGCGGGGGTGGGCCAACAACTTTTGTTCCCATTCCGGATGCGACCGGGCGAAGAACCAGGCGGCGAGAATCAGGAAGGGCGTGGTCGGCAAGAGCGGCAGGAAGGCACCGATCACGCCGAGAAGGACGGAAGTGGCGCCAAGCGCACGATAGACCGGCGTTTTCATCAACGCAGCTCCCAGTAGCTGGGGCGACTGTAATGGTCCTTGAGCAGGTCGATGAACAGGCGCACCCGCAACGGCAGGTGGCGACGCTGCGGAAACACCGCGTAGATGCCCATGGGCGGCGCCTGCCAGGCGTCCAGCACCGAGGTCAGACGACCTTCCTTGAGATCGCGGCCGACTTCCCACAGCGAGCGCCAGGCCAGCCCCCGCCCGGCCAGCGCCCATTCGTGCAGTACGGCGCCGTCGTTGCACTCGAACGTGCCACCCACCTTGAGGGTGTCGACCTCGCCGCTTTCCGGGTTCTTGAACACCCAGCCGCGTTGCTGGCCGAGCGACAGGCAGTTGTGGCGGGCCAGATCAGCCGGCGTGCGCGGCACACCATGTGCGACCAGATAGGCCGGACTGGCCACCACCATGCGCCGCATTTCACCCAGACGAACGCTGACCAGGCTGGAATCGGTCAATTCACCGATGCGAATGGCGCAATCGATGTTCTCGTTGATCAAATCGACCAGGCGGTCGCTCAGGTTCAGATTGACCCGCACCTCCGGGTTGGCCTGCATGAAATCGCCCACCAGCGGCGCCACATGCTGCCGACCGAAACCGGCCGGCGCCGACACCTTGAGGTAGCCGCTGGCTTGCACGCCCCCCAGCGAAACGGCCGCCTCGGCATTGGCCAGGTCGTTCAGCACCTTCTGGCAATCTTCGAGAAAGGCCTGCCCCTCGAAGGTCAGCGTCAGCTTGCGCGTGGTGCGCAGCAACAGCCGGACACCCAGACGACTTTCCAGCGCATCGATGCGCCGCCCGATGATGGCCGGCGTGACGCCCTCGACCCGGGCGGCAGCCGACAGACTGCCCCGAGTTGCGACGCTGGTAAAGGCTTCAATCTGCTTGAGGCGATCCATTTGATACCCAAAGTAAAAGATGAAGTGATTCTAGACGCCTTTCAAGTCTTATAGAAGACTTCTAGAATCCAAACCGTCGCCGTATTCCAAACCCGCATTTTTCAGGAGATCCGCATGGCCCTCAACCTGCCCGCCGGTATGCAAATTACCGCCCCCGTGAAGCCCGAATGGGAACCCATCCTCAGCACCGAGGCACTGGAATTCGTCGCCAAGCTGCACCGCGCTTTCGAAGGCCGCCGCCAGGAGCTGCTGAAGGCCCGCGTCGAGCGCCAGGCCCGCATCGACGCCGGCGAAATGCCGGACTTCCTGCCGGAAACCAAAGCCATCCGCGAAGGCGACTGGAAGGTTGCGCCGATCCCGGCCGCCCTGCAGTGCCGTCGCGTCGAAATCACCGGCCCGGTCGAAGCCAAGATGATCATCAACGCCTTCAACTCCGGTGCCGACTCCTACATGACCGACTTCGAGGATTCGAACAGCCCGAACTGGGAAAACCAGATCCAGGGCCAGCTGAACCTGTACAAGGCCATCCGCCGCGAGCTGACCTACACCAACGAAGCCGGCAAGGAATACAAGCTCAACGACAAGATCGCCACCCTGCAGATCCGTCCGCGCGGCTGGCACCTCGATGAAAAGCACGTGCTGATCGACGGCCAGCGCGTCTCCGGTGGCATCTTCGATTTCGGCCTGGTCTTCTTCCACAACGCCAAGGAACAGATCGCCCGCGGCGCCGGCCCGTTCTACTATTTGCCGAAGATGGAAAGCCATCTGGAAGCGCGCCTGTGGAACGACATCTTCGTGATGGCCCAGGATCACATCGGCCTGCCGCAAGGCACCATCAAGGCCACCGTGCTGGTCGAAACCATCCTCGCCACCTTCGAGATGGAAGAAATCCTGTATGAGCTGCGCAACCACTCCGCCGGCCTGAACGCCGGGCGCTGGGATTACATCTTCTCCTGCATCAAGAAGTTCAAGAAAAACAAGGATTTCTGCCTGGCCGAACGGGGCAAGATCACCATGGAAGTGCCGTTCATGCGCGCCTATGCCCTGGCCCTCGTCCAGGCTTGCCACAAGCGCGGTGCCCCGGCGATGGGTGGCATGTCGGCCCTGATCCCGATCAAGAACGACCCGGTGGCCAACGAAAAGGCCCTGGCCGGCATCCGTCATGACAAGACCCGCGATGCCAACGACGGCTTCGACGGCGGCTGGGTGGCCCACCCGGGCCTGGTGCCGATCGCCATGGAAGAGTTCGTCAAGGTACTGGGCGACCGTCCGAACCAGTTCGACAAGCAGGTCGAAGGCAGCTTCGGCCCGGCCCAGTGGCTGGACTTCCGTCCGGAAACCCCGATCACCGAAGCCGGCCTGCGCAACAACATCAACGTCGGCATCCACTACCTCGGCAGCTGGCTGGCCGGCAACGGCTGCGTGCCCATCCACAACCTGATGGAAGACGCCGCCACCGCCGAAATCTCCCGCTCGCAAGTCTGGCAGTGGGTGGTCAGCCCCAAAGGCATCCTCGACGATGGCCGCAAGGTCACCGTGGAAATGGTGCGCCCGATGATCGCCGAGGAACTGGCCAAGGTGAAGGCCACCGTCACTGCTCTGGGCGAAGATACCGCAACCTACGATCAGGCCGCCGAAATCTTCGACCGCATGTCGCTGACCCCGGATTATCCGGAGTTCCTGACCCTGCCACTGTACGAAGCGATGGCCTAAACCAACAACCAGGGTGGAGAAAGACAGGAAGGAGCGCCGGGGCAACCCGGCGCTTTTTTTCTCCGCACCGTCAGCTATGCAGCCGTAGATTCAGTTCATCGACCACCTCGGCCCAGTCGCCGTCTTCCAGCCATTCATCGCGCAGGAAGGCGGCCTGGGCTGGCGTCCAGAAGGGCGCCTCGGCCAGCGGCATGCCGGCCGGCAGCGGACGGTGGCGTGCGATGAACTGTTCGATGGCCGCGTCACCGACCGGCAAGCCGAGTTGGGCGAACAGGCTGGGCAGGTTGTGATGATGGAAATCCATGATTGCGCTCCTTATTCCGTGACGACAAGCTGTCACCCTTCTCAGTAGACGCCGTGCCGCGGTACATGTTCCCGGGCCTTGCCCCCTCCCTGCCTGCCCTGACCCATGGATATCCTGATCGACATCATTCTCAAGGCTGGCCGCTCCGCGGTCGAACTCTCGCTCTTCGTCCTGCTGCCGGTGATGGTGGTCATGCTGTCGCTGATGCGCCTGCTCGAAGCGCGTGGCGCGCTGGACTGGCTGGTCGCCCGCATCAGTCCGCTGTTGCGGCCGTTCGGGCTGACCGGACTGGGCGTTTTCGCCGCGCTGCAGATCAACTTTGTCAGCTTTGCCGCACCGATGGCCACACTGACCATGATGGAGCAGCGCGGCACTTCGGATCGCCACCTGGCCGCGACGCTGGCCATGGTGTTCGCCATGGCACAGGCCAATGCGGCCTTTCCGATGCTGACCATGGGCTTGCAGTTCGGCCCGCTGCTCGCCTTTTCGCTGCTGGGCGGCCTGACAGCAGCCGCTGCGACCTATTACCTCTTTGGCCGCCATCTCTCGGCGCAGGAAGCAAGGCTCGACGAAACCCTGCACCACCCTGTCGCCGAGAGTGCCAAGGGCGTGCTCGACGTGATCAACCGGGCCGGTGCGGAAGCCTTCAAGATCGCCGTCGGCGCCATTCCGATGCTGGTCCTGTCGCTGGTCGCGGTGACAGCGCTCAAGAAATTCGGCGCGATCGACGCCCTGACGGTACTGATCGCGCCGCTGCTGCAGCGGGTCGGCATCGATCCGGTCCTCATCCTGCCGACGCTGACCAAGTACCTCGCCGGCGGCACGGCGATGATGGGGGTGATGGACGATATGCGTCGCGCCGGCCAGATCAGCATCGAACTGCTCAACGCCAGTGCCGGTTTCCTGATCTCGCCCTTCGACCTGCCCGGCGTGGCGGTGCTGATCTCGGCCGGGCGGCGGGTCGCGGCCGTCTGGAAACCGGCTGCCGTTGGCGCCTGTGTCGGCATTACCTTGCGCACACTGGGTCATGCCGCCCTCGCCTGAAATTCATTACATTGAGTAAAAGACAACAAGACAACAAGCGATCTATTGCTTACCAAGCATAAGCAATAAACTGTACCCATCGTTTCAAGGCCTTTCCCCGATGCTCTCTGCCCTTACCCAACTGCTCCTCTTCCAGCTTGCCGGCGAAGTGATCGTCCGCGGTCTGGCGCTGCCGGTGCCCGGCCCGGTGCTCGGCATGCTTCTCCTGTTTTTTGCCCTCATCCTGCGCGGCGGCCCGGGCAAGGAATTACAGACGACTGGCTCGACCCTGCTCCAGCATCTGTCGCTGCTCTTCGTGCCGGCCGGCACCGGCATCATGGTGCACCTGCACCGGGTAGCCGACGAATGGCTGCCGCTGCTCCTTTCGCTATTGATCAGCACCACCGTCACGCTGGTCGTCACCGCCCTGGTCATGAAAACCTGCCAGTCCGGGGCCAGCACCGGAGAAACCCCATGACCGCCGAACTAAGCCAACTGTGGGTCTATCTGGCCGCCTCCCCGCTACTCGGCCTGACCGTCACCCTGCTCGCCTATCAGGGCGCCTTCTGGATCTACCAGCGCTCGGGCAACACCCCCCTGGCCAACCCGGTTCTGATCGCCGTGACCGCGCTGGTCCTCTTCCTGACTGCCACGGGGACCACTTACGAGACCTACTTCGCCGGTGCCCAGTTCGTGCATTTTCTGCTCGGTCCAGCCACCGTGGCGCTGGCCATTCCGTTGTACACCCAGTTCAAACGGGTACGCGCCATGCTGTTGCCGGTCCTGGCCGGCCTCATCGCCGGCAGCCTGACCGCCATCGTGTCGGCCGTGCTGATTGGCCGATGGTTTGGCGCCAGTCCCTCCACCCAGTTGTCGCTCGCCCCCAAATCGGTGACGACACCGATCGCCATGGGGATCGCCGAGCGCATTGGCGGCATCCCGTCGCTGACCGCCGTGCTGGTCATTGTCACCGGCATTCTCGGTGCGCTCGGTGCCCGCTATCTCTTCGATGCGATGAAACTGCACGATCCGGCCATTCGCGGCTTTGCCATCGGCATCGCATCGCACGGCATCGGTACGGCGCGGGCCTTTCAGGTGAGTGAACAAACCGGCGCCTTCGCCGCGCTGGCCATGGGCCTGAACGGTGCGCTGACGGCGATGCTGGTGCCGGCGCTGGCGCACTGGCTGTCGCCGCTGATCGGTCACTAGCGCATCGCCCTCCGGCGCTCGGCGCCGGAATGTTGCGGCACACGCACAATGCCGTTCGCTTAGGGTAAGTACCTATGGCCGCCCGGCCCCGGCCAGCCAAGAATTGCACCATGCAGCAACGGATCACCACCCCTCCCCCGCAACAGACCTGGCTATGGCTGGCCCCCTATATTGCGATCGGCGTCTTTGCGCTGGCCATGCTGATCCTGACCGGGCTCCTGCAATGGCGCGAGCTGGACACCGCCCGCTCGGCACTCGAAGGTGACATGCACTGGGCGGAACGGACGATCGAGAGCCGCTTGCAGGCCCACCGCGACTTTCTCGCCGAACTGGGGCGCGAGCAGGAATTCCGGCAACTGACCTACGAATCCTTCCAGGTGCGCGCCGCACGTTATGTCCGCGAGGCGCCGGAGATCCAGGCCATCATCTGGGTGGATACCGACGGCAAGGTGGAGTGGGTCGCCCCCAACGAGGGCAGCCTGACCTTTGTCGGCGACCAACTGGTCGGCAACCGGTGGACTGCGTTGCAGGAGGCGCTGCGCATTCGCCGCGAGCTGGTTTCGCCGGATTACCGCGACAGCACGCTGGGGCCGATGCACGACATCATTCTCCCTGTCCAGCGCAGCAGTGCCGACCTTGGGGCCTTCATCGCTGTCCAGTCGCTGGAGAGCCTGCTGCGCACCACCTTGCCCGCCGTATTCACCGCCCGCTACAGCCTGACCGTGATGAATGCCGAGAACCGTGAGGTCTATAGCAACAGCTCGGTGAAGCCGACCGACCGCCAGCTTTCCGGCCAGATCAACCTGGAACTGCCGAATAACCGCCTTGGCCTGAACATCGTCGCCTATCGTGCCGGTGGCGCCTGGCTGACCTTCCTGCCGGCCGCGCTGATCATTGCCCTGACCCTGATCGCCTCGGTCACGCTGATCCAGCTCCGCCGCCATGCCCGGCACCGCGCCGCGACCGAGGAGGAACTGCGCACCGCCTACGCTTTCCGCCAGGCGATGTCGAATTCCCTGATCACCGGCCTGCGCGCCATCGATCTCGAAGGCCGCATCACCTTCGTCAACGCCGCCTTCTGCCGGATGACCGGCTTCGAGGAAAGCGAACTGATCGGTATCAAGCCGCCCTATCCCTACTGGCCGCCAGAGGAGTTCGAGCAACTGCAGCGCAACATCGATATGGCACTGGCCGGCAAGGCGCCGCCGAGCGGTTTCGAGATGCGCATCATGCGCAAGAACGGGGAACGCTTCGATGTCCGCCTCTATTTCTCGCCGCTGATCGGCACCGATGGCCGGCAACTGGGCTGGATGGCGTCGATGAACGACATTACCGAACCCAAGCGGATACGCGTCGAACTGGAACGGGCACATGAGCGCTTCACGACCGTCATCGACGGTCTGGATTCCAGCGTACACGTCGCCGATGCGAAAACCGGCGAAATCCTCTTTGCCAACCGCGCTTTCCAGAGCATCTATGGCTTTGACACCGTTGGCCGCGACAGCGAACAGGTTACCGCCGCCTGCCGTCCGCCACCCGATGCCTACCTGCGCGACCCGCGGCAGATCGGCAGCGACGAACTACCCTGCGAAATCTACGATGGCGAAATCCAGCACGCCCTGTCCGGGCACTGGTATCACCTGCACGAACGCGCCATCCGCTGGGTCGACGGCCGCACCGTGCGTGTGCAGGTCGCCGCCGACATCACCGACCGCAAGCACATCGACGAGGTCAACCTGCAACAGCAGAAGCGCCTGGAGCAGACCTCGCGCCTGATCACCATGGGCGAAATGGCCTCCTCGCTGGCCCACGAGTTGAACCAGCCGTTGTCGGCCATCGCCAACTACTGCGCCGGCTGTGTCAAGCGCATGCAGGCGGGCAATTACAAACTGGATGACTTGCTGGTCGCCATGCAAAAAGCCTCCAGCCAGGCCGAGCGGGCCGGCAAGATCATCCGCCGCATGCGGGACATGGTGAAAAAGGACGCCCCCCGGCGCGAGCCCATCGCGCTGCCCGAACTGATCGACGAAGCGCGCGCCTTCGCCGACATCGAAGCCCAGCGCACCGGCACCCAGCTCGTCATCGACCTGCCGCCCCACCTGCCGCGGATCGATGTCGACCGCATCATGATCGAGCAGGTACTGCACAACCTGATCAAGAATGGCATCGAGGCAATGACCGACGTACCGGTCGACCGCCGGCAACTGGTCCTGCAGGCCCGCCTGCTCGACGAACGCATGGTCGAAGTCAGCGTCACCGACCACGGCCACGGCCTGGCCAGCGAAGACATGGAAAAGATCTTTACCCCTTTCTACACGACCAAGCCGGAGGGCATGGGTATCGGTCTGGCCATCTGTCGTTCTATCATCGAGTTTCATCAGGGGCGGCTGTGGGCCACGCCGCGCCGCGAGGGCGGCACGGTTTTCCATTTCACCGTGCCAATCGAGGAAGTGAACGAGGACGAGCATGACTGAAACGAAGCAAACCATCCATGTTGTCGATGACGACGAAGCCATGCGCGATTCGATGTCCTGGCTGCTGGAAGGCGAAGGCTACCCGGTCGCCTGCTTCGACTCGGCCGAGGCCTTTCTACAAGCCTTCCACACGGACATGCGCGGCTGTCTGGTGCTCGATGTCCGGATGCCGGAAATGAGCGGCCTCGAACTGCACGAAAAGCTCGACAGCCTCGGTTCGCAACTGCCGGTCATCTTTGTCACCGGCCACGGCGACGTGCCCATGGCGGTGAGCGCGCTGCAACGTGGCGCCTGCGATTTCATCGAAAAGCCCTTCCACAACGAGGATCTGCTGACACGCATTGCCCGCGCCCTGGAGCTCGACGCCCGGATCCACGCCCGGCGCCAGCGCGACGGCGCCATCTCGTACCGCCTGGAGCAACTCACCCAGCGCGAACGCGAAGTCATGGACCTGGTCGTCGCCGGCAAGCTGAACAAGCAGATCGCCGACGACCTGAACATCAGCATGAAGACCGTCGAAGCCCACCGCGCCCGGGTCATGGAAAAAATGGGTGTCCGGACCCTGGCCGAACTGGTCAAGGTGGTACTGACGGTCAACTGAGCCCGCCCGCGCGGGACATGCCGACGGTTTCAAGCGGACTGCCCCCCATTTACCCCGGGCCGGCTACTCAGTAATGGCGGACCGGCGCCTTGGGGGGCATTTTCGGCGTGCCAAAGTAGGTGGCCGGCGGTGCGGCAAAACCGCCCCTGGCCGGCGCATCCTGGATCATCTTCGCCGACTGTTCCTGCGGCTTGCCCCGCCGGGCAGTGATTTCCAGCGTGGCGGCACGGGCCGGGGCCGCCCGGTCGACATCGGCGCGGACGATGCGCATCCGCTCGACAGCGATCCGCTTGTCCACCGTATCCGTCGAATAACCGCGCTTGACCAGCGTTTCGCGGATATTGAGCAGGTTCTCCAGTTCCTTCGAGGAGCGCAGCGAGCGTACCGGCGCCCCCCAGCTTTCCTTGGGCTTGGCCACAGCGATGTTGAACTCCTCCGGGTTGCTGACCATGCGGGCGATCTCCAGGCGATTCTGGCGCATCGCCCATTCCAGCGCCCCATCGCCCCAGTCGTTCTTCGGGCTGCGGTCGGCGCCTTTTTCGATCAGCTTGCGCGCCAGTTCCTGGTGGCCTTCGTACACCGCCATCATCAGCACGCTGGAACCGTTGGTACTCAGGGCATTGATGTCGGCCCCCTGCTCGATCAGGTAATCGGCCACCTCGGCATGGCCGGAAAACACGGCGTAATGCAGGGCCGACCACCGGCGGGCCGGCGCATTGATGCGCGCCCCACGTTCGAGCAGCCATTTCACGGCCGCCAATTGGCCGCGCCAGGCGGCCAGCGCAAGGGCGGATTCGCCATTGGCGTTGAGCAGGTCGATATCGGCGCCGCGCGAGATGAACAGGCGCATCAGGTCGAGTTTGCCCTCCCAGGCACCGATCATCAGGCCGCTGCCGATGCGGCTACCCAAGAAATCGGGCGGCATGCCGGCATCCAGCCATTTTTCTGCCTGGCGCACGTCACCCAGTTCCATGCTGTTGGTGAAGGCGACCGGATCGGGCAGCACGGGCTCCGCCGAAAATACCGGGGCAGCCGCCAACAGCAAGCCGCCCATCCCGATTATCATGGCGACCAGTCCTTGCGCAGTTCGTCTCATTGCATTTCCATTGCTTCAGGCCAGCCCCCATTTTCTCATGATCCGAACCGATTTCCGGTTGGCGGCGGCGCTGGTGCTGTCCCTGCTCCTCCACCTGCTGCTCCTCGGACCCGAACTGATCCCGCCACCGCGCCCGGCCGCGCCGCCGTTACAGGCCGAGTTGCGCCCGCCGCCACTCCCCGCTCCAGCGCCACCGGCCGCACCGACACCGCCCCTGCACCTGCCCGAAGACCCCACCCCGGCCAGCCAGCCGGCAGCTGTCCCGCGCCCCTCCGCCGCCCGCCCGCCACGCCCGGCCCAGGCGCCGAAATCCTGGACCCAGTCGGTGCGCGAGCAACTGGGCAAACTCGACAGTGCTGGCCTGTTCTACCCGGCCGAAGCCATCGCCCGGGGCCTGCAGGGCGAGGCCCATGTCCTGCTCGTCATTGACGAAGCCGGCAACGTCGTTGCGACGCGCCTTGAGCAGAGCAGCGGGCACGCCATCCTCGATGAGGCAGCCCTGAGCGCCGGCCGCCGACTCAAGTCCCTGCCGTCCGACGCGCCCCGCCAGACCGTGTTGCCCATCCGCTTCCGCCTAAAGTAATAGGTCAATATGCCGCTGGTGAGTTTTAAGGTATAAGATGGCAAAAAGTATCAATTTACAAACCTCACTAAAGTGAAGGGAGTCGAGCGATGGGTTCCTTAGCCAGATTCAAACTGTCCACCCGCATGCAGCTTCTCGTCGGCCTCACCCTGGTCGGTCTGCTCGTGCTCTGCGTCACTGCCCTGTATCAGCTGCGCGACACCATGCTCGAGGACCGCAAGGAAAAGGTCCGCAACGTGGTCGAGGTCGGCATGGGGATCATCGCCCACCACCACAAGCTGGCGACCGACGGCAAGCTGAGCGAAGCCGATGCCAAGCAAGCCGCGCGCGATGCCCTGCGCGGCTTGCGCTATGCGAGCGGTGACTACTATTTCGGTGTCGACACCAACGGCGTCTATTTCGTCCATGGCGGCAATACGGCCATGGAAGGCCAGAACAAGCTCGATCTCAAGGACACCCATGGCAAGCCGCTGATCCGCGACCTGATTGCGGCCGCCCAGGCCGGGGGCGGATTCGTTGAATACTGGTTCCCGCGGGCCGGGCAACAGGTTGCCGAACAGAAGCTGTCGTATGCCACCTTGTTCACGCCGTGGAACTGGGTGCTCGGCACGGGCATCTACATTGACGATATCGAACGCGAGTACAAGAAAGTGGCCATGCTGCTGGGCGGTATTTCGCTGGCCCTGCTCGTCGGTCTCGGCATCATCGGCACCTTGATCGGCCGCAGCGTGACGCAACAACTGGGCGGCGAACCGACCGACGTGGTCGGCATCATGCAGCGCGTCGCCGACGGCGACCTGACGGTCAACGCCGGCCAGGTCAAGGAAGGCAGCCTGCTCCATGCACTGGACGGCATGACGGCCGCCCTGCGCCGTATCGTCAGCGAGATCAACCGCGATGCCAACATCCTGGTCGATAACGCCCAGCATATCGCCACCGCCTCCGACGAGGTGGCCAAGGCTGCCGAGCACCAGTCCGATGCCACATCGGCCATGGCCGCCGCCATCGAGGAACTGACGGTCAGCTCGAACCACATTTCGGACAGCGCCCGTGAAACATCGGCCGACTCCCGCGAAGCGATGCAGCTATCGACCCAGGGGGCCGAGCGCGTCAGCCAGGCCACCCAGGCCATCCAGCAGGTCTCGACCACGGTCAGCAGTGTTGCCGACCGCATCCGTACCCTGGAAAGCCGGGCCGAACAGATTTCCAGCATCGCCAACGTGATCAAGGACATCGCCGGGCAGACCAACCTGCTCGCTTTGAATGCCGCCATCGAAGCAGCCCGGGCCGGCGAACAGGGACGCGGCTTCGCCGTGGTGGCCGACGAAGTGCGCAAGCTGGCCGAACGCACATCGAGCGCGACGACCGAAATCGAGCAGATGATCGTCGCCATCCAGGCCGATACCGGTGGTGCGGTGGAAGCGATGAACGCCGCGCTGCCGGAAGTCGAACAAGGGGTGCAACTGGCCGAGTCGGCGACCGATTCGCTGCGCGCCATCGAAGAAGGTGCCCATCGCACGCTGGAACGTGTCGGCGAGGTGGCCGATGCAACGCAGGAACAGAGCGCGGCCAGCACCTCGATCGCCCAGCGTGTCGAGCAGATCGCCAACATGGTCGAGGAAACCACGGCAACCATCCGCGGCACGACGGAAACCGCCCACCAGCTGGAAGAGATCGCCAACAACCTGAAGGGCCTGATCGGCCGCTTCCGGGTCTAAAACCAGCCGGCCGGGAGCCGGCGCGGCTCAGATCGCGCCGTCTTCCCGCATGGCCGCGATGCGCTCCGGCGCATAGCCGAGACTGGCCAGCACCGCCTCGGTATGGGCTCCCAGCTCGGGGCCCGGCCATTCGGTACTGCCTGGCGTCTCCGACAACTTCGGTACGATGCCCGGCATCCGGAATTCCCGACCATCCGGCAGCGTCGCCGTTTCGAACATCTGGCGGGCGATGAATTGCGGGTCGGCGAACATGTCGGCCACCGAATAGACCCGTGACGACGGGACTTCAGCCTCGGCCAGTACGGCCAGCACCTCGGCCTCGTCAAGTCCGGCACACCAGGTATCGATCAGGGCGTAGATCTCGTCGCGCCGGGCATCGCGTCCGGCATTGTCGGCCAGGCCGGGATCGTCGGCCAGGTCCGGCCGGCCGATGGCCAGCATGAAGCGCTTGAAAATGGCATCGCCGTTGGCGCCGATGGTGACGTGCTTGCCATCCCTCGTCGTATGCGTATTCGATGGCGTGATGCCCGGCATGATGTTACCGGAACGCTCGCGCACGAAACCATAGACATCGAATTCCGGCACCATCGATTCCATCATCGCAAAAACAGCCTCGTAGAGGGCCACATCGACCACCTGTCCGGCGCCGCCGTTGACCTCCTTGTGGCGCAGCGCCATCAGGGCACCGATCGCCCCCCACAAGGCGGCGATCGAGTCACCGATCGAAATCCCGGTGCGCACCGGCGGCCGGTCAGAAAAACCGGTGATGTAACGCAGGCCACCCATCGATTCGCCCACCGCGCCGAAGCCGGGTTGATCCTTGTAGGGCCCGCTCTGGCCAAAGCCGGAGAGACGGACCATGACCAGCCCGGGGTTGTCGGCATGCAATTGCTCCCAGCCCAGGCCCAGCTTTTCCAGCACGCCGGGGCGGAAGTTTTCGACCAGGATGTCGGCTTCGCCGATCAGCCGGCGAACAAAGGCAAGCCCCTCCGGATGTTTCAGGTTGGCCGTCACCGACTGCTTGTTGCGCGCCTGAACGGCCCACCACAGGGAAGTCCCCTCGTACAGCTTGCGCCAGGTGCGCAACGGATCGCCGCCCTCCGGCGATTCGACCTTGATCACCTCGCCCCCGAACTCGGCCAGGATGCGCGTACAAAAGGGCCCGGCGATCAGGGTGCCGAGTTCGACCACTTTCAGGCCGGCCAGGGGTTTATTGCTGTGCGCCATCTCAGGGCTCCCAATGTTCGACGTGCATTTTCCGGCCCAGCAAGCGCGCGACCGTCGCCGTCACCTGCTGCGGCGCGCCGCTGGTCGCCACGCTGAGCCGCCCCTCGCCGCCGCCCAGCAGGCCGGCCGCGGCGAGCAGGCGTTCGGTCTGGCGGGCGACCGCCGCGCCGGTATCGAGCAGTACGGTACCCGCTGGCATGCGGCGGGCAATACCCTCGGCCACCCAGGGATAATGCGTGCACCCGAGGACGACGACATCAGCGCCGCCTTGCGCCAGGGGAACGACATAGTCGTCGAGCAGCGCCTCGACTGCATCGCTGCCCGGCCCCTCCGCTTCGATGGTGTCGGCCAGACCGGGGCAAGCCTGCGTGATCACCCGGACATGACGGGCATGGTTGCCGACCAGGCGCTGGAAACGGGCGCTCTGCAAAGTCCGCGTCGTGGCCAGCACACCGACGACACCGGAACGCGTCTGTTGCGCCGCCGGCTTGACCCCGGGTTCGAGCGCCACCACCGGCAGGGGAGTCGCCGCCCGAATGGCCTCCGCCGCCGCCGCTGTCGCGGTATTGCAGGCAATGACCATGGCCTTGGCCCCCTGCCGGGCCAGTGCCTCGGCTATCGCCACGCCGCGCGCGCGCAGAAAAGCCTCGGGCTTGTCGCCATAAGGCAGGAAACGGGTATCGGCGAAGTAAAAATAATCCTCGTGTGGCAGGCATTCGCGCAGGGCACGCAACACCGTCAGGCCGCCGAGTCCCGAATCAAAGACGGCAATGGGCTGGCTGGATGACACTCAGGCTGTCTCCCGAAACACCGTGCAGTGGCGATAGGCCGCCCCACCACCAACCAGTTCGATGCCGGCAATCAGCCAGTCCGTCTCGCCCCGGGCCAGTGTCCAGAGCTGCTGCTCGGGGCGCGAGCCGGCAAAGCCTTCGACCAGCTCGCCGCTCGGCAAGTGGGTGACATGGAAAGAGGTCTGCACATCGACACGGACGGTCACCCGGTCGCGATGATTGGCTTGCCAATCCTCCAGCCCGACAACATGCGCCGCGCGCCAGGCAAAATCGAGCAACACCGGGCGCGTCCGGTTCTGACGCCAGCCGGCCAGGCGTTCAGCCAGATAATCGCGCCAGTCCTCCGTCAGACAGGCCGCCACCGGCCCGATGTCGCTTGCCGCCACCGCCCGCCAATAGGGTTCGGCGAGGCTCTTGACCCGTTCGTTCAGGCGCTCCGGATTCCAGAAGGCATCGACGGCAGCGGCCTGCGCGATTTCCCGCGCCGCGACCCGCCGCTGATCCCGATAAACCAGCGCGCCATAGGCCGCCGCCAGCAGGACGGCCAGCGCGGCAACCAGTTCGAGCAGGCGCAACCCGAAGAGGGCGATCTCCGCCTGCTCATGCGCCAGGAACAAGGCCGCAACAAAAACCGCGAAGAGGGTCAGGAAGGGCCACTTCAGCCAACGGTCGATAACCGGCCCGGGGTCTCCCCGGGTACGGTGGATCGGACGGATATGCTTCATGTGCAGAAAAAGAAGCCCCCGAGCGGGGGCTTACCGATGCGTCAGGCGGGCGTCACATCCGCGCGATCATCGCATCGCCGAATTCCGAGCACGACACCTCGGTCGCGCCCTCCATCAGGCGGGCGAAATCGTAGGTCACGACCTTGTCGCCGATGGCCGCTTCCATGCCCTTGATGACCAGGTTGGCCGCCTCGACCCAACCGAGGTAGCGCAACATCATTTCGGCAGAAAGGATCAGCGAACCAGGGTTCACCTTGTCCAGCCCGGCATACTTGGGCGCCGTACCGTGGGTCGCCTCGAAGCAGGCGTATTGGTCGGAAATATTGGCCCCCGGTGCGATACCGATGCCGCCGACCTGGGCGGCCAGGGCATCGGAAATGTAGTCGCCATTCAGGTTGGTGGTGGCGATCACGTCGTACTCGGCCGGCCGGAGCAGGATCTGCTGCAGGAAGGCATCGGCAATCGAATCCTTGATGATGATCTCGCGCCCTGACTTCGGATTGCGGATCTTGCACCACGGGCCGCCGTCGATCAGCTCGGCACCGAATTCGTCCCGGGCCACCTTGTAACAGGTGTCACGGAACAGGCCCTCGGTGAACTTCATGATGTTGCCCTTGTGGACGATGGTCACCGACTTGCGGTCGTTGTCGATGGCGTACTTGATCGCGGCCCGCACCAGACGCGAGGTGCCTTCGATCGAAATCGGCTTGATGCCGATCCCCGAACTGTCGGGGAAACGGATCTTCTTGACGCCCATTTCCTCCTGCAGGAACTTGACCATCTTTCGGGCGCCTTCCGAACCAACCGCCCACTCGATGCCGGCATAGATGTCCTCGGTGTTCTCGCGGAAGATGACCATGTTGGTCAGCTCGGGATGCTTCAGCGGCGACGGAACCCCCTTGAAGTACTGCACCGGGCGGACACACTGGTAGAGATCGAGTTCCTGGCGCAGCGCGACATTCAGCGAGCGGATGCCGCCACCGACCGGTGTCGTCATCGGTCCCTTGATGGAAACCGAGTATTCCTTCAAGGCCTCGAAGGTTTCCTTGGGCAGCCACTCGTCCGGACCATACAGGCGCGTCGCCTTCTCGCCGGCGTAGACCTCCATCCAGTGAATTTTCCGCTGACCGCCGTAAGCCTTCTCAACCGCCGCATCGATCACCTTGATCATCACCGGCGTGATGTCGATGCCGATGCCGTCCCCCTCGATGAAGGGAATGATCGGGTTGTCCGGAATCGCCTGTCCCGGAACGATTTTCGCGCCACCTTGCGGAACCTTGATGTGAGAAACCATAGTCACTCCTTGCGTTGTTATGTGGACGACCCGAGCGGTCTGCCGCCTCCGGCAGGGTCTCCTCCGACGGGCAGTGAGGGGGATTATGGAACAAAACAACCGGGGCTGTCAGTGCTCGAAAGCCATGCGGCGGCCGCCCTCCTCCACCCCGCCCTCTGCGCCCTCTTCCCGGCGCGGTGCCCGGAAACGACGGGACAGCGTCGCGGCCGGTGTTTCCACCCAGCGATGAAACGCCCAGGCACAGGCCACGCTGGCCAGGAAAGCCACCAGCAATCCGGCTACTGCCTGCTCCGGGGCATCCCAGCCGAGGCGCGCCCACAGCGCGCCCACCAGAACCAGAACCGGAAAATGGACCAGGAACAAGCTGAACGAAACCCGACCCAGAGCGGCAACCCAGCGGCTGCGGGGCCAGCGCTGGCCAAGGCCGGAGCGTTCGGCGACAAACAGGATCATTCCGAACACCATGGCGATCACGACGCGCCAGCGCCACTCGTAGAGCACGGCGAGCAACATCAGCCCCTGGAAGGCCAGCAACTCGCGGCCGGCCCGGCGCATGACCGCCTTGTGCACCACGATGCCGAGAAAGAAATAGGGAAAGAAATACAAGGCCCAGCTTTCGCCGCTCGGATCGAGGTTGAAATGGAACAGGGAATAAATCGAACTTCCCCAGCCGAGCAGCGTAAACAGTCCGTCGCCCCCCTTGCCGAAGCGCTGCTGCAGAACCATCCCGAAGGCATAGCCGAAGCCGAGCTGGAAATTGATGCAGACAAACCACAAACCGGCCGACAGGGCCTCATAGCCGAGAATATCCTGCAGGAAAAACAGGTGGGCGAGGAACTGGGCCCATGTCACCGGCTGGCCGAGCACCTCGTCCGGCACCCAGCCGCGCGCCAGTTCGTAGATGGGCAGGATGGCAAGGACGATGGCCAAGTAGGGCAGGCCAAGCCGGCAGTACCGCTGAATGACGAAACGGCCGAGCTCATTGAAGCGCCACACCCGGGTGCCGATGGTCTGTGCCGCAACAAAGCCGCTAACCACAAAAAAGACCTGCGTGGCCCGGGCGTACTGGGCCAGCCAAGACAGCAAATCGCCCAGCAAGGGGGCTGCCCAGTCGCTCAAGGGGGCATAGAGCGCAAAATGGTGCCAGAGGATGGTGAGTGCCGCAAAGGCTCGCAGCGCCTGGATGAAAGAGGGTTGAAGAGGCGAAGTCATGCCGGTACGCAACAACGAAAACCCGCCATTTTCTCACATCACACGCTCAGCCGCCCTGCTGGGCGGCCAGCTGGAAGATACGCCCTCTGTTGGAGGCAAGCGCGCACCCAATCGGGTAGGAGGCGGGGTCGCCCCCGCCGTCCTCCCACACCACCGGACGTACGGATCACGTATCCGGCGGTTTCTGCCTCCCCGTTTCCGGGGGGAGCTTACGTCCCGAGGACTATTCGCCCGCTGGCCTATAGACGCTGCGACCGCCCTCGGGATTTCCGGCCCCTGCTGCTCTGTCGCCAGCCCCCTTTCGGGACAACGGTCCAGACCCAACGGAGAGATAGTCACCTTTCCGCTCTCGGCAGATTCAGCCCTTCACCACTTGGTCAGGTGGCTACTATGGCATCTGCTGACTCCCGCCAATCCATCCCGACATCTCGCGACGTCAGTAGCACGTGGCAGCTTGGCGGGCCTCCCAGGGTAATTCGCGTGACCTTCGTGCTTCTGCCTGTCGGATTCACGTCGCAGCGTTCCGTGCAAGTTTCGGGCTTTACCAGGCCGTTGAAAAACCTATGTTCAACCTCCCCAACCCATTCCTGAATGGTCGTTTTTCGGTGTCATCGCCTCAACACGACTCTGTTCAGTCCTGGTTGAGGGCCAATTTGGCCGGTTTTCCAGCCGTTTTTCCGCCTTTGGGCGGAATCCGGGCGGATTTCGCCCTACACATGCTGCGCATCCCACCAGCCGGACAGGCTGCCGATGCGAA
>JBKBHB010000015.1:0-79958 GCA_046297855.1 Azonexus sp.
GAAAACCGGCCAAATTGGCCCTCAACCAGGACTGAACAGGGTCGTATTGAGGCGATGACACCGAAAAACGACCGTTCAGGAATGGGTTGGGGAGGTTGAACATAGGTTTTTCAACGGCCTGCTACAGCTCGTGCAAATTTTATGGGTTGTTCATATAATCTTTGAAAACTGAGGAAAAAAGAAGCGCTTCTCAAAATTACGGAAAAGCTGAAAAAATGAAACAATTGATTCTCGCTATCGCACTCCTGATCACCGTGACGTCTGGGGCTTCCGTTACTCAGACTTCCCCGGAAAGTGTTCAGGTTGATACTGTTGGCCGTATTCTGGTAAATGGTAAAAAGCTCTATGTGACTCGACAATATGATGGGAAGCGAATGGAGCTTGAGGCTGAACACATATTAGCCAGCGCCGGCAAGAATCCGGGCTTGTTTTTGAGTTTCTATCCAGACAAAGTTCCATCGAGTGAATGGCGCCCCTCTACCCAGCACATCATCATTACCGACGCCACCGGCGAGAAAGTTCGCCAATCCAACGTGCTGGATACCGGCATCGACTTTCAGTGGGGTGATAACAATTACGTCATCTTTGAAGGTCATACGATGTACTTTGGCATCTACAAGCGAAATTGCATCGAGAATGATTGCCGTACGATGACCGTTCCGCATCGCATGCAGTTTATTTACCGCGACGGAAAGCTCGAGGAGAATAAAGGGCCTTGGCGTGGTCCGGCCAAGCCGGAGATTTACATAGCGCCGCAGGGTACGGATCCCTGTTTTAACGTGAATGGCGTGGAAGCGTGCCGGGAGGAACTCGAGCGCGATAAGGCCGCCCGGCGGGCCAAGAACAAACCCAAAGGTACTCCGGCTGCTATCGCAAAATAGCGCAGTGCGAGCCCGTTGAGGCAGCGGGGCAATTCCGCTCTCGGCGGATCATTTCCCGGGTTAAGGCATTGAACTGCTCGGCCAGTTCGTGTTGCAGGAAGTTGCTGCCGAGGGAGGCAGGCAGCCAGTTGGCAGGCTCAATTTCGATGCGGTAGTCGATTTCGCTGCCGCCTTCCACGGGGCGAATCTGCATCACGCTCTGCATGCGGGGTGTCGATCCCGAGAGGGATTTGGAGAGAAGACGCTGGCCGTCGACAAGCTCGATCTGGCGCAGGCTTTCGAAGGGTATCGAGAAGGGGCCGACGCTGATTTTTCCTTGCTGGGCGACCTGGTATCGGTGGTGCTGGTGGGCTACGATACGGCTGCTGGTAAGGCCTGGCATGAATTCCGGCATGTGTTCGAAATCTGTCAGCACGGCCATTACGACGGCGGGCGAGGCGGGCGTCGTCAAGTGCAGGCTGCCGTAATAGGTGCCATTGCGATAGTCGACGCTGACCTCGTGATCGTTCAAGGCCCGGGCGCTTAGGGTGAGGCCGGCCAGCAGGAGCATGGTGGCGATGTGAGGGAGGGATCTGGGCACGTCGTTCAGTGCAGCGCGCGGGCCAGCCGGGGGTGGGTTGCCACGTAATGGTAAAGGGCGGGCAGCACGTAGAGGGTCAGGATGGTGGCGGAGATCAGGCCGCCGATGACGACCAGTGCCAACGGGCGCTGGGTCTCCGAACCGATCCCGTGTGACAGCGCCATCGGCAGCAGGCCGAGCATGGCTAGCCAGGCGGTCATCAGCACGGTGCGCAGGCGGGACAGGGCGCCGCGGAAGACCGCTTCGTGGGGGGGCATGCCTTCCTGGCGCAACTGGTTGATGTGGCTGACCATTACCACGCCGTTGAGTACGGCCTGGCCGAACAGGGCGATGAAGCCGATGGCGGCGGATACCGACAGCGGGATGCCGGTGAGGAGCAGGGCGAAGATGCCGCCGATCAGTGCAAAGGGAATGTTGCAGATGATGATCAGCGCGTCACGGAAGGATTTGAAGGCGTCGAAGAGCAGCACGAAGATCATCAGGATCGACAGTGGCACGACCAGCATCAGGCGCTGCATGGCGCGCTCCTGGTTTTCGAATTCGCCGGACCACGTGATCGAGTAGCCTTGTGGCAGTTTGATGTCGGCCGTTGCTTTCTGCATGTCGGCAACGACGCTGCCCATGTCGCGGTCGCGGATGAAGACGCCGATGGCGACGACACGCTGGCCGGATTCGCGAGCGATGTTCATGGCGCCGCTGCCGAGCTTGAAATCGAGCAGGGCCGAGAGCGGCACCTGGGCGCCGGAGGGGGTCGGGACCAGAACGTCCTTCAGCTTGTCCAACTGGCGCGAGGGTTCGGCCAGGCGGAGGACGACACTGAAATGGCGCTCGCCTTCCCACAGTTCGGTCGCAGCCTTGCCGGCGAGGGCTGTTTCGATGACCTCTTCGACATCCATCACGTTCAGGCCGTAGCGGGCAGCAGCGGCACGGTCAATTTCCAGACGGTATTGGGGCAGGTCTCCTTCCCGGTCGATGAAAGCGCGAGCGACGCCGGGAATATTCTCGATGCGATCCAGCATCGTTTGGGCGTTTTCCTTAAGCGTCGCCGTGTCAACACCAAACAATTTGATGATGACTTGGCCCTTGATTTGCGAAATGCTTTCAAGAATGTTGTCGCGCACGGGTTGGCTGAAGGAGGGTTCGATGCCGGGGCGGGCCTGCAGCTTGGCCTCGATTTCAAGCAGGATTTTTTCCTTGGTATAGCCAGGGCGCCAGTTTTTTTCTGGTTTCAGCTCAACCAGGGTTTCGGTCATGTTGATGTTTTTAGGGTCGGTTCCATCTTCCGGGCGGCCTGCCTTGGAAACAACGGTACTGACTTCCGGAACGCTGATGATGGTTTCGCGAATTGCTTTCAGTTCCTTGCGTGCCTCTTCAACAGAGACCGAGGTCGGCAATTCGATGTTTACCCAGATGGCGCCCTCATTCAGTTCAGGCAGAAATTCGGTGCCCAAGCGCGGTATGCAGGCGGCCGTGATGGCCAGGGCAAGCAGGGCGGCGCCCAACACCTTGCGCGTGTTGCCCAGTACCCAGGCGAGTGCCGGCTCGTACAGGCTGTGCAGGCGGTGCATGAGCTTGGTTTCCTCGTGCGGCACGTGGTTGCGGAAGGCGATCTTCGAGAGGAAGGGGACCAGCGTCAGCGACAGGATCAACGAGGTGATCAGCGCTGCGACGACCGAGTAGGCCATGGGGGCAAAGATTTTGCCTTCGTGGCGCTGCATGGTGAAGATCGGCAGGTGGGCGACGATGATGATGATCATCGAGAACACCGTCGGCCGCCCGACTTCGATGACCGCTTCGTGGATGGTCCGGACCCGCGGCCGGTGATCTTCCTGCTTGCTGGCTTCGCCAAGGCGGCGGAAGATGTTTTCGATGACGATGACCGCACCATCAACGATGATGCCGAAGTCCATCGCCCCCAGCGACAGGAGGTTGGCCGGAATGCCGACCAGGCTGAGACCGATGAAGGTGCCGAGCAGGGCCAGAGGAATCACGGTGGCGACGATGCCGGCGGCCCGCAGGTCGGCGAGGAAGAGGTAGAGGACGAGCATGACCAGCGCCGCGCCTTCCAGCAGGTTGCTGAAGACGGTTTTGAGGGTCTTGCCGATCAGCCAGGAGCGGTCGTAGTAGGGAATGATCTGGACACCCGGGGGGAGGCCGCCGTTGTTCAGCTTGTCCACCTTCGCCTTCAGGGCATCGAGTACCAGGGAGGGGTTTTCGTCCTTGCGCAGCAGCACGATGCCGGATACCACATCGTCCTGGTCGCTGTCGGCGTCGGTATAGCCGACAATGCCCTGGGCCGGAACGCGCGACTCGACCACCTGGGCCACGTCGCGCACGCGCAGGGGGGTTCCGTTGTTTTCGGCGACGACGACCTCGCCGATATCGGCCGAGCTGCGCAGGCGGCCGATGGAGCGGATCAGGAACTGCTGCCGGCCTTGGGCGACGGAGCCGCCGCCGGCATTGGCATTGGCCCGTTGCAGCGCGTCGTAGAGCTGACCGATGGTGATTTTGTAGTCGCGCAGCTTGGCCAGGTCGGGATTCACTTCGTACTGGCGGATCGGCCCGCCGAGCGAAACCACATCGGCAATGCCGGGCACCTGCTTGAGTTGGCGCAGCACCGTCCAGTCCTGGATGGCGCGCAACTCGGTGGGTTTCATGCCCGGTGCGTCGAGTCGGTAGCGGAAGATTTCACCGGTCGCCGTCGCCGGCGGTGCCAGTTCGGGTTCGACACCTGGCGGCAGATCGAGGCCGCGCAGACGCTCCTCGATGAGTTGCCGCGCCATGAACAGGCTGGGCTTTTCATCGAAGGTGACGACGATGAAGGAGAGCCCGAACTGCGTGTGGGAGAACATGCGGATCGAGTTCGGCACGCCGGACAGGGCGATTTCGAGCGGAATGGTGACCTGTTTCTCCACCTCTTCCGGGGCGCGCCCCGGGAAGAGGGTGATGATCGTCACCTGGGTATCGGTGACATCCGGGAAGGCCTCGATTGGCAGGCTGCGGAAAGCAGCGATGCCGGCGCCGATGAAGAGCAGCAGGCCGAGGACGATGTATAGCGGCTGGTGTAGCGCAAAGTGACTGATGCGTTTGATCATTTGGCGGCCTGCTTGTTTGCGGCACCGGCCGGCTTGAAGTACTTGAGCAGGTGCAGACTGCCTTCGGCGACGACCTTGTCGCCTGCCTGCAAACCACCCAGGATATCGATCTGACCATCGCGCTCGATGCCGGCATCGACCGGCTGCTTGCGGTAACGGCCGGCAGACTCCGCCACGAACACGTAGCGCTGGTCGCCAAACAGGAAGACGGCGGAGGCCGGTACACGCACGGCCGGGCTTGCCCCCAGTTCGACCAGGGCATTGACGAACATTTCCCCCTTCAGGCGGCGATCGGGATTGGGCACTTCACCCCGTACCTTGATGGTGCGCGTATTGGGATCGACGAAATCGGCGACATGGCGGATGACGCCGGTGAATCGCTCGCCCGGATATTGCCGGGTTTCGATCAGCAAGGGGTCGCCCTTTCGCAGGCGGGGCAGGTCGGCTTCGCTGGCGTCGATCTGGATCCACAGGCTGGCCGGGTCCGTGATCACGAACAGCGGCGGCCCGGATTGATCGGGCCGGAATTCCTGGCCCGGATTCAGGTTGCGCTCGACGACGATGCCGGCCAGCGGACTGCGCAGCGCATAGCTGCCATCGCCTTCACCGCCCAGCCCGGCGACCCGCCGGCCGGCCCGTTCGGCTTCCGCCCGGGCGGCAATTGCCGTCGCTTCGGCCTGTTGCCAATCCTTCTCGGCGATGACGCCGGCGTCGCGCAGCACGCGGTTGCGCTCCAGCGCCTGAGCGGCGAGCTGCGCGTCGGCCCGCGCTTTGCGGGCGTCGGCCAGGGCCTGGCCGTAATCGGGCGAACTCAGCACGGCAAGCGTCTGCCCGGCCTTGACCGGGGAGCCGACATCGATCGCGATGCGCTCGACCCGTCCGGCGACCTGCGGAAAGACGCGTACCGTCCTTTCTTCATTCCAGACCAGGCGACCGGGCAGGCGCAAGACGCCGCCCTTGTCCGGTTCAGCGACGGCGAGCGTGAGGAAGCTGGCCTTATCCGGCTCGGCAAGCAGGGCGATATCGCCCTCAACCTTGACGGCGTCGGCCTTCGGGGCTTCCGGTTTGGCCGAGCAGCCGGCCAGGGCAAACAGGATGGCAACGAGGATAGGAATCGGTTTCATGGGGTTTTCCTGAATTCGGCCTGGACCTGCCAGGCAGACAAGGCTTTGGCGTAATCGGCCCGCGCGCTGGCGGTTTCGATCTGGATCTGGCGCAGGGTGCGGCGGGCATCGAGCAGGTCCATCAGGCTCATGGCCCCCTTGCCATAGGCAAGTTCGGCCGCCCTCGCGACGCGCTCGGCGTCGGCCAGCAGGCCGCCCTCGAGGCGCTGCATGCGGTCGCGGGCGGCGAGCAGGGCACTGCGCGCCTGGGCCACCTGGCCGATGGCGACGGCCTCCTGTTGCTCGACGAGCAGGCGGGCCGCGTTGTAATCGCTTTCGGCACGGGCGATTTCGCCCTCGTATTCGTGCCAGATGAAGAGCGGTACGCTGACGCCGAAGCCGTAGCTGTTGGTTGGCGCATTTTGCAGATTGCGTTCGAACTGGACGCCAACCGAAATATCGCGGTTGCGCTTGGCGCGGGCCAGGTCGCGGTCGGCCTCGGCGGCCTGCAGGCGCTTGCGGGCGGCGGCCAGGTCGGGACGCTCGTCGAGCGGGGCGGCCTGGAGGGCACGCTGTTCAAGCTGCGGCCAGTTGTCGGCGGCGACCAGTTGCCCGGCTTCGCGGTCTCGGCCGATCAGGTAGGCGAGCATCTGCTGGGCCTGGGCCAGTTCGGCCTGGGCTTGCCGGGCATCGGCTTCAGCCCGGGCCTGGTCGATTTGTAGGCGGGCCACGTCGACCGGCGCCAAGTCGCCTGCCTTCTGGCGTAGCAGGCCGGCATCGGTCGATTTGCGGTAGAGGGCTGCGGTATCCCGGGCAAGTTCGAGCTTTTCCTGCGCCAGACGCAGGTTGTAATAGGCCTCGCGCAAGTCGCCAAGCTGTTGGCGGGCCGTATCGTCGCGCTCCAGCCGGGCAGCTTCCAGCGGTGCTTCGGCGCCCTTGATGCGCAGGTCGCGTTTGCCGCCGCGCTCGATCAGCTGGTCGAGGCGAAACTGGGTGTCCATCCGTTTGTCCTTCAGCGCGCCGCCACCCAGGCCGGATTGCGGGCTGACCGACAGGACATTGAGCGAGAAATCGGGGTTGGGTCGCTGGCCGGCGGTCTGCATGTCGGCCATGGCGCCAGTCACGGCGGTTTCCGCCAGGCGGAGTTCGCGGCTGTGTTCGCGCCAAAGCACTTCGGCATCATGCAGGGTCAGGGAAAGGGGGCCCCCGGCAATCGCCAGGCCGGGCAGGGCAAGCAGGAGTGTCAGCAGGTGTCGCATCGGGGGGAACTCAGGTTAGGCGTGCTATCGTATGGGGTTCGCCTGACCGCTTTCTGACCATCCGATGCGTATCCTGCTGATCGAAGACGATGCCCTGCTGGCCGATGGCCTGGCCCGTGCCCTGCGCCATTCCGGCTATGTGGTTGATCTGGCCGACAACGGCAATCTGGCCGATGCCATGCTGACCGAAAATACCTACGAGCTGGCCATTCTCGACCTCGGCCTGCCCGGACTGGATGGAGCCGAAGTGCTGCGGCGCCTGCGTTCCCGCCGCCAGCCGACACCCGTTCTCGTCCTTTCCGCCCGGCTGGCCGTCGAGGAACGGGTTCGCGTGCTCGATCTCGGGGCCGACGATTACGTGGTCAAGCCGGTTCGCCTCGACGAACTGGAAGCCCGGGTGCGCGCCCTGATCCGACGCGGGCAGGGGGGGGCAGTGCCGGACATCATGCTCGGCCGCTTGCGCCTGGATACGGTCGGCAAGCGTGCCTGGCTCGACGATACGGCGCTCGACCTCAATGCGCGGGAATGGGCGGCGCTCAATTTCCTGACCTCGCGGGTCAACCGCATCGTCAGCAAGGAGCAACTGATGCAGGCGCTCTACGACTGGCAGGATGAGATTTCGGCCAATGCCATCGAAAAACTCGTCTCGCGTCTGCGCAGCAAGCTGGAGGTGGCCGGCATCACGATCCGGACGGTGCGGGGTCTGGGGTACTACCTGGAAAAACCCGACGATGCCCAAGCGTAACGCCAGCAGCCTGCGCTGGATGCTGATCGACCGGCTGCTGCCGGCGATGCTCGGCCTGCTGGTGGTTGGCGCGGTGTTGGCCAACTGGGTTGCCCTGCGGGCGGCGACCAAGGCCTACGACCGCGGCTTGCTGGATACGGCCTTCGCCATTGCCGAGCAGTTGCAGATTGTCGAAGGCCGGCCGCAGCTGCCGCTGACGCAGCAGGCCCGCACGGTGCTGCTGACCGACAAGTTCGACCGTGTCTTCTATGCCGTGCATGACGAAACGGGCGAATTGCTCGACGGCAATCCCGAACTGCCGACACCCCCCGTCGAGGACTTGCCGCAACTGGCCAGCGAAGGGCGCTGGTATTACGACGGGATGCTGGGCGAGGAGTCCATCCGCCTTGCTGCCTACCAGCGCCGTTTCGAGTTTCAGACCGTCACCGTTGTGGCCGCCGAGACGCTGGTCAAGCGCAGGGAACTGGTCCGCGACATCCTGCTGGGTATGCTGCTGCCGGAAATCCTGCTCGTCCTGGTCGCCGCCACGGTCATCTGGTTCGGAGTGCGCTCCGGCCTCAAGCCGCTGGAGGATCTGCAAGCCGAACTGGCCGATCGCTCGCAGAGCGACTTGCGGCCGGTCGCCGTGGCGGTTCCCGAAGAAGTCCAGCCGGTCGTGACCGAGATCAATGGCTTGCTTCAGCGTCTGGATGTCGCCTTGGCCAGCCAGCGCAATTTCGTTTCGGATGCCGCTCACCAGTTGCGTACCCCGATTGCCGCGCTGCTCGCCCAAGTCGAAGCGGCCGAGCAGGAGGCGGGGGGGGCGGCCCCCGGTGTCCTGTCCGGTATCCATGCAGCGGCCGGACGACTGGGCCACCTGGTCGAACAACTGCTCGCCTTGGCGCGGGCCGAACCCAGTCTCGCCCAGGCCTCGGGCGAGGTTGCCCTGGTCAGCCTGGTACACCGGGTGGCCGAAAACTGGCTGCCTGCCGCGATCGGCAAGGATATCGACCTCGGCTTTGAATTACAGCCGGCTGTCGTGCATGGCAACGAGATTTTGCTTGAGGAACTGCTGGCCAATCTGCTCGACAATGCCTTGCGCCATACGCCGATCGGCGGCGTAGTGACCGTCGCCTGCGGCGTGGCGGATGGCCGGGCCTGGTTGAGCGTGGAAGACAGCGGGCCGGGCATCCCGGAAAGCGAGCGCGGCCGGATTGGCGAGCGTTTCTATCGACCGGCCGGGCAGACCGGCGACGGCTGCGGTCTCGGGTTGGCCATCGTTCGTGAAATCGCCCGCCAGCATCAGGGCGAGCTGCACATCGACCGTTCGTCGCGCCTCGGTGGCGCGTGGATGCGGGTTGATTTTCCGCAGGTCGCGGCGTTCAGCCGAGCAGGCTGACCCCCACCGCGCGCCGGTGACCCGGGGCGCGGTGTTACAGACCCCGCCGCGCAGCGAGCGGCGTGCGCAGGGCAGGGGCGCGCCATGCGGCTCGCGTGGATTTTTCGATTCGACGCGGCAAGCCCTAAAATCGGCGCTCTGCCATTTTCTTTCTGCCCCGGTCATGCCACGCATCCAGATCGACCTGCCTGAAACCTTTACCTTCTCGACCGAGATTCCGATTTACATCGGCCACATCAACTACGGCCACCACCTCGACAATGCCCAGCTGATATCGCTGGTTTCCGAGGCGCGGGTGCGTTACTTCAAGTCGATGGGTTATTCCGAACTGGATGTCGAGGGCGTCGGCATCGTCGTGGCCGATGTCGCGGCGCAATATCGTTCGGAAGCCTTTCATGGCGAAACGCTGCGCGTCGAGATGACCGCCAACGATTTCAACAAATATGGCTGCGATCTCGTCTGGCGCCTGAGCGACCTGGCCACCGGCCGCGAAGTGGCGTGCGGCAAGCACGGCATCATCTTTTTCGACTACGCGGCCCGCAAGGCGACTTCGGTGCCGCCGGCCTTCGTTGCCAAGGCTCGGCCGGCATGATCCCGATCCGCTACGTCGAGCCGGTTTTCCGCCCGCCCAGCGAGGCGGAATCGTTGATTCTGCCGGTGACCGATGGCTGCTCGTGGAACCAATGCACTTTCTGCGAGATGTACACCGCGCCGCAAAAGCAGTTCCGGGCGCGCAGCGAGGACGAGGTGCTGGAAAGCATCCGGCTGACTGGCCTTCACTATGGCGACCGCATCCGCCGCGTCTTCCTGGCCGATGGCGATGCGCTGGTTCTGCCGACCCGGCGTCTGATCACCATTCTCGAAGCCATCCGTATCCACCTGCCGGCGGTGCGCCGCATCTCGTCCTACTGCCTGCCGCGCAACCTGCGCAAGAAAACCCAAAGCGACATCGACGAACTGGCTGCGGCGGGTTTGTCCCTGGCCTACGTCGGCGCCGAATCGGGCGACGATGCCGTGCTGGCAGCCGTTCACAAGGGGGAAACCTTCGACACGACCCGCGAGGCGCTGGACAAGCTTGGCGCGGCGGGCATCACGCGCTCGGTGATGATCCTCAACGGCTTGGGCGGCAAGGCGCTGTCGGCGCAGCATGCCGACAACTCGGCACGCCTGGCTAACGCCACGCAGCCGGAATATCTGGCGACGCTGGTCGTCAGCTTCCCGCAGGGCGAACAACGCTTGCGCGCCGGCTTCCCGGGCTGGGAGCCACTGAGCCAGCAGGAACTCTTCATCGAGATGGAGCGCTTCCTGTCCGGGCTGGAACTCAAGCGCACCGTTTTTCGCAGCGACCATGCCTCGAACTGGCTGGTTCTCAAGGGGACGCTGGGCGCCGACAAGGCGCGCCTGTTGCAGCAGGTGCGCCAGGCGATTCATTCGCCGCAGACCGCCCCGCTACGGCCGGCGTGGGCTCGCGGGCTGTAAACGATCGCGGATTGGCACTCTGGCCGGGCATCGTCCGGAATTCTCGCAGGGTTGTGACCATAAATACGAACTGAGTACCGGGCAGATCGGGGTTAAATGGAGTCTCCCGCAGCGAAAGCTGCTCTTGCCAAGAGGAGAATCCACATGCTGGTTCAAGTTCGGGTCAAGGGTCTGGCGAGCGCTTCCCGCTTGCGCAGTTTTGCCGCTGCCCGGCTGAACGCCGCGCTCGGGCGGTTTTCCCATGCCATTCAGGAGGTGAGCATGCGGCTGCAGGACATCAATGGCCCCGAGCGGGGCGGTGTCGACAAGCAGTGCCGCGTCGTTTTGCGCCTGAAGGACAACGTCGTGCTGGTAATCGAGGATCTGGGGATTAACATGATGGAGGTCATCGATCGCGTTGCCGATCGCCTGCATCGCACGTTGGCCTGGCAATTGTCCCGCCTGGCCCGCAGCGAGCGGGCCAGGATCCGCCCGGGCTGCGTGCTGGCTGCGGCGGGCTGAGCTCTTCATCCATTCAACGACCGGAGCCTCTCATGAACATGCCGTCCCCGCACATTGTTCGTACCGTGGTCGTGGCGACCGACCTGTCGCCGGCCTCCGAGATCGCCGTCGATCAGGCAGCCATGCTGGCCAGGCACTGGGATGCCGAGCTGATCTTGCTGCATGTGTTCAACGATGGTGTCTGGGCGACCATCACCGCCATTTATGAGAGCGAAGTGTGGGCCGCAGGCGAGCCGGTGCTGCTGGCCCGCGACCGGCTGTCGCAGCAGGTGAGGGCGGTCGTGGCGCGGCATGGCGTCAGGGCGCGCGGTGAAACCCGGACCGGTCGGGCGGCGAGCGAGATCACGGCTTTCTGCCGCGCGCAGGAGGCCCAGTTGCTGGTAGTGGGCGAGCATGGCGGAGACGGGATCGGCGAAGCCGTGCTGGGCGGCACTGCCCAGCGCGTGCTGGCCCGTGCCGATTTGCCGGTGCTGCTCGTGCGGCGTGCGCTCGGTGCCCCGTTTTCCTGCATCCTGCTGGCGACCGATTTTTCCGACAATGCAACGCGCGCGGCGCAATTGTCGCTCGACTGGTTCCCCGATGCCCGGCAGATCCTGCTGCATGCCAGTACCGTGGCTTTCGAGGGGCGCATGCGCTTGGCCGGGGTTTCGCTTGAGCATATCGAAGCCTATCGCCGTGATGAGCTGGCACGCGCCGAGCAGCGCCTGCAGGCGCAGATGGGCTCCCTGCGCAGCACGGCCCCGCTCGGCAAACGGATCGTGCAGGGCTATCCGGCCGTCGTCCTGCCGCGCGAAATCGAGCGTTCCGGCGGCGACCTGCTTGTCATCGGCAAACATGGCGGCACGATGCTGGACGAGCGCCTGCTCGGCAGCGTCACCCAGAACCTGCTGTATCGCGCCGGCTGCAACGTGCTGCTCGTCCCCTGAGCAGGGAGAGACATCATGCCCCACGCCCTCTGGCACGCCCGGGCCGCCGCTGTCGTCCTGGCTGAACAAGGAACGACCGAGGCCGGCCTGAGCGCTGCGGAAGCCGCCCGGCGCCTGGCCAGCCACGGCCCGAACCGCCTGACCCCGCCCCGCAAACGCGGGCCGCTGCTGCGTTTCCTGCTGCAATTTCACAACGTGCTGATCTACGTGCTGCTGGGCGCCGCCGTCGTCACGGCGGCCCTCGGCCATCTGGTCGACACCGGCGTCATTCTCGGCGTGGTGGTCATCAATGCCCTGATCGGCTTCATTCAGGAAGGCAAGGCGGAAAAATCGCTCGACGCCATCCGCAACATGCTGTCGCTGCGTGCCGTCGTGATGCGCGATGGCCGGCGGCAGGAAGTCGACGCCAGCGAGTTGGTGCCCGGCGATATCGTCGTGCTCGCTTCGGGTGACAAGGTGCCGGCCGACCTGCGGTTGATCGAAACACGCAACCTGCGCATCGAGGAGGCCGCGCTGACCGGCGAATCGGAAGCGGTCGAGAAATCCGGCGCCGCCGTGGCCGCGGAGGCGCCGATCGGCGATCGGAGCGGCATGGCCTATTCCGGTACGTTGGTCGTCTTCGGCCAGGGGCGCGGGGTGGTCGTCGCCACCGGCGACACGACGGAAATCGGCCGCATCGGCCGCCTGCTGGCCCAGGTGGAGACGGTCGATACGCCGCTCCTCAAGCAGATGGCGCAGTTCGGCCGCTGGCTGACCGCTGGCATCCTGGCGCTGGCCGCCGGCACCATCGTCTTCGGGATACTGGTTCATGGCCAGCCGGCCGGCGAGATGTTCCTTGCGGCCGTCGGCCTCGCCGTGGCGGCGATTCCCGAGGGCCTGCCGGCAATCATGACCATCACGCTGGCCATCGGCGTGCAGCGCATGGCCGGGCGCAACGCGATCATCCGCCGCATGCCGGCGGTGGAAACGCTGGGCGCGGTGACGACCATTTGTTCGGACAAGACCGGTACCCTGACCCGGAACGAAATGACCGTCCAGCGCCTAGCGACGGCGGAGGGGGAGATCGCGGTGTCCGGCATCGGCTATGCCCCGCGCGGCGCCTTTTCGATGGCCGGGCAAGGCATCGATGGCGGCGAACTGGCCGACATCGCCCGTGCCGCCTTGCTCTGCAACGATGCCATCCTGCGCGAGGCTGACGGTGAATGGCGGCTCGAAGGCGATCCGACCGAAGGCGCGCTGCTGACGCTGGCCATGAAGGCCGGGCTGGATGCGCACTTCGAGGCGGCTTCCCTGCCACGCATCGATGTCATTCCCTTCGAATCCGAGCACCGCTTCATGGCGACGCTGCATCACGATCACGCCGGTCATGCCTTTGTTTTCGTCAAGGGCGCGCCGGAGCGCCTGATCGGCATGTGCGTCAGGCAAAGGCGAGCCGGCCAGGACGAGCCGATCGATCCGGCCTGCTGGCAGGCGCGGATTGACGCGCTGGCGGCGGAGGGCTTCCGCGTCCTTGCCCTGGCGATGGCGCCGATGGCGAAGGGGCAGCGCGAACTCACCTTTGCCGATGTCGAAGGCAGCCTGACCCTGCTCGCCCTGGCCGGTATCATGGACCCGCCGCGCGAGGAGGCGATCCGCGCGGTGGCTGTCTGTCACGCCGCCGGCATTCGCGTCAAGATGATCACCGGCGACCATGCCGTGACGGCCGCCGCCATTGCCCGCGCCATGGGGATACGGGTTGCCGGCGACCGGGCGCTGACCGGCGCCGAGATCGAGCGCATGGATGAAGCGGCGCTCCGCCAGGCTGTCCGCGAGGTCGACGTCTTCGCCCGCGCCAGCCCCGAGCACAAGCTGCGCCTGGTGGAAGCGATGCAGGCCAACGGCGAGGTGGCTGCAATGACCGGCGACGGGGTGAACGACGCACCGGCCCTGAAGCGGGCCGATGTCGGCGTCGCGATGGGACACAAGGGGACCGAGGCGGCCAAGGAGGCGGCCGAAATGGTGCTGGCCGACGACAATTTCGCCTCGATCGCTGCCGCCGTCGAAGAGGGGCGCACCGTTTATGACAATCTGCGCAAGGCGGTGGTCTATGTCCTGCCGACCAGCGTCGCCCAGGCTTCGATGGTGCTGATCGCCGTGTTGCTCGGCATGACCCTGCCGATCACGCCGGTGCAGATCCTGTGGGTGAATATGGTCACCGCCGTCACACTGTCGCTGGCCATCGCCTTCGAGCGCCCCGAACCCGGGCTGATGGCCCGGCCGCCGCGCGACCCGCGGGCGCCGCTGGTCAATGGCTTCATGCTCTGGCGCATTGCGTTGGTCACCGCGTTGCTGGCCGCCACCTCGTTCGGCATCTTCCTCTGGGAAACCGGGCGCGGCATGAGCCTGGCGTTCGCCCGCACGGCCGCGGTGAACACGCTGGTCATGGGGCAGATCGTCTATTTGTTCAACTGCCGCAGGCTGACCGCTTCGATCCTGTCGCGGGAGGGATTCCTCGGCAATCCCGTCGCGCTCCGGGCGGTTGCCGTGCTGGTCGGACTGCAGCTGGCGATGACGCATCTGCCGTTCAAGCAGACCCTGTTCGGCACCGAGCACCTCGATGCCGAAACCTGGCTGCGTGTCGTGCTGGCCGGTGTTGTCGTGCTGCTGGTGGTGGAACTGGAAAAACGCTTCTGGCGCCGCCGTTCGGCTGCTCCGCCGGTCGCCTAGGCGGCGCAACCGATGGCACAGCACGTGCGCAGCAGCGATATGGCGTGGGCTCAGGTGCCCGGGCTGGTATCCTGCTGCCATCTGCTAACAGGAAACCTGATCGCTTGATGGATCATCTCGTGCAAATCATCCTCCTGCTGGCGGTGGCCGTGGCGACCCTGATCGCCTTCCAGCGCTTGCACGTGCCGACCAGCCTGGGCTATCTGCTGGTTGGCCTGATCCTCGGGCCGCATACCGTCGGGCCGACGGTGCATGTGGCCGAGTTCAAGGTGCTGGCCGAGTTCGGTGTGGTTTTCCTGCTCTTTTCCATCGGGCTGGCGTATTCGCTGCCACAATTGCACGCGATGCGCCACCAAATCCTCGGTCTGGGTACCGCGCAGGTCCTCTTCACCACCGCACTGGTCGCCGCGCTGCTCTGGCTGGCCGGCCAGCCACCGGTCGTCGCTTTTGTTGTCGGTGCCGTCTTTGCGCAGTCTTCGTCGACCCTCATTGGCCGCCAGCTGGCGGAGCAGGGCGAGGAGGCGACGGCGCATGGCCGGCTTGGGCTGGCTATCTCGGTCTTCCAGGATGTCACCGCTGTTCCGTTTCTGATCCTGATCCCCGTGCTCGGCGCCGCGACCGGCATCGACACGCTGGCCGGCGAGTTGGGCTGGGCCATGGCCAAGGCCGTGCTCGCCTTTGCCTTGGTCTTCTATGCCGCGCGCCGGGCCTTGCGCCCGCTGTTTCATCTGGTTGCCGAGCGCCGTTCGGCTGAATTGTTCACCCTGACCGTCCTGCTCGTCGTGTTGCTGGCAGCCTGGACGACCCACAGCCTGGGCTTGTCGCTCGCCTTCGGCGCTTTTCTGGCCGGCATGATGCTCGGCGAAACCGAGTTCCGGCATCAGGTCGAATCGAGCATCCGGCCGTTCCGCGACGTGTTGCTCGGCCTGTTCTTCGTCGGCATCGGCATGCTGATCGAGCCGGCCGTGCTGCCCCGCATCTGGCATTGGGCGCTGCTTGGCGCCTTGCTGCTCCTGCTCAGCAAGATCCTTGTCGTCGTGCTGATCGTCCGGCGCAGCGGCATGGAGATGGTCGCCGCCTGGCGGACCGCCTTGCTGCTGGCGGTAGGCGGCGAGTTCGGTTTCGCGCTGCTTGCCATTGCCCTTGATGCCCGCGTGCTCGACCCGCAGGCCGGCCAGATCGTGCTCAATGCCGTCCTTTTCTCGCTGATCGGCGGCGTGCTGCTTATCCGCTACAACCAGGCCATCGCCAGCCACCTGACCCGGCCGTCCGGCAAACCGCCGGCGCTCACCGAGCAGCTGGCCGGCCTGCCGGCCCCGCGCGTGCTGATCGGCGGTTACGGCCGGGTCGGCCACACCATCGCCGTGCTGCTCAAATCGAGCGGGGTCGATTTCGTCGCCTTCGATACCGATCCGAAACGGGTTCAGCAGGGGCGGAGCGACGGCCATGCCGTCCTCTACGGCGACATTGCCGATCCCGAGCTGCTCGCCGCCGCCCGCGCCGAGCAGGCCGGCCTGGCGATCGTCACCGTCGACAGCCATGCCGTCGCCTTGCGGGCGGTCGCTTCCCTGCGCCAGCATTGCCCGCAGGTTCCGGTGATTGCCCGGGCGCGCGATCTGCAAGCGAGTTCCGCCCTGCTCGGCGCCGGGGCGATCCATGCCTATCCCGAGGCCATCGAATCGAGCCTGCGCCTCGGCGCGATCGCCTTGCGGATGTTGCAGGTGCCGACGGCCGACATCGACCAGATGCTGCAGGATATCCGAGACTGGGATTACCAGGCGGTGATCGAACAGCCACGCCCGGCTGCCGCCAACGCTGAAGGCGGGGCGCCATGACCCTGCTGCCCCTGATCGGCGGACTGGCGGGCGGTGTCGGCCTTTTCCTGCTCGGCATGGGGCTGATGACCGATGGCCTCAAGCTGGCTGCCGGGCCCGCCCTGGAGCGGATCCTCGCCCGGTCCACACAGACCCGCCTGCGCGGCCTGGCTACCGGCGCGCTGGTGACGATCGCCGTCCAGTCGTCGAGCGCCGTGACGGTGGCCGCCATCGGCTTCGTCAATGCCGGTCTGCTCACACTGAGCCAGGCCTTGTGGGTGTTGTTCGGCGCCAATGTCGGGACGACGATGATCGGCTGGCTGGTGGCCCTGGTCGGCATGAAGTTCAGCATTGACATTTTCGCGCTGCCGCTGATCGGCTTCGGCATGCTGTTGCGTCTGACCGGCGAGGGCACCCGGCGCGCCGCGCTGGGTTCGGCACTGGCCGGCTTCGGCGTGCTCTTCCTGGGCATCGACCTGCTCAAGGATACCTTCTCCGGCGCCGCGGCCGATTTCCGGCTTCCGCGCTGGGAAGGGGCGATCGGCATCGTCGCCATGGTTCTCGTCGGTATCCTGATGACCGTCCTGATGCAGGCTTCGGCGGCGGCGCTGGTGATTGCCTTTTCGGCGGCGCAGAGCGGTCTGGTGAGTATCGAGGCGGCTGCTGCCGTGGTCATCGGAGCCAATGTCGGGACGACGGTAACGGCGCTGCTCGCCGCCATCGGCGCGACGTCGAATGCCAAGCGCGCGGCAGCAGCGCACATTTTGTTCAATGTACTGACCGGTATCGTCGCCTTGCTGCTACTGCCCTGGCTGCTCAGCCTGCTCGGCTTCGTCCGTGAACTGCTCGGGCTCGATTCGGCCCCGGCGGCCAAGCTGGCCTTGTTCCATACCGCGTTCAACGTACTGGGGGTGTTCCTGATCTGGCCGCTCGCCGACTGGCTGACCGGCTTTTTGCTTCGCCGCTTCCGGAGTGCCGAGGAAGATGCTGCGAAGCCGCGTTATCTCGACAAGACGATTCTTGCCGTACCAGCCCTGGCGCTGGACGCATTGGCCCGCGAAATTCGCCATCTCGGCCAGTTGTCCCGGGCAACGGTGCGCGCCGCAGCCGCCGAGTCTCCGCCCGCAGGGCATGGGCCGATGTACAACCGGCAAGTGGTGGCCCGGCTCAATGCGAGCATTGCCGATTTCATCGTTCAGCTGACCCGTTCCGGCATGGCTCCGGACAGTGCCCGGCGCCTCCCTGAACTGCTCCGGCTGGCCCGCTATTACGAGGCGGCTGCCGAACTGGCCGCCGAGGCCGGTGAAGCCGTTGCCGAGGCCGGCGGGCTGCCGGCCGGCGATGCCCGGGCCGGCGCCTTCCGCAACAGCGCGCTGAACCTGCTCGACCGGCTCGACCCGGATGCGCCGGCCGATGTCGATAGCCGGGAGGCTGCCTTCCGGGCCGCCCAGGAAGCCTACCATGCGCTCAAGGCGCACTGGCTGGAAGCCGGTGCAACTGGCATGATTCCGGTAACCGAAATGGATGCCCTGCTGCGCGCCGCCAGCGCCCTGCGTCGCGCGCTGGAACAACTGGTCAAGGCGGCCCAGCGTCAGGAGGATTGGCGATGATCGGAAGCATGGGAAGGCGGGCGTTGCTTTTCGCCGGGTTGTGGTGGGTGCTGGCCGAAGGCCGTCATGATGGCTGGCTGCTCGGCAGCGTCGCCGTCATGGCCGCCACCTGGGCCAGCCTGCGCCTGGCGCCGGCTGGGCTCATGCCCCTGCGCCTGGCCGGCTTGTTCGGCTTTCTGCGTTTCTTTATCGTCAACTCGGTGCGGGGCGGTATTCAGGTGGCTGGCATGGCCCTGCGCGGAAAGGCGGCCCTCCAGCCGGGGCTGGTCGAACTGGCGGTCGGGCTGCCCGCGGGGGGAGCGCGCGTGTTGCTGATCAATACCCTGAGTCTGATGCCGGGCACCGTGGGGGTGGATATGGATGAAACCATGCTGCGCCTGCATGTTCTCGACGAACGCCTGCCGGTGATCGACGAAGCCCGGGCGCTGGAGACGGCCATTGGCCGCCTGTTCGGGAGGGCGGCATGACCAGCCTGTTTGCCCTGGGGGTTGCCTTGTTCCTCCTCGTCAACCTGGTCGTGGCGCTGCTTGCCGCCGCTCGTGGTCCGACCTCGGCCGACCGCATGTTGATGGCGCTGCTGTTCGGCACCACCGGCACCGCCGTGCTGGTGCTGCTCGCCGCGGCCGGTGGCGGCGCGCCGCTGGTCGATGTCGCGCTGGTTCTGGCGCTGCTCGCCGCCATTGGCGGTATTGCCTTCGCCAAGCGCGCCTGGCAAGGCAAGGAGGAGGGCGATGCTTGACTGGTTGAGCCTGGCCTTGCTGAGTGCCGGTGCCTTTTTCTTCCTGGCCGGTACGGTTGGCTTGTTACGTTTTCCTGACGTGTATTGCCGGCTGCACGCCCTGGCCAAGGCGGACAACCTCGGCCTGGGTTTCGTCCTGCTCGGACTGGCCGTACAGGCCGAGCATCCGGCGGCCGCGCTCAAGCTGCTGCTGATCTGGCCGCTGGTGCTGGTGGCAAGTGCCGGCGTCGGCTTCGCTATCGCCCGCCGGGCCCGTTCGCTCGGTATCGCCCCCTGGCGCAAGGAGGCGGAATGACGCTCGCCTTCGACCTGCTGCTCGCCCTGGCACTGCTGTGGAGCGCCTGGCGCACCCTGGCCGCCTCCCGGCTCGATCGCGCCATCGTGCTCTTCATCGTCTTCGGGCTGCTCATGGCGCTGGCCTGGGCAAGGCTTGCCGCGCCCGACATCGGGCTGGCCGAAGCAGCCATCGGGGCCGGCCTGACCGGTGCCTTGCTGCTCGATGCGCATGGCGTGCTGCAGCGCAGGAGGCATCGCCCATGAAGCGCTTCGCCGTGATTTGCAGCGCGCTGCTCTTTGTCGGCAGCCTCGCCGCCGCGATGCTGGAGCTGGCGCCGGCCGCCATCGACCTGCGCGGCCCGGTCGCGGCGCACCTGGCCGAGAGCGGCGTCAGCCATCCGGTAACCGCGGTGCTGCTCAACTACCGCGGTTACGACACCCTGCTCGAAATCGCCGTGCTGCTGCTGGCCTTGCTGGCGATACTGGCCGTCCTCGGCGAACCCGGTGCAGCGCGCCCGGCCGCGGCCCATCCGGTACTGCAGGCCCTGGCACGACTGGCCACCCCGTCGATGATCGTCGTTGCCGTCTATTTGCTGTGGGCCGGCGCCTTCCGGCCGGGCGGCGCCTTTCAGGCCGGGGCCGTGCTCGCTGCAGCGGGTGTCCTGCTGCATCTGGCCGGCCTGTTGCCGGGCTGGCCAACCCCCCGTCTGTGTTTGCGCCTCGGCCTGGCGGGCGGTTTTGCCTTGTTCCTCGCCGTTGCCGGCGGCCTGCTGGCGCAAGGGGCGTTGCTCCAGTATCCGCCGGCGCTGGCCGGCGGCCTGATCCTGCTCATCGAAAGCGGGCTGACGCTGTCGCTGGCGCTGACGCTGGCCGGCCTGTTTCTGTTCCTGTCGCGCGACGAGGGGGCGCCATGACGAGTGGCCTGCTCTTTGCACTGGCCGGTGCCGCCCTGTTTGCGCTGGGCGTTGGCGGGGTGGTGGTGATCAACCACCTGTTGCGGCGCATCCTCGCCTTCAACCTGATGGGCAGCGGCGCCTTTCTCGTCCTGGTCGGGCTGGCCCAGCGCAATGGCCTGCCCGACCCGGTGCCACAGGCCATGGTGCTGACCGGCATCGTCGTGGCCGTCGCGGCCACGGCGCTGGCCCTGGCCCTGACGCGCAAGCTGCATGCACTGACCGGGCGTCTCGAGCTGCCGGAGAACGCGGATGAGTGAGTCGCTCGTCGGGCTGCTCCTGCTGCCGCTTGCCTGGGCGACGCTGGCCTTCGTACGTGGCCCGGGCCGGGGAGGCTGGGTGGCGATTGCCGGCTTGGCGGCCCAGTTCGCACTGGCGGTCGATCTGGCCCGGCGGGTGGCTGCCGGTGGCGGGGTGTCGCACATCGTCGGCGGCTGGGGCGCGCCGCTCGGCATCGATCTGGCGGTGGACGGGCTGTCGGCTGCCATGCTGCTGCTCACCCAGATCATCGCCTTGCCGTTGGCGCTCTACGCCCGCGCTTATTTCAAGGCGGGCGATCCGGCCGGCGTCTGGTTCTGGCCGTTGCTCGGCTTCCTGATCGCCGGGCTCAATGCGCTGTTCGTTTCGGCCGATCTGTTCAACCTGTATGTCACGCTCGAACTGCTGGGCCTGGCCGCCGTCGGCCTGGTCGCGGCGGGGGGCGGCGCCCAGCAGGTTGCGGCCGCCTTGCGCTACCTGTTCGCCACGCTGCTCGGCTCCGGGGCGTACCTGCTCGGCGTGGCGCTGCTCTACGGCGCCTATGGCACGGTTTCGAACGCCACGCTGCTGCCGCTGGTGACGGCCGAGGTGCCGCGGCTGGTGTGGATCGCGGCCGGGCTGATGGTGACCGGGCTGCTGCTCAAGACGGCGCTCTTCCCCTTCCATTTCTGGCTTCCGCCGGCCCATGGTGGAGCGCCGGCACCGGTGTCGGCATTGTTGTCGGCACTGGTGGTGAAGGCCTCGTTCTACCTGATTCTGCGGCTCTGGCTGGGGCCGTTGCAGGCGCTGCTGCCGGTTTTCGCCTGGCTGCCGGCGGTGCTTGGCGCCGCAGCGATCTTCTGGGGCTCTTGGCAGGCAATCCGTGCCGTCAAGGTCAAGCGTCTGATCGCCTATTCGACGGTGGCGCAACTTGGCTACCTGTTCCTGATCTTCCCGCTGCTGCCCGCGTCCGGTGCGCTGCAGGCGGGCGTCATGCAGGTGTTTGCCCACGCCCTGGCCAAGGCCGGCATGTTTGCGGCAGCCGGGGTGATGATCAAGGCGACCGGGCAGGATACCGTGGCCGGGCTGGCCGGGGCGGTCGAGCGCCTGCCGGTGACTTTTTTCGCCTTCGGCCTGGCGGGCATGACGCTGATGGGCCTGCCGCCATCGTCCGGTTTTCTCGCCAAGTGGCAGATCATCGAAGCGGCACTGGCGCAGGGACACTGGCCGATCGCCATCGTCGCGCTGGCCGGCGGGTTGCTCGCGGCGGTGTATGTCTTCCGCGTGCTTCGTCAGGCCTTCCTTTTGGCACCGGCGCAGGGGAGCGCGCCGGCGGTGCCGCGCACGCTGGAATGGACGGCTTTCGCGCTGGCCGCAGCCAGTGTGCTGCTCGGCTTGCGCGGGGTGGAACTGATGCGCCTGGTGTGGGTTTGAGATGCGGCTGAGCACATGATGGATATTGTCCTTTTCGTTCTGGGCCTGATCATGCTGGTGGGCGGCGCCGAGCTGCTGGTTCGGGGCGCGTCGCGCCTATCGCTGTCCCTCGGGATTTCGCCGCTGGTGGTTGGGCTGACGGTCGTTGCCTGTGGCACCAGTGCGCCCGAGTTGGCGGTATCGGTGCAATCGGCGATGACCGACCGGGCGGATATTGCCTTGGGCAACGTCGTCGGCAGCAACATCATGAACATCCTGCTCATCCTCGGGGCATCGGCGGTGATCGTTCCCCTGGTCGTGGCCAGCCAGCTCATTCGGCAGGAAGTGCCGGTGATGATCGGCTTTGCGCTGCTCTTTTGGGGGCTGGCCGCCGACGGCGTGGTCGCCCGCCATGACGGCTTGCTGCTGGTCGGATTGCTCGCCCTCTATCTCGCGCTGATCGTGCGCCAGAGCCGGCGGCAAAACCGGGTGACGGCAGATGTCTGCCCGGCCGCGTTCGGCGACCGGAAAGCCTGGGACGATCACTGGGCGATCCAGATCGGGCTCGTCGTGGCCGGTCTCGGTCTGCTGGCGCTCGGTGCCGACTGGCTGGTCGAGGCGGCTGTCGCCTTTGCGCGCCATCTTGGCATGAGCGAACTGCTGATCGGTTTGACCATCGTCGCCATCGGCACCTCGTTTCCGGAAATCGCTACGTCGTTGATGGCTGCGGTGCGCGGCCAACGCGATATCGCTGTCGGCAACGTGGTCGGCAGCAATATCTTCAATGTCGCGGGCGTGCTGGGGGTTTCGGGCCTGCTTGCGCCGAGCGGCATTCCGGTGCACGCCTCGGCGCTTTCCTTCGATTTGCCGGTGATGATCGCCGTTTCGTTGGCCTGCCTGCCGATCTTCTTTACCGGTAGCCGGATCGCCCGCTGGGAGGGGGGGCTCTTTCTCGGTCTGTACGGGACCTATCTGGCCTACCTGATACTCGCGGCCCGGCAACACGAGGCCCTGACAACCTATGGCTGGGTGCTCGCCGTTTTCGTTCTGCCCATTGTCGCATTGACGCTGCTCGTCATCTGTTGGCGCGAGTGGCGGCTCATCACGTCCACCCGGCAGCGAAGGAGGCGGAGATGACCATGCCGGAATTGCTCCCCCTGGCCGTGTTGCTGTCGTCCCTGGTTCCCGGCCTGGCAATCTTCCTGTTACCCGAATCCCGGGTCGCGCTACGCACCACCCTCAACCTGTTCGGTGCCTTCGCCAAGCTGGGGCTGGTCGCCCTGCTGCTGACCGGCGTCGCCGCCGGCGAGGAGTTCGGCTTGCGCTATGCCGTCCTGCCCGGCCTCGATCTGGCGTTCAAGATCGATGCGCTTGGCATGTTGTTCATCACCCTGTCGGCCATCCTGTGGCTATTCACCACGCTCTACGCCATCGGCTATCTCGAGGGCGCGCCCCACCGCAGCCGGTTCTTCGGCTTCTTCAGCCTGTGCGTCACGGCGACGATGGGGATTGCGATGGCCGCCAACCTGTTCACTTTCTTCGTCTTCTATGAACTACTCACCCTGTCGACCTTCCCCCTGGTCGTCCATCGCGGGACCGACAAGGCGATGCGCGGCGGCACCCTTTATCTCGCCTACACACTGGTCGGTGGCACGGCCCTGCTGACCGGCATCGTCTGGCTGCATCACCTGCTCGGCCATAGCGAGTTCGCCCATGGCGGCATCGTCGTGGCACTCGGCGGCGCATTGGCGGGGCAACTGAAGATTATTTTCTTGCTGCTGATCGCCGGGGTGGGTGTCAAGGCCGCGCTCGTTCCCCTGCATGGCTGGCTGCCGCAGGCGATGGTTGCGCCTGCGCCGGTGTCGGCCCTGCTGCACGCCGTGGCGGTGGTCAAGGCGGGCGCCTTTGGCATCGTTCGCATCGTGTATGAGGTGTATGGCATCGAGTTCGCGCAGTCGCTGAACCTCTTGTTGCCACTGGCCATCGTGGCGGCTGTCACCATCCTCTGGGGCAGTTGCCGCGCGTTGTTCCAGGACGACCTGAAACGGCGGCTGGCCTTCTCCACGGTCAGCCAGGTGTCCTACATCGCGCTCGGCGTGGGCTTGTTCGGCCCGGTCGGCACCATCGGCGGCCTGGTGCATCTCGTGCATCAGGGGATCATGAAGATCACACTGTTTTTCTGTGCCGGGAATTACGCCGAGACACTGGGCATCCACAAGGTCAGCGAAATGAACGGTGCCGGGCGGCGCATGCCGCTGACCACGCTGGCTTTCAGCATTGGCGCGCTGGGCATGATGGGAGCGCCGCTCACTGCCGGGGCGGTCAGCAAGGCCTGGCTGACGGAGGGAGCCACGGCGGCCGGCATGGGCTGGGCGATTCCGGTGCTCTGGGCGTCGAGCCTGCTCAACGCCGCCTACTTTCTACCCATCCTGTGGCGCGCCTGGTTCAGACCAGCGCCGCCTGGCTGGCCGGAGGAGCACATCCCCCGGCGAGGCTGGCGGGAAACGGCCTGGTTGTTACTGTTGCCGCCGCTGGTCACGGCGGCGGCAACGCTGGCTGCTGCGGTCTTGGCCGACGCTTCGCTCTCTCCGCTGGCCTGGGCCCGCCTGATCGCGGCGCGGGAATACATCGGCCCCGATATCCCATGAAACGGCGGTACGCCTTTCTCTGGCAGCCGAGCCGGACCGGACGGAGCCTGATCCTGTTCGGTGGCGCGCTGGTCGTCACGGCCGTTGGCTATATTCACGCGCAGACCGGACTGGCCTATGAATTCCATCTCTTTTTCGTGGTTCCGGTCCTGGTCGTCAGCTGGTTTCTCGGTTCGCACTTTGGCTATGCCGTTGCCGTGCTGGCCGCGATTGAATGGTTTCTGGCCGATCGCCTGCTGGCCGGCCATGCGTCGTCGCTCCCGCCGCTGCTCTTCAATACGGGGGTGCGTCTGGCGATCTTCGTCGGGGGCGCCTGGCTGGTCGGCGCGATTCGTGACGTTTTGCTTCGGGAGTCGCGGCTGGCCCGCGAGGATGCCTTGACCCGCCTGCCCAACCGTCGCGAGTTTCATGATCGGGGCCGTCAGGCCTTCGCGCAGGCACAGCGGCAAGCGGCGCCGTTCACCGCCGTCTTCATCGACCTCGACCGCTTCAAGGAGGTGAACGACACACGCGGCCACGAGACAGGCGACCGCGTACTCCGGACTGTGGCGAACGTCATCCACAACCACGTCCGGACCAGCGATGTGGCCGGCCGGCTGGGTGGAGACGAATTCGCCTTGCTGTTGCCCAATATGAAAAGCGAAGCGGTTCAGGCCTATGTCGACAATTTGCGCCGGGATCTGCTCGGGGCGATGCGCCGCGAAGGATGGCCGGTGACCTTCAGCATCGGCGTGGCCAGTCACCGGGTCACGCCGGATGAGTTCGATGCCCTGCTCAAACAGGCCGATGCTTTGATGTACGAGGTCAAGCACGGAACCCGGGACCGCATCCTGCTGCGCGAATATTGAGCGTGGCTGGTCGTGCCGCCGGCTGCGGCCGGGGTTTTGTTAGTATCCCGTCAGGGGATGGTTCACGTTGAAGGAGACATTCATGACTCAGATTGCGTTGCAACATCCACAATCGATCGTCGTCGCAACCGACTTCAGCCCGCCGGCTAATCTGGCTGTCGAGCAAGCGGCCCGTCTGGCGAAGGGCTGGGATGCGGCGCTGCATATCCTGCATGCCGGCAAGCCCGATGACGAAGGAGGCTTGAGCCTGGCCCGAAGCCGACTCGAAAAACAGCAGGAAAGCCTGGTCGGCAACCCGGGAATTCGCACCAGCGGCGTCCTCCGGACGGGGCGCGCCTCGGTCGAGATCATTCGACTGGTCAATGACGTCGGGGCGGATCTGGTCGTTGTCGGCGAGCATTCGCAAGGCTGGCTGAAGGACAGGTTTCTGGGGGGCACGGCGTTGAAGGTGTTACGCCAGGCCAGGGTACCTGTCCTGCTGATTCGGACATCGGTGAGCAGCGAATTCCGCAAAATCACGGTGGCGACCGATTTTTCCGACAATGCCCAGCGCGCTGCGCAAGTCGCTGCCGGCTTCTTCCCGCAGGCTGAATTGACATTCCAGCACGCCTGTTCGCTGCAGCAACTTCACCGGATGCGCCTGGATGGCGAAACGCCGGAAAAAATGGCAGCCTATCGCCAGCAGCAGATCAAGGCGGCAAACACGGCGATGGCGCATTTTCGCAAGCAACTGGGCTTGCCGGCGGAACAGTCGACACAGTGGCAGGTCGTCAGCGACGGCGAAAACCCGATCAGCATCCTGCTCGACCGGGTGCAAAAGGACAACCCGGACCTGCTGGTCGTCGGCCGGCATGGCGGCAGTGAGATCGACGAGCGTTTCTTCGGCAGCGCGACCGAAAATCTGCTCTACCACGCCCAAACCAATATCCTGCTGGTGCCCTGACCCAGGCACGGGTGCGGGTGCTCTGACAGCCGGCGTTCCGGTTCGTTTGGCCGGTGCCCTCAAGTCGTCTTGCCGACCCGCAGGGCCGTGAAGATCGCCAGCGTCTGGAAAATGGCGATGCCGACCAGTACGCTGCCGAAGCGCCGCGCATCCATCAGCCCGCCGAAGATGACCGGGGCCAGGGCCAGGCCAAGGTCGAGACCGGAATAGACGAAACCGTAGACCCGTCCGTAAGCAGCCTTGCCGAAGCGGGCGGTGGCCGCCTTGCGCACCAGCAGGTCGCGCGAGGGGCCGGCAATGCCGGTGCAGAAACCGATGCCGCCCATCAGCGGCAGGATGATCCAGCCAGGCAGCAGGCCGCTGGCAAGCAGCATGGCCAGACAGGCGGCAAGGCCGAGGGCGGCCGTGATCAGCCATTCATGGGCCTGCTTCTGGGCCAGAAATCCGCCGAGGATGATGCCGGCCGCCCCGCCAACGAGATAGGTGGAGAGGGCAAGGGCGGCAGTCGTCAGCGACAGTCCGTAGAGTGCCTGCAGGATCGGGCTGGCGAAATTCTGAATGACGCCGAAAGCGGCCGTGATCAGAAAAAAGAACAGGAAGCACAACCAGACGGCGTGTGAACCGAGAAAGGCGAAGGCAGAACCGGCTTCTTCTGCCGATCGGGCGGCGGTATGGCCGGCCGGTTCGGCCATGACGCGGTGACGCCAGGCGAGGAGTAAGAGGGTCGTCAGCGCGACGCCGCTGGCGCCCAGCGCGGCAGTCCGCCAGTCGAAAGCGGTGGCCAGCCCGGTCATGAAAAGCGGCGCCGCGGCCCAGCCCAGGTTGCCGGACAGCCCGTGCACCGAAAAAGCATGGCCCAGGCGGGCGGCTGATACGTGGTGATTGAGCACGGTGAAGTCGGCCGGGTGAAACACGGCATTGCCCAGTCCGGCGAAGGCGGCAGCCACCACCAGCATCGGATAGCCGGTGGCAAAGTGCAGGGTGATGCCGGCCAGCGCAAAGCAGGCAATGCCGCCGGCCAGAACGCGGGCGGCGCCGAAGCGGTCGACGAGAAAGCCCGCCATGGCCTGGCCGACGCCGGAAACGATGAAAAAGACCGTGGTCGTCGCCCCGATGCCGGTGAAACTGAGGCCGAACTCGGGCATCAGCCAGGGAAAGAGCGTCGGTAAGAGGAGGTGGAAAAAATGCGAGACACCATGCACGAAGCCGATCAGGGTGATGACTTCGAAATCCCGGTTGGCGGCTGGCGGGGGAAGGGCGGCACTGGTCATGAGGGGGCAGAGCGGTGAAAGGGGGGCGAGTTTAGACCTTGGCGGGGCTTCGGGGGGAGCCCTTCATCAAAGACAGGGAAGTGAAATTCGGCATGCCGACAGTCAAGGCGCAAGCGGAGACGGAAAGCGCGCGGCCGACAATCGGTCATCCGCTCCCCGCCGCAACCGCCCGCTTCGATGGGCCTCGTGCCGGCCTGGCGGGGGACTTGGCCCTGTGGCGCACTGCCGCTCAGGCATCGTCCCGGTCCAGCGCCAGCGAAGCCGAGTTGATGCAGTAGCGCAGGCCGGTCGGTGGCGGGCCGTCGTCGAAGACATGGCCAAGGTGGGCGCCGCAGTCGTGGCAGGTGACTTCAGTGCGGATCATGCCGAAGCTGTGGTCGGCATGTTCTTCGATCAATGCCGGGTCGTGAGGCGAATGAAAGCTCGGCCAGCCACAGCCCGCGTCGAATTTTGCCTCGGAGCGGAAGAGCGGCGCGCCGCAGCAGATGCAGCGGTAGGTACCGGGCTCCTGACAATCCCAATAACGGCCGGTAAAGGCGCGCTCGGTGCCCTTTCGGCGGGTAACGTTGAACTGGATGTCGTCCAGTTGTTCACGCCATTCGGCGTCGGTTTTTTCGATTTTCGGCATGTCGATCTCCGGTGGGGTGGGTCGGTATGACCGGCAAACTGGGCTATGATTCAAGGATTCCGGAGGATAACGTACATGAACCCCAATCCCTTGACCGAAGCCGATTACGACCGGCTCGAAGAAATGCTCGAACACCCGGCTTTCCAGGGCGACGCCATGCGCCTGGACGAAGCGCAGGCCGTGATCTGCGCCGTCGTCAGCGGCCCGGAACCGGTTCCGCCGAGCGTCTGGCTGCCCGAAGTGCTGGGTCCCGGCATGCAGTCGGCAGATCCCGTCGTTGCCGAGACCATCGAACTGCTGATGCGCCTGAACAACGACATCGCCGGGGCCTTGCTCGCCGACGAGACCGTCTCGCCCATCCTGTACCCGGTCGATGAAAGCTGTGAGGAATACGATTTCGAAGCCTGGGCCGATTCCTACATCTTCGGTGCCGGTCTGGGCGGCGACTGGTACGAACTGGCCGGCAAACATGCCGACGATCTGTCCGAACTGCTCGAACCGATGTTCCTGCTCAACGGCATGCTCAAGGAAGACGCCGAAAAGACCGGCGAACGCTGGTTCTCGCCGGCCGAAGAAGCCCGGCTGGTGGCTGATATCCAGGACAACCTGCCGCTCATCGTCCAGACGTTGTACAACTTCTGGCGCAACAAACGCGCCGGCGGCAACGTGCAGCGCAGTGAAGAAAAGGTCGGACGCAACGATCCCTGTCCCTGCGGCAGTGGCAAGAAATTCAAACAGTGCTGCGGTAGCCCGGAAAAGCTCAACTGACGCGGCAAACAGCGGAGCGCAAAGCAAAATGGCCGTTCGATCGAACGGCCATTTTCGTGATTGGATCGCCGGGCCTCGCCCGGTGCGGTGACGCGGCTTACTCGGCGCGCACCAGCACGTAGGGGTGCTTGAAATGGGTGCCCTTGATGTCGGAAACGGTCACCGAACTGCCCGGCTTGATCAGCGAAATGCGCCCGACGTTTTCCGGGGCAGCGTTGTTGGCAGTGGATTCCGTCATTTCGAGAATGAGCGGCTCCGGCGCGATCAGGCGAAATTCGAGCGTCGTATCGGCCAGCCCGGCCGGCGAAAACTTGAACTTGGAGTAAGGGCCGGCGAGGGAAATCGAGTGCTTCAGTTCTCCGTCAAGGTAAACCTCGAATTTGACCGGCTCGGCGGCCGCTGCGGCAACAGGCAAGGCCAGCGCAGCGGCCAGGGTCAGGGCGCGTAATTTCATGGTGTGATCTTCGGTAATTCGACAAACGGAAGGCGCCCAGGGGCCGGCAAGAGTCCGGAGGGCAGGGCAGCGCAAGCCGTGGAAAATACACCCGCGCACGGGGGTTTGCCAACCCGTTTTTGCGTCAGCGTTGGGACCGGCCCGATGCATCGCACGGGCTTACTTGCTACCCCAGTGCTGGATCGGTACCGATGAAATGGCGTTGGCCGGGGCGCCTTCGATGATTCGCCGGCTGATCGCCAGATAAACCAGCACGTTGCGCTTGCGGTCATGGAAGCGATGGATCCGGGTTTCCTTGAACATCAGCGAGGTGTCTTCGCTGAAGACCACCTCGCTGTCCGGCAATTTGGCCGGCAACACGATGGGGCCGACCTGGCGGCAGGCGATAGAAAATTGCGAGGGATCTTCCGCCAGGCCGAGACTGCCTTTCACCCCCCCGGTGCGCGCCTGGCTGACGTGGCAGGTGACGCCCGGCACCTTGGGGTCGTCATAGGCATAGATGCAGACGCGGTGGTTGGCCCCGATCAGTTTCCAAGTGGTTGTCACGCAGCCGACCTCCTCGGATTCAGCTTGGGCTGTAGCGAGGTTGCAAAGCAGCAACAGGCCGGCCATCAGGCGGAGCAGCGAGGCAGGGCGGATACAGGTCATGGCGGGGTACTCCGGGTCAGGCGTCAAGGACACAGGGGGGGTGCGAACGGCTGGAAGCGGCGGGCAGCGGCGACATTCGGCCGACGTGCTTGGCGAGGATCCTGTAGATATCGCGGTCGAAGGCCGGGCGCGGGGCCTCGAGCAGATCACCAAGCTCCGATTCGGCTTTTGCCGTGCCGAGATAGCGCCAGCCGGCGATCAGGTGCGCCTCGTCCCCCTCGCGGATCACAGCCGGGCCGGGGAAGGGCCAGGAAACCAGCTTTAGCCCGGTCAGTGCGGTCATCAGTCGCATGGTGTGCCTGGCGAGCGGCTCCTTGCCGACGCAGGCCCCCTTGCAGCGGCGGATCTGGTGGCCGAAACAGGGCTTGCCCGGTTTCATCGGCTGCTGGCCGATCAGCATGTCGCACAGGTTGTGGCTCTCGGCCAACTGGCGCAGGATGGCGTTGGCTTCCCGGGCATTCTTGAACAGGCCGTAGCAGGCCGTCGCCAGTCCGAAATCGAGGTTGTCGGCGAGAACCAGCTGCGGCCGCAGCCAGTCTTGACCTTCATCGGCCAGCATCCAGGTGCAGACCTCCTCGTTCTTGCGCAACTGGCGGTTCTGCATCGGTTGCAGTTGCTTGACCAGGGCGGACTCGCGGAGCAGGGCGCCGATCTCGCCGGCGGTAACCTGCCAGTCGATTCGCCTGACCTGCTGGGCGAGCGCCATCTCCCTGGCCGAGCGGAGGTCGGCGGAAAAGTGGGACAGCACGCGCTGGCGGATATCCTTGGCCTTGCCGATATAGAGCGGCAGGTCGTTTTCGCCATAGAAGAAATAAACGCCCGGTCCGTCCGGCAGATCGTCCACGATGCCGGCCTCGAGATGGGGCGGCAGGCTGGGGCGGGCATTCTGTTTGTTCAGGGCAGCGGCGATTTCCGCGGCACTGCGCTCGGCGTGGATTTTCTGCCAGAACTGATGGATCAGCTGCGCATCGGCCAGTGCCCGGTGGCGCGCCTCGGCGCGCAGGCCGTGGCGCTCGATCAGGCTATCCAGATTGTGCCGGTGATGTTCCGGGTAGAGCGCCCGCGACAGCTTCACGGTACAGGCCACTGCGCTGCGGAAATCGATCCCCAGGCGCTTGAATTCGCTTTTCAGGAAGCTGTAATCGAAGCGTGCGTTGTGGGCGATAAACAGGCGCCCCTCCAGACGGCGCAGTGTTTCACCGGCAATCGCCTCGAATGGCGGGGCGTCGGCCACCATGGCATTGCTGATGCCGGTCAGTTGCTCGATGAAGGGCGGAATCCGGATGCCGGGGTTGACCAGTTGCTGCCACTCGCGGACCGTTCCGTCATCATTCACCGCGATGATGCCGATTTCGGTGATGCGGTCGTGGGCGGCGGTGGCGCCGGTAGTTTCGAGGTCGACAAAAGCAAGGGCAGGCATGGCGACATTGTCGCATAGCCGCCCTTTGCTGCAGCTAAAGGCAGCGATTGCCTCGCATGCGGCTGAAGCCCGGGTCGTTATGGCGTCCGGGCCGGATGCAGATGGTCACGCCGAGCGAGCGCGCTGCCCGGTCAATGTCCGGCGGGAAGGGGGCAAACGGCAGCGAACGCTCGATCACTGCCCGGATGAAAGCGACTTCATCGGCCTGATCCGCCGCATTGAGCGCGGTGAAGGATTTCAGCGAACCATCCGGATTCAGGCGAAACTGCACGGCAGCGGTCTGCACCCCCGGATGCCGACGCCCGCTATTGACGAAAGCAGCACTCCGGTTCAGGCGCCGAACCAGTCCCTCCATGTACAGATCCACGCTGAACGGATCGGCTGGTGGAGCATTGGGCCGCAATTCCAGCAGGGCCTCGGCTGCAGCATCCTCGCGGGCCAGTTGTTGTTCGGCTTGACGGGCCATGGCGAGCGAACGCTCGGTGAAGGTTGGCGGTGGCGTTTTTTGGGCCTGTTCGGCCAGTTCGTTCAGGAAACCGTCCATCTCGGCCTTCTCGGCGGACGTCCAGGCAGGTTGGGGCTGCGGACGGTGGGCGTGGTCGGTTGCGATCACCCGGGTGCGGGCCGCGGCCTTGCTCGCCTTCTGATCCGAAGGGCGGGCTGGGCGTTCCACACGGCCCGCCGGCGGCTGCGGACGCGGCGCCAGCCTGGCCTGTAAAGCCGGCGCAGCCGGCGGGGCGCCGGCCAGCTCATCGTGCGGCAGGAACAGCAGCAGGGTGTGAATTGCCAGCGAAGCGGCAAGGGCCGATGGCAGTCCACGCCGCTTGCCGGTAGGGTCGAAAGTGGGCATCGGCGGCATTCTATGCGGCCACGTGCCGGTCTGTGCAGCAAATCCGACGCGCCGGCCCGGTCCCCATGCCTTGCTCGGGTATAATGCCCGCCTCTCCGCCTAACCAGAAATCACCATTCCATGGCCGACATTCTTTGCCTCAAAGGCGACGCCGCCTTTTCCGCTTTCCGCCTGCAACGCCTGCTCGCCCGCCTGACTGCGGCGGTGTCGGACATCGAATCGGTGACCGCCGACTACTGGCACGTCATTGCGCAAAAGCGCCCGCTCTCTGCCGACGAACGCGCCAAGCTGGCCCGCTTGTTGGAAGAAGTCCCGGCCGGCGAAGACAAGGGTGAGCTGTTCCTGGTCACGCCGCGCATCGGCACCATTTCCCCGTGGTCATCGAAGGCCACCGATATCGCCTTCAATTGCGACCTGGGGCCGGCCATCGAGCGTATCGAGCGCGTCATCGCCTTTCATGTGGTGGTCAGGAACGGCCGTGCCCTGACGGCCGATGAGCAGAAGACCGTCGCCGGCCTGCTGCACGACCGCATGACCGAATCGGTGCTCAAGGCCTTCGCGGACGCTGGCGAACTGTTCCGCCATTTCGAGCCGAAGCCGTTGTCCACCGTCGATGTGCTGGCCGGCGGCAAGGCGGCGCTGGTGGAGGCCAACGGCGCGCTTGGCCTGGCGCTGTCCGACGACGAGATCGATTACCTGCTGGACATCTTCACCAGGGCCGGCCGCAACCCGACCGACGTCGAGCTGATGATGTTCGCCCAGGCCAATTCCGAGCACTGCCGCCACAAGATCTTCAACGCCTCCTGGATCATCGACGGGCAGAAGAAGGACAAGACCCTGTTCGGCATGATCCGCGAAACGCATCAGGCGAATCCCCAGGGCACCGTGCTGGCCTATGCCGACAACGCCTCGATCATCGAGGGCGCGACCATTCCGCGCTTCTACCCGGATGCCGACCGCGGCTACTCCTACAAAGAGGAGCTGACCCACATCCTGACCAAGGTCGAGACCCACAACCACCCGACGGCGATTTCGCCCTTCCCCGGCGCGTCAACCGGCTCCGGCGGCGAAATCCGCGACGAAGGCGCCACCGGCAAGGGTTCCAAGCCGAAGGCCGGCCTCTGTGGCTTCTCGGTCTCCAACCTGAACCTGCCGGATGCGCCGCAGCCCTGGGAAAAAGCCTACGGCCGCCCGTCGCGCATTGCTTCCGCCCTCGATATCATGCTCGAAGGCCCCATCGGTGCCGCCGCCTTCAACAACGAATTCGGCCGTCCCAACCTGACCGGCTACTTCCGCACCTACGAGCAGGATGTCGCCGGCACCGTACGCGGCTACCACAAGCCGATCATGATCGCCGGCGGCCTGGGCAACATCCAGGCCGCGCAGTCCTTCAAGGAGCCGACCTTCCCGGTCGGCACGCTGTTCGTGCAACTGGGCGGCCCCGGCATGCTGATCGGCCTGGGCGGTGGCGCCGCCTCGTCGATGACGGCCGGGGTGAACGCCGAAGACCTCGATTTCGCCTCGGTGCAGCGCGGCAACCCGGAAATCCAGCGCCGCGCGCAGGAAGTCATCGACCGCTGCTGGCAGATGGGCGCCAACAACCCCATCCTGTCGATCCACGACGTCGGTGCCGGCGGCGTCTCCAACGCCCTGCCGGAACTGGCCCACTCCGGCGGCGTCGGCGCCAAGTTCGAGCTGCGCGACGTGCCCATTCTCGAGCCGGGCATGTCGCCGGCCGAAATCTGGTCCAACGAGTCGCAGGAACGTTACGTGCTGGCCATCCCGCCCGGCCGTCTCGACGAATTCCGCGCCCTGTGCGAACGCGAGCGCTGCCCCTTCGCCGTGGTCGGCGAGGCCACCGGCGATGGCCACCTGACCGTCACCGACCGCCACTTCAACGTGAACCCGGTGGACATGGAAATGGAGGCGCTGCTCGGCAAGCCGCCGCGCATGACCCGCGATGTGACCACACTGCCGCCCAGCTTCGTCCCCTTCGAGGCCGCCGGTTTCGAGCTGAAGGACGCTGCCTACCGGCTGATGAAGTTGCCGGCCATCGCCGACAAGACCTTCCTCATTTCCATCGGCGACCGTTCCGTCGGCGGCATGACCGCCCGCGACCAGATGGTCGGTCCGTGGCAGGTGCCGGTGGCCGACGTGGCCGTGACCACCATGGGTTACCAGGGCTACCTTGGCGAAGCCTTCGCCATGGGCGAGCGCACGCCGGTCGCCGTGCTCGACGCGCCGGCCTCCGGCCGCATGGCCATCGCCGAAGCGCTGACCAACCTGGCCGCCGCCGACGTCGGCAGCCTCGACAAGGTCAAGCTCTCGGCCAACTGGATGGCCCCCTGCGGCGTGCCGGGCGAAGACGCCCGCCTCTATGCCACCGTCGAAGGCATTACCGGGCTGTGCAAGGCGATCGGCGTGTCGATCCCCGTCGGCAAGGATTCCCTGTCCATGCGCACCGCCTGGGAAGAGGGCGGCGAAAAGAAGCAGGTAGTGTCGCCCCTCTCCTTGATCATCACCTCTTTCGCCGCCGTCAACGACGTGCGCAGGACGCTGACCCCGGTGCTCGACCGCGAGTGTGGCGAGTCCGACCTGATCCTCATCGACCTCGGCCAGAACCGTTTGGGCGGTTCCTGTCTGGCCCAGGTCTACAACGCCACCGGCAACGACGCGCCGGATGTCGACGAACCGGCCAAGCTGAAAGCCCTGTTCGACACGGTGCAGAAACTCAATGCCGACGGCCTGATCCGTGCCTACCACGACCGCTCCGACGGCGGCCTGTTCGTGGCAGCCGCCGAAATGGCCTTCGCCAGCCGCTGCGGCGTGACGCTGGACCTCGACGGCATCTGCTTCGATGGTGCCGCCCTCGACGTCGACGGCGCCGAGAAGCGCCCCGACCTGATGGCCGGCCGCGATTTCGAGAAGGTCGTCCGTGTCCTGTTCAACGAGGAAGTCGGTGCCCTGATCCAGATCCGGCGAGAGGACCGTTCCGCCGTCACCGCGGCGCTGCGCGCCGCCGGCCTGCCCTATCACTTTGTCGGCATGCTCAACGAGTGGGACGAAATTCGCGTCATCCGCAATGCCCGGAAGCTCCTGCGCGAGAAGCGTGTCGATCTGCAGCGCGCCTGGTCGGAAACCAGCTACCAGATGCAGGCGATGCGCGACAACCCGAGCTGCGCCCAACAGGAATACGACCGCATCCTCGACACCAGCGATCCCGGTCTGTCGCCCAAGCTGACCTTCGATCCGCAAGACGATTTCACGAAGGTCTATCTCCAGCTCGGTGCCAGGCCGCGCATGGCCATCGTGCGCGAGCAGGGCGTCAACAGCCACTACGAAATGGCCGCCGCCTTTGACCGCGCCGGCTTTGCCGCGGTGGACGTGCACATGAGCGACATCCTCGCCGGCCGCGTCAATCTCAAGGACTTCAAGGGCCTGGTGGCCTGCGGCGGCTTCTCCTACGGCGACGTGCTCGGCGCCGGCCAGGGCTGGGCCAAGACCATCCTCATGCACGAAGGCTGCCGCGACGAATTCGCCGAATTCTTCAACCGCAAGGACACTTTTGCGCTGGGCGTGTGCAACGGCTGCCAGATGATGAGCGCATTGAAGTCGCTGATCCCTGGCGCCGGACACTGGCCAGCCTTCCGCCGCAACCGGGTGGAACAGTTCGAGGCCCGCTTCGTGCTGACCGAAGTGCTCGATTCGCCCTCCCTGTTCTTTACCGGCATGGAAGGCTCGCGCATCCCCATCGTCGTTTCTCACGGCGAAGGCCGCGCGGTGTTCGACAACGCCGCCGACCAAGCGAAGTGTCTGTCGGCCCTGCGCTACATCGACAACAAGGGCGAGCCGACCGAGGTCTACCCCTACAACCCCAACGGTTCGCCGGGCGGCCTCACCGCCGTCACCACCGAGGACGGCCGTTTCACCATCATGATGCCGCACCCGGAGCGCGTTTTCCGTACCGTGCAGATGTCCTGGCATCCGGCCGGCTGGGGGGAAGATTCGCCCTGGATGCGCATGTTCCGCAACGCCCGCCGCTGGGTCGGCTAAGGCCCCGAACCGGCCGCAGGAAAGAAAGTCTCTCGCCCCTGTCTGCAGGGCGCGGGAGGCCAAAAAGAAAGGGAGCCCATCGGCTCCCTTTCTCATGTGGCTTGTCGCAAGCCGATCAGGCGGTCACTGCGGCGATGGCCTTCGCCACATAATCCAGGTTCCTGCTATTGAGTGCAGCCAGGCAGATGCGGCCGGTCGACACGGCGTAGATGCCAAATTCGTCTTTCATTCGTTCAACCTGGGCAGCGGTCAGGCCGGTGTAGGAGAACATGCCGCGCTGCTGGGCGACGAAAGAGAAATCCTGGGCACAGCCGGTCGCCTTGATGGCATCGACCAGGCCACTGCGCATGGCGCGGATGCGGTCACGCATGCCGGCCAGCTCGGCCTCCCACTGGGCGCGCAGTTCAGCCGAAGCCAGCACGCTGGCCACCAGGGCGCCACCGTGAGTCGGCGGGTTGGAGTAGTTGGTACGGATGACGCGCTTGACCTGAGACATGACACGGCTGGCCTCTTCCTTGGAGGCGGTGACGATGGACAGGGCGCCGACGCGTTCGCCGTACAGCGAGAAATTCTTGGAGAACGAGCTGGAAGCGAAGAACTGCAGGCCGGACTTGGAGAAGGCGCGGACGGCAACGGCATCGGCATCGATCCCGTCGGCAAAGCCCTGATACGCCATGTCGAGGAAGGGCACCAGGCCGCGTTCCTGGCAGACGGCAACCACTTCACCCCACTGGGCATCCGACAGGTCGGCGCCGGTCGGGTTGTGGCAGCAGGCGTGCAGAACGATGATCGAGCCGGCATCCAGGCCCTTCAGGCAGGCCATCATGCCAGCGAAGTTCACCCCCCGCGTGGCGGCATCGTAATACGGATAATTCTCGACCACGAAACCGGCGGATTCGAACAGGGCGCGATGGTTTTCCCAGGACGGGTCGCTGATATAGACCTTGGCGTTCGGGTTCAGGCGCTTCAGGTAGTCCGCGCCGATCTTCAGGGCGCCGGTGCCGCCCAGGGCCTGGGCGGTGATGACCTGGCCGTTGGCCAGCAGTTCGGAGTCCTTGCCGAACAGCAACTGCTGGACGGCGGTATTGTAGGCCGGGTTGCCTTCGATCGGCTGGTAACCACGCGGCAGAGCAGCCTTGACGCGGGCATCCTCGGCGGCCTTGACGGCAGCCAGCAGCGGAATCTTGCCGTTGTCGTCGAAATACACGCCAACGCCCAGGTTGACCTTGGTGGTGCGCGTATCGGCGTTGAACGCTTCATTCAGGCCGAGGATAGGATCGCGCGGGGCCATTTCCACCGCAGCGAAGATCGAAGAGGACATAGGAACTCCGTGGAATAATACGAACAATGATCACGCCGCCCGCTGGCTGCGCGAGAGAAAGCCGAAGAATTCTAGCATGAGCCCAACGAACACCTGCACGCCGGTCGTCACCTTCGCGAACAGTCCTTTCCGTCTGCATCAACCCTTTCCGCCCGCCGGCGACCAGCCCGAGGCGATTCGTTTGCTGACCGAGGGAATCGAGGACGGCCTGTCCTTCCAGACCTTGCTCGGTGTGACGGGTTCGGGGAAGACCTACACGATGGCCAACGTCATTGCCCGCACTGGGCGCCCGGCGCTGGTGCTCGCCCCGAACAAGACGCTGGCCGCCCAGCTCTATTCGGAATTCAAGGAGTTTTTCCCGGAAAACGCCGTCGAGTACTTTGTTTCGTATTACGACTATTACCAACCGGAAGCCTACGTGCCGTCGCGCGACCTGTTCATCGAGAAGGACAGCGCGATCAACGACCACATCGAACAGATGCGCCTGTCAGCCACCAAAAGCCTGATCGAACGGCGCGATGTGGTGATCGTCGCCACCGTTTCCTGCATCTACGGCATTGGCGACCGCGACGAATATCACAACATGATCCTGACCATGCGCGTCGGCGACCGGCTTGACCAGCGATCGATCATCCAGCGCCTGACGGACATGCAGTACGAGCGCAACGAAATGGATTTCCATCGCGGGACCTTCCGAGTGCGCGGCGATGTCATCGATATTTTTCCGGCCGAACATGCCGAGCACGCGATCCGGGTTTCCCTGTTCGATGATGAAATCGACGGCCTCCAATTCTTCGATCCATTGACCGGCCATCTGTTGCACAAGGCATTGCGCTTCACGGTTTTTCCGGCTTCGCACTACGTCACGCCGCGTGCCACCGTGTTGCGGGCCATTGAAGCGATCAAGGCGGAGTTGCGCCAGCGGATCGACTTCTTTACCGCGCACAACAAGCTGGTGGAAGCGCAGCGCATCGAGCAGCGCACCAAGTTCGATCTTGAAATGCTCGACCAGATCGGCTTTTGCAAGGGCATCGAAAATTATTCCCGGCATTTCTCCGGGCGCCAGGCCGGTGAGGCGCCTCCGACGCTGATCGACTACCTGCCGCCGGATGCGCTGATGTTCATCGACGAATCCCACGTCGCCATCGGGCAGGTCGGCGGCATGTACAAGGGAGACCGTTCGCGCAAGGAAAATCTCGTCGAATACGGTTTCCGTCTACCCTCCGCCCTCGATAACCGGCCGCTGAAATTCAATGAATTCGAGGCCCGCATGCGGCAAACCATATTCGTTTCGGCGACGCCCGCCGATTATGAACAGCAGCATGCCGGCCAGGTGGTCGAGCAGGTGGTCCGGCCGACCGGCCTGATCGATCCGGAAGTCATCGTTCGCCCGGCTTCGACCCAGGTCGACGATCTGCTCGTCGAAATCGGCCAGCGCATCGCGGTCGGCGAACGGGTGCTCGTCACGACACTCACCAAGCGCATGGCGGAAGACCTGACCGATTTTCTGGGCGACAACGGCATCAAGGTGCGCTACCTGCATTCCGACATCGATACGGTCGAGCGCGTCGAAATCATCCGGGATCTCCGCCTGGGCGAATTCGATGTGCTGGTCGGCATCAACCTGTTGCGTGAGGGCCTGGATATACCGGAAGTTTCGCTGGTTGCCATCCTCGATGCCGACAAGGAGGGCTTCCTGCGCTCCGAGCGCTCGCTGATCCAGACCATAGGCCGGGCGGCGCGACACATCCATGGCACAGCCATCCTCTATGCTGATACAGTTACGCAATCCATGCAGCGTGCCATCGCCGAGACCGAACGGCGACGGGAAAGGCAGATCAGCTTCAACCAGCAGCACGGCATCACCCCGCGCGGGGTGTCGAAGAAGATCAAAGACATCATCGACGGCGTGTACGATGTTGAGTCTGCCCAGACCGAACAAAAGGCTGCCCAGCAGCAGGCAGCCTACGATGCCATGGACGAAAAAGCAGTGGCCAGGGAGATCAGGCGGCTCGAAAAACAGATGCTGGAGTGCGCGAAAAACCTGGAATTCGAAAAAGCGGCGGCGGCCCGCGACGAACTCTTCCGGCTCAGGGAGCGGGTGTTCGGTGCGGCCCGGCACGACCCTGACGGAGATGAGACAAAATGACTTTTCGCGTGCTACTGGTCTGCATGGGGAACATCTGCCGCTCCCCAACCGCAGAGGGTGTTTTGCGTAACTTCATTAAAAACAATGGATTGGGTGATAAAGTTGAAGTTGATTCTGCGGGAACGCACGGCTATCACGTTGGCGAAGCGCCCGATTCACGAACCCAGCGCGCTGCCTCGGCCCGAGGCTACAACCTGTCGCAACTGCGCGCGCGCAAGGTGGCGCGTCAGGATCTGGATTACTTCGACCTGATTCTTGCCATGGACAAGAGCAATCTCGACAACCTGCGGCGCATGGCAACGCCGGAACAGCAGGCGCGCATCGGTTTGTTCATGCACTACGCCAGGAATTTCGATGACGATGAGGTGCCTGATCCCTACTACGGCCTCGGGCATGGCTTCGATCTCGTCCTCGATATGGTCGAGGACGCTTCGCAGGGCCTGATCGAGGACATCAAGCAACGCCTTGGACATGGCTGATGTCCTGATCGGAAGGCCAAAAGCAGAAAGGGGCACCTGCGGGTGCCCCTTGTGGAATGGCCGGTGAATAGGCTTACTTTTTCGTTTCCACCATAACTAGCGGTTCGCTGTCCGTCTGGGCGGCCAGCGGGTTCTGCTTGCGCGGACGTCCCAGTTTGACCGGCGGTTCGACCGGAGCCGCCACGGCCGGTGCAACGGTCGTCTGAACCATCACCAGGCCGCTGTCGGCGAGTGCCGCGGTGATGTCGATCGGCTCGGCAACCACGGCCGGCCGGGCTGGCTGAGCCACGGTCTCCTGGGCTGGCTGAGCCACGGTCTCGGTCATGATTGCAACCGGCTCGGCGGCAGGGGTTGCCACCGGTTCGGCTTCCACGACAGCCGCTTGTTCGGCTACAACCGTTTCCATCGGTACGGAGACAGCTTCCGTCGGGGTGTCAGCAGGGGCGGACGATTCGATGACCACAGGCGTTTCCGCAATCGGTTCGGCTGCCGGAATGACGACGACGACCGGCTCCTGGTCAACCGGAGCGGTGACCGTTTCGGCCATGACCGGAGCAGATTCGCTCGCAGCAACGATGCTGTTGTCGCCTTCGCTGCGACGTTCGCCGCGACCACGGCCACCCCGACGGCCGCGGCGGCGGCCACCACCCTGTTCCTCGTTGCCATTCACTTCCGGCGTTTCGCCAACGGCGGCGGTTGCAGCAGGGGCGACGGCTTCGGTGGCAGCCGCAGTCAACTTGTTTTCAGGTGCTTCCGGCTGCTGGCGTTCACGACGCTCCTTGCGTTCCCCCCGTTGCCGGCGTTCCTGGCGCTCGCCAGTACCCTGGGCTGCTTCTTCCTGGGCTGGCTTTTCGTTCACGCGCTCGGCGCGGCCGGCGCGCTCCTTGCGTTCGCCACGCTCTTCATCACGGCGGTTGCCATTACGACCACCCCGACGACCATCGCGCTCGCGACGGTTGTCGGAACGCGCTTCCCGCGGCTTCTTGGCCGGCTCGGGGGCGGCAACAGGTTCGACCGGCTGGGGCGACGAGCGGAACCACGAGAAAATCCGCGAAAACAGGCCGCCTTCCGGCTTGGCGGCAACCGGGGCCGGGGCAGGGGCTTCGGTCTTTTCCGGCATGATCGGAGCCGGCTGCTCGGGCGAGACCCCCTTGATCGCCGCTTCCTGGCGCGGCTTGGCGGCCTCGTGCTGCGTGGCCTGCTTGATTGCGTCCTCGATCGGCAGGTCGACCATTTTGTAGGACGGCTCGCGCAAATCATCATGGTTCAGGTCATCATGGCGCAAGCGGGTGATGGTATGGGCCGGCGTTTCCAGATGGACGTTCGGAATGAGCAGGATGGTGACCTTGTGGCGCAATTCGATAGCCTGGATGTCCGGGCGCTTTTCGTTGAGCAGGAAGGTCGCGACATCGACCGGAACCTGGACATGCACGGCACCGGTGTTTTCCTTCATCGCCTCTTCTTCGAGGATGCGCAGGATATGCAGCGCAGCCGATTCGGTCGAGCGAATATGGCCGGTGCCGGTACAGCGCGGGCAGGGAATGTAGCTGGTTTCGGCAAGTGCCGGGCGTAGACGCTGGCGGGAGAGTTCCATCAGGCCAAAGCGGCTGATCTTGCCCATCTGGACGCGGGCCCGGTCGTAGCGCAGCGCGTCGCGCAGGCGGTTTTCGACTTCGCGCTGGTTCTTGCTGCTTTCCATGTCGATGAAGTCGATGACGATCAGGCCGCCCAAGTCGCGCAGGCGCAATTGGCGGGCCAGTTCATCGGCCGCTTCGAGGTTGGTCTTGAGCGCCGTTTCCTCGATGTCCGAGCCTTTGGTGGCGCGGCCCGAGTTGACGTCCACGGCGACCAGCGCTTCGGTGTGGTCAATGACGATGGCGCCGCCCGAAGGCAGGTTGACCTGGCGGGCAAAGGCGGTTTCGATCTGGTGTTCGATCTGGAAGCGCGAAAACAGCGGTACATCGTCACGGTAGCGCTTGACGCGATTGACGTTGCCCGGCATGACCGTGCCCATGAAGGCGCGGGCCTGTTCATAGACCTCGTCGGTGTCGATCAGGATTTCACCGATGTCCGGCTGGAAATAGTCGCGAATGGCACGAATGACCAGGCTGCCTTCGAGATAAATCAGGAAGGCACCGGATTGCTGCTGGGCAGCGCCTTCGATGGCGTTCCACAGTTGCAGCAGGTAGTTCAGGTCCCACTGCAGTTCCTCGGCCTGGCGGCCGATGGCAGCCGTACGGGCGATCAGGCTCATGCCGCTCGGCACTTCGAGTTGATCCATGACTTCGCGCAGTTCGGCACGTTCGTCGCCGTCGACGCGTCGGGAAACGCCGCCACCGCGGGGGTTGTTCGGCATCAGGACGAGATAGCGGCCGGCCAGCGAAACGTAGGTGGTCAGGGCCGCGCCCTTGTTGCCGCGTTCGTCCTTGTCGACCTGGACGATCAGTTCCTGGCCTTCCTTCAGGGCCTCGTTGATCTTGGCCTTGCCGGCTTCGCAGCCCGGCTGGAAATAGGCACGGGAAACTTCCTTGAACGGCAGAAAGCCGTGACGATCGGCGCCGTAATCAACAAAGCAGGCTTCGAGGGACGGCTCGATCCGGGTGATCACACCCTTGTAAATGTTGCTTTTGCGTTGTTCCTTGGCGGCGGATTCAATGTCGAGATCGATCAGTTTCTGACCATCGACAATGGCGACACGGAGTTCTTCCGCCTGTGTCGCATTGAAGAGCATGCGTTTCATTGTTTTCGGGCTCCCGCACACATGGGCACGCGGCAACGAAACGCCTTGGCAGGCAGCGACGATTCTTTATCGGGTTGCGTTCATGTAGGTGATGAGGGCAAAAGCGATTCGAAGGTGCTGATCAACGATGGTCGCGTGTTTTTTATTGAAATGCGCGGCCTGAAAATTCCTGCCACAGGCAATCGTGCGTGCTTACCGTGGGCTTATCCATTAACATCACTACTTTTGGTGAGTGAACTTAACCAGTCGTTTCACGTTGGTCTGGCCTGGGCAATTGGCGCAGGAAAGACTTCGAAACCTGCCGCTTGGCGGTCGCGCTGACAGCGCGAGGGCGAACGGTCTGACGGTTCGGCATCTCTTGCAAACCGAGACGTAAAACGCAAGCAGTATATTAGAAAAATGAATGGGGCAGGTAACAATTCAGTCGCACATGTCGTGATCGGCGATGAAGCGCAAGGCCAGCGCCTAGACAACTTTTTGATCCGCCTTTGCAAGGGGGTTCCCAAGAGCCACATCTACCGCATTTTGCGCAGTGGCGAAGTGCGCGTGAACAGCCGCCGGGCCGACGCGACCTACCGACTCTGCCCGGGGGACAGCGTGCGCATTCCGCCCATCCGTGTCGCCGAAAGGCCGCAGAACGAAATGGACGAGGTGGCCAAGCAGCGGGTCGAGTTGCCGATCATTTATGAAGACGAGGCCATGCTGGCCGTGGACAAGCCGGAGGGCATCGCGGTCCATGGCGGGAGTGGGGTCAGTTTCGGCGTCATCGAAGCCTTGCGCCGACAGAGGCCGCAGGCCAAATTTCTCGAACTGGCACATCGTCTCGATCGGGAAACCTCGGGCATCCTGCTGGTCGGCAAGAAGCGCCTGGCGCTGACCGCCTTGCACGACATGTTCCGCGAACATGGGGCAGGGGCGGACAAGCGTTATCTCGTGCTGGTCAAGGGGCGCTGGATGAACCATACGCAGCACGTCAAACTGCCCTTACACAAATACCTGACCGAGAGCGGTGAGCGCCGGGTTTCGGTCGATGCGCAAGGCAAGGCATCGCATACGGTGTTCCGCCTGCTGGCCCGCTGGCCCGAAGCGAGCCTGCTCGAGGCGCAATTGAAGACCGGGCGCACGCACCAGATCCGGGTGCATCTCTCCCACCTCGGCTTTCCGATTCTGGGAGATGAAAAGTACGGTGATTTTGCCTTGAACAAGGAGTTGAAGCGTCATGGCTTGAAGCGCATGGCGCTCCACGCTTGGCGCATGTCCTTTCACCATCCGCTGACGGCCGCTCCGGTGGCATTGTGTGCTCCCTTGCCGGATGGCATCTCCGGGTATCTCGCGGTTCTCGACCGGGCAGGCAGCCGTGAATACAGCGCACCCAATTACGAAGAGATTCTCGCTGCCTCATGAAATACGAACTGCTTGTTTTTGATTGGGACGGTACGCTGCTCGATTCGGCCGGAGCCATCGTCCGCGCCATCCAGGCCGCATGCCGCGATCTGGATTTGCCACCGCCGTCCGATCGCCGGGCCCGCCACGTCATTGGTCTCGGGCTGGTCGATGCCATGCGCCACGCCGTCCCCGACCTGTCACCGGCGCGTTATCAGGAGATGGTGGATCGCTACCGTTTCCACTATCTCGCCGGCGATCATGCACTGAGCCTGTTCGAAGGGGTACCCGAAATGCTGGCGCGTTTGAAGCAGGCGGGCCATGTGTTGACCGTTGCCACAGGTAAAAGCCGGGCCGGCCTGGAGCGGGCACTCGACCATTCCGGCCTGCGTCCTTATTTTCAGGCATCGCGTTGCGCTGACGAGTGCCATTCAAAGCCGCACCCGCAAATGCTCGAGGAGCTGATGGCCGAATTCGGCATAGGCAACTCGGCGACCCTGATGATTGGTGACACCTCGCATGATCTCCTGATGGCGAGCAATGCCGGGGTCGATGGGCTGGCCGTGACCTATGGGGCGCACCCTCATGATCACCTGCTTGAACACCAGCCGGTTGCCTGCCTGCACTCGGTTGCCGACCTGGATCGATGGCTGAAGGCGCACGGCTGATCTGCCGCAGCAGCGAGGTCACGGAGACCGGCCGCGGTGTTCGCTTTGTGGTTGAACGGGAAGGGCGTCCGGTGCCGGCCTTCGTGATCCGCTTCCAGGGGCAGGTGCGCGCCTACCTGAACGAATGCGGCCATGTTCCGGCTGAGCTGGACTGGATGCCGGGCGAGTTCTTCGACCATTCCAAGCTATACTTGATCTGCTCGATACATGGCGCGCTTTATGCTCCCGATTCGGGGCGATGCCTGAGTGGCCGTTGTCAGGGCAGAGGCCTGCAGCCCGTGATGGTTCGCGAGGTCGATGGAAAGATTTGGCTGGAGTCAGAAAGATAACGATGGATACCCCTCAACCCCCCAATAGAGATCCGAACTGGGAACGGAAAACCCTGGAGAAGCTCGCCTTCGCCGCGCTTGATGAGCAAAGGGCCAGGCGGCGCTGGGGCATTGCATTCAAGCTGCTCGGCTTTATGTACCTCGTGGCCGTCCTGGTTGCGGTCGTCGACTGGGGAACGGGGGCCGCCCATCAGGAACGGCACACGGCAATGGTCAATCTGATCGGCGTGATTGAAGCCAAGGGGGAAGCAAATGCCGAAAATCTCGTTGCCGCATTGAATAGCGCCTTCGAGGAAAAGAATGCGGTCGGTGTGATTCTGCGCATCAACAGCCCGGGTGGCAGTCCGGTTCAGGCAGGCATTGTCAATGACGAAATTCGCCGCTTGCGCAAGAAGTTCCCAGACAAACCCCTCTACGCTGTCGTCGAGGACATGTGCGCCTCCGGTGGCTACTACGTTGCCGCTGCCGCAGACAAGATCTACGTCAACAAGGCGAGCATCGTCGGCTCGATTGGCGTCTTGATGGATGGGTTCGGCTTTACCGGCACCATGGAGAAGGCCGGGGTGGAGCGTCGCCTGCTGACAGCCGGGGAGAACAAGGGCTTTCTCGACCCGTTCTCGCCACAGGCGCCGCAGCACAAAGCGCATGCCCAGTTGTTGCTGGACGACATCCACAAGCAATTCATCGACGTCGTCAAGGCGGGGCGCGGCAACCGTCTGAAGGAAACGCCGGAGATGTTCTCCGGCCTGATGTGGACCGGTGCGCAGAGCATCCAGATCGGTCTGGCCGATGGCTACGGGAGCGTCGATTCCGTGGCGCGCGACGTCATCCAGGCAGAGAAAGTCCTCGATTATTCGGTCAGGGACAATATCGCCGAGCGCTTCGCCAAACGCCTGGGGGCCGGAACCGCAGCCAGTTTCTGGAAGGGCTTGTCGGAAGGGGCGTTCGGCGTACGCCTGTTCTGACTCAGGCGAGTAGCAGGAACACCGTTGGACGCCGCTCGATATCGGGCGGCGTCTGCTTTTGCCATTGCTGGATGGTCAGCGTCCGGATGCTTTCGCCGGGCAGGGTCAGATCGGTTGCAATCGTCAGGCGCGTCCCGGGGTGGCAGGCGGCCAGAATGGTGTCGAACATCGCCCGGTTGCGATAGGGGGTTTCGATGAAAATCTGCGTTTGGGCGCGCTTGCGGGATTCGCTTTCCAGATCGCGCAGGGTCTTTGTCCGCTCCACCTCCTTGGCGGGCAGATAGCCCTGAAAGGCAAAACACTGGCCATTCAGCCCGGAAGCCATGAGCGCCAGCAGCAGCGATGACGGGCCAATCAGCGGCACAACCCGGATCCCTTCCTTTTGGGCCAGAGCGACCAGGTTGGCGCCGGGGTCGGCGACGGCCGGACAGCCGGCTTCCGACAGCAGGCCAACATCCGACCCGGCACGCAGCGGGGCCAGGAGTTCGTCGAGCGCTTCCGGCCTCGTATGTTCGTTCAGTTCGACCAGGTGCAGTTCCTGGATTGGCCGATCCGTGCCAGCAGCTTTCAGGAAGGCGCGCGCTGTCTTGGCTTGCTCGACGACAAAATGGGTGAGCGGACGGACGGTTGCCAGAACGCCTGCCGTCAAGGAGTCCTGCGGGGGCGTTGGGCCGAGAGGGACGGGAATCAGGTACAGCGTCCCTGCCATCAGAGTACCGCCATACCCTGTTGGCGCAGCATGTCGCACAGCGCGATCAGCGGCAGGCCGATCAGTGCATTGGGGTCGTCGCCTCGCATGCGGCTCAACAAAGCGATGCCGAGCCCCTCGGACTTGGCCGATCCGGCGCAGTTATAAGCCGGTTCGCGGCGCAGGTAGTTCTCGATTTCGTCATCCGACAAGTGGCGAAAAGTAACCAGCGTCGGTATGCCGCGCAGATCGGCCTTGCCGGTTGTGGCATTGAGCAGGCAGAGGGCGGTAAAAAAATTGACGGTTTTGCCGGACAATTCCCGCAGTTGAGCTACTGCGCGCTCATGATTGCCGGGTTTGCCATAAATGCGGCCGTCGACCGTCGCCACCTGATCGCTGCCGATGATCAGGGCATCCGGATGCTGGTCTGCCACTGCCCGGGCCTTGGCTTCGGCCAGCCGCAGTGACAGCGCCTCCGGTGTTTCATTCGGCAAGGGGGTTTCGTCGGTTTGCGGATCGGCCACCTCGAAAGGCAGGCCCAAGCGCCCCAGCAATTCGCGGCGATAGGGCGAAGTGGAGGCCAGAATCAGTTTTTGGGACATGAAATGCTCAATACAACAAAGCGTTGCGCCATTCTCTTGAAGCGACACTTTGTTTTGACTTGTAAAGCCAAAAATAATATCATCCATCGTTTAAGTCGCAACAGCTCAAGATTGAAACGGATTACGGACGCATTCCGCTTTGCCAAGGAAGGGCGTGTTCTCGAGGGAACATTGCCGCTTTCCGACCTTGAACGCCTGCATGATCTGCTGGCCGATGTGGAGGGTGCAATCACCTTTCGCCTCGAGGGGTCCAAGGGGGCACGCGGGGAGCATCTCTTGCAACTGGCGGTAACCGGGATCATCTCCCTGGTGTGCCAGCGTTGCTTGCAGGCCGTGCCTTTCGATCTCGATGTCGACAACCTGCTGGAACTCGTTCCCGAGGGTGCCGAACTATCGCAAGATGAACTGGAAGACGACACCCGGGATTTTCTGCCGGTAGCGAAAGAGCTGGATGTGGCCGAGTTGGTGGAGGATGAAATTCTCCTGGCCCTGCCGGTGGCGCCGCGGCACGAAAAATGTGGTTTGCCTGGTGCGGCCAATGCCGGTGAGCGGAGCCATCCGTTTGCCGTGTTGGCCGGGCTTAAAGGCAAGCCGAACTGATTTTATTGGAGTAACAACATGGCCGTTCAACAGAACAAAAAGTCCCCGTCCAAGCGTGGCATGCATCGCGCTCACGATTTTCTGACCAACCCGCCGCTGGCTGTCGAATCGACCACCGGTGAAGTGCATCTGCGTCACCATATTTCCCCGACCGGTTTCTACCGTGGCAAAAAAGTCCTGAAAGGCAAGGGCGAGTAATTCTTCGCTGAGAGGCAGGCGGCTCCCGTGAGTCGCCTGCCTTTTATTTTGCCTATGACAACCCGCATTGCCATCGATTGCATGGGGGGTGACCACGGTCCGTCAGTGACGGTGCCGGCGGCCATTCAGTTTCTTGCGGAGCATCCGTCTGCCGAACTCATCCTGGTTGGTCAGGAGGGGGTGGTGCGTCCGTTGCTCGGCAGCCATGCCCAGGACTCCCGTATTCGTGTCGTCCACGCCTCGGAAATTGTCGGCATGGACGAATCACCGGCGCTTGCCTTGCGCAACAAAAAGGACTCGTCGATGCGGGTCGCCATCAATCAAGTGAAATCGGGCGAGGCGGATGCCTGCGTTTCGGCCGGCAACACCGGCGCCTTGATGGCGATTTCCCGCTTTGTGCTGAAAATGCTGCCCGGCATTGATCGCCCGGCGATCTGTGCCCCCCTGCCCACGGTCAACGGTCACACCCACATGCTGGACCTGGGGGCCAATGTCGATTGCGGACCGGAACATCTCCTGCAGTTCGGCATCATGGGCGCCATGCTGGTGGCTGCGATGGAGCACAAGGAACAGCCAAGCGTCGGTATCCTGAATATTGGCGAAGAGGAAATCAAGGGCAACGAAGTCGTCAAGGCGGCAGCAGACCTGCTGCGCGCCTCGGGCCTCAATTTTGTCGGCAACGTCGAAGGCGATGGCATCTACAAAGGCGAGGCCGATGTCATTGTTTGTGACGGCTTTGTCGGTAATGTCGCTCTGAAGACTTCCGAAGGATTGGCCCAGATGCTGGCATCGTCCCTGCGCCAGGAGTTCAAGCGCAACTGGCTGACCAAGGTCGCTGCCCTGATTGCCATTTCGGTGCTCAATAACTTCAAGCGTCGTTTCGATCATCGTCGTTACAACGGGGCGATTCTGCTCGGCTTGAAAGGAATTTCGGTGAAGAGTCATGGGTCTGCCGACGTGCTGGCCTTTGCCAATGCCATTTCCCGCGCCTACGATGCAGCCGAAAACCGCGTTCTGGAGCGCATTTCCAGCCGAATCGCCGACATGATGCCGGCCGCTGCAGTGGAGAGTGTCTGAATGTATGCACGCCTGATGGGAACCGGCAGTTGTCTTCCCGGCAATCCGGTCAACAATGACGAACTGGCTAGCCGCGGCATCGATACCAATGACGAATGGATCGTTACCCGCACCGGCATTCGCAGCCGCCATCTCGCCGAACCTGGCGCGACATCGAGCGAACTCGGTCTGGTTGCCGCACAACGGGCGCTCGAGATGGCCGGCATCGCAGCGACTGACATCGACCTGATCATCGTGGCGACGTCGACCCCGGATTACATTTTTCCGAGCACGGCCTGCCTTATCCAGGGCAAGCTGGGAAACCAGGGGGCAGCGGCCTTCGATGTCCAGGCCGTGTGCAGCGGCTTTGTCTACGCACTGGGTATTGCCGAGAAGTTCATCCGTTCTGGTAGCCACCGGCGCGCCCTGGTGATCGGGGCGGAAGTCTTTTCCCGCATCCTTGACTGGAACGACCGGGGAACCTGTGTGCTGTTCGGAGACGGGGCCGGAGCCGTGGTGTTGGAGGCTTCCGAAAAACCCGGCATCCTGGCGACTGCCCTGCACGCCGACGGGAGCCAGGTCGGCATCCTCAACGTGCCCGGGCAGGTGTGCGGCGGCCAGGTCACGGGGGATCCCTTTCTGCGCATGGACGGACAGGCCGTCTTCAAGTTCGCCGTTCGCGTGCTGGCCGAAATAGCCGAAGAGGTCTGCACAACGGCGGGCATCCAGACATCCGCGGTGGATTGGCTGATTCCGCATCAAGCCAACATCCGGATTATTGAGGCGACCGGCCGCAAACTTGGCATAGACCGCGAGCGCGTCATCGTCACCGTTGACCGCCATGGCAACACCTCGGCAGCCTCGGTGCCCCTCGCCCTGGACGAAGCGGTGCGCGATGGGCGCATCAAGCGCGGTCAAAAAGTGCTGGTCGAGGGCGTGGGCGGCGGTTTCACGTGGGGCGCGGCCCTGCTCGAATTCTGATATCAGGAGACTGATCGATGTCCTTTGCTTTCGTATTTCCCGGCCAAGGCTCCCAGAGCGTTGGCATGATGGCGGCCTATGGTGATGCTGCCATTGTCCGCGCCACCTTCGACGAGGCATCTGCCGCACTGGGCGATGACTTGTGGGCAATGGTCGCCGAAGGCCCGGCCGAAGTCCTGACGCAGACGGTGAATACCCAGCCGGTCATGTTGACTGCCGGTATCGCCGCGTGGCGGCTGTGGTGCGAACGGGGCGGCCGGATGCCCACCGTGGTTGCCGGACACAGCCTGGGAGAATACTCGGCACTGGTGGCTGCCGGCGTTCTCGATCTCAAGGACGCCGTGCCGCTGGTGCGTCTGCGTGCGGCTGCCATGCAGGAAGCCGTTCCGCTGGGCACGGGGGCGATGGCCGCCGTTCTCGGCCTGGACAATGCCGGCATTGCCGCCGCCTGTGCCGAAGCCGCGCAGGGTGAAATCGTCGAGCCGGTGAATTTCAACGCCAATGGCCAAACCGTCATTGCCGGGCACAAGGCTGCGGTCGAGCGGGCCATGGAAGCCTGCAAGGCGCGGGGTGCCAAGATGGCCAAGGCGCTGCCAGTATCTGCGCCGTTCCACTCTTCGCTGATTCGCCCGGCGGCGGACAAACTGGCGGCCCGACTTGCCGAACTGCCGTTGCAGCCCCCCCGGATTCCGGTTATCAACAACGTCGATGTCGAGATCGAGAACGATCCGGTCCGGATCAAGGATGCCCTGGTTCGTCAGGCTTATAACCCGGTGCGCTGGGTGGAAACCATACAGAAAATGGCGGCCATGGGGATTGCCACAGTCGCTGAATGTGGCCCCGGGAAAGTGCTCGCCGGGCTGACCAAGCGTTGCGCCGACGGTGTGGCCGGCATCGCGCTGGCCGATGCGGCGGCCATCGAAGCTCACTTGGACCTGGAGTGATTATGCTGAACGACAAGATTGCACTCGTTACTGGTGCGACACGCGGCATTGGACGCGCCATCGCCCTCGAACTGGGCCGACAGGGAGCGACGGTCATCGGGACGGCGACCAGCGAGGACGGCGCCGGTAAGATTTCTGCCTATCTGGCCGAATCGGGCATCAAGGGCAGGGGAGTCGTGCTGAACGTGACCGATGCCACCCAGACCGATGCCGTGCTGGCCGATATCGCCAAGGAGTTCGGGGCAATCACCATCCTTGTCAATAACGCCGGCATTACCCGCGACAACCTGGCAATGCGGATGAGCGATGACGAATGGGATGCGGTGATCGACACCAACCTGAAAGCGGTTTTTCGCCTGTCGCGGGGGGTCATGCGCGGCATGATGAAGGCGCGTTTCGGGCGTATCGTCAATATCTCCTCTGTCGTTGGCTATTCCGGCAATCCCGGCCAGGCCAACTATTGCGCGGCCAAGGCCGGTGTAGCGGGATTGAGCCGCTCGTTGGCCCGCGAACTGGGCAGTCGCAATATTACGGTCAATTGCGTTGCGCCGGGCTTCATCGCGACGGACATGACGCACGCCTTGACCGAGGAACAAAAGGCCGCCATGCTGGCGTCCATTCCGCTCGGTCGTGCCGGCACGCCGGAAGATGTGGCCGGGGCGGTCGGTTTTCTGGTTTCTCCCGCTGCTTCCTATGTCACGGGCACTACCGTGCATGTGAATGGCGGTATGTTCATGGATTGATTTCCCGAAGCCTCGGCTTTTGGTAAAATCTCAACGTTTTTTTTTCGTACCCCCGAGGGGAAGGAGTTTTTCGAATGGATAACATCGTAGAGCGCGTCAAGAAGATCGTCGCCGAACAACTGGGCGTGAACGAAGCGGACATCAAGAACGAGTCCTCCTTCGTGGACGATCTGGGCGCTGACTCCCTGGACACCGTCGAGCTGGTCATGGCGCTGGAAGAGGAATTCGAGTGCGAAATTCCGGACGACCAGGCCGAGAAGATCACCACGGTGCAGCAGGCTGTCGATTACATCCTCGCTAACAAGAAGTAAGCCAATTCCGGTTTGAACCAGGCAAGGCCGGCCTTGATGGCCGGCCTTGCCACATTTGCTTTCGGAGTGCACATCTTGGCACGTCGTAGAGTCGTCATCACCGGCCTGGGCCTGATTTCCCCGGTCGGCAACAGCGTCGAAGAAGGCTGGCAGAACATCATCGCCGGCGTTTCTGGCATTGCTCCCATCACGCGTTTCGATACTTCGTCCTTCCCGGTTCAGTTTGCCGGTGAAGTCAAGAATTTCGATGTCACCCAGTACATCTCTGCCAAGGATGCCCGCCGGATGGACAAGTTCATCCATTACGGCCTGGCGGCCGGGATGCAGGCCGTGCGTGATGCAGGACTGGACAAAGAGGGTGCGGCCGACCCCGAGCGCGTTGGAGTCGCCATCGGTTCCGGCATCGGCGGCCTGCCGCTGATTGAGGAAACCAAGGACGAATACAATGCAGCAGGGGTGCGCAAGGTTTCGCCGTTCTTCGTTCCGGGCTCCATCATCAATATGATTTCCGGCAACCTGTCGATCGAGTACGGCTTTAAGGGACCCAATCTCTCCATCGTCACCGCTTGTACGACCGGTACGCACTCGATCGGCGAAGCGGCGCGCATCATCGAATACGGCGACGCCGACGTCATGGTCGCCGGTGGCGCAGAATCGACGGTTTCGCCGCTGGGGTTGGGCGGTTTCTGTGCGGCACGTGCCTTGTCGACGCGAAACGAAGATCCGGCTACGGCCAGCCGCCCCTGGGACAAGGATCGCGACGGCTTCGTCCTCGGTGAGGGCGCAGGGGTGCTGGTCCTGGAAGAGTACGAACATGCCAAGGCGCGCGGTGCGAAGATCTACGCCGAGATCGCTGGTTATGGCATGAGCGCCGATGCTTACCATATCACCGCGCCGAACATGGACGGTCCGCGCCGATCCATGGTCAATGCGCTGAAAAATGCGGGTGTCGCTCCATCCGACGTGCAATACGTCAATGCCCATGGCACCTCGACGCCGCTGGGTGACAAGAACGAATCCGATGCCATCAAGGCCGCTTTTGGCGATGCCGCCCACAAGATCGTCGTCAACTCGACCAAGTCGATGACCGGCCATCTGCTGGGAGGGGCCGGCGGTGTTGAATCGCTGTTTACCGTCCTGGCCATTTACCACCAGATTTCGCCGCCGACAATCAACATCTTCAATCAGGATCCCGAGTGCGATCTGGATTACTGCGCCAATCAGGCGCGGCCGATGAAGATCGACGTGGCGCTGAAGAACAATTTCGGGTTTGGTGGCACCAACGGCTCGTTGGTTTTCAAGCGCGTCTGATCCTTTTGCCAAGGGGTAGGGCGGTGCAGTTTCCGATGACCATCGGACTGCACCGTTCGCGCTTTCTGGATGGCGCGTTGCTGTTGATATTGCTGCTGACGATCGGTCTGCTCATGCTCTGGCCGGTCGCCTTGGCAATACGTGCGCCCTGTCTGTTGGCTGCCTTGCTGGCCGGCTGGCTTGCCTATCGCCAGCTATCGCCGTGTCTGGCGGCGATCCGGCTGGAGCGCGACGGCCGGATCGGCATCGCGGTTTCCGGTCAGGATCAATTCCGGCCAGTCGGGGTTTTGCCGGGGGCTACCGTTCATCCCTGGCTGACGGTGCTTCGCCTGCAGGAGGAGCAAGGCAAGCGGTACGTGCTTTTGCTCTGCGGCGACATGCTGACTGCGGATGATTTTCGGCGTTTGCGTGTATTTCTGCGCTGGGGTGCCCAATTCAACGGCGTGCCGGCAAGCGACGTCTGAGAACCGTATTTCTGGCCCTGGCGGCCAGTTCCGGAAAGTCCCGGGAAAAGTGCAATCCGCGGCTTTCCTTGCGCTGCATGGCACACCGAACGATCAAGTCGGCTGTGACAACGAGATTCCGTAATTCAATCAGATCGTGGCTGACCTTGAAATTGGCGTAGAACTCGTCAATTTCACGCTTCAGCAGGCCGATGCGGTGCCGGGCGCGTTTCAGCCGTTTGGTGGTGCGCACGATGCCCACGTAATCCCACATGAAGCGACGCAATTCGTCCCAGTTATGCGAGATGACGACTTCCTCGTCGGCATCGGTTACCCGGCTTTCATCCCACTGCGGAAGCTCGGGGAGCGATTCCGCCGGCTTGCCCAAAATGTCGTTAACGGCCGCTTCCGCAAACACCAGGCACTCCAGCAGCGAATTCGATGCCAGCCGGTTGGCACCGTGCAGTCCGGTACAGGATGCCTCGCCGGCAACATACAGACCAGCCACATCGGTTCGTCCTTGCAGGTCGCTGACCACGCCACCACAGGTGTAATGAGCGGCCGGCACCACCGGAATCGGGTCACGCGTGATATCGATGCCGAGTTCGAGGCATCGGGCATGGATATTCGGGAAGTGGCTCCGGATGAATTCTTCGCCCTTGTGCGAGATATCGAGGAAAACGCAATCAAGGCCCCGCTTTTTCATTTCGAAATCGATCGCACGGGCAACGATGTCGCGGGGGGCCAGTTCGGCACGATCGTCATGCTCGAGCATGAAGCGTGTTCCATCAGGAAGTTTCAACAACCCGCCTTCACCGCGCACGGCCTCGGATATGAGGAAAGACTTTGCTTGGGGATGGTAGAGGCAGGTTGGGTGGAACTGGATGAATTCCATGTTGGCAACGCGACAACCTGCGCGATAAGCCATTGCAATTCCGTCGCCCGTCGAGGTGTCCGGGTTGGTGGTGTAGAGATAGACCTTGCCGGCCCCGCCCGTTGCAATGAGCGTATGGGCAGCCCCCATGGTGACCACTTCGCCGGTACGGTTGTTCAGCACGTAGGCGCCATAGCAGCGCTTCTCCGGCAGGCCGAGTTTGTCGCCGGTGATCAGGTCGATCGCAATATGATCTTCCAAAATCGTGATATTGGGATTGGCGCGAACTTTCCGGGTCAGCGTGTCCTGCACGGCCAGCCCGGTCGCATCGGCGACATGGATGACTCGACGAGCGCTGTGCCCTCCTTCGCGGGTGAGGTGATAACCGGAGGCGTCCTGAGTGAAAGGAACGCCTTGCGCAATCAGCCACTCGATGGCGCGACGGCCGTTTTCGACCACGAACCGGGTTGCCTTTTCGTCGTTGAGCCAAGCTCCCGCGATCAGCGTATCGCGGATGTGAGCTTCGACCGAATCCTGACTGTCGAGTACTGCGGCAATCCCGCCTTGTGCCCAGCCGGAAGCCGAGTCTTCGAGGCTGCGCTTGCTGACCAAGGCTATCCGACAATGCGGTGCCAAGCGTAGTGCGGCAGACTGCCCCGCAAGTCCGCTACCAATGATCAGGACGTCGAATTTCTGCACGGCTGTTCTCTTGTTGGTTTGTTTCGCCCGAAATATAGCACGCAGCAAAGGATTCCTCCCGTTACACTCGGTCACAATTCAGCGCAAATAGCTGTCTTCAGCCGAAATGCCGTGCGCTATACTGCTTTCCGATAAAGATACGAATCAATACCCTCAGGGAAACAGAGCCATGAGTGAGCGCGAAATCGATCAGTTGCTGGTCGAAAGGGCGCAAGGCGGGGATCAGCACGCCTTCGACCAGTTGGTGAGCAAGTACCAGCGAAAGCTGGGGCGTTTGTTGTCGCGTTTCATTCGCGATGCCGCCGAAGTCGAGGATGTCTCGCAAGAGGCTTTCATCAAGGCCTATCGCGCCCTGCCGTCGTTTCGCGGGGAAAGTGCCTTCTATACCTGGCTTTACCGCATTGGCATCAATACGGCAAAGAACTATCTGGTTTCACAGGGGCGGCGCGCCCCGACCACCACGGAGTTCGATTCGGAAGAGGCGGAAACCTTTGAGGATGCATCGCAACTGCGCGACATCAACACACCGGAAAGCCTTTTGTTGTCCAAGCAGATTGGCCAAACCGTCAATGCCGCGATGGATTCGCTGCCGGAAGAGTTGCGCACTGCCATCGCGCTGCGTGAACTGGAAGGGCTTTCCTATGAGGAAATTGCCGAAATCATGAATTGTCCGATCGGGACGGTGCGTTCACGCATCTTTCGGGCGCGCGAAGCGGTTGCCAACAAGTTGCGGCCTTTGCTCGATACATCGCCAGACAAGCGTTGGTAAATATGAAATGAACGACGAACTGATTACCGTGCGCGGCACCGTTCGGGCGCTGGCTGGTGGTAAAGCCCTGATCGAAGTCGAACAGGGAGGATGTGGCCGCTGTCATGAAGAAGGCGGGTGCGGCGGGCAGCAACTCACGCAGATGTTTTGCGGCGGTCCGCGGACTTACGAGGCTGACAACATGATCGGCGCGCAGGTCGGCGACAAGGTGATCGTCGCTACGGCGCCCGGCAGTGTCCGAAAGACCGCCAATCTGGCCTACGGTGTTCCGTTGCTGGGGCTGGTGGGTGGTGCCATCGCCGGCATGCAGTTGTTTGGCGAACCGGGTGGCATCCTAGGGGCTGTGGCCGGAATCGGCGTGGCGTTGGCCTACGTCCGGGCAAGGTCAAGGCGCGATGCCGTCACGTCTCCCCCGGATGGCCGTCCGCAGATCGTTTCCCGTTTGTAGCAGATTACGGAGGTTGCCATGGGCTTGATTCGTCTTGCTGGCCTTTTGTTTTTCTGGCTCCTGGCTTCGAGCGCCATCGCCCAAAGCCGGGGCTTGCCCGACTTTTCCGAATTGGCTGAAAAACAGGGGCCGGCTGTCGTCAATATCAGTACCACCCAGATCGTGCGCGGCCAGGCCCAGATGATGCCGTTTCCGTTCGACGAGAGCGATCCGGCTTTCGAGTTTTTCAAGCGTTTCATGCCTAGACTCCCGGGGGGAGGTGTGCCGCGTGATTTCGAGAACAAATCGCTCGGTTCCGGCTTCATCATCAGTGGCGATGGCTACATTCTGACCAATGCGCACGTGGTCGAGGGAGCTGACGAAGTCACGGTCCGCCTGACGGACAAGCGCGAATTCAAGGCGAAGATCATTGGCGCGGACAAGCGAACCGATGTGGCGCTGATCAAGATCGACGCCAACGGGTTGCCGATGGTCAGGCTGGGAGATCCGGCCCAATTGAAAGTGGGGGAGTGGGTCGTCGCCATCGGCTCGCCCTTTGGCTTCGACAATTCCGTTACGGCCGGTATTGTCTCGGCCAAGGGGCGCTCCCTGCCGCAGGAAAACTACGTCCCCTTCATCCAGACCGACGTTGCGATCAACCCGGGCAATTCGGGCGGTCCCTTGTTCAACATGCGGGGCGAGGTCGTCGGCATCAATTCCCAGATTTACAGCCGCAGCGGTGGATACATGGGGGTATCGTTTGCCATTCCCATCGATGTAGCCATGGATATCCAGAGCCAGTTGCGCACTTCCGGCAAGGTCAGCCGGGGGAGACTGGGGGTGGTCATTCAGGAGGTTAACAAGGAGTTGGCCGACTCCCTGGGGTTAAGCCGGGCGATGGGAGCGGTGGTCAATTCCGTCGAGAAGGGCGGGCCGGCCGAAAAGGCGGGGATAGAGGCTGGCGATGTGATCCTGAAGTTCGATGGCAAGGCGATCAATAACTCGGCCGATCTGCCGCGTCAGGTTGGTTCGACGAGACCGGGAACACGTGCGACGGTTCAGGTTTGGCGCAAGGGGGCCATGCGTGATCTGGCGGTTGTGGTCGGCGAAATGGCCGAGGAAAGGCAAGGGGGCAGCCGGTCACCCAAAGGGAGCCGGGCGGCCGAGCCGGCCCCCAATCGTCTGGGGCTCATCGTCAGCGAACTGACTGCCGAGCAAAAGCGCGAACTCAAGATGGCTTCCGGCCTCGTGATCGAGGATGTGCGCGGCATTGGTGCCCGTTCGGATTTGCGTGCCGGGGATATCATCATTGCCGTAATCAGCCGGGGCGTAACGACCGAGGTCCGGAGCGTCGAGCAGTTCAACAAATTGTTGTCCCAGTTCGAAAAGGGCAGTAACGTCACGCTGCTCATTCGGCGTGGCGAGATGCAGACGTTCATCACCATCAAGGGGCTGAACGGTGGAAATTGAATTGACCCTGATCAGCCGGAGCTATTGCCACCTCTGTCATGACATGGAGGTGGCGCTCAGGCTGCTGGCCGAGGAATTCGGTGCCCGCGTGACCATTCTCGATGTGGATGCCGATCCTGATCTGGAAGCCCGCTACGATGAGTGGGTCCCGGTCCTGCTGCACGGGGAAACCGAGCTTTGCCACTACTTTCTGGACGAAGCCAAAACCCGTGAATATTTGTCGGGAATCCGCTAGAATTCAGGGTCTTCTGAAAAGGGAAGGGCGCCGGACAGCGCCCTTTTTTACTGGCAGCAATGGATCACATTAGAAACTTCTCCATCATCGCCCACATCGACCACGGCAAATCGACGCTGGCCGACCGGATCATCCATCTCTGCGGCGGCTTGTCCGATCGTGAAATGGAGGCGCAGGTGCTGGATTCGATGGACATCGAGCGTGAGCGCGGCATCACGATCAAGGCACAGACCGCAGCGTTGAACTACAAGGCGCGTGACGGCAAGGTTTATAACCTGAACCTGATCGATACGCCGGGGCATGTGGACTTTTCCTATGAGGTTTCCCGGTCGTTGTCGGCGTGCGAGGGAGCACTGCTCGTGGTCGATGCTTCACAGGGTGTCGAGGCACAGACGGTGGCCAACTGCTATACCGCGATCGAGCTCGATATCGAAGTGGTCCCGGTGCTGAACAAGATCGACTTGCCTTCTGCCGATCCGGACAACGCCCGCCAGGAGATCGAGGATGTGATCGGTATCGATGCCACCGATGCCGTACTGGCCTCGGCCAAGACCGGGCTGGGGGTTGAGGATATCTTGGAGGCCGTGGTTGCCCGCGTGCCGCCGCCGAAAGGCGATGCCAACGCGCCGCTCAAGGCCTTGATCATCGACTCCTGGTTTGACAACTATGTTGGTGTCGTCATGCTGGTGCGTGTCGTTGATGGCGTGATGCGCCCCAAGGATAAGCTGTATTTCATGGCGACCGGTGCACAACAGCTGTGCGAGCAGGTCGGCGTATTCACGCCGAAATCGGTTCAGCGTGATGAATTGCGGGCGGGCGAGGTCGGCTTTGTCATTTCCGGCATCAAGGAACTGAAGGCAGCCAAGGTGGGCGACACGATCACCACGGTCGATCGCAAGGCGGCTGAACCGCTGCCTGGCTTCAAGGAGATCAAGCCGCAGGTATTCGCCGGCCTCTACCCGGTCGAATCGAACCAATACGACTCGCTGCGTGAATCGCTGGAAAAGCTGAAGCTCAACGATGCCTCCCTGCAATACGAGCCGGAAGTTTCCCAGGCGCTGGGGTTTGGTTTCCGGTGCGGATTCCTTGGTTTGCTGCACATGGAGATCGTTCAGGAACGCCTGGAGCGTGAATTCGACCAGGACCTGATCACGACGGCCCCGACTGTCGTCTATGAAGTCGTGCAGCGGGATGGCACGATCATTCAGGTCGAGAACCCGGCCAAGTTGCCGGAAATTTCGAAGATCGAGGAAGTACGTGAGCCGATCATCGAGGCAACCATCTTCGTGCCGCAGGATTACCTGGGCGCGGTGATCACGCTGTGCAACCAAAAACGCGGCAATCAGATCGACATGCACTACCACGGCCGTCAGGTAAAACTCGTTTACGAGATGCCGATGGCCGAAGTGGTGATGGACTTCTTCGACAAGCTGAAATCCTGCTCGCGCGGATACGCTTCGCTGGATTACGATTTCAAGGAATATCGCGCGGCTGACGTGGTCAAGCTCGATATCCTGATCAACGGCGAGAAAGTCGATGCCTTGTCGTTGATCGTGCACCGCTCCAATTCGCAATATCGCGGCCGCGAGCTGGCTTCCAAGATGCGCGAACTGATTCCCCGCCAGATGTACGATGTCGCGATCCAGGCGGCCATCGGGTCGCACATCATCGCGCGCGAAAACGTCAAGGCCCTGCGCAAGGACGTGCTGGCCAAGTGTTACGGCGGCGATATCACCCGCAAGAAGAAGCTTCTGGAAAAACAAAAGGCGGGGAAGAAGCGCATGAAGCAGGTCGGCAGCGTCGAAATTCCGCAGGAAGCCTTCCTCGCTGTCCTGCGTGTCGATAACTAGGAACCCTGGAATACCTCATGAATTTCGCACTGATCCTGTTCGTCCTGCTGGTCGTTACCGGTGTGTTGTATGCGGTGGATGTGCTCAAGTTCCGCAAGTTGCGTGTCAAGGGCGCCAAGGAGCCGTTGTGGGTAGAGTGGGGGGCCAGTTTCTTCCCGGTGATCCTGATCGTATTCGTCTTGCGCTCGTTTTTGTTTGAACCGTTCAAGATTCCGTCAGGTTCGATGATTCCGACCCTGCTGGTCGGCGACTACATTCTGGTGAACAAATTTACTTACGGGATTCGCCTGCCGGTCATCAACAAGAAGATTATCGAAATCAACCAGCCGCAACGCGGCGACGTCATGGTCTTCCGCTACCCGGAAGATCCCTCGCTCGATTACATCAAGCGCGTCGTCGGCTTGCCGGGCGATACGGTGGCATACCAGAACAAGAAGCTGGTAATCAACGGCCAGCCGGTTCCCACCCGGAAAACGGGGGATTACCTGCATCCCGATCGCCTTTATTATTCCGAGCAGTTCGAGGAAAAACTGGGCGAGGTTGAGCATCGCGCCCTGAACGATGCGGATGCTCCGGCATTCATTCCGGATGCGGCGCACTTCCCGTACCGGGAAAATTGCACCTACAATGCAGCCGGCGTCGTTTGCACGGTTCCACCGGGACACTACTTCATGATGGGCGATAACCGTGACAACAGCCGAGATAGTCGATCCTGGGGGTTTGTCCCCGAGGAAAACATTGTCGGAAAGGCATTCTTCATCTGGTTGAACTTCAGCGATTTCGGCCGCATTGGTTCCTTCAAATAAGGGGAGACAAATGAAAAAGCAAGTTGGCGTAGCTCTGTCCGGGCTGTTGTTCTGGAGCATCATTCTGGTGCTGGTTGCCGTTCTCGGGATGAAGGTCCTCCCCACGTTCATCGAGTACCAGAAAATCCTCAAGGATGCCAAGGCGACGGTCAATCAGGTTGGCCCGGAGTCGACCGTGGCTGATGTGCGGCGCACGTTTGACAAATTTGCTGAAATCGACATGCTGGACTTCAAGTCCAGCGATCTCGACGTGAGCAAGGATGGCGGCAAGATCGTCATCGAGTTTGCCTATGAAAAGCGTATTCCGCTGTTCTGGAACGTCTCGTTGCTGATCGACTACAAGGGCTCCACTGCCGGATCCTGAGGCATGACTGCGCAATCGGTTGCCCGGAAGCTGGGTCACGGATTTTCTGACGAAGCCTTGTTGAGGACCGCCCTGACGCATCGCAGTTTCGGAACGCCGAACAACGAGCGTCTGGAATTTCTGGGTGACGGCATTCTCGATTGTGTCATCGCTGCTGCCTTGTTTCATCGTTTTCCCGCCTTGCCGGAAGGCGATCTGTCCCGGTTGCGTGCCAACTTGGTCCGGCAGGATGCCCTGCATCGCCTGGCACTTGACCTGAAACTGGGTGATTTCCTTCGCCTCGGCGAAGGCGAGTTGAAAAGCGGTGGGGCGCAACGCCCCTCCATCCTGGCGGATGCGCTGGAAGCACTGTTTGGTGCCATCTATCTCGATGCCGGGTTTTCGGCAGCGCAGGCAGTCATCGAAAGACTGTATGCGCCCTTGCTTGATGAATTGAAACCGGGGCAGTTCCAGAAGGATGCCAAGACCCGCCTGCAGGAATGGCTGCAAGGTCGGAAGAAACCCCTGCCATCCTATCGCGTGTTGGAAACGACCGGCGCGGCGCATGATCAGCGCTTCGAGGTGGCCTGCGAGATCGAATCCCCCGCCTTGCGCACCCTCGGACATGGTCCCAGCCGGCGTATTGCCGAGCAGGTTGCGGCAGAACAGGCCCTGAAAGAGCTAAACGCATGAAAAAAATCCGTTCCGGCTACATTGCCATCGTCGGCCGTCCCAATGTTGGCAAGTCCACATTGCTCAACCGGCTGATTGGCGAAAAAATCAGTATCGTCTCGCGCAAGGCGCAAACGACGCGCCACCGGATCACCGGCATCCTGACCACGGATGACGCGCAGTTTGTCTTCGTCGATACGCCGGGTTTCCAGACCAAGTTTTCCAATGCGCTGAACCGGGCGATGAATCGCGGTGTGACGCAGACCCTGAACGACGTGGATCTGGTCCTCTTCGTCATCGAGGCCGGCCGCTACGATGCCAAGGACAAGGCGGTCGTCCGCCTGCTGCCCAAGGATCGGCCGGTTGTTCTGGTGATCAACAAGACCGATCAGATCAAGGAGCGCAACGCCTTGTTGCCTTTCCTGGCGACCGTCGCGGCCGATTTCGACTACGCCGCCGTCGTGCCGGTCAGCGCTGCCAAGGGGCGCCAGACCGATGAACTGCTGGCTGAAGCTCGCAAGCATCTGCCCAACGAGGGCCTGATGTTCCCTGAAGACGATCTGACCGACAAGAGCGAGCGTTTTTTGGCTTCCGAATACATTCGCGAGAAGGTTTTCCGTTTGCTGGGTGATGAACTGCCCTACGCGACTGCCGTTGAAATCGAAAAATTTGAAGTTGAGGGCGCCGTTCGGCACATCTATGCAGCCATTGTCGTCGATCGTGAGAATCACAAGGCGATTGTCATTGGCAAGGGCGGTGAATCGCTCAAACGCATTGCCAGCGAGGCGCGGCAGGACATGGAGCGCCTGTTCGATGGCAAGGTTTATCTCGAAGTCTGGGTCAAGGTCAAATCCGGCTGGAACGATGACGAGCGCCTGCTAAAAAGCCTCGGTTACGAATGAACCAGCGCAGCAAGGTTGACAGCCAGCCCGCCTTCGTTCTGCACACCCATCCCTTCCGGGAAACCAGCCTGATCGTTGAAGTGTTTTCCCGCGATTTTGGGCGGTTGGCCTTGCTTGCCCGCGGGGCGCGCCGGCCGCGCTCTGCCATACGCGGGCTGTTGATGGCCTTTCAGCCGCTGGAGATCGGCTGGGCGGGCAAGGGAGAGGTGCCCACCCTGATGAAGGCCGAGTGGCAAGGCGGGCAGCCGCTCCTGGCTGGGGAAGCACTGTTCTGCGGTTATTACCTTAACGAACTGCTGATCCATCTGCTACCACGTGAGGATCCGCATGAGCGGCTGTTTGCCAGCTATGCCGACATGCTCAAGCGTTTGGCAGCCGACCCGGCCGGCAAGGTCCATGAGGCCGATTTGCGCAGTTTCGAGAAAGCCCTGTTGCAGGAACTCGGCTATGGCCTGACCCTGAGCCATGACAGCACAGGGGTCCCGATCGCAGCCGGGGCGCACTACACTTACCTGATCGAACAGGGGCCGGTTCGGTTAGCTTCGGAGAGCGAGGCGGCGCAGGGGGTCATCGGCAAGACACTGCTTGATCTTGATGCCGAGGATTTTTCCGACCCCCGTTCGCGTCAGGAAGCGAAGGCCTTGATGCGTTCGCTGATGGCGTACTATCTGGCCGGCAAGGAACTGGAAACCCGCAAACTGTTCAAGGAGATGCAGGAGTTATGATCGAACTGGGCGTCAATATCGACCATGTCGCAACCATTCGTCAGGCGCGCCGAACCTACGAACCGGATCCGGTCTGGGCTGCCGTCGAGGCCCATCTGGGCGGCGCAGACGGAATCACCGTCCACCTGCGCGAGGATCGCCGGCACATTCAGGATGCCGACGTTCGGCGTTTACGCGACACGACGCAGATCAAGCTGAATCTGGAAATGGCCGCTACCGATGAAATGGTCGGCATTGCCTGCGCCTTGCAACCGGAAATGGCCATGCTCGTCCCGGAAGGCCGGCACGAGGTGACGACGGAAGGCGGCCTGGACATTCTGGCCCAGGAAGATCGCCTGAAAGCCGTTATTGCTCGCTTGGCCGATGCCGGTATCGTAACCAGCGTCTTCATTGACGCCGACCCCGCCCAAATCGAGGCAGCAGCCCGGATCGGGGCGCGGGTGTGCGAAATCCATACCGGGCCCTATGCCCATGCCTTCCACGACCAGGGACGCGATACCGGTGCCCCGGCAGTGTTGGCCGAACTCGACAAGATTCGCCTGGCCGGGCAGATGATCCGCGCGCAGGGTATGCGCTTCAATGCCGGCCACGCCTTGAATTACTACAACGTGCAGCCGGTTGCCCGCCTGGCCGGCATCCGCGAATTGCACATCGGCCATGCCATCGTCAGCCGGGCCGTTTTCGTTGGTCTGCGTGAGGCAGTACGGGAAATGAAGGCCTTGATGCGCGAAGCGGCCCGACACGGCGAATGATTCACGGCATCGGCACCGACATTGCCGCAGTGGCGCGTTTGCGCGGCCTGTGGGAGCGCCATGGCCAACGGGCCGTGGAGAAGATACTGGCGCCGCAGGAAATGGCAGACTTCAGTCGGGCTGCCGACAAGGGACGCTTCCTGGCCAAGCGCTTTGCCGCCAAGGAAGCCTTCAGCAAGGCGCTTGGCACCGGAATCCGGCCGCCAGCCACACTGCCGGCGATTGCCATCGGACACGACGATCTGGGCAGGCCGATTCTGACCTTTTCCCCGGCGCTGGCCACACTGTTGCGGGAAAAGCATCTGATAGCCCACCTTTCGATCAGTGACGAAGCGGACTATGCCGTCGCCTACGTCATTCTGGAGCACGCATGAAGAAACGCCCGCTCGGGCCGCTGATGATCGACATCGCCGGCACCGAATTGACCGATCTGGATCGTGAACGTCTTTGCCACCCCCTGGTTGGGGGCATCATCCTGTTCTCGCGCAATTATGTCGATCCAGCCCAACTGACAGCCCTGACGGCCGATATTCATGCGTTGCGTTCGCCGGCCCTGTTAATCGCTGTCGATCACGAAGGCGGACGTGTTCAGCGTTTTCGCGAGGGCTTTACCCGCCTGCCACCGATGGCAGCCTTGGGGCGATTGTGGGATAGCGATGCGGCCCAGGGCTGCGAAGCAGCCCGGCAAGTCGGTTATGTGCTGGCCGCCGAGCTACGGGCTCGTGGTGTGGACTACGCGTTTACCCCGGTTCTTGATCTGGACTACGGCCCATCGCGCGTGATTGGTGACCGTGCCTTTCATCGCCGCCCCGAGGCGGTCATCGCGCTGGCCACAGCACTGTGCGAGGGGCTGAAGCAAGGCGGCATGGGAAGCTGTGGCAAGCATTTTCCGGGGCATGGCTACGTCGTTCCGGATTCGCACGTCGAATTGCCGGTCGATGACCGGCCATTCGTGGCCATGCAGGACGATCTTGAACCCTACCGGCAGCTGAGCCTGGACGGGGTCATGGCCGCCCATGTGATCTACAACTGCATGGATTGCAATACAGCCGTATTTTCAAATAAATGGATCGATTATTTGAGAAAACAAATCAAGTTTGAGGGGGTGATTTTTACCGACGATTTGTCGATGGCCGGTGCGGGTGTCGTTGGCGACATGCTGGCCCGCGTCGAGACGGCCTATGCGGCCGGTTGCGAGATGCTGCTCGTCTGTAATGCGCCGGACGCTGTGGGAGAAGTGCTGACCCGCTGGAAGCCGTTGGTCGATGCCCGGCGCAGTCAACGCATCGAACGGCTGCTTCCTGCCGCTTCCGCACCAACGTGGGAGGAATTGCAGACCGATTCGCGTTATCGATCCGCCCACCAAGCCGTCAATCGGTTGATGGCCTAAAAAGCCATCGGGCAGCCGAAGCTGCCCGATTCAAGTCCTGCCGGAAGACGAAGCTTACTTGAGGGGCGGCCGGGAATCATGAGAAATTTACGAAAAAGCCACTTACTCCTCTGAATTAAATAACGAATTTTGATTGTCAATGGCACCACTCTTCTTCGTGCCGATGCTCTTCGTCGGTGGCGCCTGTGAAGCGGTGAGCTTTTGAAATATTTCCTCGTGTCTGGCGAGAACGGCTTTCGCTGCCATCAGTTCTGACTCCAGCCGTTGCCTGGTTTGGATTGCCTCCTGCAGATGGCCGACCCCCTCCTCATATTTCTTGGCAATACACGCTTCTCGCTCCATCGCTTGAGCTACCTGCTCTGATAGCTGTTGGTTTTTCAACTCTGCAACAGCTAATTGCTCTTTTGTCGAACGCAGTGAGCGAACCTCGGTATCCAGGCGGTGAATCTCGCTGCGGCCATGGGCCAGCTCGCTGGACAGCCTGGCGTTGTCCTGATGACTGCTGATCAGTTCCTGCTGCTTGGTGTTCGCGGCATCCTTGGCGGCTCGTAATTCGCCCTGCAGGAACTGGATCTGTTGTTCGAACTGCCGTTGATCTTGTTCGCGCTGCTCCTTGGCCGCCGAGCGGAAATGCTCCAGCGCTTCGCGAGCATGCTGGTGTTTCTCTTCCAGAGATTGGCGGTGTGTTTCCTCCTTGGCCAACTGTCCTTCCATGTCCTGAATGCGCTGAGTTAATTGGGCACGGGCAATTCGCTCTTCCTGTTGCGATGCTCGGGTTTCGGTATGAGCCACTTTTTCCGCAGCCAGATCGAGCGCCTGACGCTCGGCTTGCGAGCGGAATGATTCGACTTCGTCACGTAACGCCGCCACTACGTTGTTCAATTCAGCTATTTCGGCCTTGTGTTTGTCGGTCAGTGCGGCCATGCGCAAATCGGCTTCCTCATGCAGACGTTCGGCCAGTCTGGCCGATAGGTCCTGGATCGCTTCGCTGACGGCGACCTGGGTGCCGGTACTGCGGCCTTCCTCTTCCTCGATTTCTTTGAGGTAGCGATGAATCGTGGCCTTCGAGCCGGTGTTGCCGAGTTCGATCCGGATGGCGTCAATCGAGGGATGACGCCCCATTGCCAACAGATTGTTCCGTGCTCGCACAACTTCAGACTTGTAGATTCCGGCTCTGGCCATAACATCCTCGAATTTCGTACCGTGGTATGTAATACGATATTACATACTATATATTGATGATTCAAGGCTTGGAGCATTGAATAACTAAGACGTGATAATGGTTGATTATTTGTTGTGATAAGCAATCGAGCGGAAAACTCATGTAAGAGTGGAACGAAATAAACGGTTTGCTTCCTGACAATTTTCGTACGAAAACTTTCAAAAACGTAACGCAGGGGTCAGCTTCTTGTTGGTATCGGAATCCTAAGATGGCATCACGGTTGGACGAGATGAGTCCGACACGATTAACCCGATTTCACAAGGAGAGAACCATGAAAACGAAATTTTCCCAACTGGCCCTGATTGCAGCGATTAGCTTTGCTGCAGCTGGAACGAGCTACGCTCACGAGGATTATTCCGAGGCTGGCACCAATCATTGGCTGAGTCATGTTTCAGAAGCCAAGGGCGCGCCCACAGCCAATCAACTGGCCCCGTATGGCTACGCTGCGTCGAGAAATGCCGATCGCGAAGTCACGCTGTCTAGCGGAAGCAAGTATCTGAACGTCACCCGCTTGGAGACCATCAAGATCAATCTTGGTGGCAAGAGTGTCGTTTGGACCTTCGATACGTTGGGTACCGCCTCCTTCCCGCTCTCCAAGATCGTATCGGGCGCTGATGGTATCACCGTGTATGTGACCGAAAACCCTGCCTACCAGGGCGGTTGATTAACCTGACTGCTGGGTGACGGAATCGTCATCCAGCAGTTGGCAAATTGTCAGGAGCCCCCCCCTACTATTCACATTGCAGTACAACACTTTCTAAGGAGATGAACATGTTGAAGAAAATGCTCGCAATCCTAGCCCTGAGTTCTCTGGGTGTTTCCGCCTATGCCGTTGATGCATCCCAAGTTGAGAAGTCCATCGAACTCAAAGACGGCTCGACGGTTTATATCTTCAAAGACGGAAAGATGGCCATGGAAGATAAACTTGGCCGCACGGTCCGCATGAAGAAGGATACCGTGATGGAAACCAAAGATGGCCAGAAAATCTTGATGCACGGTGATGAGGTTATGCGCCTCGAGAATATTCTCCGCCCAGCGAGTAGTCGCGGTTAAGACTATTCTGCCGCAGTCACGGCTCCTTCGGGAGTCGTTCTCATTTTGAAATACCGTTCAAGCATCGCCTTCAATTCCTGACTCCATTGGGCATGATCTCTGGATTGGCCTTGTGCGTATAGCACCGGAGCAACTTGCCGGAAGACGGCATGAATCTTGGGGTCGAAATGCTGGGCATCTTCCCGTTCCATGATGCTCAACGTCTCTTCCAATGACAAGGCTGGCTTGTACGGGCGAACGGATGTCAATGCGTCAAACACGTCGACCAGGGCAAAAATCCGTGCGGCTAGCGGGATCGCCTCGCCAATGAGACCATCCGGATAGCCCTTTCCGTCGAAGCGTTCGTGATGATGCCGGATGGTCTTCTCTGCGCCAGCCAGCCACGGATTGCCAGCGACGATCTCGATGCCCAGCATGGCGTGGGTCTGCATGATCTGAAATTCTTCGCTGGTCAGCCGTCCCGGTTTCAACAGAATCTGATCCGGAATGCCGATTTTTCCAACGTCGTGCAGAAAGGCACCCAGCACCAGTTCGGCAATGGTTTCTTTGCCAACGCCCAGCGCTTCGGCAAGTGTGACCGCATAGCAGGTAACCCGGTAGTTATGGGCGTCGGTGTCCGCATCACGCTTGGCGATGGCGTTTCCAAGGGAACGCAGCAACGAAAGATTGGACTCCAGGAGACGAGACGACAATGCCACCGTTTGGCCCAGCAGTCCTGACATTAACGGGTAAAGCAACAGCGCTGCTGCGAATACAGATATCGAGGCCGTCAGCACAGCCCCGCGAATCTGCTGTTCTCTCTCGTGCAGCGCCGAGCGGGACACCAGGGTGATTCCCTCAACATAGCCGGCAAGTCGGCCATCATTGGTGCTCATCGGCAGAATGACCTGAACCAGTTCTTCGCCCGCCACCGAAAATCGTTTGCTATGGCTGCCGGGAGGTGTCGGCCATGGATGGCGCTGTTGTCGGGCGATCTCTTTCAGTGCCTCGGGGATTGGCCGCCAAGCATCAAACACCATCTCCGTATTGGGCGCAAAAACTCGAATCCCGACAAACTCATCGGTCAGCAACTGAGCTATCGCGGAATGGCCATCACCTTTCTCTCCGCTGACCGTCATCTGCATGGCGGGCGACTCGAAATGCCTGACCCCCGCTATGGCGCGCTCAAGGGTGCGCTGTTCTACGCGATACGATTCGACCCAGTAGGCAAGACCTCCCGCGAGACTGCCAACCAGAAGCGCACCGATACCGAGGCGCCGCGCCAACATGCGGCGCAATTGCCGGGGGGTTTCAGGAAGCGCCAAGGTTCTCATCTTAAATTCTGCAGCAATTCCATGAAGTGTTTGAAATGCCCGCTGACGCGATCCAGGGAAAACTGGTACATCAGCGAATTTTCCGAGAATTTCTGTCGCTCGGTATCCATTTCCACCGTATTGCCATCGGCAGCAGTTTGATACGGTACATGGTACTTCAGGGGGAATGGTGGTGCCTGCACTCCCCCTGACAGATGGCTAGTAGCGGTGGTAGCCAATGGCAGCGATCCCGATACACCTTTGACGATTTGGGCGGCTTCTTCGATGTCAATATCGACGGCCTTGTAGCCAGGCGTATCGGCGTTGGCGATGTTCGAGGCCAGAAGCTGCTGCCGATAGACACGGACCCCCAGCATTTTCTGCTGAAAATCATGGCCGGCATGACCCCCTTGCCCGACTGAGAAGTGGTTCGGATGGGCAGATGCCGTGTTGGATGCCATTCCGGGAAATTGTCCGCCATGAGCACCGTGGCCGGCACCGGGGGTGTTGGCTTTTTGGGCAATCGCCTGATTTAATGCTTCGGAGAACACTCCGTTGTCAATGTTGCCCGGCGCTCCTCCATGCCCCTCATGTCCACCTTGAACCGAAGGTAACGGAGTGTTGGCGGACGGGGGAATGGATGGGAGTCCCGCCATGGCAGCGATTACTCGTTCATGATCAGGATGGCCTTCACCGGATCGATCTGGCCGCCGTCATGCCATTTCAGATCGCTGGCCGCCACGGCCGGCTCTGCAAGGCATCCATGATTGCATTCGACAATCCAGCGTTTCTGAAGCACTGTTCGACAATAGTTGTAGGTCAGCATCTTCGGGTCACTGCCGACCGCAAGCGCAAGCGTGCGACATACACATCGATCGCCGTGCTCTGCCGGCTTGCGGATATCCATGGCTGAAATAATCAGGCCCCGGTTTCGGGGCCTTTGCTGGACAGTTATTTACCATCTCGCGGATGGTAGTGCTTGCTCTTGTCCTTAGCTGCGTTTGGTTTATCGGCCTTGGCATCCGGCATGCTTTGCGGCATGCCGGTTTTTTCCTGGACATGGGAATGCGGCTTGCTCGCGGTCTTGTCCATTTGGGCCTCGGCGGCTTTCGGGGCACCTGCCTTGTCATCGGCATAAGCGGCACCAGACATGGCGGCACCGGCGAAAAGAACGGCGGCGATGAGGGAAGAGATTTTCATGATCTTGACTCCTGAGTTTTGGGGATTTCAACGGTCCGAATCGAGTGGACAGATACAGTTTGTGCTTCTGTCACTGTCAACAAGGTGACTTGTCGATTACATTGTTCTCAGGAAGCATGGCCAAATACGGATTCACCAAATGCACGATTGCGTCGGCAAGCGCATCGCGCAATTGCCGTTCGCAACACCCCATCAAAATTCCGTCCTCCAGTGCATCCTGGGCCATCTGGCGAAGTTCATCCAGGTTCTCATTGAGTACCTTGATTTTTTCCGTACAGGCAATGACCTTGCCGGAAGAGTCTTGCCAGCGCACCGACCCCGACGAACTCATCATCGAGTTCACTTTGTCGAATGTTGGGCTAGCACCTGCAAAACCCGGTGCTGGTACTCCATGCTGTCGAGGGTGTATGCCTTCCAATACTCGATGGATAAATTGCCGACTGCAGCCCACCATGCCCCGCTTTGCCCAGGATCATCCAGAGACAGCGATGAAGTTTGCTCAAGGAGTTCCTTGAGCGGGGAAAACTGCGTGGAAACCATCTTTTCCAAACAATCGAGATTCACGCCAACCAACTGGGAAACCAAATGGAAGTCGGGGGATGTGTTGAAAATTGCGAACGAATTGTGTGCGGACATGATTTTCTCCCTGCGGCACGATCAAGGCCCATTGCCTCGTAGGGGGAGTTTGCCTGTGGGTAGCTGTCACGCCCATAACGGGGGCATTACAACCCGTTCACCATTTTGCCAGCTTGTTTCCGTATTGTTCGCAAAGAGGTCAGGCAATCGGGAAGACATCAGCAAATCTCGGTTTTATTGCTGCCCGCGCAGACGCAGCGCATTGGCGACCACGCTGACCGACGACAGGCTCATCGCCGCAGCCGCAATTACCGGCGACAGCACCAGCCCGAAGAAGGGATAGAGGATACCGGCCGCGACCGGCACGCCGAGGGCGTTGTAGAGGAAAGCGAAGGCCAGGTTCTGGCGCATGTTGCCGACCGTTGCGACGGAGAGCAGACGGGCGCGGGCGATGCCGCGCAGGTCGCCCTTGACCAGCGTCAACTGGGCGCTGTTCATCGCGACGTCGGTGCCGGTACCCATGGCGATGCCGACATCCGCTTTGGCCAGCGCCGGCGCGTCGTTGATACCGTCGCCGGCCATCGCCACGATCCGCCCTTCGCGTTGCAAACGCTCAACCAGCGCAAGTTTGTCGGCAGGCCTGACCTCGCCATGCACCTCCTCGATGCCCAGTCTGGCACCGACCGCCTGGGCGGTGGTCAGGCCGTCGCCGGTGGCCATCACGATGCGCAGCCCGGCCTGACTCAGAATGCTCAGGGCTTCCTGGGTGCTCGCCTTGATTGGGTCGGCGACTGCCAGCAAACCGAGCAGGCGGCCATCGGCCGCCAGATGCATGACGCTGGCCCCGCTTTGGCGCAGGGTTTCCGCTTCCCCGGCGAGGACGTCGATATCGATGCCGTCCTCGGCCATCAGCGCGGCGTTGCCAAGGGCCAGGCGCTGGCCGCCGACTGTCCCGCGTACGCCGATGCCGCTGGCCGATTCGAACTGCTCGGCCTTGTCGAGGGCAAGACCGCGTTCGCGGGCGGCGCGGACGATGGCGTCGGCTAGCGGATGCTCGCTGCCTTGGTCAAGGCTGGCCGCCAGGCGCAGTACCTCGTCCTCGACGATGCCGGGTGCAGCCAGCACACGTTCGAAGGCTGGCCGCCCTTCGGTCAGGGTGCCGGTTTTGTCCACGATCAGCGTGTCCACCTCGCGCAGTCGCTCGATGGCCGCCGCGTCGCGGAACAGGATGCCCTGGGTTGCTGCCTTGCCGGTGGCGACCATGATCGACATCGGCGTCGCTAGCCCGAGGGCGCAGGGACAGGCGATGATCAGCACCGAAACGCCGTTGATCAGGCCGAAGACCCAGCCCTGCTCGCCGCCGAACAAGCCCCAGGCGAAGAAACTGATTACGGCGATGGCGACCACGACGACGAGGAAATGGCCGGCGACGACGTCGGCCAGCCGCTGCAACGGCGCCTTCGAGCGCTGGGCCTGGGCGACCATCTGGACGATCTGGGCGAGCACTGTCTGGGCACCGACCTTCTCGGCACGGATGACCAGGCTGCCGGCGGTGTTCATGGTGGCACCGATCACCTGGTCGCCGGGGTGTTTCGTTACCGGCAGAGGCTCGCCGGTGAGCATCGCTTCATCGATGGCGCTCGAGCCTTCGATCACTGCGCCGTCTACCGGCACCTTCTCGCCAGGACGTACGCGCAACATGTCGCCGACATGGACATGAGTCAGCGGCACATCCTCCTCTATGCCGTCCGGGTTGATGCGGCGGGCCGTCTTCGGGGAAAGACCGAGCAGCGACTTGATGGCGGCCGTGGTCTGCGAACGGGCGCGCAGTTCAAGCATTTGACCAAGCAGGGTCAGGGAGATGATGACCGCTGCCGCCTCAAAATAAACGCCGATGCGGCCGTGAGCAATGAAAGATGGGGGAAACAGGCCAGGCGCCAGCGCCGCCACCACGCTGTAACCGAAAGCCGCTCCGGTACCGAGACTGATCAGTGTCCACATATTGGGACTGCGCTGGACCAGCGACTGCCAGCCCCGCACGAAGAACGGCGCCCCAGCCCAGAGCACGATCGGCAGGCTGAACAGCAGTTCGCCCCAAGAGCGGACCGTCGGCGACAGGCCTTCCAGCCGGTGCCCGGCCATCGCCAGGACGACCACGACCACGGTCAACGGCAAACTGAGCCAAAAACGGCGGCGGAAGTCGCGATATTCGGCGTTGTCCTCGTCCTGGTCGAGATCGGGCAGCAGCGGTTCGAGCGCCATGCCGCACTTGGGGCAGGTGCCGGGGCCGACCTGCCGGATTTCCGGATGCATCGGGCAGGTGTACTCGGCGCCCGGAACGGCGACCTCTTCCGGCTTGGGCGCCAAGTAGCGCGCCGGTTCGGCATCGAATTTTGTCTTGCATTTGGCACTGCAAAAGCGGTAGTGGATGCCATCCAGATCCGTCACATGGGGCGATTCCGGCTTGACGGTCATGCCGCAGACGGGATCGATAGAGATGCTCGACATGGATTTCAAGACCGGCGACGAATGGCTGTGATGAAGAGTATGGTCGTGATGTTGCCCTGAGTGTTCGCTGTTCATGGCCACTTCCCCTTAATCAAAAAATCACGACTACGCAATTTGCTCAAAGTTGATCCAGCACGCCGTGTGGGCCGATATAGAAAAAATTGGCCTTGCTCTGCAGCAAGGCCGTTAGCAACAGTCGCGCAGGAGAGAAAGCCGACCGCAAAAGGGATCTTGCTAAAGTTGCACAGGCTCCAGCCAGATTTTGCCTCATGACTACTTTCTATTTAGTCGATACCAACCTTGCGCTGTTCGCTGCGCACATAGGCCGTGATGTGTGCCACGTCGTCGGGTGTTACCTGCGGCACCGGCGCCATGTCGCCGAATTTCCAATGATGGGCGCGCACGCCGTTCTTCGCGGCGAGTTGGAAAGCGGCATCGGCATGGTGCGAGGGCTCGTAGATGCGGTGCAGGAGAGGCGGTCCCTTGTCCGAACCTTTCAATTCCGTACCGTGACAGGCCGCGCAATGTTTCGCGAATAGCGTCTTGCCGGCTGCCGGATTGGGCATCAGGCCGGGACTGGGTTTGGGCACCTGCCAGCTTTGGGCTTGCACCGACAGGCTGAACCATGCGATCAGCCCCGCGGCGAACTGTCGTCTACGAATTTTGTTCATCGCTGCCTTTTGCCTTGCCGTGACCGCCATGTCCGCCGTGACCAAAGAAATGCATCAACGGACAGAGCAGAAGGAGCAAATAAATCCACTTTCCGGCCAGATGTTCCCAATGCTCGCGAACGATGAAGAACCCCAGGATGACCGCGATCATGGCAGCGACGACCGCGCCACGAGACCGATACCACGGCTCGGGGTGATGATGTTCAGATTCTGCTTTCATGAGCTGACTCCATGTTCTTGATTGACACCGGGTGGAACGGTAGAACAGAAAATGAGCGGCTGGCTGGTGGTGCCTTGCTTGGCAGCTCTGGTACCAAGCATGGGAACCGATTAGTGGGAATGACCGGCGTGCGAGTCGTTTCCGGAGCCGCCCGCATATTCACTACTGGCACACCCGCCCAGCAACAGTCCGACTACCGTCACAGCAACCACCAAGAGCTTCTTCGACATCACGTTCTCCTTGCGTTGATAAGATTCATTACTCGACACCCCGATTCAGGCGCCATTGTTTAACCAGCGCGTAGATTGCCGGAATCACCGCGAGGGTCAGGACCGTCGAAGAGATCATCCCGCCAACCATCGGCGCCGCAATGCGACTCATGACTTCTGAGCCGGTACCGGTACCCCACATGATCGGCAACAGGCCGGCCATGATCGCCACCACCGTCATCATCTTCGGGCGAACCCGCTCCACGGCGCCTTCCATGATGGCCTCGTAGAGATCGTGCAGGGTTGGCGCTTGGTTTTCCGTCCGGCGCTTGGCCTTCAGCGCTTCCCAGGCATGATCAAGGTAAATCAGCATGATCACCCCGGTTTCCGCTGCAACCCCGGCTAGGGCGATGAAGCCCACGGCGACGGCAACGGACAGGTTGTAACCGAGCAACCACATCAACCAGACCCCGCCGACCAGCGCAAACGGCACCGACAGCATGACGATTAGGGTTTCGGTCAGTCGCTTGAAATTCAGGTAAAGCAGCAAGAAGATGATCAACAGCGTCACCGGGACGACGATCTTCATTTTCTCGATCGCACGCTCCATGGATTCGAACTGGCCGCTCCAGGTCGCGTAGTAACCCGGTGGGAATTTGACGTTTTCTGCCACTGCCTTCTTGGCATCCGCGACATAGCCACCGATGTCGCGTTCGCGAATGTCCACGAAGATATAAGCGGAAAGCAACGCGTTTTCAGTCCGGATGCCGGGCGTTCCCTTGGCCACCTCGACGCGGGCCAATTGGCCGAGCGGAATCATTGCCCCCTCCATGGTCGGCACCAGCACCTCACGGGCAATCTGCTGCGGATCGGAACGAAGTTCACGCGGATAGCGCACGGTGACGCCAAACCGTTCGCGCCCCTCGACGGTCGTGGTGACCATCTCGCCGCCCAAGGCCTGGCCGATGACATCCTGCAAATCGCCGACCGCCAACCCGTAGCGGGCCAACTGCGTGCGGTCCGGTTCAATGTTCAAGTAAAAACCGCCGGTAATCCGTTCCGCGAAAGCCGAGGTTGTCCCCGGAACCGTCTTGACGACCGTCTCGATTTCACGGGCCAGCCGCTCCATCTCGTTGAGATCCTTGCCGAACACCTTGATCCCGATCGGCGTCCGGATGCCAGTCGAAAGCATATCGATACGCGCCTTGATCGGCATCGTCCAGGCATTCGAGACACCGGGGAACTGCAGTGCCTTGTCCATTTCAGCGATCAGCTTGTCGGTCGTCATGCCCGGGCGCCACTCGGATTCCGGCTTCAGGTTGATCACCGTCTCGAACATTTCCGTCGGCGCTGGGTCCGTTGCCGTGTTGGCACGTCCTGCCTTGCCATAAACCGAGGAGACTTCCGGGAAACTCTTGATGATTTTGTTTTGGGTCTGCAACAGTTCCGCTGCTTTGGTGATCGACATTCCGGGCAAGGAGGCCGGCATGTAGAACAACGTGCCTTCATTCAGCGTCGGCATGAACTCGGAACCCAGTTTGCTGGCCGGGTAAATCGAGACCACCAGAGCAAGCAGCGCAGCAACAATGGTGGTCTTTTTCCATTGCATGACGCCGGCGATGATCGGACGATAAGCCCAGATCAGGAAACGATTCACCGGGTTCTTCGATTCCGGCATGATTTTGCCGCGAATGAACAGCATCATCAGCACCGGCACCAAGGTCACCGAAAGCAAAGCCGCGCCCGCCATCGAGAAGGTCTTGGTGTAGGCCAAGGGCGAGAACAGACGTCCTTCCTGGGATTCCAGCGTAAAGACGGGCAGGAAGGAAACGGTGATGATGAGCAGCGAGAAGAACAGCGCGGGGCCGACCTCTTTGCAGGCCGCAATCATTGCCTCGATGCGATCCCCGTGGGTATGGTCCTCCGGCAAACGCTCGATGTGCTTATGGGCGTTTTCAATCATCACGATGGCCGCATCGATCATCGCCCCGATGGCGATGGCGATACCGCCCAGGCTCATCAGGTTCGAGTTCATCCCCAGCAATCGCATGGAAATGAAGGCAATCAGCACCCCGACCGGCAGCATCAGGATGGCCACCAAGGCACTGCGCATGTGCATCAGGAAGACGACGCAGACCAGCGCGACAATGAGACTTTCTTCCGCCAAGGTGCGCGTCAAAGTATCGATCGCACGGTGAATCAATTCCGAACGGTCATAGACCGTCTGGATCGTCACGCCCTCCGGCAGGCCGGCAGAAATCTCGCCGATCTTTTCCTTCAGGTTATGGATGACTTCCAGCGCGTTCTGCCCGTAGCGCGCCATGGCGATACCGGATACCACTTCGCCTTCACCATTCAACTCGGTGAGACCGCGCCGCTCGTCCGGCGCCAGTTCGACACGGGCAATGTCACGAACCAAGACGGGCGTCCCGCCTTGTGACTTAACCACCAGATTTTCAATATCGCCTGTGCCCCGCAGATAGCCCTTGCCGCGCACCATGTATTCGGTTTCCGCCATCTCGACGACACGCCCGCCGACATCGCGGTTCGATTCCCGAATGACCTTTGAAACCGCCGCTAGCGGAATGCCATAGGCGCGCAACTTCACCGGATCAACCGTGACCTGGTAGGTCTGGACGAAGCCGCCAATCGAAGCCACTTCGGCGACGCCATGTGCCTTGGTCAGTTGATAGCGCAGATACCAGTCCTGCAGCGTCCGCAGTTCGGCCAGCGTCTTGTCCTTGGCGAGCAGCGCGTATTGATAGACCCAGCCGACGCCCGTGGCGTCCGGGCCGATCTGCGGCGTGACGCCCTTGGGCATGCGGCCGGCGGCAAAGTTGAGGTATTCCAGTACCCGGGACCGCGCCCAATAAATGTCCGTGCCGTCTTCAAAAATGATGTAGACGAAGGACGCGCCGAAGAAAGAGAAGCCGCGAACCACTTTGGACTTCGGCACTGACAACATGGCCGTCGTTAGCGGATAGGTCACCTGATCCTCAACTACTTGCGGTGCCTGCCCGGGATATTCGGTGTAGACAATGACCTGTACGTCTGAGAGATCAGGCAAGGCGTCGAGCGGCGTTTTCATGACCGCAACGACACCGCCGACAATGACGAAGAGTGTAGCCAGGAGGACGAGGAAGCGATTGCGTCCCGACCATTCAATGATTTTGGCGAGCATGGTATCCCCTTGTCAGTGGCCTGCGTGGGGATTGGCTGCTACCGCGTTACCGGCGGCCGGCTTGATCACAGTGATCACCCATTCCCCCGGTTTGCGCTCGACAAACTCGAAACTGATCGCAGCCCCCGGCTTGATCCCGGACAGCATCGCCGCATTGGCCAGCGTGAACTCCATGGTCATCCCTGGCCACTTGAGACTGGCGACCGGCCCGTGCGCGATGGAGATCGTTCCGGCCTTGGCATCGAACGCCTCCACCGTCCCTTCGGCCTGATGTCCGACAGCAGCGGCTGGCTTGGCTGCTTGGTGGGCCGCATGCTCATCGACCGGCGCCCCAGCCTCCGGCTTCGGTTTGCTACCGTGGCTGGCATGGCCGAAGCCCCCAACCGCCGCCTTCAGGTTGCTTTCGGCGTCGATCAGGAAGTTGGCGGCGACCACCACCGGCTCACCATCCTTGACCCCGTCAAGCACTTCGACGTAGTTGTCGCTGCGTTGTCCCAACTTGACCTCACGCGGCTCGAAACGGCCTTCCTTGGCCTGGACCAGCACGATGCGGCGGGTACCGCTGTCAATCACGGCCGAGGTCGGTACGGTGACGACCTCTCCTTTGGCCCCGACCGGCAACTCGACCTGGGCGAACATGGCCGGTTTCAGCAACTGTCCGGGATTGGGTAACTCGACCCGGACCGGCACCGTCCGTGTCTCCGCTTTCAGCGTGGGATAAACATAGGTGATGGTGCCCTCGAAAACCTTGTCGGGATAGGCATTGATCTTGACCTTGGCCTTGGCGCCGGTCTTGACCTGGCCGATGTCCTGCTCGAAGACGTCGGCGACCACCCAGACCGCCGATAGGTCAGCCACTTGGTAAAGCGCCTCACCCGGCATGAAACGCATGCCCTGCAGGGCTTTCTTTTCCGTCACGATGCCGGCGACGGGCGAACGGAAAGTCAGCGTGCGCCGGGCTTCACCGGACTTGGCGAGCGCTTTGACCTGTTCCTCCGAGATGTCCCAGTTCTTCAGGCGCAACAGGCTGGAATCGGCCAGTTGCTTCATGCCATCCCGCGCCTGTCCGCCAGCATCTTTCAGCGACTCGACGCCTTGGGCGGCGATCGAATATTCGCGCTGGGCGGAGACCAGTTCCGGGCTATACACCTCAAACAGCGGCTGCCCCTTGCTGACCGGCTGGCCCGTGACATTGACGTGCAGGCGTTCGACGTAGCCCTCGAACTTGGGGGAAATCGCGTAGATGCGACGCTCGTCCGGCTCGATCCGACCTGCGGCGCGGACCACCTTGTCAAGGACGCGCAATTGGGCGACTTCGGTCCTCACACCCAGTTTCTGCACCTTCTCGGTGCTGATCTTGATCTGGTTGGCCGATGCCGGCTCCTCATCCTGCTCTCCCTCATAGACCGCGATGTAATCCATCCCCATCGGGTCTTTCTTGGGCACCGGCGAGGTGTCGGGCAACCCCATCGGATTACGGTAGAAAAGCAGTTTTTTCTCTTTCTTGGCCGGCTCGGCCGGAGCGCTGGCGACCGGCACAGCATCGCCATGGGAAGCGCCGCCACGTCCGCCCAGCCAGTAACCACTCCCGGCTGCCACGGCAACGGCAATAACGCCGATGGTCAGTCCTGCACCCTTGTTCATAGATCTTCCCCTAAGGAACCTCTGAACAAGCTTCAATAAACGAGGTTACTTTTCCGGCCGAAGCCAGATTTTTCATAATGCGACAACGAATGTGCCGTTTTCCTGCTGATTTCCGGAGTTTCGATCTCCGG